>DASVGG010000046.1:0-155544 GCA_036379655.1 Pyrinomonadaceae bacterium
GGCCACGCAGCGGCGCATCACGGCGCACTTACGGCGACGCAACCGCCGCCGAGACCGGTATCTCAAGATCAGGTACCTTGGAGATACTCACAAAACGTAGGTGACAAATAGTCACATCAGCGATGTGACACTACGCTTAACGCATCTACGAAAGAGGACGGGTGCGGGCGCGGGAGTGAACATCTGTTGAATCACCGCGCCCGCACGCGACGCCTTAAAAGACCTCAACGTCGTACCACAGTTGCCAGTCGTCGAGAGCTTCAGGGTCGTCCGCCTCGTCATCCGGCGTGTACGATTTGGCCCACGACGAGGCGCTGCCCGTGAATACCCTTCGGTAACGCGCCAGCGGGTCCTTCTTCGTAAAGAAGAGGAGCCAGTCGTACTCGGTCCCGCCCATCGAGAAGTCGAGGGTCGCGCCGTCTTCGACATAACCGTCGAAGACGACGGTGTTAAGCTCCTGGCTCTCGCCGTCGCTCAGACGGATGTGACCCGCGTCGGGAATCCTCCGGCGCGTGGCGCGGTCGGGGTCGCCGTTGGGCGCGACCACCACGTCGAAGACCATCTCACCCGGAGAAGGGAACCACGTCTCCTGGTCGTCAATCACCTTGATGCGCTTGAGGGTGATGCGCACGCGGCGGCAGAGCGTGGGGCCGCCGAGCAGCGTGATGCGATGCGAGCCGAAGCGCAGCGCGAGCGGCGGCGGAGCCTCGCCGGCGGGCAGGTTCAGTTCCGCGCTGTAGGTGCCGTCGAGGTTGTCGCTGACTTTTATCAACGCCTCCTGACCTGTTCCAATCGAAGCACTCTTGTGTTCGACGGTCGCCAACGATTCGCGCGGCGTCCGCGTCTGGGTAGACGCGGCGCGTCCCGCGACCTGGAAGCTGAGCTTGTGCGCGAGCCCCGGACCGAGCGGCCGCCCCGTGGCGGTCTGCGGGACGAGGGTCGCTTTCCAGCGGACGATTTTCTTTTCGCGAATGGGGACCGAGGCCCAACTCAGGCTGGTGCGCGAAGGCTCCGGCAGCGGTTCGAGGTGGCGCGAGATGAGGTAGCTGCGCTGGAAGGGGGCGCCGGACGCGGTCTGCCCTCTGGCCTTGAACCTGAACGTATACGTGCCCTCTTCCAGTGTGTTGAGCCACGCGCCCTCGTAACGTCCCGGCGTGGTCGTTTCGGTTAAGACGACGTGCGAGCGCGCGTGGCCGAGCACGAGGCCGGCCTCCTCCGAAGCCGCAACCAACATCTGCCGCCGGAGGCTCAAGGGTTCCAGCCGCGCGGAGGCCGAGAGGTGACTCTGCCAACGCACGGGATTGAAGGTCGCGGTTCTGGTGTAGCTGGTAAGAAGCTGGCCGATGGAACCGCTCGGCCCTTCCACCTCGACCGTCACGGTCGCGTCCGAGACTCCGACGCCGTTCTCGCGAATCTCCGCCGAGAGAGAGATGGGCAGGCCGACTCCGATTCCAGTCCGCCCGGCGTCGAAGCTCGTTTGCAGCACGAGGTCAACCACGGCGAAGCCTTGAACGGTCGCCGAAGCCGCGAACCCGCCGAGCGACCACAATCCCGGCGCGGGGTCGGAAATCCGCACCCACGAGAATCCCGGCTGTGTGTTTACTGCCCCGATGGGCGAGACGTGTTCGGGCGGCGGCGTGACGTTGAACGCGACGTTGTCCGTCACCACGCAGACCACTTCGCTGACGCCGGGCTCGATTGTAAAGTTACTGGCGAACGGGCCGATGACTTCGACGGGGAGCGTGTCGGCCAGCAGCGAGAGGAAGTGTTCCTTCAGCGCGAAGGCTTGATTAACGTCGGCGGTCGTCTCCGTGGAATGCAACTGGCCGCCGTAGGATTTAAGCCCGTCGCCACCCAGCGCGAGGTTCTGTATCGCCCCCGTATCGACCTGCCCCGGAGGGCCGAACGCGCAGGCGTGTATGACGTAACCGAGCTGCGCGCTCTCCGCGACGTTCGGCACGAAGTTGGGACTCGCCGCCGGGGCGCTGCGCACGTCGGCCAGCATCGGGTTCCGGTTCTCCAACCCGTCGGTCATGAGAATCATCACGCGGTTCCGCCAGTTGGGCGCGGCCGGCGCCAACTCGCCGTGGCCCGCCAGCACGGCGGAGCCCATCGGCGTCCAGAAGTTCGCGGAGGCCGGGTCGGGGTCGTCAACGAGCGGCGCGGCGGTCGTCGGCGCGCTCAAGCCCTCCGTCACTTCCGTCAGGTCCGGCCCGGCCGCGCCGTCCGTGAAGAACCTGACCAGCGCGATTCGCTCGTCCAGCGTGCTCGGGGCCAGCGCGGCGTAGATCGTGTTGAAGAGGTTGGCCGCTTCCTTGGCCGAGTTCCATTTACTCTGCCCCGCCGCGTTCACTGCAAGCATGCTGCCCGAGTAATCCAGCAGCAGCGCGAGGTCGGTCGGCGTCGCGACATCGATCAAGCGGCTGGCGTTCGCGGGCAGCGTCACGTTGCCGCTCAGGTCGCCGACGTTGACCTGAATCCTGACTTGCTTGAACTCGCCCGTGAGCACGAGGTTGCCGTTGAAGATGGCTTCGGCCACGTTCCCGTTCGCGGGCGTGCCCGCGCCGTTGACCGGGTTCGAGATGGTGACGGTGGTGGGCGGCGCCGCGCTCGGCGTCCAACTGGCGGCGGTGCGCGCGTAGGTGATGGTCGTCGGGGCGCCGCCGCGTCGATACCACGTGATGTCGAACGTCACCGACTCGGCGTCGAAGAAGCCTCGGTCCGTGACGCGGATTCTGAGCGGGAAGATGATGCTCGGCGTGCTCGAAGGGACGGCCGCCGTGTGCGGCATCGGGTTTCCGCTCGAATCGAGGAAGACGACGACGGGCGGGGTCGTGTCGATGATGTTGATGGCCTTCTGCGCGAGGTTGTTATTCTCGTTGGTGAGCGTGCCCGTCAGCGGGCCGTCTTGCGGCGTGACCTCCGCCAGCAGGTGGTAGTTCCAGGGGTCGCCGGTCGGCGTCAAGGGCGGTGGGACGAGCGCGTCGGGCCAGGGGATGTTGACGATGAAGTCGCCGCCCGCCGGGATGTGCGGCAGCGCGACTTCGCCGATGAAGTATGTGCCCGGCTGCCAGGAGCCCGGCGCGATGTTGCCCAGGCCGTTTCGCGGCTCCCAGTCGTCCGGATGCACGAAGGGCGTGCCGTCGGAAGAGGCGACGGAGAACCTGACCCACGCGTCGAGGCTCTCGACGGTGCCGCGATTTCTCACGCGCGCGTAGAGCCAACGCTGCCCGTCGAAGCTCGGCGTCTGGTGCGGCCCGGCCGAGCCGTACCCGGCGGGAAGCGCCCCGGGGTCTGTCGCCGGGTCGGCCGTCCGAACCCATATGTCGGGGCTGTCGGCCGAGGCGGCGGTCGGACTCACGCCGTCGTCCGCGAGCGTATCCCGTATCATGAGGTCGCGCGGGAAGTCGTAGGCCAGCGCCGCCGCAACGGCCGCGTTGGCGTCGAGGCGTCCGTAGCCGTACCACTGGCTGAAGACCGGAGGGAGCCCGGTCACGGTGCTCGGGTCGCCGTTGGCATCCAGCCAACGTCCCTCGGGGTTGACGTTGGCCGTGTCGATCTTGACGGCGGTGTTGCGGAGAATCTCGCGCACCTCGACCCACGTCAATTCGGGTCTGGCCGAGAGCACCAACGCGACGATTCCCGCGCTTAAAGGCGTCGCCGACGAGGTGCCGCCGAAGTCGTTGCTGTGGTGGTTGTTCCCGACGACCACCTCCGTCCCGACCGGCCACGCGCTAGATAGGGCCGAGACGGGCACGTTACCCGTCCCAGGGTCGGGGTCTCCCGTGACGGTCACCTCCACACGATTCCACAGCAACGTCCCCGCCGCGCCGAGGAGGATGCGCTGGCCGTTCGCCAACCCCGTGACATCGCCGACGGTGATGTTCGTCGCACCGATGGCGGCGGGCGCCGTCAGCGTCGAGACCAGTCTTGACCCGGCAATCACCTGGTCGCCCGCGACGTGGGAGTTGAGAAGAGAATTGACCGGCACCTGTCCCGTCGCGGGGTTCGGCGCCCCCGTGATCATGACGGGCTCGCTCCCGGGGGCGCCGGGAGGCTCCAAGAGGATGTACATCTGCGAGGTCAACCCGGCGGTGTTCGCGACGGTAATGCTCGTCGCGCCGGCCGCGACGTTCGCGGCCAACGTCGTCGTGACCATCGGGAACGACGGCATGTTCCCCTGATGCTTGAAAGCGACGGTCCACGTGCGATAGCCGTTGGGCGGGTTGTGCGTTCCTCCTCTGTTGCTGGGCGTGCACCATGCCATCGGCCCTATGCCGCCGCTCCCACGAATCTCGACGCCCGTGTTCGAGAGCGTTGACGCCGCGCAGGCGAAGGTGCGCTCGTAGGTGCCGTACGGGCGATACCAGTTCGGGGCGTCCACGTGCATCGAGTTATCGTTCCCCGTGGAGAAGACGGCGACGCATCCCTTGCCGCCCCTTCCGCGCGAAGTGATGTAGTCGAACATGTCCGCCGCCGCCTGCGAGAGCGGCGCCCCCGAACCGAGCCCGAGGCTGCACGTGAAGATGTCCGCACCCGGGTTGATGGGGGCGGGGAAGCCCGGCCTCGCGCTCTGCGGGTGGAGGCCGGCCGCCCACAGATACATCTCCAGGTCCCACAACTCGACCCACGAAGCTTTCAGCCCGATGAGCCGCGCATTCGGCGCCGCCCCGGCAACGCCGATGCCGACCGAGGGGTCGGCGGAAGGGTTGTTCGCAATTCCCGTGGCGATGCCGGCGCAACTAATGCCGTGGTTGCCGGACGTGTTGTCGTTATGCAGGGCAAGACTGCCGCAATCGAATAGTTGATAGGTCTTGCTGCTGCCGTCGGAGACCGTGCCCTGAAAATCAGGATTCTCGGGCACCCCGCCGACTGACCTGATTCCCCCGTCTACAACCCCGATGATGATGCTCGGCCGCCCGAATTGGAACGACTCGCCGAGCGCCGGGTCGTCGCGCAGGAGTTGCCACGCGTCCTGCGTCTGGACCAGTTGCCTATCCCACGTGCCGGGCCAGAGGTAGTCGGTCGGGGTGATGCTGTCGAGTTCGGGCACCTCCGCCATCTGCGGCTCGGCGTACTCCACGCGGCCCGTGCCGAGAAGGCGCTCGGCGATCTGGTTGATGGCCTCGCCGATGGAGGCGTCGGCCTCCGCGACAAAAAGGTTGGGCGCGAACTCAAGCGGCCTCACTAAGGTTAAGCCTTCGTCGGCAAGCGTCCGCTCAACCGCGCTTCGGGTTATCTCGGGCTTGAACTTGACGAAGAGCTGGTTGGTGAAAACGGAGAAACCATTGCCCGAGCGCCGAAACACAGGCCCCGCCGCCGCAACCGAAGGGTGCTCACGCAACACCTTCAACTCGTTGATATTGTCGGCGTCGAGCGGCCCGGCGCCGCGTCGCACGACCATCGCCCCGGGAACGAGTGGGGTCCTGGCGCGGCCCTCCTCCGCTGCATCTTCATCCGCCGTGAGAACGGGTTCGGGCACAAGGCCCAGGCTGTCGAGCAACTCGCCTAACCCTCTCTTCTCATCAGCGTCCGCCACCGTCTCCTCCTCAATGGGAGAGGGGATGATTCCGATCAACTCGGGCTGCGGGTCGTAGGGCACGCGCTGGTTACCGCGAAACGTGTAGCTGCTGCCGACCTTGACCAGCATGAAGACTGCCTGCGCGGGTTTCGGATGCACCTGTATGCGGCGCGTCTCCGGCTCGTACTCCTGGTGTGACGCGGTGATGAAGTAGAAGCCGGGGCGCAGACCGTCGAAGAAGTAGAGCTGGCGTGTCGGATCAAATTGCGCGTCGGCGGTATTCCCGGCCGCCTCCGGCGCGGCGGTCACGACGGTCCCCGCGAGGGGTTGGTCCTGTTCTCCGAAAACACGAATTTCGAGTCGGTTATTGAACATGACGTGCTCCTTACATGAACCGAGATGACTCTACCCTTATAGTGTCGAGACGCATGGATTTATGTCTCCGAACCGGGTGGACATCGCGGATTTCTCTCTCGATGGAAATAACGCTGATGGTGAGGAGCTGAAGCTTTGGGAGCCAAAGCCAAGTTCCAGAAAGGTTAAGCGACCGACTAAAGGAGTCCGGCTGAACCGGCCGTCTGTTCAGAGGAGAACACGCGTAGGGTGCGGCCGGAAGACTGTGGTCGTTGGTTCCCAGTAGGCGTGCTGCGAGGTCGCCGAGTAGGAAAGGTGAGAGTCCGGAGGGGCGCTGCTCCTCCGTTCAGGGGCGGGGTCAATACCCCGTCTGCGAAGTGGGCGTCGGGCGAGGCCGAGTGATGACGCCGAAATGCTATCGCGGCAAAGAGCCTGTCAGAGCGGGCGCAAGATATGACAAATGGATGAGCAAGTCAACGATTATTTTAGCCGCGTCGCGAAAATTTATTTGAAGCGGGGCAGGCCGTGTGTTGACTTGAGGCCATGCGGCGCCGCCGCAAGAGCTACGGTTTGAGACTGACCGAAGCCTTGCCGCTCTCCGCGTCGAAGGGCACGGACGTGTGCTCGTGCGCGACCACCCACGCGCCGTCCGTCTTGCGGAAACAGACGGTCGCGCGGACCCACATGTCCACCTCGCGCCCGTTCGTCATCGTCCCGCTGACGTGGTAGAGGTAATGGCAGAAGGCCGCCTCGTCGCCCGCCGTCACGCACAGGTCACGCACCTCGTACCCGACCGGGCCTTGATACCATGAGAGCCATTCACAGTTCTTACCGTTCTCAACTCGAACTCCGACGAACCATTTCTCGCCGCCCCGGCGTCACGCGAACTCCGCGAGTTCCGCCCAGCGGTCGAGGTCGCGGGCCAACTGCTCCGTCAACTGCTCGCGCTCCTCGTAGAGACGGTGCACCATTGTTGCGTCGCTCGCGTTGGTGGACAACTCCGCCTCTATCTCGGCCAGACGCACCTCGGCCGACTGAACGCGGGCTTCAGTCTCCTCCAACTCGTTCCGCTCTTTGAATGAGAGCTTACGTTTGACCGGCGGCGTCGCGTCGCTACGTCGTCCTGTCGGCCGCGCCGCTGTCGGAGACTCCACGGGGACGGCTTCACTCTCGTCCCTGCGTCGCGCCTCAAGAAACGCGGAGTAGTTGCCGGGGTACTCGCGCACGCGGCCCCCGCCCTCGAAGCGGAAGATGTGCTCCACCGTGCGGTCGAGGAAGTAACGGTCGTGGCTGACGACGATGAGGTTGCCGGGGAAGCCGTCGAGGTAGTCTTCCAGAGTGATGAGAGTTTGGATATCGAGGTCGTTCGTCGGCTCGTCCAGCAGCAGGACGTTCGGCGCGCCCATCAGCACGCGCAGCAGGTAGAGCCGACGCCGCTCGCCGCCCGAGAGCTTCGCTATCGGCGCGTACTGCATCGCGCCGTTGAAGAGGAAACGTTCGAGCATCTGCCCCGCCGTGATGAATGAGCCATCGGCGGTCTCGACCCGCTCGGCGACCGCGCGGATGTAATCTATCACCCGCTCCTGCTCGTCGAGGGCGCGACTCTCCTGGTCGTAGTACCCGAGCCGCACGGTCTGTCCCACTTCGAGCGCGCCCGCGTCCGGCGCGACCCGGCCCGCGATGATTTCGAGCAGCGTTGTCTTGCCCGCGCCGTTCGGCCCGATGACGCCGACGCGCTCGCCCGGCCGGAGGGTGCGGCTGAAGCCGTCGATCAACACGCGGCCGTCGTACGACTTCGTGATGTCGCGCAACTCCAAAACCTTCTTGCCCAGACGGGTCGAGCCGACCGACATGTCGAGTTCGGCCCTCGCCGTCTCTTTGGGTTGTGCGATCAGACTTTCGGCGCGGTCCACGCGGGCCTTCGACTTCCGCGTGCGCGCCTTCGCGCCGCGCCGCAGCCACGCCAGCTCGCGGCGAATCAACATCTCACGCTTCTGCCCCTCCGTGGCGCGCGCCGTCTCCTGCTCCTCCTTCTTTTCGAGGTAGTAAGCGTAGTTCCCGTCGAACGTCTGCACAACGCCGCGCTCGACTTCGAGGATGCGCGTCGTGACGCGGTCGAGGAAGTAACGGTCGTGCGTGACGAGCATGAGCGCGCCGCTGTAACGCGCGAGGTAATCTTCGAGCCAGGAGATGGTCTCGGCGTCGAGGTGGTTGGTCGGCTCGTCGAGGATGAGGAGGCCCGGGCGTTCGATCAGCGCGTGCGCGAGCGCGACGCGTTTGCGCTGCCCGCCGGAGAGTTCGCCCATCCGTGCGTTCGTGTCCGTGATGCCGAGGCGGCCGAGCACCGTCCGCGCGTTCGTCTCCAACTCCCACGCGCCGGAGGCTTCCAGACGGCGCCCCAACTCGGACACGCGGTCCAACGCGCGCCGCTCGTCTCCGCCCGCCGCCGCGAGTTCGCCGCAGGCGCGCTCGTAGTCCAAAAGCAGCTTCATCCTTGCGTCGCTCGCGGCGAAGACGGCTTCGAGGACGGTCGCTTCCGCGTCGTAGGGCGGGTTCTGCGGGAGGTATCCGACGGTGACGCCGTCGGCGAGAATGATGCGCCCGGCGTCCGGCCGTTCGTCGCCCGCGATGAGGCGGAGGAATGTGGTCTTGCCCGAGCCGTTAACGCCGACCACGCCGACGCGGTCGGCGCTGTCGAGGCCGAGGCTGACTCTCTCAAGGATGGGCCGCAGGCCGTAGTCTTTACTGACCGCTTCGACGGATAGAATGTGCATTAAGATGATGACACCGAGCCGTTGTCGCCTCGATGAACCCCGATGAATTACCTTGGTGACCGCCCGTCTCGGCGACCGGCACCGCTCACGGGCCAGCATATTCTTTGCGACCGCAATCCGCCACTTCGGCGAATGGATTGGCGTCGTCGTCCCTCTCACGCGGTTGAAGCGTTCCGCGAAAGAAGATCGCGACATGCAGGAATACATATTTACAAGTGAGGGCGAGGAATGTTAATTCTTGTCTCGCCCCTTGCGCCGAGTTGCCAGCTCGGCGTTCGACAACCAACGGAGACTCACCGGCCGTGCCAGACAGATATGATTCAACGTCCTTCTTAAGAGACGTTATCCCCGTGGTCATCGCCGCCGCGACCGTGCTGGTCGGGGCGCTGGCTAACAACCTCAACCTGTCCCTGACCTTCCAATCGTTAGGCTTCGTCTTAAGCATAGGTCTGCTGTCCGCGCTGGTCTCGGTGGTCTTAACCAGGAGGATCACCAGTTCGACGTACCAGACGGTAATTAAAGAGTTCGCGGCGGAGGTGGACGAGCTCGACGTAAAAACGTCCGACGAGTTGAAGCAACTGCGCAATTGTATCGTCTCGCTCAGGCACCTTCTCTCACAGGATAAAATTTTAACCGACGAGTACATAGCCCAACTGGAGGCGAACATACCCGAGTGCAGCGAGGTCTGGATCGTCACGCCCAACCTGCATAAAGACATCCCCACGGCGGGGGCGTACTGTTTTGACGATGTCGTCAAGGACAACATCAATAAGAAAAACGTCTACTACACGTACCTCATCCCCAACGAGTCCATCATGCGTCAGAAGGCGCTGAGATTCAGAAACAGCTTCCCCGAAGAGTATCAGGACAGGATAAAGATCATCCCGCTCAACCCGGACCAGTGGGAGCGTCTGCCCTACAGGGGCAGTGACCTCGCCATCTACAACCCGCTTCAGACGGACAACAAGCCGACGGCGGTCGTGTTCGAACTGCCCACGGGCAAGCGCGACCAGTGGATTCAGGCGGACGAGACGCTGACCGGCATCTGGAGCAGGGAGATTTCCAACATCATCGAAGAGCAGATCACGCGTAGGGCTTTACTCCCGCCGCAGAGCGCGGCCCTGATCGATGCGGAAGTAAGTCTGGGGCGTGAGAAAGAGAAGAAAGTGGCGCGGACCGAAGAAAGAACCAAGACCTGATTATTACGAGTACGGATATAGGAACGTGCCGGTGAACCGGGCACTCACAATCGCTCTGTCAGTTGAGGGAGACCGAAATGACCGCGACCTTACGGCACTACAATCTGTTCGTTAACGGAGACTGGACGGAGCCTGCTTCCGGCAAACATATCGAAGTCGTCAACCCGGCGACCGGGGACGTGGTGGCAAGCGCCCCGGACGCCTCTTCCGAAGACGTTGACGCCGCCGTCAAAGCCGCGCGCCAAGCCTTCGAGAGCGGCTGGGCCTTCGAAAGCCAGCAACGTCGCGGCGAGATTCTGCGCAAGATGGCGGAGATAATCCGCGAACGTCAGGAAGAGTTGACCGCGATAGAAGTATCTGAGACGGGCCGCCCGTTGGGAGAGGTCAGCGTCGTCGATGTCCCGGAGACGGCGGACTGCTTCGACTACTACGCGGGGGCGGCGCGGCTGCTCAAGGGAGAGACCATACCGCTGCGCGGGTCATATCTCGACTACACGCTCTGCGAGCCGGTCGGCGTCGTCGCGCAACTCGTCCCCTGGAACTTCCCGCTCAACCTGGCGTCGTGGAAGGTCGCGCCCGCGCTGGCCGCCGGCAATTGCGTCGTGCTCAAGCCGTCCGAGTTGACCCCGAGCAGCGCGATGGAACTGGCGAGAATAGCGGTTGACGCCGGTCTTCCTCCCGGTGTCCTGAACGTCGTCAACGGATACGGCAACACCGCCGGGCAGGCTCTCGTCACGCACGCGGACGTTGACATGGTCGCCTTCACGGGGGGAGTGACGACCGGGCGGCAGGTTGCCGAACTGGCCGGGCGCAACGGTAAACGTGTCTCTCTCGAACTCGGCGGGAAGAGCGCCCACCTCATCTTCCCCGACTGTAATCTGGAGGCCGCGACCGCCAGCGTTTTAGAGGGCGGCTTCTTCGCGCAGGGCGAAAACTGCTGCGCCGGCAGCCGCGTGTTAGTTCATAAAGCGGTGAGCGAGGAACTCGTCGGCCGCCTCAAGGAGCACGCGGCGCGTTTGAGGGTCGGCCCGCCGAGCGACCCCGAGACGCAGATTGGCTGCTTAATATCCGAGAACCATTTCAGCCGCGTCATGTCGTTCATTGACGAGGCAAGGCAGCAGGGCGGCGTCGTGGCCGTGGGCGGCAGGCAGGCTGTGGGCGAGGGAATCAAGGGGCGGCCGTTCCTTGAGCCGACCATCATCCTCGACCCCCCTGTGCGGAGCCGCGTCTTTCAGGAAGAGGTGTTCGGGCCGGTGATGGTCGTCAACACTTTCGAGGATGAAGAAGAGGCCGTCCGAACAGCGAATGCCACCCACTATGACCTGGCGGCCGGCATATGGACCAACGACCTCTCGCGCGCGCACCGCGTGGCGAGGCGTCTGCGCGCGGGGTCGGTGTGGATAAATACCTACAACCGCGTCTTCAACGACGCCCCGTTCGGCGGACACCGCTGGAGCGGGTTCGGGCGCGACCTCGGGTTCCAGGCAATGCTCCAATACACGAGCGTCAAGAACGTGTGCGTCTCGTACGAACCGGGATTCGACAAGTGGTTCTGACCGACGGCCCTCACGAGTGATGAAAATAGTCTTCGACACCAGCATCCACCTGGGGCAGTTCGACATCAACGACGAGGCGACGCGCATCGCCGCCAAGAACTCGCAGGCGTCTATCTCAAGGCGTCCCGACGCCGAAGTGGTAGGGGCCGTGAGCTTCAACGAAAACTCCTACTGCGATAACACGATCTGGTCTCTGCCGCGCGAAGTTCAGGATGTCTTCTACCTCTACATGGATATTTACCACTCGTCGCGGAACATCAACAGAGTGCCCATGACGGTGCCGGACGTGGATTTGGCACGCGCCTTACACGCGGAACTGGACCTGCACATCTCCAACTCGCTCACCTGCGCGATAGCCATCAACCAACGGGTGCAGGAGTTGCATTCCTTATACTCAGACTTCTCGCGCGAGCCGGTTCGGGCGCTTCTTCTCCGGCACGGGGTAAGGGTTTGGACCCCCGGCCCGCAGGCGGAAAACCTTTACGCGGAGACGACGCTGGAGGCTTACTACCAGGATGCGCTTCGTATGTTCAGAGACAGTTCGACTGTTCTGTCCGGCTACTTTCACACTTAGACGCGAGGGCGTGAGCCGTTACTCACGGCTGAAGTCCCTAACACCTCAATGAAACCTTGGGACAACGTATGAACAATCACGGAGAAGACGGACGCCGGGACTTTACATGGCACGAGTTCGACGCGGAAACCTTCCTCCCGAGGGGATGGGCGGAGCAGGTCACGTCGTTTGCCCTGGAGGCGTCGGAGATGAAAGTCCTGGTGCCCACCTCCGTGACTTCGAGGGAGGCTTCGAGCGACATCGCCATCCCGATTCTTACTATCGGCGGGGTGAAGATAAAGGAGAGTCTGCGCTGGTTGTTCGACCTCTACCGTGGGACGTTCAGGGACTTAGGTCAGACGTGTGTGAATGAGCCGTTGCTAATCGGCGCCGACGAGCGGCACGCGATAGTAATCAACGCACAGCGCGGGACCAACATGCGGTACGAGTGTCACGTCGATACCAACCCTTTGAGCGGGCTGCTCTTCGTCACCTCGCATCCGCCCGGCAACGGGGGCGAGTTGGTCGTCGCCAATAAACCCGCCGCCGTGGGGGTGGAGGACATCGGCCGGGATTGCAAAATGATTTATCCCGATAGCGGTAAGATGATATTCTTCGACGCGCGCGAACACCCTCATTTCGTCAGACCCCTCCGGGACCCTTTCGGGGTGCGCGTGGTGGTCGTCATGAATTTCTACACCCCCTCGGGTCCGGAATCGGACAGGCCAAAAGATTTAACGTTCCACATGTTCGGCAGAGACCGTTGAGCCGCGTCTCCTTCGGGTCTCTATTCAGCGGATTCCGCACCTTATCCACGGCATCGCTCGCCATCTCAAGGCGCCGGATACGGCTCAGCTTACAAGTCGATGTGTCCGAGACTATTTTTTGCGACCGACCTTCAAGGGTCTGAGGTTTGCTTCCGCAAGCTCCTCGGCGCGGGGAAGTTCTATCAAGCCGAAGTCGTCATCATGGGGGGCGACATCACGGGCAAGGCCGTGGTGCCGTTGGTCAAAGGTTGCGGCGGCGCATACACCTCACAATTCAGACGGCGCGAGGTGAGACTGACGACTGAAGCGGAGGTGCGAAGCTTCGTTCAGAAAATGCGAGACATGGGTTTCTACCCATACCTGACCGACGCGGACGAAATGGAAGTGCTCCGGCAGGACGAGGCCCGGGCTAATCAAGTGTTTCGGCTGCTGATGTTGGAAACGGTGCAGCGGTGGGTCGAGCTTGCCGACGAGAGATTGAAGGGTTCCGGCATCCGTTTTTTTGTCATCCCCGGAAACGACGACGACTACTGCATCGACGCGGCCCTGTCCGGCTCCGTCAACGTTATCAACCTGGACGGTCAAGTCGTTCGGTTGGATGAACGGCACGAAATCCTGAGCCTGGGCTTCTCCAATCCGACCCCGTGGGGCACCCCGAGAGAACTCACGGAGTCGGAATTGGAATCGAGGCTTGAGGAATTGGCAGCGCAAGTCGAGGACATGGAATCGTGCGTCTTCAACGTCCACTGTCCTCCCTTCAACTCCGGGCTCGACGAGTGCGCGGAGCTGGACGGAGAGCTGAACGTTACTTACAAGGCCGGTCATCTGGTCACGAAGCCCGCGGGGAGTAAGGCCGTTCGTTCGGCGTTGGAGAAGTACCAACCTCTGCTCGGTCTCTTCGGTCATATTCACGAGGGGCGAGGCTTCAACAGGATAGGACGAACGCTCTGCGTCAACCCCGGCAGCGACTATGAGGAAGGCATTTTGAACGGCTGCCTCCTCTCACTTGAGAAAGGTAAGATACAGCACTTTCAATTGACCGCCGGCTGATTCGTCGGCGATGCCCGGGCGGCACGGGCGGCAACGTGGCCCCGAAGGAGCGTCAAGGTCGTGCATCCTAAAACAACTCCTCCCGTGTTTTTGCGTGCGGCGTCGGGCCTGACGAAGTCGGCGGGCACACTGGATGTTTTCATCTACAACGTCGGCCTGATCAGCATCGGCATCGGCGTCATCTACACGCACCTGATGGGTCCCGCCAACTACCCCGGCGGAGACATCGCGATTGCGAGCCTGCTCGCGATGGTGGTTATGCTGTTCGTGGGCGCGGCATACTGGTTCTGGACCATGACGCTGCCCCGTTCGGGTGGCATTTACGTCTTCGTGAGCCGTGGGTTGAGCCCGCCGGTAGGGTTCGCCTTGAGCTTCGTCGAGACGGTCTGCTGGCTCTTCTACAACGCCGTCGCCGGGGTGCTCTTCGCGACGGTCGGACTGGCGTCATGGCTCACCGCTCTCGGCATGACGACGGGCAACCCGGGGCTCATTAACGCGGCCCGTGTGCTTGAGTCGCCGCTCTCACAGTTCCTGCTCGGCGCCCTTCTAATCATCTTATCCGGGCTGCTACTGATTTCCGGGACGCGGCGCTACTTCCTCGTGCAGAAGGTCACGTTCGTGGTCGCCGTCGCGGGCACCTTGCTCATGGTTTTCTGTTTGGCTTATTACTCGCGCCAGGACTTCATCATAAACTTCAACCGCTTCATGGGGACTCTGGGGCCGGAAGCCTACGACAAGGTGATCGGCGCCGCCAGGCAGGCCGGATGGCGAGACGCGGAGTTCGGTTGGTGGCAGACGCTCCGTTTATCGGTCTGGCCCTTCCTGCCCTTAATCGGCGGCGCGTTCTCCATCTCCATCGGGGGCGAAGTCCGGCAGGTGGGCAAAGCGCAAGGTATCGGCATGCTCGGGGCCATCGTTTCCTGCGGGGTAGTCTTTGCCCTGGTGGGATATTTTTCCGACCGCTCGATAGGCTATGAGTTTCAGGGGGCCGTGGCATATAACGCACTCAACGTGCCCGAGATGTCCACCCCGACCAGGCCCTACTTTGTTCTGTTGCTGCACGTCCTGGTCAATAACCTGGTAGGCACATGCATCCTCGCGGTCAGCTTCATCGCGTGGATATACTTTTGGGTTCCCGGCATCCTTGCGTATGCGGAGAGGGCGATACTGGCGTGGTCGTTCGACCGCCTCACGCCCGATAGCTTCGGCTACGTGAGCGACCGTTACCACACACCGGTCGTGGCGATCATGCTGACGGTCGCGGTCTCGCTCGTCTTCCTCTACCTCTACGTCTACACCACTTTCTTCGCCACGCTCATCTTCATCCTGGCGGCGGCCATCGCCTGGCTGATAACCACCATCACAGGCATTTTCTTCCCCTACAGGTCAAGGGACTTGTACGAAATGTCGCCCGCGGCGCACTACCACATTAAGGGTGTGCCCTTGATGAGCGTCATGAATTTTTTCGCCTCCCTCGGGCTGCTGTTGATGATCGTGCTTCTGTTTACAGACCCCGTGGCGGCGGGCCATGATTTCAAGTCTCTCGCGACCATCACAGGCGTCTTCGCCCTCGGAATCGTCTGGTATTACGTGATGAAGTTCATAAGAAAGCGCCAGGGCATAGACGTTACTCTCGCCTTCAAACAGATTCCGATTGAATGAGTTCACGTGACGGCCGCCTCCGTTGGAATGACGAAGGGGAGCGTGCGCGATGAGTCAGGGTTCGAGCATAGACATCGGCGAGCGTCTCCGCGACGAGGCACACCGGATTCTGAAGGAAGCCGAACGGCGTGGGGTTACGCTGAGACTGTTGGGACTGCAAGCCGTGAGAGAGCATTGCCCCAGGTTCGGGCATCTGCTGGACGAAATCGGCAGGTGCTATCTCGATTTGGATTTCTTAGGACTGAGCGGGCAGCGGTCTGAGTTGAAGCAGTTGTTCGCCGGGATGGGATATCGAATCGATCGGAAGACCCTGGTTGCCGCCGAAGGTACGCGCTACTACTTCGTGGGGCCGACCGGCACGCCCGTGGACGTATTTATCGACGCTCTGGATTTCTGCCATCGCATCGACCTCCGAGAACGAATGGCTCTCGACTATCCAACCATTCCTCTGGCGGATTTACTCCTCTCGAAATTACAAATCGTCGAAATCACCGAGAAGGACGTTCAGGACATGCTCACCTTGCTCGTCGAACATGACGTGGGCGAGCGTGATGAACCTGACGTGCTCAACGTGAATTACATGGCCGAACTGCTGGCGGCCGACTGGGGCTTTTACCAGACTGTAAGTAATAATTTAAGTGTTCTCGCGTCCTTTCTAACCTCATGCGGTTGGCTTCACGTTTCCAGCAAGGCGACTATCGCGGGGCGCATCGAGACGCTTGAAAAAGCAATCGAGACGAAAGACAAGACGCTCGGGTGGAAGTTAAGAAGCAAAGTAGGGAAGCGTATCATCTGGTACAAACAGGTGGGCGCCCGGGACAGTGTCTTCTAACGTCGCATGAAGCGCACGCCGACGATGAAGGCTAAGGCGGTCAGCCAACACGCCCCCGCCGAGATCGCAAAAAACACCTGCAAATTATCAAAGGCGCTCATCAACCCGGACATCGTTCCCGACAGGTATGCGCCGACGCCGAACGTCGCCGACCACGCTCCCATGATGAATGCTCTTCGCTTCTCCGGTGATAGTCCGGCGACCATGGAGGTCGAGGCGGGCGCGAACAACAACTCGCCGACGGTCGATAACAGGATGGTCGAGAGTATCCAGAGCCAACCGACGGTGGCTTGCGTCCCTTGCCCTCCCACGCCTCTGGAACCCAACGCTAACAACCCGAAGCCAACCCCTAACAGGATAAGGCCGGATAAAAGAAGTTCCATGTTGCGCGGGCGTTTCGACGAAGACGCTCTCCGCTTGAACGCCAGCGATAATGACGGGCCGAGCAGCACGACCAGAAAAGGGTTGATGGATTGAACATAGCCGGCGGGAACCTCGAACGAGCCCACGTTGCGGTCAACGTGCCTCTGGACGAGTAAAGTGACGGACGACCCGAGTTGGTCGAACACCGCCCAGAAGATAATCGCGAGCACCGCCAGTCCGCCGATGACTATAAACGGCCTCCCCGCTAACGACGTGTCCGTCTTCTCTTTCGGTATAGAGACGCTTGCCGCGCTCGCGTCGGAAGCAGGTTCATCTTTGTCCTCACTCTTGACGGTCGCGAATAACAGCAACCCGATGAGGGAAGCGAGGCCGCCCACCAGGAAACCGTAGCGCGGGTTGATTTGCAGAGCGACGTATCCGCAAACCACCGGCCCGAGCATCGCCCCGAGGTTGATGCCGCTATATAAAATCGTATACGCCGCGTCGCGAAGGTCTCTGTCGGTTCGATATATCCGGGCCACCACGGCGTTCATGTTCGGGTCGAACAGACCGAACCCGATGCTGTACAGCACGAGCGCCGTCACCGCGCCCGGCACCTCTCCGAATGCCAGACAGAGGTGGCTGGCGAAGATAAGTAGAAGTCCCAAGGCCCCGACGAACCTGTAGCCTAAACGAGTGTCGCCCAGCAGTCCGCCGACGAGGGACGTGAGAGACAGCGACCCGTAAAACAGGCCGTAGACCTGACCCGCGAGGTGGTCGGGCACTCCCAGTTTGTCGGTCAGGTATATGAGTAGGCCGGCGCGAATGCCGTAGTACCCGAGTCGCTGCAAGGCCGCCGCCGTCACGACGCCGGACAGGTGCGCGCGGTGAGGCATCTTAGAGCGCCCGGGTGATGATCTTTTCCCAGCCATCTTCCATGTCGCTGAAGTTACGTGCCGTCCAAATGACGTGGCCCCGCCTGCCGAGCCCGACGCCATCATAAATCGCTATTTCATCGACAAAAGTGAGCGCGCGGATTTGGTCGGCGGCGAGCGCAAACCTGCGGGCGGTGGCGTCGTCCTGCATGAACCGTATCGCCGCCACGGCAATGTTCTGAGGCACGACGTTGCATTCAAGCCCGACCGCTAAACGCAGACTGGCTTCGAGCATGTCCACCCCGCGTGACAGACGCACCAACTGTGGGATGAAGCCGCCTGGGAGCCTGGCGCCCAACTCCACGATGACGGGGGGCGCCCCGTCTCTCAGTCGAAACTCAGCATGGAATGCCGTGTTATATAGTTTAAGCGAATCGGCCGCCCTGCTTAGCTGTTCCGCGAGCGTCGCTCTGACTTCATCGGCCACTTGATACGGAGTCGCGTGCCCGATCTCATCGAACAACGGCTCGGGACTGAGGTATTTCCTGGTGACGGCAAGGAGTTGAACTTCTCCCGCGTGCACCAGGCCCTCGCAGCTTACTTCCTGATAGGTCGGGATATATTCTTCGACGACTATCTCCGCAGGGATGTCGTAGGCGTGACGGGTATCTTCTTCCCGAATGTCATCTGTGAACGCGGCGCGGAGGGCGTGGTCAATCTCCGTCCCTCCGGAAGATATTTTTCTGACGCCGATGCTCGCCGATAACTGACTCGGTTTGACGACACAGGGAAAACCTATCTGCCTTATCGCACCCTCCGCCTCCGTCATCGTCCGACAAAGTATCGACCTGGGCTGGGGCAGTCCCGCCTCGGCAAATCGGAGACGCATCAGGTTCTTGTTTCGAAGGGCCAGAGGGTCGCCGGTCGTAATCGGCGGCAGGGATAGTTCTTCCGCAATGGCCTGAGCAACCAGCACGGCGTCTTCGTAGTAAGTTGTGACGCCCGAGAGGCGAATGCCCTGCGCCGTCAATTGTTCGCGCACCGACTTCGCGGCCTCGCGTGTATTTCGGAAGTCCGCCGAGAAGACGCGCGTCTGAGGAATATAACGATGGTACCAGTGGCTATGCGGTATGCGCGGCGAGGAGTTCACGAGCAGGAAAAGTTCAAAAGGGCAGTTCGTAAATTCCCTGATGAATCTTTCCTTGAAGTATTGCGACCCCGGTTCGACGACTAGAATTTTCATCCTAGATGACCCCACGTCTGTTAATAGCGGTGTCAAACTCTCAGCAGAGAGTCTGTGGCGTTGTAGGTTACGGTTGAGTCGGCCTGCTCTTCGGGTCAAACCTCACCCACAAGATTTTTCCGCCGCGAAGGGTTTCAGAGGTTTGAGGTTCAGTAGACAAGGCGGAGGAGCCTCACCAGACAGAGTGGACGAGCAGATTCGAGGCGAATCATGCCTTACCCCATCCACGCAGTCAATAGTTAACCAGCCTGAACGCTTATTACTTTTGCAGGCGGCGCGTCAACGGCGGCGAGAATGTCCGAGGCTATGCGGAGGCCGGGCCGGAAAGTTAGTGAGCGTCTACTTAAAATCTCAAACCCATTTGCAGGTAGTGAAACGGGACGTGCTCAGCGTCGCGCCCGGCGTCGCGGAGCACGTCGAGCATGCGGGCGGCGCCGGTGTAGTTGAGCGAGTGGATGATGATCTGCGCGTCGCGCTGCGCCGTCGGGTTGTCGGCGAGCCAGCGTGCGACGGCGTAGCCGGTGCGCTCGTCGTCGGGCTCGTTCGAGAAGTAGTGCTCCTCCGTCAGGTCGTGGTCGAGGAGCACCGCCTGGTAGTCCCTCTCGCCGAGCCAGCGGATGGCGGTGGGCACGTCGCACGTCACGTCGAGCTGGCCGCCGCGCAGGCGCTCGCGGAACCACGCGCAACGCGTCTCGTCGTCCTCCACGATCAGAATGCGATACTCTTCGGCCAACCCTCGGACCTCCCGACAACTTCTCGCACAGTTGTTGAATTTATAATACGCCCCTCGCGAGCGGCTACAAATCCGGCGCGGTAATCGGTATGATACGGCCACGGTGATAATCGCGACATGGAACGTTAACTCGGTGCTGGCGCGGCTGCCGCTTGTCCTGCGCTGGCTGGAAGAGGCGCGGCCGGACGTGCTCTGCCTGCAAGAGACGAAGTGCGCGGACGAGCGTTTCCCGCGCGCGGAGTTCGAGGCGGCCGGGTACGCCGCGGCCGTCAACGGCCAGCCGACCTACAACGGCGTGGCGATACTCTCGCGCCACGCGCTCGAAGACGTGCGGCGCGGCATGACGGGCGACGAGGAGGGCGCGCACGCGCGCGTCGTCGCGGCGAAAGTGAAGGGCGTCAACGTCGTCAACGTCTACGTGCCGAACGGGCAGGCGGTGGGCACGGACAAGTACCACTTCAAGCTCGAATGGCTCAAGCGCCTGCGCGCGCATCTGGACGAAGAGTTCTTCTCGGACGACGACGTGCTGCTCTGCGGCGACTTCAACGTCGCGCCCGAAGACCGCGACGTGCACGACCCGGACCTCTGGCGCGGCCGCATCCTCTTCAGCAAGCCCGAGCGCGAGGCAATCGAAAACGTGCGCGAGTGGGGCTTCGCCGACGCGTTCCGCCTGCACAACCCGGGCGGCGGACATTACTCCTGGTGGGACTACCGGCAGGGCGGGTTCCGCCGCAATCAGGGTCTGCGCATCGACCACGTCTGGGTCTCGGAGCCGCTGGCCGCGCGCTGCAAGCGTTCGTGGATCGATAAAGAGCCGCGCGGTTGGGAGCGCCCGAGCGACCACACGCCGGTCGTTGCTGAGTTCGCGAAGGCTTAAAGAATTTGAAATCTCAAACTCGAAATTTCAAATTGAATTAAAAGGGGGGCGTTGATGAACGAGGGGTTGAAGGACGCTTTGAAGCTCGCGGCGGCGGGGGCGGGCGCGTACCTTGCGGCGCGCGCCGTCTACAGGAGGTTCGGCGGTTACGACTTCGAGGGCAAGACCGTGCTCATCACGGGCGGGTCGCGCGGCCTCGGGCTCGTGCTCGCGCGCGGGTTCGCGGCCGAAGGGGCGAACGTCGCCATCTGCGCGCGCGACCACCGAGAGCTTGAGCGCGCGCGGGCCGACCTCGCGGCGCGCGGCGCGCGGGTCTTCGCCTTCCCGTGTGACGTGACCGACCGCGCGCAGGTGAAAGAGTTGGTCGAGGTCGTCACGCGTCACTTCGGGGGCGTTGACGTGCTCGTCAACAACGCGGGCGTGATACAGGTCGGGCCGCTTGAGGTGATGACGCTCGAAGACTTCGAGCAGGCGATGAACGTACACTTCTGGGGGCCGCTCTACGCGACGCTCGCCGTGCTGCCGCGGATGCGCGCGCGCCGCGACGGACGCATCGTCAACGTCTCGTCCATCGGCGGGCGCATCAGCGTCCCGCACCTCGTCCCGTACAGCGCGAGCAAGTTCGCGCTCGCGGGGCTCTCCGACGGACTGCGCGCGGAGTTGGCGAAGGATAACGTCGTCGTCACCTCTGTCTTCCCCGGACTGATGCGCACGGGCAGCCCGCGCAACGCGACCTTCAAGGGGCAGCACCGCGCGGAGTACGCCTGGTTCGCCATCAGCGACTCGCTCCCCGTCACCTCCATCGGCGCCGAGCGCGCCGCCGCGCAGATCATCGACGCGTGCCGCCACGGCCGCGCCGAGTTGGTCATCACGACGCAGGCGCAGTTGGCCGTCAAGTTCCGCGCGCTCTTTCCAGAGGCGACCGCGGACATCCTCGCCGTCGTTAATAAACTTCTGCCCGGCCCCGGCGGCATCGGCCGCGCGCGCGCGAAGGGGAAGGAGAGCGAGTCGGCGCTCGCGCCCTCCGTCCTCACGACGCTCACCGAGTGGGCCGCGCGCCGCAACAACGAGCTGCGCGAGGCAGAGGCTTGAGCTTGAAAGGGCCGACCCTCATCACGCCCGAGCTGTTGCGCAAGCTGCCTCTGCCGTGGCCCGACGAGAGCGGCGACAAGGAGGAGCGCGGGCGCGTGCTGATTGTCGGCGGCGGGCGCGAGACGCCGGGCGCGGTCGTGCTCGCGGGCACGGCGGCGCTGCGCGCGGGCGCGGGCAAGTTGCAGGTGGCGACGGGCGCTTCTAATGCCGCGCTCGTCGCGTCGAACCTGCCCGAGGCGCGCGTCTTCGCGCTGCCCGAGACGCGCGCGGGCAAGCTCTCGAAGACCGCATGCGCGAAGCTCGAAGAGCACTTCGGTAAGGCGCAGTGCGTCTGCGTCGGCCCCGGACTGATTGAAGACGAGTCGGTCGCGCGCTTCGTCGAGGCGACGCTCTTGATGTGCCGCGACGTTCCCGTCGTGCTCGACGCGGGCGCGGTCGCTTGTTTGAACGCGGGGCGCGACCTGCTGCACGCGCTCGGCGGTCGCGCCGTCGTCACGCCGAACGCGGAAGAGCTTGAAGAGATATACGGCGAGGATTTTGTCGAGCGTGAAGGGGCGCTCGACGTGGCGCGGCGCGCGGCCGAAGAGTTCCGCGCGGTCGTCGTGCTCAAGGGGCGCGAGACGTTTGTCGCCTCGCCCGGTGGCGAGACATTTGTTAACCGCGCGGGGAGCGTCGGCCTCGCCACCTCCGGCTCGGGCGACGTGCTCGCGGGCGTTATCGCGGGGCTCGTGGCGCGCGGGACCGAACCGGCGCGCGCCGCCGCGTGGGGCGTCTACATGCACGCGCTGGCGGGCGAGCGCCTCGCGCGCGGGGTCGGGCCGCTCGGCTTCCTCGCGCGCGAGTTGCCCGCTGAGATTCCGCCGCTCATGGCGGAGCTATCGCAGACGGACTGACTGCTTTAACCTTTCCACACGCGAAGGAGAATAGAAGGATGAGTCGAGAAGAGAACGAAGACAACACCATCTACAAGGTCGTCGTGAACCACGAAGATCAGTACTCCATCTGGCCGGCCGACCGCGAGAACGCGCTCGGCTGGAACGACGCCGGCAAGTCTGGCACGAAGGCTGAGTGCCTCGCCTACATCGAGGAGGTCTGGACCGACATGCGCCCCCTGAGCCTGCGCAAGAAGATGGAGGAGGACGCCTCCGGCGGGTGAACTATGTCGGGGGACGACCGCGAGAAGTTCTTCGCCGCGCTGGACGAGAGTCTCGACAGCGGCACCTTCATCAAGCTCACACTCGCCAGGTATCGCGGCGCTGAGGCCGGGCTGAAGAACATCTACGTCCGGCCCGTCGAGCTGAAGGGCGGCCGGCGGCTCTCCTTCCTCCGACGCTACCGGACGCGCGACGCGGTCACGAACCACGCCTACGAAGAGGGCGCGCGGCTCCTGCGCGAACTGCTCGGCCCGGAGTTCGCGAGCGGCCACCTCTTCACCACCAACGAAGACCTGCGGCTTGAGATAAGTCGCAAAGGCGACGCGCGCCTCACCGCGCACCCGCCGACGCTGACGGCGCCCGCGCCCTCTGGGCACGAGCGTCGGAAGCGGCGCGCGATTGACCCGAGCAACAGCGTCTACCTGCGCGAGCTGGGCGTGACGAACGAGCGCGGCGAGGTGCGTCCGGCGATGGGCGACAAGCTCCGGCAGATAAACAAATTCGTCGAGATCGTCGCCGGGCTCTACGACTCTTCGCCGCTCAAGGGGAAGAATGACTTCACGGTCCTCGACGTGGGTTCGGGCAAGGGCTACCTGACCTTCGCCGTCTACGATTACTTCAACAACACCCTAGGACTGCGCGTACCCGTAACGGGCGTCGAGGCGCGGGAAGAGATGGTCGAGCTGTGCAACGCGGTCGCTGACCGCGCCGGGTTCTACCGCTTAGCGTTTCTACACGAGTTCATACAGGACTTGGAGCCGACGGCGGACGACATCCTCATCGCGCTCCATGCGTGCGACACGGCGACCGACGAAGCCATCTACAAGGGCATCGCGGGTGACGCGTCCGTCATCGTCACCGCGCCCTGTTGCCACAAAGAGGTGAGGCCGCAGATCGTCGTGCCGGAACAACTGCGCGGCGTGCTGCGCCACGGCCACCTGCTCGAACGCGAGGCCGAGTCGGTCACGGACTCGCTGCGCGCGCTGCTGCTGGAGTCGGCCGGCTACCGCGTCAAGGTCTTCGAGTTCGTCTCGACCGAGCACACGCGCAAGAACACCATGATCGCCGCCGTCCGCCGCGAAGGCCGCGCCAACGGCGACGCCGCGCTCGCGGAGTTCCGCGCCCTCAAAGAGTTCTACGGCATCCGCGAGCAGCGGCTGGAGAAGCTGCTCTGCGTCGGCGGCGAACCCATCCCAGGATGAAAGTTAGATCGACCGGCGCGCCGGGAGCGCGGGCAGGGATGCCCGCGCTCCCGGCTTAGGGCCGCTATCAAGTTCAGTCGGCCGTCATCGTCTCGGGCTGGCGCGTGGTCAGCTCGCGCCAGGTGAGGGGTTGTGTGCCGTCGTCGAGGCGGACCATCGAGATGCAGCCGGGGACGGGGCAGACGAGGTAGCAGAGGTTGCAGCCGACGCACTCGTGCTCGTCCACGACGGGATAGCGCCCGGCCTCCAACTGCACGAGCGGGATGCACTGGTGCGCGCCGTCCTCGCAGGCGACGTGGCAGAGGTTGCACTGGATGCACTTCGCGTGGTCGATGCGCGCGACCGTCTTGTAGTTGAGGTCGAGGTTGCCCCAGTCGGTGACGCGCGGCACGCTCACGCCGATGAGCTCGTTGACGGATTTGAAACCCTTGTCGTCGAGATAGTTCGACAGGCCGTCGATCATGTCCTCGACGATGCGGTAGCCGTAGTGCATGACGGCGGTGCAGACCTGCACGGTCGTCGAGCCCAAGGCGAGGAACTCGGCCGCGTCGCGCCACGTCGAGATGCCGCCGATACCGGAGATGGGGATGGTGACTTCGGGGTCGCGCGCCAGTTCCGAGACCATGTTAAGCGCGATGGGCTTGACCGCCGGGCCGCAGTAGCCGCCGTGCGCGGCCATCCCCGAAACGTTCGGGTGCGGGACGAGCGTGTCGAGGTTGACGCCCATCACCGAGTTGATGGTGTTGATGAGCGAGAGCGCGTCGGCGCCGCCGCGCACGGCCGCGCGCGCGGGCGGGTTGATGCTCGTCACGTTGGGCGTGAGCTTGACGATGACGGGGATCGAGGCGGCCTCCTTCACCCACTCGGTCACCATGCAGGTGTAGTCGGGCACCTGCCCCATCGCCGCGCCCATGCCGCGCTCGCTCATCCCGTGCGGGCAGCCGAAGTTCAGCTCGAAGCCGTCGCAGCCCGTGTCCTCGGCCTGCTTGACGATCTCGTGCCACGCCTCGCGCTTCGACTCCACCATCAGCGAGACGATGACGGCGTGCTTCGGGTACTTGCGTTTGCACTCGCGTATCTCGCGCAGGTTGACTTCGAGCGGGCGGTCGGTGATGAGCTCGATGTTGTTGAGGCCCATCATGCGCTGCGGGCCGTAATCGACCGCGGCGAGGCGCGAGCAGACGTTGCGGATGGGCTCGCCGAGCGTCTTCCAGACGGCGCCGCCCCAGCCCGCGTCGAACGCGCGCTCGATCATCGAGCCCATGTTGGTCGGCGGCGCCGACGCGAGCCAGAACGGGTTCGGGCTCTCGATGCCCGCGAAGTTGACCTTCAAGTCTGCCATGTTTTCTACTTCCTTCGGTGCGATGTTCAGTTACTGTCGTCGTCTATCAGCCGGCCGTACAGGTAGCAGGTGGTGGCGGCGAGGCCGCCCTTGACGAGATAGCCGCTCAGCCTGTCGGGCGAGCAGACCACGTCCACCTCGCCGCCGATCGTCTCCAACCTGGCCCAGCAAAAGTCGTGGCCGGTGACGGGGTTCGTGATGATGGCCGTGTCCGTGACGTAGCCGGAGACTTCGGCGGATGCCTCCTGCAACTCGCCGCCCTCGTGGCGGGGCGCCGTCATGCAGAGGGGAATGAAGTGTTTGTAGTCCCAGCAGAAGCCCTGTTCGTCGCCCGGGTACGCCTCTTCGAAGTCTTCCTCGGTCGGATACCCCGTCATGTTGAACGCGAAGGCCGTGAGCTGGATGGTGCACACGCGGGGCAGGCTCAGGCCGTCGTGGGCGTGATAGTTGTGCGTGTCGAAGACGAAGGGGTTCCGCCCGGCCACCCAGTTTGCCCCGGCGCAGGCGCGGCCGCGACAGTAGAACGCGCCGTCCCCGCGCAGAGGCTCCTGGCGCGGCGTCTTCTCCAGCAGCGCGACCTTCATCCGCGACCCGCCGGCAAAACCGGGGTAGGGCAGCAGCTCGGGCTCGCCGTCCTTGAATCTCAACCAAAGCTCCAGCCCCTCGCCCACCGACCACTTCACGTATTTCATGGCGGCGGTCTCGATGACCTCGCCGTGTTCGCACACCTGTCTGACAAGGTTCAGGAGGGCGACCGCGCTCCGGTCAACGAAGCCGATGTCCGACTCGAAAATCATAAACACGCTCCTTGTGAAGAGAGGAGGGGCACGGCCCGTTCGTCGCCGGGCCCGCGTCAGTGCGCCTTCACGTCCTGCGTCTGTTCGGTGAGCGGCACGCGCGCGCCCGCGAACTCGACGCGCTCGCCCGAGAGCGCGAGGTGTATGCCCTGCGCGGCGAGCTTGCCCATCTGCGAGGCGTCCACGGCCTCGCGCCCGCCGTTGACGCAGTCGCCCCCGGCGTAAAACTTCGGGTTGCCGGTGCGCATCGTCTCTGCCTCGACGACGACGCGGCCGGACTTGTCCAACTCGACGCCGGGTATGCTTGAGAAGAACTCGCGCATCTTCTGCTGGCCCGTCGCCTTGATGACTGTGTCAACGTCGATGACGAACTCGGAGCCCTCGACCACGTTGGCCGAGCGGCGGCCCGAGGCGTCGGGCTCGCCCGGCTCCGTGCGTACGCAGCGCAGGGCCGCGACGCGCGCGCCCGTCTCGTCCGCCAAGACCTCGACCGGCGCCGTCTGCCACATGAACTCGACCGCGTCCTGCTTGGCGAGCGTGTACTCGTATTCGTAGGCGGGCATCTCCGCCTGGCCGCGACGATAGACGAGGATGACGCGCTCGGCGCCGAGGCGTCGCGCCTGCGTCACGGCGTCGATGGCCGTGTTGCCCGCGCCGATGACGGCGACCGTGCGGCCGATGGGCACCGTCTCCCAACGCCGCGACTTGATGCGGTCGATGACGTAGAGCGCGTCGTAGACGCCCTCCAACTCCTCGCCCGGGATGCCGAGCCGGCCCGTCTCGCCTAAGCCGACGCCGAGGAAGACGCCGTCGTGTTTCGACTCAAGTTCTTCGACGGAAACGTCGCGCCCGACCTCTGTTTCAAGAAGAAACTTGACGCCGAGCCGCTCGACCTGCCGCGCCTCGTCAATCGAGACGCGCTGCGTCATCTTGTACTCGGCCATGCCGTAGGTGTCCAAGCCCCCCGGCAGCGCCTTGCGGTCGTAGATTGTCACGTCGTAGCCGAGCCGCGCGAGGTACGTCGCGCACGAGAGCCCCGCCGGGCCGGAGCCGACGACGCCGATTGACTTGCCGTTCGGCGCGCCCGCCTTCAAGACCTCGCGCCCCGTGTTCACCGCGTAGTCGGTGGCGTAGCGTTGCAGGCGCCCGATCTCGATGGGCCTCTGCATCAGCGTGTTCTCGACGCACGCGCCCTCGCACAAAACCTCGACGGGACAGACGCGCGCGCAGGTGGCGCCGATGGGGTTCGCGTCGAAGATGACGCGCGCCGAACCGGTCAGGTTCCCGCTCGCGATCTTCTTGATGAAGGCCGGCACGTCGATGTGCGTCGGGCACGCGCGCGTGCACGGCGCGTCGAAGCAGTAGATGCACCGGTTCGCCTCGAACATCGCCTCGGCGTCCGTCAACGGCGGCGCGATCTCGCGAAAGTTCCGCTCGATCTGCGCATTCGTCAGGAGTGTCGTTGTATCTGTTGACATATTGTCTGAACAGGCGGTCAGGGTTAGATGTCCTCGCGCGTTAAGAGCAGTTCAATACTTTCGACGAGTGTCGGGACTTTATCGGTTACAGAGTCCCAAACCACTCGGTAATTCACACCGTAGTAAGCGTGAATTAAGCGATCCCGCATCCCGGCAATCGCGCGCCAATCGACGCCCGGATATTGCTGCCGAACGGAATCAGGGATTTGCTTGACGGCTTCCCCCATTATCTCAATGCTCCTAACGAAGGCCCGCTTCAAGACTTCGTCGTTGACGAAGGAATCCCAGTCAACGCCCCTACTATTGTCGAGTAGGAATCTCTCCTCATCGAGGATGTGTTCCAAGCGTTCACGCGTTGATGGCTGCATGCTCGGCTTCTTCAAGTATGTAGTGACCGAAGCGGGGGTTGAGTGATTCCGGCGTCAGCAAATCAACTTTTCTCCCGAACAACTCTTCAAGGAATTCGGCGAGCCCGAGGAAGTTATCGAAAGTTTCTTGCTTCGGCACGAATTCAACGAGGATGTCTACGTCACTGTTGTCGTCGGGAGTTCCACGGGCGAAGGAGCCGAACACGCTGAGTTGGGCGACCCCGAAACTGCGCAGGCGTGCGCCGTTCTGACGCAGCAGAGTGAAGACATCCTCTTTCGTTTTAACGACCATCTTCCTTACCAAGGATAGGTCAATCCGCGACGAGCGACTGGTATGTGTCTGGCCGGCGGTCGCGGTAGAACTGCCAGGTGTTGCGGACTTCGCGAATCTTGTCCAGGTCTAAATCGGCGACGACGAGGGCGTCCTGGTCGCGCGGGGCCTCGGCGATGATCTGGCCGCGCGGGTCGCAGAAGTAGCTCTGGCCGTAGAACTCGCCGATGTCCCAGGGCTGCTCGTGGCCGACGCGGTTGATGGCGCCGACGAAGTAGCCGTTGGCGACGGCGTGCGCCGGCTGCTCCAGCTTCCAGAGATATTCCGAGAGGCCCGCGACGGTGGCCGAGGGGTTGAAGACGATCTCGGCGCCGTTAAGACCCAACGCGCGCGCGCCCTCGGGGAAGTGCCGGTCGTAGCAGATGTAGACGCCGACGCGCGCGTAGGCCGTGTCGAAGCAGGGATAGCCGAGGTTGCCCGGTCGGAAGTAGAACTTCTCCCAGAAGCCAGGGTTGACGTGCGGGATGTGGTTCTTGCGGTACTTGCCGAGGTACTTGCCGTCGGCGTCGATGACGGCCGCCGTGTTGTAGTAGACGCCCGCGATCTCCTCTTCGTAGATGGGCACGACGATGACCATCGAGTGCTTCTTGGCGTACTCCTGCATGAGCCTGACGGTCGGGCCGTCGGGGATGCGCTCGACGGCCTCGTACCAGCGCGTCTGCTGCTCGGCGCAGAAGTAGGGCGTGGTGAAGACCTCCTGCATGCAGAGCATCTGCACGCCCTGACTGCCCGCCTCGTCGATGAGCTTGAGGTGCTTGTCGAGATTGGCCTGCTTGATCTCTTCGATGGGCGCGTCCGAAGGGGCGGCCGTGGTCGCCTGTATCAGTCCGCATTTGACGGTGCGTGCCATTAAAACCTCCCTGTGTCTGTCTTAAAAGTTTTAGTTAACGTGTGAATTCATTCGCCGGTGACGGCGACCGCCGTGGCCGCGCCGGCCGTTTCGGCGGCTCCCGGCGGCGACAGCTTCATCAGCCCGTAGTGCGCCGCGAAGGCGACGCCGAAGCCCACGAACCACGCGTAGTCGTAGAGCACGCGGAGCGCGGGCACCAGCAAGCCTATCCACGCGAAGAGGCAGCCGAGCAGCGTCGCCACCACCGCGCGCCAGTTCCAACCGGCAGTGTACGTGTAGACGCCCCTCTGGCGGTAGAGGTCCGCGAGCGCGAGGCTCTTGCGGCGGACGAACCAGTAGTCGGCGATGAGCACGCCGGCAATGGAGCCGAGGCCGCCCGAGTAGCCGAGCAGCCACGAAAAGATGTAACCCGAAGGGTCGGCCAGCAGCCGCCACGGCTGCATCAGGATGCCGACGACGCCCGTGATGAGCCCGCCGAGGCTGAACGAGATGTAGCGCGGGAAGGCGTTGGCGAAGTCGTTCGCGGGCGAGACGACGTTGGCCGCGATGTTGACCGAGAGCGTCGCCACCACGACCGTGAACATCGAGACGGCGACGACGACCGGGTGCGAGAAGCGCCCGACGAGCTTGACCGGGTCCCACACTTCGGCCGCCGACATGTCCGGGTAGATGACCATCGCGGCCGACGTGATGAGCACGCCCATCGCGGCGAAGATCGTCATCGTCGAGGGCAGCGCCACGACCTGCCCGACCACCTGCTCGCGCTGGCTCCGACCGAAGCGCGTGAAGTCCGGCATGTTCAGGGAGAGCGTGGCCCAGAAGCCGATCATCGCCGTAAGACTTGGGATGAAGATGGGCCAGAACTCGCCGAGCGTCTGGAAGCGCGAGGGCTGCGTTAGGATTTGGCCCAACCCTTCGGCGCGCCAGAGCGCCCACGCGACCAGCAGCGCCGTCATCACCAACACGAAGGGCGCGGCCCAGTTCTCGACGTGGCGCAGCAGGTCCATCCCTCGGTAGACGATGAAGATGTTCATCGCCCAGAAGAGGAGGAACGAGAGCCACTCAGTCGTCGTGTGCCCGCCGAAACCGGAGCCGAGCAGCGTCTCCCATCCGGGCACGAGCGCCTTCAACAGGACGTGGATGGCCTCGCCGCCGATCCACGCCTGGATGCCGAACCAGCCGCAGGCGACGAGCGCGCGCATGAGGGCCGGCAGGTTCGACCCGTACGTGCCGTAGGCGGCGCGCGCGAAGACGGGGAAGGGGATGCCGTACTTCGTGCCCGGGTGCGAGTTCAAAAGGATCGGGGCGAGCACGATGGTGTTGCCGAGCAGGATGGTGAAGAGCGCCTGCCACCAGTTCATCCCCGCCGAGATGAGCCCCGAGGCCATCATGTAGGTCGGGATGCAGTGCGCCATGCTGATCCACAGCGCCGCGTAGTTGTAGGTTGTCCACGTCCGCCGCTCGACCGGCACGGGCGCGAGGTCTTCGTTGTAGAGCGGGCTGCGGCGTATCTCTTCCAACGCGCCCGCGCGCAACTCGACGCGCCCGTCCTCGTGCTGCACGACTTCCGCGTCCCTTGCCGTTGACATAAGCGTCTCACCTCGCAGGCGCCGCACTCCCGGCGGCGCGCGTTATTCGAGCACGAACTTGACCGTGACGCGGGCGCTAACCTTGATGAGCCCGAGCGCGAGCGTGCCCTCGGAATCGGAGGAGTCGCTGCGGTCGAAGGAGACCACGTTGGAAGTCATGTTCGGGGGCGGGTAGCCGCCGCGGTTCGGCATCTCCTCCTCGATGGTGATGGCCTTGCCGATCTTCTGGCCGACGGCCGAGGCGAGCGCGGCGGCCTTCTCCTGCGCGGCCTTCATCGCCATCACGCGCGCCTGGTCGCGGTACTTGCGCATCTGCGAGGTCTGGAAGGTGACGCTGTTGATGCGCCCGACGCCGTAGTCGAGCACCTCCGACAGAAGCCCCTCGGCGCGCGTCACGTCGCGCAGCGTGAAGACGAGGTCTTTGCGCACCCAGTAGCCGAGGAACGTCTTCGAGTCGTCGCCGCCCTTGAAGCGCGGCTCGACCTTGACGTAATTGGTCTGCGTGTCCGACTCGGCCACGCCGTGCTTCTTCGCCAAGGCGATCAGCCCCTTCAGCCGCTCGTCCGTCTGCGTCTTGGCGAGCTTCAGCTCCTTGTTGAAGGACTGCAAGGTCACGTCGAACTTGACCTCGTCGGGCGCGATGTTCACCTCGGCCTCGCCCGCGACGGTGACGTGGGGCGGCTCGGGCCTCTCCTGCGCCGGGGCGGCGACGACCGCCGACAGGATGACAAAGGCGATGGTGGCCGCGCGTAAAGTTGGTTTCATCTTTCCCTCACACGGACGGAGGCCGTCCGCGCCTAGATCAAACGCCTCGTCTTCAGCTCGACGGAGACGGTCTCGGCGCCGCGCCTGACTTGCATCTCGTACCGCCTGTCCGGCTGGCGCAGCATCTCGCGCAGCGCGGGGAGCTTGAACTCGGCGACGGAGCGTCCGCCGATTGAGACTATCTCGTCGCCCTGCCGAAGCCCCGCCTCGGCGGCGGGCGAGTCGGCGAGGACGCGAAGGATGGTCACCGTCCTGAACGAAGGGCTCTCGGTGGTGAACTGAAGCCCGCTCATGTCGTACTCGAACGGCTCGGAGTAGAGCCGGTTCGGCTCGATGAACATGCGGCTCCGCGTGTAGTCGAAGGTGACTTTGAAGCGGCGCAGGACGGCGTTGCCGATGTTGCCCGCCGCGCCCTCGCGCGCGAACCAACCCGTCTGCGGGAACGACGTGACGGGGTTTTCGAGCGAATAGCTCCCGAGCATCAAGCGGCCCGTGCGGCCGACGGGCATCGCGACTTCGCCGCCGACGCCGCGCCCCGTGACCTTCAAGGTCTTCGTGACCGACTCGGCGAGGCGGTTCTCTTTAACGAAGGAGTCGAGCAGGATGAGCGGGAAGTTCGAGCCCGTGTCGAGGACGAACTTGCCCTCGACCGGCTCGCGCCCCGGCATCGCGACGCGCGCGCGGACGTACGGATGGTTGAGCGCGAACGTCAGCGGCAGGCTCTCGCCGCCGCCCCCGTACTCGAAGCTCGCGGGCTCGTAGAGGGTGACGAGCAGGTTCTCGCAGTCCAGTTCGACGACGTAGCGGCGGAAGAACTCGGCGCCGACGATGCCGTCCATCTTGTGCCCCATCGCGTTCTCGATGGAGCCGAGCGCGATGGTCATGGCCTCCAACCCTTCGAGCCGCGCGCCGCCGATGTCGAGCCGCACGCCGCGAATGGTTGAACTCTGTACCTGACCGCCCGCGCCCGTCGTCCGGTGGCCGCCCTCCAACTTCAGGCCGAGCGCCGCCGCTGTCGTCGTGTTGATGACGGTGCCGCTGGCCCCCGTGTCGAGCCCGAACCAGAGCGGCTCCGAACCGTTGACCCTCACCCGCAGGAAAATCTGGTTGCCGTTCAACTCAATCGGGATTCGCGCGACGGGCTGCGCCGCCGGGGGCTTCGCGACGGTCGCGCGCCGCGTGTCCTGACCGTGAGCGGCCGCGCAGAGCGCGACGAGGGAGACGAGTGTCAGCAGTCTTGTGAGTAGTGCCGTCCTTCGATTCATAACCGCCTCCGCGCCCGCAGTCTTACATCGTCACGCACGTGCCGCGCTTGAGGAACTGACCCGCTCCAGCCTTACCCTTGAACTCGTTGCCCTCTACAACGACATTGCCGCGCGAGAGCACGGTCTCGACGACGCCCTGCACCCTGCGCCCCTCGTAGGCAGAGTAATCGACGTTCATGTGGTGCGTCGCGGCCGAGATGGTCTGCGCGGCTTCGGGGTCGAAGATGACGATGTCCGCGTCGGAGCCGACCGCGATGGTGCCCTTGCGCGGGAAGAGGCCGAACATCTTGGCCGCGGCCGTCGAGGTCAACTCGACGAAGCGGTTCAAAGACACGCGGTTCTGCGCGACGCCGCCGTCGTAGATGAGCGACATGCGGTGCTCGACGCCGGGCGCGCCGTTCGGGATTTTGGAGAAGTCGTCGCGGCCCAACTCCTTCTGCTCCTTCATGCAGAAGGGACAGTGGTCGGTCGAGATAACTTGCAGGTCGTCGGTCTTCAAACCCTTCCACAACTCTTCCTGATTCCAACGCTCGCGCAGCGGCGGCGTCATGACGTACTTCGCGCCCTCGAAGCCTTCGCCGTAATCGTCAATCGAGAGGAAGAGATACTGCGGGCACGTCTCCGCGAAGGCGGGCAGTCCACGGTCGCGCGCCTCGCGCACCTGGTTCAAGGCGTCGGCGCAGGAGAGGTGGACGATGTAGACGGGCGACTCGGCCATCTCCGCGAGGCGGATGGCGCGGTGGACGCCCTCGGCCTCCGCAATGGTCGGGCGCGTGAGCGCATGGTACTTCGGCGCGGTACGACCTTCGGCCAGCGCGCGCTTGATGATCTCGTTGATGACGATGCCGTTCTCCGCGTGCATGCAGATGAGGCCGCCGCGCTCGCCCGCCGCCGACATCGCGCGGAAGATGGTCGCGTCGTCGGCGAGGAAGACGCCGGGGTAGGCCATGAAGAGCTTGAAACTCGTCACGCCCTCGTCCATCACCGTGTGCAACTCTTCGGTCTGGTTGTCCTCGAACTCGGTCGTGATGAGGTGGAAGCCGTAGTCGATCACGCACTTTCCCTCGGCCTTCTTGTGCCAGTTGTCCACGCCCTCCAGGAGCGCCTGGCCCTTGTACTGCACGGCGAAGTCGATGATGCTCGTCGTCCCCCCGTGCGCCGCCGCGATGGTCCCCGTCCGAAAGTCGTCCGACGCCTCCGTCCCCCCGAACGGCAACTCCATGTGCGTATGCGGGTCGATGCCGCCGGGTATAACCAACTTCCCGCTGGCATCAATCACCACGTCGGCCTCCACCTCCAACCTCGCCCCGATGGTCGAGACCTTCTCGCCCTCAATCAGAACGTCGGCCCTGTAATCGTCAACCGCCGTGACCACGCGCCCGTTACGTATCAATGTTCTCATCTAACTTTTCCTCAGAGGGTTGCCAGGGAAGCGTCGAGCGCCTGAATCAGTTCGTCAATCGTGTCCTTCGTCGAGTTGAGCATGACGCCGGTGCGGATGACGTTGAAGTAACAGGTTCATTGCCCGCGCAGAATCTGTTTGATGTCAGCGTTCGCCGGGTCGAGGTCAATCATCAAGTCGCCGCCGCGCCGCCCGACGTAATCCCTCGCGCCGTAATGCACGCGCCACAGCCAGACGCCTTTCGACAGGTGCTGTGAGACGGTAATCAGGCTCTCTTTCGCGTCAACGCCCAACTCTTTCGCCTTACGATTCGCCGAGGCCAAAACCTGCGCCACCGAGACGGCGATTTCGTCCTGTAAAGTTTCGTTGCTCAAGACTGTCATGGTTTTTGCCCCCGAAAGAGTTCGTCCGTTCTCCCGAGCACGCCGACCCGACCCGAAGGCTCGATTAAATAGACATTCTCGTGTGAGACGACGAATTCGCCAAGATAAAATTCGCCTTTCAAATCGAGGTCGTCGCGTACGGCGCGGATGTCGTTCAAGCTCGGCTCTTGCTGAAAATCCGCGCCCGTATTCGGATGCGTGTGGAACGTGGCGACGATTGCCTTGCCGCTCACCGAACAATCTTTGTGTGGCGGCAAGACAATCTCGTTCTGCGTTCCTCTTCCCCAGCGGACGGCGCTCAGAATCCCGAAATCGCCAACGACGATAAATCCGCCCTCCTCATGTCCGCCTGAAACATCCGGCTCCGAATCTTTCCAGGCCAGTTTAAGCTCGGCGACGACAGAAGAGTTACGCGCAAGTTCTGTCGCTGAGAATCTCATTCAGAGCGTCGCCAAACTCGCGTCGAGGGCATCACACAACTCGTCAATCGTGTCCTTCGTCGAGTTGAGCATGACGCCGGTGCGGATGACGTTGCCGTAGAGACCGCCTTTGCCGATGAGGACGCCGCGCTTCTTCGTCTCTTCGAAGACTTTGAGGACGGATTGGGGGTCGGGCTCTTTGGTCTCGCGGTCTTTGACGAGTTCGAGTGCCTGCATGAGGCCGAGGCCGCGCACGTCGCCGATGACGGGGTACTTCTCTTTGAGTTCTTCGAGGCGCTGGCGGAAGTAGGCGCCGACCTCCGAGGCGTTGCGGCGCAAGTTCTCCTCTTCGATGACGTTGATGACGGCGAGCGCGGCGACCATCGAGACGGGGTTGCCGCCGAAGGTCGAAAACGTCAGCCCCGGGAACTTGTCCGCGACCTCGGGCGTGGCGACGGTGATGCCGACGGGGACGCCGTTGCCGAGACCCTTGGCGGAGGTGATGATGTCGGGCTCGACGTTCCAGTGCTCGATGCCGAACCACTTGTCGCCGGTGCGGCCCCAGGCCGTCTGCACCTCGTCGGCGATGAAGAGGCCGCCGTGTTTGCGCGTGATTTCGGCCACGCGCTCGAAGTAGCCGGGCGGGGGGACGATGAAGCCGCCGACGCCCAGGATAGGCTCGGCCATGAAGGCCGCGATCTCGCCCGTCGTCTGCGTCATAATCAACTCTTCCAAATCCTCGGCGCAGGCGAGCCCGCAGTTCTCGGGCGAGAGCTTGAACGGGCAGCGGTAACAGTAGGGCGCGCGCGCGTGGACGATGCCGGCGATTTGAGCGGGGAGCGGACGCCACGTCGCATGGCCGACGGCCGTGAGTGCCGTCGCGGAGCGTCCCGAATAGCTGTGGCGCAGCACGACGATCTCGTGGCGACCCGTGGCGGTCTTGGCGGCGTGGATGGCGGTGTCGTCGGCCTCGGTGCCGCTGCTGGTGAAGAAGGATTTTTTGAGTCGGCCGGGCGTGATTTGATAGAGCTTCTCGGCGAGGTCGGACTGCGGCTTGTTGGCGTAGAGCGTCGAGGTGTGCTGAAGCGTCTTCACCTGCTCCAGTATCGCCTCGGTCACCTTCGGGTGCCCGTGGCCGACGCTGACGGTGAGCACGCCGCCGAAGCAGTCGAGGTAGCGGTCGCCCTTGTCGTCCCACACGTACTGCCCCTCGCCGCGGACGAGCGCGAGCGGCTCCTGGTAGTACATCGCGACCGCGGGGAAGAGGTACTGCTTATGTTTCTCGACGATCTCGGAGCCGGTCGGCTTGGTCTCGGTCGCGTTCAGTTGCGGTTCGGCGGTGCTCATGTCTCTTTCTCCCGAGGTGTTGGAAAGTTGTCCGCGCGTCAGGCCGACTTTGCCTTGTAGGCTTTGGAGTCGTTCTTGATGCGGTAGAAGATGATGTAGCCGCCCCACGCGACGGTGGCAATCATCGCCAGCATGGCGACGATGCCGCCGTACTTCGCGCCGAGCGCGCTTTTAATCGTGCTGTCGATCCATCTCGAATTCATGAAGCCGAGCACGACGGGCGCGAGCCCCAGCAGCATGAGCGCGTAGACGCGCAGCACGCGCGCGGGCGCGAGCGGCGTGCGGCCGAGGATTTCAAAATAAGACTCCATGCGGCCGTAGCTGTTCTGCTGCCGCCTGGGGTTGATGACGTAGGAGCCGAGCGGGACGAGGGGCAGCATCGCGGCGACGACCCAACGCGTCGCCTCCCACTTGCCGTCGGCGCGCTCGCGGTAGTCGAGCAGCGTCGTGCCAAAGCCGTTGAAGGTGTTGAAGGAGGGCGCCGTCGTCTCCCGCATGCGCTCTGTGAGCTTCTTGATTTCGTCGAGGCTGTGCTGGAAGACCGCGACGCCGAGCGGCTCGCCGCACGCGGAACACTTCGAGTTAACGTCGGCGTCGGGGTTCAACGTCTGGCAGGCGGGGCAGTTGACCGTGACCCGTTTGGCTTCGGTTTGGGTGCTCGTGCTCATGTGCGTCGTACGGTAGTCGGCGCGGCGGTCGCGCCTTCCTTTCAGTTCTTGTACTTCTTCTTTAAAGCCTTGACGCCGTCGCTGAACTTCTGGTCGCCCGCGAACCTGCGGTAAGCGGGGTCTTCCAAAGGGTCTGGTATCCCGCCGCCGAAACCTTTCTTCTCCTTCGGCAAGAGTTGGTAAGTCTTCTCCAACTCCGACAACGTGCGGTCCACGTCGCGGAGGTGCGCGTAGAGGCGGGAGAGGCCGTGATGGAAGTACGGGTAGGTCGGCTCTTCGGCGACGCCAATCTCAAGCACGTTCAGCGCGAGGTCGGCGTGGCCGGCGGCGCCGAGCGCGTTCGCGAAAGTCATGACGAGGTCGCGCCACTGCGCCTGCGGCAGCGCGCGCTGCCGCCGTTCAAGGGCGAGCGCCTTGTCGAGCGCCGTGACGGCCGGGCCGTAATCCCTCCTCTTGTAGAGGTCACGTCCGAGCGCGAAGAAGTCGTAACTGCTCGAAGCGCCCGTAGCGTCGAAGAACCTGACCGAGTCGATGATGGCGTGGAAGAACTGCTCGTCCTTCTCGTCCAGCTTCGGCGCCGCGTACCTGAACAGGACCCCGGTGCCGTCGCGCACCATGTAAGCCTCCAGCACGGGGTAGGACGCGTTCATGCCGGGGACGCTGTAGAAGGTCGGGAAGGCGGAGTAGCCGCCGCCGAGGTAGCCGAGGAACATCCCCTCCTGCGGGAGCGGGCCGGTGAACTTGAATCGGAGCATGGGCGTCTGCTTGTACTCGTACTGCTTGATGCTCCCCTTCGACACGTGCTGCGACTTCGGGTAGTGCTCGGCGGCCCCGGCGCGCAGCGCCTCGGCCGTGACGGTTGCGGCCACGGGCTCCATCCGAATCCGCAGGTAACCGAACTTGAGGCCGCCGCCTTTGCCCGGCGCGAGCATGCCGTAGAACTCGCGCATCCGCCGGCCGGCGTCGGCGCCCGCGTTCGCGGCGGCCTGTTTCCGCGCCTCGTCCGTAACCTCCGTGAGCTTAGTCACCAGCCCCTTCAACTCAACGTCGAGCGCGACGTTCGACCACGGGGCGAACAGGCGCTGCGACTCTTCGGCGTCGCCCGCCTGCGCGCGCGCGCGGAAGCCGCAGGCGAACAGAACGAGGATGACGGCGGTGAGGCGCAACGCCTTTGACTTGAAGTAACGCATAGAAAGTTAGTACAGGTTTCCTTCGCGCTTGCGACCCGTGTAATCGACGTAGACGACCTTCAGTTCCGTGTAGAAGTCGAGCGCGGTCGAGCCCTGCTCGAAGGCGCCGACGCCCGTCGATTTGATGCCGCCGAAGGGGACGTGCGCCTCGCCGCCGGTCGTGGGCGAGTTGATGTGCGTCATGCCGGTCTCGATCTCGTCCACGAAGCGGAAGACGCTCGCCGCGTCGTTGGTGAAGATGGAGGAGGAGAGGCCGAACTCGCTGTCGTTGGCGACCCGCAACGCCTCGTCGAAGTCCTTGACGCGCAGCACGGAGAGGACCGGGCCGAAGACCTCCTCGCGCGCGATGCGCATGTCGGGCGTGACGCGGTCGAAGACCGTCGGCTGAACGAAGAAGCCCTTGGGCAGCCCCGCGCCGTCGGCGGGCCCGCCGCCGCACACAAGCTCCGCGCCGTCCTCGCGCGCCACGTCCATGTAGGAGAGGACGGACTTGAACTGGCTCGCGTCCACGATGGGCCCGACCTCCGTTTGCGGGTCGCTGCCGTCGCCGAGCCGCAACGCCTTCGCGCGCTCGCCGATGCGACGGACGAACTCGTCCGCGACCGTCTCGACGACGACCGCGCGGCTCGTCGCCGTGCATCGCTGGCCCGTCGAGCCGAACGCGCCCTGCGCCGTGGACTCGACGGCGAGCGTCATGTCCGCGTCTTCGAGCACGACGACCGGGTTCTTGCCGCCCATCTCGCACTGCACGCGGACGCCGCGCCGCGCGGCCTGCTCGTAGAGTTTAATCCCGATCCCGGTCGAGCCCGTGAAAGAGATTGCGCGCACGGCCGGGTGACTGACTATCTCGTCGCCGGCCTCCGAGCCCGAGCCGAGTATGAGATTGATGACGCCCGCAGGCACGCCCGCCTCGGCCAGCAGTTCAACAATACGGACGGCCGTCGCGGGCGTGTTCGTCGCGGGCTTGAAGACGACCGTGTTACCCGCGACGAGCGCGGGCGCGAGCTTCCAGACCGGGATGGCGACGGGGAAGTTCCACGGCGTGACGACGGCGACGACGCCGTGCGGTTGCTTGATGGTGTAGGCGAAGTTGCTCGGGAGTTCGGAAGGGATGGTCTCGCCGTTCATGCGGCGCGACTCGCCCGCGCAGAAGTCGGCGACGTTGATGGCGCGCTGCAACTCGCCGCGCGCCTCGCCGATGGTCTTGCCCTCCTCGCGCGTGAGCAGCGCGGCCACCGATTCCTTGTGCTCTTCGAGCAGCCGCGCGAAGCGCGCGACGATGCGGCCGCGCGCGGGGGCGGGCGTCGCGCGCCAGCCTCGGAAGGCTTCGGCCGCGGCCTCGACGGCGCGGCGCGCCTCCTCGCGCGTCGAGAGACGGACGATGCCGAGCACGTCCTCGGTGTTCGCGGGGTTGACGTTTTCGGCCGTCTTCTGCGACGAAGATTCGACCCACTCACCTTTGACGAAGTTGCGGTAGGTGTCCATTTGATGACTTTTAATTTGAAATTTCGCCGGCCCGTTTGGAAGTGTCTGCTGGCGGGCGCGGCTGCCGGAGACCGCGAAAATATACCACACGCGGGGCGCGCACGCAGGGAAAAATGAGGAAAGGCTTAGCCATTTTTCGCCCTCGTCCGCTATGATGTCCCGCGTCTTCCGAGTTTCGACATTCAAGCGAACCATGAGCTTTCAGAACCTACGCGAGCTGCTCGAAGTGCGCGCCGCGGACGCGCCCGAGAAGGTCTTTCTCTTCTCGGAGGCGGACGGCCGCCGCTACACCTACAGGGAGTTTGACGCGGCCGTGAACCGCGCCGCCAACCTGCTCTCGGCGCGCGGGGTGGGGAAGGGCGACGTGGTCAGCCTCCTGTTCCCCAACAGCGCCGAGTACGTCATCGCATACTTTGCCTGCTTCAAGCTCGGCGCGCTCGCCGGCCCCGTCAACTCGCTCCTCAAGACCGAGGAGATGGCCTACGTCGTCGGCAACTCCGAGACGAAGCTGTTCCTTTACAACACGCAGTTCGAGGCGCAGGTCTCCGAGCTGAAAGGTGAAGTGAAGACGCTCCGCGAGGCTCTCGTCTTCGACGACGAGCGCGCGGCGACCGAAGGCATGAGTGACGAGCCGGGCGCGTGGGGCGCGGGTGAACGGACGCGCGACGACGAGGCCATCATCATCTACACGTCTGGGACGACGGGGAAGCCGAAGGGCTGTCTGCTCACGCACGGCAACCTGCTCGCCAACGCGCGGCAGATCGTCGAGTGGCTCGGCTTCACGGAAGAGGACAGGCTCCTGACGGTGATGCCGCTCTTCCACATGAACGCCGTCTCCGTAACGACCGTGAGCGCGCTCTACGCGGGCGGCTCGACGGTGACGTGCGAGCGTTTCTCGGCCTCGCGCTTCTGGCAGATAATCAGCGAATACCGGGCGACCTCCTTCGGCTCGGTCGCGACGATGCTCTCGATGCTGCTCAAGACCTATCCCGACGGCGTGCCCGAGGGACTGCATACGGAGCAACTGCGCTTCGCCATGTGCGGCTCGGCGCCCGTGCCGGCGGAGGTCATGCGCCGCTTCGAGGAGACTTTCAACTGCCTCGTCGTCGAGGGCTACGGCCTGTCGGAGTCAACCTGCCGCTCGACCTTCAACCCGCCCGACCGACGGCGCCGACCCGGCTCGTGCGGCATCCCCATCGGCAACGAGATGCGCGTCGTGGACGACGACGACAACGAACTCCCCGAAGGCGAGGCGGGCGAGATCGTCATGCGCGGCGCGAACGTCTTCAAGGGCTATTTCAAGAACGACGAGGCGACGGCGCGCGCCTTCCGAGGCGGCTGGTTCCACACGGGCGACGTGGGCTACCGCGACGCCGAAGGCTTCTATCACATCATCGACCGCAAGTCCGACATGGTCATCCGTGGCGGCGAGAACATCTACCCGCGCGAGATAGACGAGGTGCTCTACAAGCACCCGGCGGTCGCGGAGGCCGCCGCCTTCGGCGTGCCCGACCCGCTCTACGGCGAGGACGTGGCCGCCTTCGTCGTCCTCCGCGAGGGTCACGCGGTCACGGGCGAAGAGGTCGCCGCCTACTGCCGCGAGCACCTCGCCGACTACAAGTGCCCCAAGACCGTGCGCGTCGTCGCCGCGCTCCCGAAGGGGCCGACGGGCAAAGTCTTGAAACGCGAGTTGCAGGCGCTCTGGCGGGAAACGCAGTAGGCAGTAGGCAGCGGGCAGTAGGCAGTTGAAAACCCTGCTGTCGAAAACTCCGAACTAATCTTTCAACTATCGTTACACGGGGCGACTGCCTACTGCCATCTGCCTACTGCCTACTGACATATGGCAAAGATTAAAGACAAGGTGGAGAACGCGCTCAACGAGGCGCGCATGCTGGTGCTCGGGGCGCAGGTGCTCGTCGGGTTCCAGTTCCGTTCGGTCTTCGAGCCGGGCTTCGACCAACTCCCGCTGCCGTCGCAGTTGTTGAAGATGCTTGCGCTCGGGCTGCTGCTCGTCGCCGTCGCCCTCATCATCTCGCCTGCGGCCTACCATCGCCTCGTCGAGCAGGGCGAGGACACGCACGCGATACACCGCTACACGTCGAGGCTGATGTCGTTCGCGCTGCTGCCCTTCTCGCTGGGGCTGGGGCTGGACCTCTACGTGGCTGTGCAGAAGGTCGTCGGTTGGAAGGTGGGCGTGGCGGCGGGCCTCTTCGGGACGTTGCTGGCGGCGTCGTTCTGGTACGGGCTCGAATTCTACATGCGGCGCGAGCGCAAAGGCGAGATCGAGGCGGCGAAGGGGGAGAGCGAGATGTCGGAGCAGAGAGACGGCAAACAGGACGAGAAGGGGAAGCTGACCGACAAGATCAAGCACGTGCTGACCGAGTGCCGCGTCGTGCTGCCGGGCTCGCAGGCGCTGCTCGGCTTCCAGTTCATCTGCGTCCTGACGGAGAGCTTTGATAAGCTGCCTGCGCTCTCGAAGTACCTGCACCTCGCCAGCCTCGGCCTCAACGCCATCGCCATCGTGCTGCTCATCACGCCGGCCGCCTACCACCGCCTCGTCGAGGAGGGCGAGGAGACGGAACACTTCCACCGCTTCGCCTCGAAGGTGCTCATCGCGGCGCTCGTCCCCCTCGCGCTCTCGCTCGCGGGCGATGTCTACGTGGTTGTCCAGAAGGTCTCCGATTCGCAACTCCTCTCGGTCGTCTCGGCGCTCGTCATCCTCGCCGTCTTCTGGGAACTCTGGTTCGGCCTCACCCTCTACCGGCGCACGCAGCGGCAGTACGCCGATTAATTTGAAATTCTGATTTGGTAACGGAGAAAGACCTTGAGACTTGTAACAGCCTTCTTTATCACAATCGTCTTACTCGCGTCGGCGGTCGTCGCGCCGCGCGGGTCGGCTTACGTTGACGCGGGGCCGCGCGACCAGAGGGTCGCGGCTGCTGCGGAGGCTCTGCGCAGTCAACTCGTGGCGACGCGGCGCGACTTCCACATGCACCCGGAGCTTTCGAATCGCGAGGAGCGCACCTCGCGCGTCGTCGCCGAACGCCTGCGCGCGCTCGGCCTGACGGACATCAAGACGGGCGTGGGCAAGTACGGCGTGACGGCGCTGCTCGTCGGCGGCAAGCCCGGCCCCGTCGTCGCCGTGCGCGCCGACATGGACGCGCTGCCGATTCAGGAAGTCAACGACGTGCCCTACAAGTCGCGGACGCCCGGCGTCAAACACGCCTGCGGCCACGACGTACACACGACGGTCGAACTCGGCGTCGCCGAAGTCCTCTCGAAGATGAAGGACGAGGTGCGCGGCACCGTCAAGTTCATCTTTCAGCCGGCGGAGGAGGGCGCGCCCGCTGGCGAGGAGGGCGGCGCGAAGCTGATGATCAAGGAGGGCGCGTTCGACAACCCGCGCCCGCAGGCCGTCTTCGGCCTCCACACCGAGCCGAACCTACAGGCCGGGCAGATCGGCTACCACTCCGGCCCCGCGATGGCCTCGGCCGACACCTTCTACATCACCGTCAAGGGCAAGTCTTCGCACGGCGCGCAGCCGCACGTCGGAATTGATTCGATAGTCGTCGCCTCGCAATGCGTGCTCGCGCTCCAGAACATACGGAGCCGCCGCATCGACCCGCTTGAGCCGCTCGTCATCACCGTCGGGACGATTGCCGGCGGCGACCGCTTCAACGTCATCGCCGGTCAGGTGAAGATGTCGGGCACGATGCGCACCTTCAACGACGCCGTGCGCGAGCGCGCCATCGCGTTGATGCGCGAGACGCTCCAGAACGTCGGGGCCGCCTACGGCGCGACCGTCGAGCTTGAGATGGGCGACGGCAACGCCGTCACCTACAACGAGCCCGCGCTCGTCGAAGAGACTTTGCCGACCATCCGCCGCGTCGTCGGTCAGCAGAACGCGCTCGCCATCAAGCCCTTTATGCCCGCCGAAGACTTCTCGGCCTACCAGAAACTCGTCCCCGGCTTCTACTACTTCCTCGGCGTCGGCAACCGCGCCAAAGGCATCACCGCCGGTTGGCACACCCCCGACTACGACGTTGACGAAGAGAGCCTCGTCGTCGGCGTCAAGGTCATGTCGAACGTCCTGCTCGACTACCTCGAACGCAACGCGGGAAAGAAGTAGGCAGTAGGCGGATGACAGTAGGCAGTTGAAGAAATAAAAGTTGTGTGAAGGGTTCGTTACGACGTGTAAGCGACGTTGATAGAGATGGTGCGGGTGCCGACACTGACGCTTAACTGCCTACCGCCATCCGCCTACTGCCTACTTCTTCCCATGTTCTTCACCGACTCTTACAGAGCGTTAAGGCGGGGCGAGCGCGCGCTGGCCGTTCGATACTTCGTCATCTCGTTGCTGGTCATCGCGCTCATCGGGTTGCCAGTCGGGTTCTTTATGCTGCGTCGGTTCGAGGCGTCGGTCATCTTTCACCCGGAGCGCGCGGCGCGCGGCGGGTTGTGGCGCGTGCCGGCGGGCGCGGAGGAGGTCTGGTTCAGGAACGCCGAAGGGCTGAAGCTCCACGGCTGGTTCTTCCGTTCCGAGACAAAGCCTCCGGCCGCGACGGTCGTCTACGCGCACGGGAACGGCGGGAACCTGAGTTACTGCGACTGGGTCGGCGCGGAGCTGGCCGCGCGCGGGTTCGACGTGCTGCTCTTCGACTATCGCGGCTACGGACGCAGCGAGGGCGAGTCGGCGGGCGAGGCAGGGCTCTACGCGGACGCCGAGGCCGCTTACGACTTCGTGACGAAGGAGCGCGGCGTGCCCGCGCGCGGGGTCGTGCTCTACGGGCAGTCTTTGGGCACGGCGGCGGTCGCGGACGTGGCGGCGCGGCGCGAGTGCGGGGCGCTCGTCCTCGAATCGGGTTTGAGTAGCGCGGCCGACATGGCCGCCGTCGTCATGCCGTGGCTGCCGCGCTTCATGAGACGCTTGACGAAGAACAAGCTCGACACCGTCTCGAAGCTTTCAAATGTCCGCTGCCCCGTACTTGTCGTCCACGGCGACCGCGACGAGGTCATCCCCGTGACGCAGGGTCGCAGCCTCTTCGAGTCGGCGCCCGAGCCGAAGCGGCTCATCATTATCGAGCGCGCGGGACACAACGACCTTTTCATCATCGGCGGCGAGAAGTATATTGACACGCTCGCCGAATTCGTACGCACATCGCTCCGACCCGAACAATGAACAAGTGCCGGCTCCTTCTGCTCTGCCTCCTTCTATCCCCGACCGTCGCACACGCACAGGCAGTCCTCCGCTGGGGCGCCGACCCGAGCGGCGGCGCGCCCTACGTCTTCACGGACCCGGCGCACCCTGACAAGTACGTCGGGTATGAACTTGAGATGGTCGAGGCGCTCGCGGCCGCGATGAACCGCAAGTCCGTCTTCGTCCCGACCGACTGGCAGACCATCGTCACCTCGCTCCAGCGCGGCGAGTTCGACGTGGTCGTCAACGGCCTTGAGCCGACCGAAGACCGCGCGCGCATCATCCTCTTCAGCAAGCCTTACTACATCTTTCAACTTCAACTCACGGTTCGTAAGAACGAGACGCGCATCAACAGTCTCGAAGACTGCCGCGCGCGCACGGTCGGCACGCTCGGCAACACGGCGGCCTCGCGCCTGTTGGAGAAGGAGGGCGTCCCGTTCAAGGGCTACGAAGACCCGGTCGGCGCGTACAGGGATTTGGAGTTGGGGCGCGTGGACGCGGTGCTGATGGACGTGCCGATGGAGGCGTTCTACGCGCGGCCGAACCCGCGCCTGAAACCGGCGGGCGAGCCCTTCATGCGCGGCGCGTACGTGATAGGTCTGCGCAAGGGCGACGATGCTCTGAAGGCGGAGGTTGACGCCGGCATTGATAAGATTGTTCGGGACGGGACGCTCGAACGAATCCTGCGCAAGTGGAATCTTTGGAACGACGCGCAACTCGACCTCCGGCCGCGGACGGCGGCGGACGGCGCGGCGGGCGAGCCCAAGCAGGAGGAGGTCAAGTACGAGATGACCTCGTCCTCCTTTAACTGGTCGGAGGCGATCTGGCGTCTGACGCGCGCGGCGTTGGTGACGGTGCTGCTGTCGTTGGGGGCGATGGTCATCGCCGTCACGCTCGGGCTCGGGCTCGCGGTCGGCCAGTCGCGCGGGCCTTCGGTCGTGCGTTTCTTCTGCACCGTCTACGTCGAGTTCTTTCGCGGGACGCCGGTGCTCGTTCAACTACTGTTTCTATACTTCGGCCTGCCGCTCGTGGGACTCGCGATGCCGGGTTGGTTGACGGCGCTCGTCGGGCTCGGGCTGAACTACGCGGCCTACGAGTCGCAGGTCTACCGCGCGGCGCTCGAAGCCATCCCGAAGGGTCAGTACGAGGCGGCGTACGCGCTCGGCATGAGTCCCGTGCTCGCCTTCCGGCGCATCGTGCTGCCGCAGGCGCTGCGCATCGCGCTGCCGCCGATGACGAACGACTTCGTCTCGCTCTTCAAGGATACGTCGGTCGCCTTCGCCATCTCGGTGTGGGAGTTGGCGACCGCGTACCGCGAGCTTGCGAACGCTTCGGGCGAGTTCATGCTGCTCGGGGTCATCGTCTCGGCCTTCTACCTCTTGATGAGTCTGCCGCTCGCGCACCTCGCGCGGCGTCTGGAGTTGAGACTTCAGAGAAGGCAGGCGCTGCGCGCGGTCGAAGCGGAGGTGGCGGGATGATACGCATCGAGGGGTTGGGCAAGGTCGCGGGCGAGACGCGCATCCTGCGCGGCGTGAGTTTGGAAGTTGAGCCGCGCACGGTGCTCGGCATCATCGGCCCTTCGGGTTCCGGGAAGACGACGCTGCTGCGCTGCATGAACGGGTTCGAGAGGATAACCGAAGGGTCGCTCGAAGCGGGCGGCGTGCGGCTCGAAGCAAACTTGAGTGAGAAGGAGTACCAGCGGCGCGTCAAACAACTGCGCCGGCAGGTCGGGATGGTCTTCCAGCACTTCTATCTCTTCCCGCACCTCTCCGTGTTGGGGAACATCTCGGAGGCGCCCGTCCACGTCCTGAAGCGTTCCCGCGTTGAGGTTGAGGCGGAGGCGCGCCGGCTCCTTGAGACGGTGGGCTTAGGCAAGTCCGCGTTGCGTTACCCCGAGTCGCTCTCGGGCGGCGAGCAGCAACGCGTCGCCATCGTCCGCGCGCTCGCGATGCGGCCCGAAGTCCTCCTCTTCGACGAGCCGACGAGCGCGCTCGACCCGCGCCGCAGCAACGAACTCGCGGTCACGCTGCGCGGTCTCGTCGAGCAGGGTCAGACGATGGTCATCGTCACGCACTCGATGAAGTTCCTCGAAGACGTGGCCGACCGCGTCCTCTACATGGAGTCCGGCGAGGCCGTCGAACTCGGCGCCACCGCGCAAATCCTCAACGACCCGCAAGACCCGCGCACGCGCGACTTCATCAGCCACGCCGACTGAGGGAGGGGACAGATGAGAACGTTCGTCACATCCGCCGCGCTCCTCTTAACAGTCTGCGTCGTTGCGGCGCGCGCTCAGACAACCCCAACGCCGACGCCTTCGCCGCCGCAGCCGAAACCCGTGCCCGCCTGGCTCGACCGGCGCGTGCGCGCGGAGGCGGCGAACTTTAAAGGGAACGTCTATCTCTACGCGAAGAACCTCGACACGGGCGCCACGTACGACTTCGGCGGCGACGAGCCGGTGCGGACGGCGAGCACCATCAAGGTCGCCGTGATGGTCGAGGCGTTCGCGCGCGTCGCGGAAGGGAAGACGAAGTGGTCGGATGAGTTGGTGCTTGGTAAGGCGGCGCGGTACGCGGGCTCCGGCGTGCTGAACGAGTTGACCGACGGGCTGCGCGTCACGCTGCGCGACGCCGTGACGCTCATGATGGAGTTGAGCGACAACACCGCGACCAACATGGTGCTCGACCACCTCACGACCGACGCCGTCAACGCGCGGATGGAGTCGCTCGGGTTCACGCAGACGCGCATCATGCGGCGCGTGGGCGGCGGCGGCGTGAGTAAGGAAGGTCAAATCGAGGCCAACAAACGCTTCGGTCTCGGCCGCGCGACGCCGCGCGAGTTGGCGACGCTGCTTGAGAAGATCGAGCGCGGCGAGGTCGTGAGCCCCGCCGCCTCGAAGGAGATGATCGACCTCCTCAAGCGCGAGCAGACGACGAACGGCATCTGGCGCAACCTCTGGCGCGTGCCGAAGGCGACCAAGTCGGGCGCGCTCGACGCGCTGCGCTCCAACGTCGGCGTCATCTACCACACGCGCGGCCGCATCGTGCTCGCCGTCACCTGCGACGACATGCCCGAGCCCGACTGGACGGCCGACAACCCCGCCCTCCTCCTCATGTCGCGCCTCTCGGAATTGATAATCGACGGGTTAGGGAAGTGAATTAACTTTCAGTCTCAGAGCGGGACGTAGTCGTACTCGCCGACGCCCTGAAGGATGAGGAAGGTCGCCGAAGTGTCGCCGCCGTTGGCGACGAGATGCGGGCGGCCGGGGCGGACGGAGTAGGTCTCGCAGGGGCCGAGCCGCACCTCCTCTTTCGGTTCGCGCAGGAAGATTCGGATGCGCCCCTCGATGACGTAGAAAGTGTCCTGCACGTTGGTGTGGTAGTGCCAGGGCACCTTCTGCGTCGGCGAAATCTGTAGCTCGCTGATGCGGAAGCCCGGGCGCTCGGCGTGTCGCGCGCGGCGCTCGACCTCGTAGAGATGACTCGCGTCCTCGAACGTCTCCATAGTGCCCCCAACGTGAACGTGACGCTAGACAGACTCCGGCGGAAAGACCCGGCGTGCCTCGTCCTTCCTCAACGCGAGCCACGTCCAGATTGCCGCCAGCAGATCGATCAGCCCGAACAGGAGTAACGCCTTCGGGGCCGAGAGCAGCAGCACGAAGGCGGCGAAGTAGACGATGACCGCGACGCGGGCCGGGACCGTCCAGCGGATGAGACTCGTCAACTCGTGCCGCGCCGCCTGAATGTAATAGAAGCTCAGGCAGAGCACAAACATCCCGTTGAGTCTGATCCAGACCTCGCTCGTCGGCGGCGCCCCGAAGGGCGGCAGAAGCATATTCGGCGCGAGCAGCAGCACGAGGCCCAGCACGCAGAGGTAGATTCCGAAGACGAGTAAACTCTTAGCCGCGCCACTCATCACTTTCCTCTCAGGTTGTCGGGCAGTGTCACTTAACTTTAGTCGCGGCGCGCGGCGTGGTCAAACCGCCCCGCCTGGGGTGCGCGCTCCCGGCGTGAGGTCGCGCCCGAATGAGCACGGTTGTAAACTGAAACGGTGGCGAACCCCTCGAAACGTCTGCCGGAGAACGTGCCGGGCGACTTCTACGTTGACGCGTCGTGCATCGACTGCGACGCGTGCCGGCAGATAGCGCCGGGCGTCTTCCAAGACCACGGCGAACAGTCAAGCGTCTACCGCCAGCCTCGGACGGAAGATGAAGTGCTAGGGGCGCTCAAGGCGCTCGTCGCGTGCCCGACCGCCTCCATCGGCACGACGCGCGGCTACAACGCGCGGCTCGGCGTCGAGGCGTTCCCCGAACGCGTGGACGAGAACGTCTACTACTGCGGCTTCAACGCCGAGTCGAGCTTCGGCGCGTGGAGCTACCTCGTCGTCAGGCCCGAGTCGGAGGGCGGCAACGTCCTCGTCGATTCGCCGCGCTTCACGCGCCCGCTCGTGCGGAAGATTGAAGAGCTGGGCGGCGTCCGCACTATCTTCCTCACGCACCGCGACGACGTGGCCGACCAGGACAAGTTCGCGCGCCACTTCAAAGCCGCCCGCGTCATGCACGCTGACGACGGCGCCGCGCGTTACGGCGTCGAGCGCGTCGTCGAAGGCGTCGAGGCCGGGCGTTTAGACCGCGACCTTCTTATCATCCCCACGCCCGGCCACACGCGCGGTCACGCCGTCCTTCTCTATCGAAACAAATACCTCTTCACCGGCGACCATCTCGCGTGGTCGCCGACGCGCAAGACGCTCACGGCCTTCCGCTCGGCCTGCTGGTACTCTTGGCCCGCGCAGACGCGCTCGATGCGGAAACTTCTCGACTACAGCTTCGAGTGGGTGCTGCCCGGCCACGGCCGCATACACCACGCCCCGGCCGACAAGATGCGCGCGGAGCTTTTGAAGTGCGTGGCGTGGATGGAGTCGTTCGGCTAGTCTTCTAACTTAAGGCAGTTCGGCGAGCTGGCGGCGAAAGTCTGCGGTCTCGGGGTTCTGCGGCGCGATGCGCGTGAGTTGTTCGACGGCCTCGGTGGCGGACGCCTTGTCGCGCTTACGGAGCGAGGCGGCGGCGATGTTGCGCCAACTGTTGAAGTGGTCGGGGTCTACACGGACGGATTTGCGATACTCCGCGACCGCGCGGTCGAAGTCGCCACGGTTGAAGAAGGTGTTGCCGAGGTCCGTGCGCACGTTGGGCGAGTCGGGCTTGAGGACGAGGGCGCGCTCGTAGAAGGTCTCGGCCGAGGCGTAGTCCTGCGCTTCGTACCTGGCGTTGCCCATCAGGACGAGCGCGTCGAAGTCGTTGCCCTTGAGCTTGAGCGCGCGGTCGGCGTAGAGGCCGGACTTGTCGTAGTCGTGCAGGCCGTCGAAGACGCGCGCGGCCTCCAACTGCGCCTGAAAATCCTTCGGCGCGCGGTCGGCCTTGTCCATCGCGGCCTGCGCCGCGACCGAGGTCGAGGCGGCCGCGCCCGCGCCGGGGACTTCCGGGTGACCGGCCGGGAGTTCGCCGCCCATCTGGTCGGGGCCGAGCGGCCGCGCCTCGCCGCCGCCCGCCGTGGCCGGCCGCGCCTGCGCGACCTGGATGCCGGGCTTCGTGATCGAGTTGGTGATCAGGAAACCGACGATGAAACCGAGGACGATGCCGAGCGCGCAGAGGAGAAGATTCTTAGCCATGTTGATAATCCGGCGAGATGATAACACAAGGGCCGCGCGTGCAAAGCGCGGGGCATCGTCGGCGGCGCGCGCGGCGCCGGGTCGATTACCGAAGTGGGTTGCCGCCGCACGCGCATTTGGTTATTATTCGGGGCGCACACTGTTCGCGTCTTCGTTTGGGAAGTGCCCCGCGGCCTTACTTTCGTTCCGATTCGGTTCGCCGCCCCTTTCATCAAAATGTCAGCCATCGAAGAGACTAACGTACTACCTCGCGGCGGGACGACCACGTCGAAGGATTCCCCCTCGACCACGGAGCGCGTCGTCCTCGCGGCCATCGGGGCGATCATCGCCCTGACGCCACTGGCGCTCAGCCGTGGGTTCGCGGGAACCTTCGGCGAAGGGCTCCACAGTTGGACCTTCACGGTCGTCACGCTGCTCGTCACGTCAGCCGTCTGCGTGATGGGGGGGAAGCGGACGCTCGACCTGTTGAGTTCGGTCCGCTTCGGCGTCTGCGTGCTGATGCTGCTCGCCGCTGCCTGCATGGTCGGCATGCTCATCATGCAGCAGAACGTCGAGGGCTTCGACAAGTACTTCGCCACCCTGACCCCCGCGCAGAAGTTCCTCTGGGGCAACCTCGGCGTCTTCGACATCTATCACGCGTGGTACTTCAACGCGCTCCTGCTCATCCTCTCGCTCAACATCGTGCTCGCTTCCATCGACCGCTTCCCCGGCGCGTGGACCTTCATCTCGCGCAAGAAGCTCGACGCGTCGGCCCACTGGCTGCGCGGGCAGAAGCCGAGCGCGACGCTCATGCTTAACGCGGCGACGCTCGAAGAGGCCGTCGCGCGCGTCGCGGGCGCGTTTCGCGGCGGGCGTTTGAAGACGGTCGTGACCGAGAAGAAGGGGAAGATGTACGTCTTCGGCGAGCGCGGCGCGTGGAACCGTCTGGGCGCGTACGCCGTCCACGTCGCGCTGCTGACGATCTTCTTCGGCGGCTTCCTCACGTCGATGTTCACGGTCGGCGGCCAGATGCCGCTCGAACCGGGGCTCAGCTCGAACGAGCTGACCGAGACGGTCTTCAACCTCGACCAGCTCTCGCGCTCCGTGCGCCAGCTCCCGTTCGAGGTCGAATGCACCGACATCGAGCAGAAGCTCATCCGCAAGGAGGGCTCGATCACCTCCGACAACACGCTCGACTGGCTGACGCGCATCCGCATCAAAGACCCCGAGCGCGGCGAGCACGAGGCGCTCGTCCACCTGAATCGACCTTATGACTATCGCGGCTACCGCTTCTTCCAGGCGAGCTTCATCGCCGACGGCAAGGCGCGGAGCGTCAAGCTACAGGTGACGCCGCAGTCGGGCGGCCAGCCGCAGGAGTTGACCATCCCGCGCGGCGGCGCGGCGACTCTGGCCGATGGGACGCGCGTCGAGTTGAGAGACTTCTCGGCGAACTTCACCGTCGGCGGCCAGAATCAGGAGCCGAACGAAGGCGTCTACAACAACCCGGCCGCGACGCTGGCCGTCGCGGCGCCCGGCGGCGCGAGCCCCGTCCGCGCCATCGCCTTCACGCCCGAGATGGCCGAGCGCGCGCCCTTCGCGCGCCAGCCCGTCGCGGGCTACACGTGGCGCCTCGTCGATTTCGAGAAGGCCCCCAAGGCGCACATCCTCGCCATACAGAAGGACCCGGGCGCGACGGTCGTCTATATCGGCTTCGGCCTGCTCGGGCTGACGCTCTGCGCCGTCTTCTTCTTCTCGCACGAGCGCGTCTGGGCGCAGGTCGAGGATAAAGGCGACGGGCGTTTCGAGGTGGTGACGGGCGGCAACACCAACCGCAACCAACTGGGCTTCGAAGACCGCTTCATGAAGCTCGTGTCCGCCGTCGGCGGCGATATCTCCGACGTGAAGTCGGCGAAGCCCGCGAGGTAAAAAGCGATGAGCGAAGTTTTAAAGCAGCCGGCCGTGTTGGGCGCGCCGGAGGTGAACCTGAAGGGGGCGCGGCTGGCGTCCTACCTGCCGGCGGCCATCGCCATACTCGGCGCGGTCGCGCTGATGCTCTTGAGGATGAAGGTCGGGCCTGAAGGTATCGTCAGGTCGGACGGCGGGCTGATGTTGTGCGCGCTCGCCGCCTACCTCATCGCGGCCGTCTTCTACCTGACGAACCTCTACGCGCCTTCGACGTTCTTCGAGAAGATTGGCCTGGGCAGCGCGACGCTCGGCGTGTTGCTGAACCTCGGGAGTTGGCTCGTCCGCTGGATCGCGTACCGCGAGCACGACGTTGCCATCTGGCTCCAGCAGAACAAGCCCGAGGCGGAGTGGCCGTGGTTCTTCCGCAACATCCCGTTCGCGAACCTCTACGACCTGTCGTTGGCGTTCGCCTTCGGCGCCGGGATAACGACGCTGCTCATCGCGCACCGGAAGAACTTCCGCTTCCTCGGCGCGGTCTCTTTGCCGCTGGCGTCGCTGATTCTCATCCTCGCGCGCTTCATCGGCGACAACATCAGCGGCCTCCAGCCCGTGCTCGACTCCTACTGGCGCCCCATCCACGTCGGCATCGCCGCGCTCTCTTACGGCATCGCGCTCGTCTGCTTCGCGACCGCCGTCGTCTTCCTCTTGAAAGACGGCGTGAAGACAGAGGCGATGGCGATCTGGTCGAGCATCTTCGGCCTCGCCGTCATCGCGACCGTGAGCAAGGGGACCGTGCTCGCCGTCGGGAGCGTCTTCTGGGGCTTCGGCAAGACGTTCGCCTCGTACGGGTCGGCCGTCTTCCTGCCGCCGCGCTTTCCCCTTCCGCTCAGGGCGGAACTGCCTTACGTCGGGGTGCTGCTCGCGGCGTCGGCGTTGCTGCTTCTGCTCGTCATCGTGCTCTTCGCGCGCTACGTCTGGGAGAACAGCGAGAGTTCGCGCCGGCTCGGGCATCACGTCCTGAAGGCCGCGCTCGTCGCGCAGGCGCTCGCCATCGGGGTGCTTGTCTATCAGGTGAAGTCGATTCAGGCAGTCGCGGTCTGCGAAGAGGGCGCGGCGCGCCCGGCGGGCACGGCCTGCGTCAACCCCACGCAGTTCCAGCGCGCGGGCCAGTTCCTCGCGGAGAACGAGGGGATGCGCCCCGAGCAGATCGCGGCGCTGCCGGCCGGGAGGGTCGCGCAGGTCGGCGAGCAGTTCGTGCGCAGCCGCCAGGGCGAGTTCTTCCTGAGCCTCAACGCCAACCCCGTCGAGCTGGCCGCGCTCATCACCGCGTTCGCCGCGACGCTCTTCGTCATCATCTTCAGCTTCAAGACCGAGAAGCTGCGCGAGGCGTTGCCCGACCGCGAGAAGATCGACAGCCTGATGTACAAGACGGGCGGCGTCACGTTCGCGGGACTCGCCTTGCTGCTGATGACGGGCGCCATCTGGGCCAACGAGTCGTGGGGGCGTTACTGGGGATGGGACTCGAAGGAGACGGGCGCGTTCGTGGCGTGGCTGACCTACGGCGGCTTCCTCCACGTGCGCATCTCGCGCGGGTGGACGGGGCGCGCGGCGGCCTACTTCGCCGTCGTCGCCTTCCTGCTCATCGTCTTTACCTACCTCGGCGTCAGCTATCTGCTGCCGGGCCTGCACTCGTACGCATGAGGCGTGAATCGTGAATCGTCAATCGTGAATAGTAAGAGCAGGTTTTAACTATTCACGATTGACGATTCACGTCTTTTGTTATGAACAGAGAGAACGTCCTCTTCTCGGTGGTCGGGCTGCTGGTCGGTTACGTCATCGCGTTCCACCTCGTCGTCTACGTCAACCAGAACCACGCGGGCACGGCCGCCGCGCCGGCCGAGTCGGCGGCGGCGATGCCCGCCGACCACCCGGCCGTCGAAGGCGGGGCCGACCGCGAGCGCCTGGTGGCCGATGCGGAGAAGGCCGCAGGCGAGGCGCGCAACCAGCCCGACAACTTCGACGCGCAGGTGAAGGCCGCCGAGAGCTACTTTCGCGCGGGCAGTTACGAGGACGCCATCGACTTCATGACGCGCGCCAACAAACTGCGCCCCGACGACTACAACACGGTCGTTGGTCTCGGCCAGGTCTACTCAGCGGCCAAGCGGTTCGACGACGCCGGGCGCTGGTTCACGGCCGCGCTCGCCAAGCGCCCCGACGATTGCGAGGCCCGCTCGGAACTGGCCTACACCTTCTACAAGCGCCAGCCGAGCCAGCCCGACAAGGCCATCGCCGAACTGCGCCGCTGCCTCCAGACCGACCCGAACAACGCGCACGGCCTGTACAACCTCGCCTACCTGCTCATGGAGACGAAGCAGTACGCCGAGTCCGAAGCCACGCTCGCGCGGCTGGAGCAGACCGACCCGACCAACGAAGACCTCCCGCGCCTGCGCGAGGAGCTTCGCAAGGCGCGCTCCGGCGCGCAGCAGAAGTCACCGACCGACTGACTCGACTAATAAGACGATGAGAGCTGAACGACGCACACTCCTTCTGAGGGCCGCGTTGTTGACGGGCCTCTGTCTCTTCACCGCCACGGCGGCGCGTGCGCAGGGTGCGCCGACCGCCGCCTCCTGCCAGCCGAGCCCGACGCCCCTCGCCGCCAAGCCCGCCACGGCCGGCGAGGACGCGGGCGGCATCCGCCTCTTCCTCTTTGGCCCCGACAAGAAGCCGCTCGCGCGCAAACGCTTCTACCTGCTCCAACGCAGCGCCTTCTCCGCCGGGCTCGACTGGGCCTCGATGCCGAAGCACGCCGACTCTTTACAGGGCGCGAGCCCGCAGTTGCGCGAGTGGCTCGCGCGCCACGACTGCGACTCGCTCTACTGTCCGGAGATGGAGTCGGAGTTCTCGGAAGCCGTCAAGACCGTCCCCGAGTTCAAACGCGCCTACGACGACGGCCTGCGCAAGTATCGCAGCGAACGACTCGCGCTCAAGTGGCTGCCCGTCAACTTCCCGCTCCGCAACGTGCGCTCCGACTACTTCCGGCAGAAGAAGGCGTGGCTCGACCGCGCCGAAGAGAAGGCGGGCGCGGTCGTCTCCTTCATGACCGACGAGAAGGGTCGCGCCATCTTCACGGGCTTCAAGGCCGGCGACTACTACATCTCCAACCTCCTCCCGTTCGAAGAGGGCGGCCCCGTCTGGGACTGCAAGGTGACGACGCTCCCGCCGAACCCGAGGCAGTTGTGGGCCGTCACCTACGTCTTCGGAACGCAGAAGTAGGAACGCTGAACGATGAACCAAAGGCAACAGCTCTTCAGTTCATCGTTCAACGTTCCTGGTTCATCGTCCCGAAGATTTCTGTTGTCACGCTTCGCCCTGTGTGCTACAAACCGCCGCAGTCTCGGATGAAGAAAAGAACAACGACGCTCGTCATCCTGCTCACGGCGGCCATTGCCGGCGTCGCCTCTGTGTGGGTGTCGTCCTCGGCCGGGCAGCAGCGCAGGCGGGGCGCGACGCAGCGCCGCGCGACCCCGCAGCGACCGCGCGTCGATTATTCGCGGTTCACGCACACGTCGCCCGCGCACCGCAAAGACTCCTGCGACTCCTGCCACAAGAGCCCGAGCGACAACTGGGCGCAGGTGCGCGACGCGTCGGCGGCCTTCCCCGACATCACCGATTATCCCGAGCACGAATCCTGTCTGAGCTGTCACCGTCAGCAGTTCTTTCGCGGCGCGCGCCCGGCCATCTGCACCGTCTGCCACACGGTCGTCTCGCCGCGCGCGGACGCGCGTTTCCCCTTCGCCAACCCCGCGCCGGCCTTCGCGCGCTCGGAGAAGGGGAGGACGCGCGGTTCTGAGTTCGCCGTCAACTTCCCGCACGACGTTCATCAGGACGTGATGGCGCGCGCACCGTCGGAAGCTGAAGGTGTCGTGCGCTTCGTCCGCGCGGCCTTCATACAGCAGCAGGCGACGCCCTCGAAGCCGAACAGTTGCTCCGTCTGTCACGTAACTTACACGTCGCAACCGGCGACGACGCCTGCATCGACGGACGCTAAGGCCGGCGCGGGCGCCGGACAACCCGCGCTCCCCGCCGGGCTCTTGAAGACGACGCCCACGGGCCACGACTCCTGCTTCAACTGCCACTGGCAGGACGGCGGCGAGAAGCCCGTCTCGACCGACTGCGCGGGCTGTCACAAGCTCCTGCCCACGGGCTCGGCGCGGCCCGAGTTAGTGGGCAAGGACGCGGACGCGCAGTTCGCCGCGCGCGCGGGATTCACGGACCCGCACATCGTCAGGAAACTCCTGCGCAGGGACACGGTCATCTTCGCGCACGAGGAGGAGCGCCACCGCGAGATCGACTGCGCGACCTGCCACACGCGCATCCCCGCGCTGAGCACGCTCGACGAGACGACCTTGAAAGTCCCAATCCTCTCCTGCGGCGCCGGCTCCTCCTGCCACATCGGGCCGAAGCCGAAGAAGATTCTCAACGAAGAGGTGGACAAGAAACTAGCCGATTCAAACTTTAAGTGCGCCAAGTGCCACTACAACTTCGGCGGGCGCGAGAAGCCGCCCAAATCGCACCTCGACGCGGCGGGTAAGTAGAAGCGAGCAGGACGTGAGAGAAGCGGAAGACGAGAGAAGGGAACAGACGCCCGCGCCGCCCGCGCCGCCCCGCGCACTGCGCCGTCGCCTGCGCGTGTTGGCGGGGTGCGCCTTCGCGTCGTTGCTGCTGTTCGCACTCGCTTCATACAGGCAGACGCCGGCCGCGCCCTCGTCTGCGCTCGCGACGCCAGTGGTCGCGGTCGAACCGCAGGGCGGCGAAGGCGCACGCTTCTCGCACTCCGCCGGGCGGCACCCTTCGCTCGCGTGCGCCTCGTGCCACGAGCGCCCGGACAACTCCCCGACGCCGCGCTGGCCCGGCCACAAGGCTTGCGCCGAATGTCACACGCAGAACTTCGTGATGCGCGGCGGGCAGATCTGCATGAACTGCCACTCCAGCCTTGAGGGGAACGACCCGCCGCTCAAAGCCTTCCCCGGCCTCTCCGACTTCAACATGCGCTTCGACCACGCGAAGCACATGGCCGGCGGCGCGCGCCCCGCCGAAGGGTGCGCCTCGTGCCACCGGCCCGCGCGGCGCGGCGTCGCGCTCTCCATCCCGGCCGGCGCCCCCGCGCACTCGAACTGCTACAGTTGCCACGTGCCGGACTCGCGCGGTACGGCGGGCGACATCTCTTCCTGCTCGACCTGCCACGCGCAGGGCGGCTACCGCCGCACGCCCACGACGGCCCGCGCCTACTCCGTCAGCTTCAGCCATGCCACGCACGGCGCGCGGCAGGGGATGCGCTGCGACAACTGCCACCAGGTGCGCGCGGGCGTCGGGCAGGGAAGACAAGTCACCTCGCCGCAGCCCACGCAGCACTTCGGCTCGGCGCGCGCGCAGACCTGCATGACCTGCCACAACAACCGCCGCGCCTTCGGCGGCGACGACTTCGCCGACTGCAAGCGTTGCCACAAGGGACAGACCTTCAAATTTTAGATTTCGGATTTCGGATTAAAAGAAGGATGAGAAGGCCGCTGCCTTTCGTTCTTCATCAATCCGCGCTCCGCATTCCGAAATAAAAATTGACAAGGTCGGAGGGCGCGTCTATAAAAGTCAGGTCAATCTCCCGCCGCGATGCTCTTTCGAGACCGAGGCAGACAGGGTTCAATCCAGAGGACAGACAATCATGAAACTTTTCATCGTGTCGGCGGCGCTCGCCTGTTTTCTGTGCGTGCTGGGCTGCAACTCGTACGCGCTCCGTTCGGCTTCGGCCTCGCTCGCGGCGCAGGGCGGGCAGGCGCCGAAGGACGAGTACAAGCTCTCGACCGACTCCAAGAAGGACAAGACGAAGAGCCTCTCCGTCCCCTTCAGCCACGTCAACCACGCGACCAAGAACTACAGCATCGACGGCACGAAGGTCATCGGCTGCGTCGAGTGCCACCACACGGACCAGCCCGCCGCCGAGGCCGCCAAGCACCCGCCGCTCAAGTCCGCGCACCCGGCCGACCGCGCCGTGACGCTGACGGCCGAGACCGCCAAGGACGCCAAGACGCCGCCGGTGCCGAGCTGCCGCGCCTGCCACGCGCAGGACGGCGACAAGCCGAAGTTCGGCGACGCCATCCCCGAAGTCACCTACGAGGGCGACACGGACCCCACCGTGCTCAACAACGAAGAGGCTTACCACCGCAACTGCAACGGCTGCCACGACCAGGCCACGGAGCTGCGCAAGCTCAAGACCGCGCCCACCAACAACGAGTGCATCAAGTGCCACACCGGCAAGTGAGCGCGCGCCGAAGAGGATGACCAGACGCCCGCCGGGGTCGTGTGACTTCGGCGGGCGTTTCTGTGTATCATCGTCCGGCCATCAAGCTTAACAACGGAGTCCTGACTGATGCATAAGCCCTTCGTCGCGTCGTTTCTGCTGTCGGCCGCGCTGCTGACTTCGTGCGGCGGCAACGCGCCCGCCCCGACCGCCGCGCGCAACGCGAACGCGACGGCCAACAGCAACTCGCAGACGAGCATCGCGCACGGCACGAGCCCTTCGTCGAACCTTGGCGCCGCCTCTTCGCACGGCGGCGGGGCCGCGACCGGCGCCGCGTCCTCGAACACGGCGCCGGTCGCGACGCCCCAGTTCGACGCGAAGATCGAGAAGGCCGAGGCCAGGGCCAAGGCCACGGGCGCGAGCGAGGCCGACAAGAAGGCCGCCGCCTCCGCATACTTCGAGCGCGCCGACTTCTTCCGCGACCAGGAAGACCCCAAGCTCTACCGCTACGCGCTCCGCGACTACCGCATCGGCCTGCGCTACGACCCCACGGCCAAAGAGCCGCGCGCGCGGATGGACGAAATCGTCAGCATCTACCAGTCGATGGGCCGCCCCGTCCCCGACCTCGGCAACGAGCCATGAGGGAAGTAGTCAGTAGGTTAAGACAACCAAGGCGGGCGTCGGGTTTGAACCCGCAACGCCCGCCTTGGTTTTTCTCACGCCGGGAGCGCGGGCATCCCTGCCCGCCATGAGCGCGTCAGCGCGAATAGAGGGAGACTTTAAATCTCAAGGTTGAGGGATAGAGTTTCAATGCTAAGCGTGCTTGAGCACGCTTTGGCGGGCAGGGATGCCCGCGCTCCCGGCGCGGAGGGCGCCTTATTTCATCTCGCAAGTCGGTATGACTACTGCCTACTGCTTTACCCGATTTTGATGCCGATGGATTCGAGGAACCTGGTGGGGCGGTCGCCGCCGATCATGGCGAAGATGAAGTCGTTGGGGACGGTCGTCTTGACCTCCTGCGTGCGCGCGTTCATGAGGACGACTTCGTCGTCGCGTATCTCCTTGATGGAGGTGCCGAAGAAGACCTTGATCCTGCCCTCGTCGATGCAGTCGTAGACCTGCTGCTTGTTGCCGAACTTGAGGTCGTTCTTCATGTCGGAGCGGATGACGAGCGTCACGTCGTTGATCTCCGAGTCGGGGCGGAAGGTGATGCGGTCGCCCTGTCGCGTCGCCACCAAGTCCACGGCCGCCTCGATGGCCGAATTGCCCGCGCCGACGACGACGACGCGTTTGCGCTTGTACGCCTCGGGGTCGGTCAGCTTGTACTTGACCTTGTCTTCCGTCCGCCCGTCGCGCGTCACCTTCAACTCCTCGCCCGGCACCTTCAAACGCATCGGCGTCCCGCGCAGGCCGAGCGCGAGGATGACGCGGCGCGCTTTGTAAGTCACCCGCTGCTTCTCGACGCCGCGCTCGGTCTGGATGACGAAGTAGTCGCCGTCGTCGGCGCGCTTCACGGACTTGCAGCTCTCCTGCTCGGAGACCTTCACGCCCGACTTCCGCATCGCGCGCACCCAGTCGGCGAGGATGGCTTCGCGTTGCATGCCGGCGCCTTCGGGGCGGATGCCGCCGCGCGTCTCCATCGTCTCGGGCTTGAAGAAGACGTACTTGTTCGCGGGGTAAGCCTCGATGGTCGCGAGCACCTTGTCCTGCTCGACCGCCGCGTAAGTGAGGCCGAGCGTCTGCGCGGTGATGGCGGCCGAGAGGCCGGCGGGGCCGACGCCGACGATGACGACTTCAACGTCGGACTTGGGCTCGGCGGGCGCGCCGTTTCTCAACTCGTCGTGGATGAACTTGACGCAGTCGGCGCCCTCGTTGGTCGCGTTCTTGATGAGGGGCGTGCCCGACACGTCGCCGACGATGAAGCAGCCGGGCACGTCGGTCATGAAACGCGCGTCGCGGTTGGGCACCTTGCGCGGCGGAATCTTCTTCGTCGTGTTGACGACGATGCACGCCTTCGGGTTGACGGGACACTCGACCTGGCAGGACGTGTCCTCCATGCACTGGTCGCTCGCGACCGGCGTGGCGATGCCGCCCACGATGGCGAGCACGTCGTGCGGGCACGCGTCCACGCAGGCGTGACAGCCGATGCAGCGTTCGGTGATGACGACCGGATGCGGATAGGAAGGGCCGTCCGGGTCGTAGCGTTCAAGCTGCTCCTGCGTGAGCTTGATGCGGCCGTCATCCTCTTCGGGCTGCGGCGGGAGCGGCTCTTCCAGCAGCAGTCGCGCGCGCCGCGCGTCACGCACCGCGAACGCAACGGCGACGAGGAGCAGCGCGAGCGCCACCGCCGCCCAGCCCCACCAGGGCAGTCCGCCGAAGAAGCTCTTGCTCGGGTCCGCCGTGAACAGGTTCACGGCCGCCATCAACGACAGCAGCGCGAGTATGACGAGTAGCTGTGATCTCTTCATTGTCCGCTCAGTTGGAGGCCGGGCTGTGCGGCCGAGAGGTCGTTCAGGAGCGCGCGGCCCCACTCGCGCCGCGCCTGCGGGTGCTGGACGTGGCAGGAGATGCAGTTCGCTTTGTCGGCGGCCAGCACTCGCTCGAACTTGCCGCCCCGGTCGCCGTTGTGGCAGGCGGCGCAGGTCTTGCGCGGCGTCTCGCGGTCGGTCGGGCTGAAGTTGTCGTGGCAGGACGAGCATGACATCTCGCCGTCCTTGTTGCCGCCCGCGACGCCTTCGACGACCTTGACCCTGTGGATGTGCAACGCGTGGAACTCCGCGCTGCGGCGCAGGTCTTCGGGGTCGCGGTTGGCCGAGCCGGGGCCAACGAGCAGCGAGCCGCGCACGGTCTGCACGACCTTCCGCAACGCGGCCGACTTCTGCGCCCACTCCTCTTCAACCAGACCCGACCAGGTCCACTTGCCGTCAACGACGGGATAGCCGTACGTCCCGCCGTGCGGCGTGTGGACCGCGCGGCCGTTGTAGGTCTTCTTGTTCGAGTCGGCGTGGCACGTCGTGCAGGTCTGGAGGCTCGCGACGTTAGGGCGGAACTCGGTGCCCTGGTGCTCGACGTGACAGTCGTTGCAGCCGATGCCCGCCTGCTGGTGCGGCTCGGTGATGGTCGCCTTGAAGCCCGGCGCCTGGTGGCACGACGAGCAGCTCGTCTCGATGCTCGCGGTCAGAGTGTGGCAGGTGGTGCAACTGCCCGCGTTGGCGCGCGCGGCGATGGCGGGCTGCGCGCGCAGAGACGTGGCGGCGTGCGCGGACGAGACGGGCGCGGGCGCGTAGGCTTCGGCGTAGACGTAGGCCGCGACCGCCGAGAGCGCGAGGATGACGGCGAAGCCCCAGACGAAGACCGAGACGGGCCACGGGCGGACGAGGTCGCGCGTCGGCGTCCAGTTGAAACGCGCCTTGCCGAGCACGCGCATGGGTTTCTGCGGACGCAGCGGCGAGACGCGCTGCATCTTGCCGGCCTCGCGCTTGCGCTTCTCCCAGAAGACGTTGAGCGCCTGCGACAACTCGGAGGTGCCCGACGGCCGCTTCTTGAAGGGCGTCGGGCCGGTCGGGGTCTCGATGCGGTACATCGAGTCCGAGACGTTCGTCGTGACTTCGAGCGTGACGGTGAGCCGCAGGTCGTCGCCCGCGCGCGCCACGTCGATGAAGAAGGGGCCGATCTGAATCACGTCGCCGTCGGCGAGCATCTCGCCCGATTCGGTCGCGACGGCGCGGCCGTTGAGCGTCGTGCCGCTGGAGCTGCTGAAGTTGTAGAGGTAGTGGTGTTCGTCGGACTTCGTGATGCCCGCGTGCAGGCGCGAGACCGAAGGGTGGTTGAGCACCACCTCGCAACTCGGCAGCCGCCCGATCTTCAGCCCGTCGGTGACGAGGATGGCCGGATCGACGTTCAGGTCGTCGCGCTCGATGATGAAACGACTTTCCTGTGTCTGCATAAGTGATTTGAAATTTCAAATTCGAGATTTGAAATTGTTCTTAGAGTTCACCTGACAGCGAAGAGGACGACTTGGATGATGTGGACGAGCATGAGCGCGAGCATGAGCGAGGTGGCGACGACGTGCGGCGCGAGCCAGAGCTTGAGCAGTTGGTGCAGGTAGATGAGCGAGTCCACGCGGCGGAGCGTGACGGTCGCTTCGACGGCTTCCAGGAGGAGTTGGCGCGACTCGGGGTCGAGGCTGCGCGCCTCCGCCTCGTAGGTCTCGCGCGCGGCGGCGAGCAGCGCCGTCAACTCCTCGCGCTTGAGGTACTGGCGCAGGAGGTAGCCGAAGGAGAAGACGCGGCCGCGCACCTTCTTCTTGATGAACTCGCGCACCTCGTCGTTGCTGCGCTGGCCGATCTCGGCGAGCGTCTCGCTCAGCTCCTCGCGGCGCGCGCGGAGGTCTTCGACGAGGAGGGGCTCGCCCTCGATGCTCGTCATGATGCGGGGCGCGACGAGGTAGACGACGGTACCGAAGAGTCCCGTCACGATGACGGCGTCGAACGAGACCATGAGCAGGGAAGTGAGCAGCCCGCCCGTCGTCTTCCCGCCGTGCAGGAGCAGCGCGAGCCCCGCCGCCACGCCCACGTAGACGTGCATCAACATCCAGTAGCGCAGCGCGCCCGCGCGCCTGCGGTACACCTGTCGGCGCAACGGGTACGTCATCACCGCCGCGATGCCGACGAGCCCGACGAGGCCCGTAATCCAACGCACCGTCAGCCACGTCCCCGCGAGACGCGCGTCGATGCCGAAGCGTTCGAGCGCCCAGACGATGGCGCCGGTCAGCGCCAGAATCGACAGCACCCCGAAGACGTGCCAGAGGGTCGCGAGCGTGTCGCGCCGGTGGATGTTGCGGCCGATGGCGTGCGTCTGGTCGCGGAAGACGAGGCCGATGCGTCCGTTCACTTCCGAGAAGTACTCGCGCGGGTTGACGCGCACGAGCGCGCCCGTCGGGCAGTTCTCCTGACACGAGAAGGCTTCGCCGCGCGCGCCCGGCGGATTGAGCGTGGTGCCGGCGCAGAGGTTGCACTTGGTCGCGAGCAAATTCTCGGTCGCCGTCACGGGTTGCGGCTCCGTCTCGGGCGCGAGGCTGAACCAACCTTTGAACCGCCCGGCGAACGTCGTCGTCGGCGTCGTCGCGGGGCGGCTCGGAATCATCGTGATGGCGTTGTAGGGGCACTGCGTGGCGCAGTCGCCGCAGCCGATGCAGGTCTTGGGGTCGATGTCGATCTGGCCGTTGGCGAAGCGGCCGATGGCGCCCGTCGGGCAGCCCGTCAGGCACTCCGGGTCCTGGCAGTGCATGCAGACCGAGGGGACGAGCACCTTCTCGCCCGAGACGCCGCCATAGTTCTTCGGCCGGCTGATGTGTATGCCGCGACGCAGCAGGCGCGACTGGCCGTGCACCTGGTGGCAGGCCATCGAGCAGTTGCCGCAACGCACGCACTTGTCCATGTCCATCACGAGCAGGTTCGTGCCGTCCACGACGCCCGTGGCTATCTCGCGCTCGGTGGCGGCGACAAGCGGCTTGTTGAGTCTTGAGGTGACGGTCACGTCGTCGTCGGCCAAAGAGAAGTCCGCGAAGGCGCGCAGCACCGCCGCGCGCAACTCCGCGTCGGCGCGCAGCGGCGGCATCGCTACTTCGAGCACTTCGGTGCGTTGCAGGACGACGGCCGTGTAGGCCCAGCGCGCGTCCTGCTCGACGCCTTCGAGCCCGAGGCAGTTGCCGGCGCCGAGGAAGTCAACGCCCACGTCCTCCGTCAATCCCTCGACCGTCAGCTCGCCGACCGCGCCGCCGTAGCCGAGACCGCGCACGCGCCGCAGCCATCCGTTCTTGACGAAGAAGGTGCGGTCGATGCGGTCGCCCTCGCGGAAGAGGACGTGGTGCTTGGCGTAGACCATGAAGCGCGCGGACTTGCCGAGCCGTTCGAGGATGGGGGCGGGGAAGTCTTCGCCCGTCGCCTGCCCGATGTCGATGAGCGTGCGGCTCAGGCCGTGCTTGCGGTAGTTGGCGTCGAGCATCTGCCCGAACTTCGGGAGCTTGCGCAGCAGGCGCAGCGCGGGCCGCGTCACTTCGAGCACGCGCGCCTTCGTCCCCACGGGGACGCGGATGGTCGCGTTGCGCGGCACGCCCGCGAGAATCGACATCTCGCCGAAGCTGACGCCCGGCGGGACGGCGCCGACCTTGCGGTCCGCCCCCGTCTCGCGGTCGCGGACGAACACGTCGAGGCTGCCCTCCACCGTGATGTAGAAGGTGTTGCCGCCCCAGTCGCCCTCGCGGATGACCTCCTCGCCCGAGTCGAACTCGTAGAGGTGGACGTAGGGGCCGACCTTCTTGCCGTTGTAGTTGCGACCGTAGGCGATGACTTCGAGGTCGAGCTCGTGCCGGAAGTGGCCCTCCTGCTTTTCGAGCAGGTCCGAGATGATGTCAACGCTGCGGATGGCTTCGAGGACGGTCTGGTGCTTCTTGATCTCTTTGGGCATGGGCCTCTTAAAAAGGCGTCTGTGACGAAGGCTTCGGAAATGAAGACGACCGGCTAAAAAGAGTCGGCATTATAGCACCGGGCGGCGGGCCGTTGGGCAAAAGGTTTTGGAACCCGCGCGCGCGGCGCGGCGTGTAAGGGGGCGTGCCGGCGCGGGGGGAGTGTATAATTCCGGCGCGAGGTTCCCCGGCCGTCATTGGATAGAAGGCAGACCCCACTTTCCCGGATGAGCGCGATCTCCTCAACGGACGAGCTTATTTTCTCCGTCGCTTCGGCGGGGGCGAGCGTCCGCGCGGAGGAAGCGGTCGGCGAGATGACCGACCACCGGCTCCTTGAAGCGACGAAGACGGGCGACGACGCGGCGTTCGCGGAGATCGTGCGGCGCTACCGCAACCAGATTACGAACTACGTCTACCGCATGACGAACGACTACGACCTCGCGGTCGATCTGGCGCAGGAGACGTTCATGCGGGTCTACGCGGCGGCCGAACGCTACCAGACGAGTTATGCGTTCTCGACCTACATCTACCGCATCGCGACGAACCTCGCGATTTCGGAACTGCGCCGCCGCAAGCGCCGCCGTCTGGTCTCGCTCTCCTCCTTCTTCGGCGAGCGCGAGTCGCCGTCGGACTCCTGCGAGCTGGACTTCCCCGACAAGGGGCCGCTCCAGGACGTGACCGTGGTCGAGGACGAGCGCCGCGCCGCCGTGGCGCGCGCCATCGCGACGCTGCCTGAGAAGTATCGCGCGCCCCTCGTGCTGCGCGACGTGGAGGAGCGCAGCTACGACGAGATCGCGCACATCCTCGGGATGAACGAGGGCACCGTCAAGTCGCGCATCAACCGCGCACGCGGGTTCCTGCGCGACAAGTTGCAGGCGTACCTGTAAGGAAGTTTTTTATGGCTGAGTGCAAAGTTTACCGGCGAGAGATTGACGAGACCCCCGACGCGGGCACGTTGAGCGCGGGCGCTCGCTCGCACGCCGCGCTGTGCCGCGCCTGCGGGGACGAACTGCGCGTGCGCGAGTCTTTGCGCGCGCTCGTCGGCGGACTCGGCAAGGTCGAGGCGCCCGCCGACTTCGAGTTCCGCCTGCGCGCGCGGATGGCCGCCGCGAAGTCGGACGGCCGTGCCAGCCGCGTTGGTGGCCGCTGGCTCTACGGCTTCGTGCCGGTCGCCGTCGCCGCGTGCTTCGTGGTCGTCTCGGCGACGCTCTACTTCAGGCAGGCGACGCGGACGAACACGCCCGCCGCGTCCGCCGTCGCCTCCGCGCCGGCTCCGGGCGTCGAGCCCGTCCGTCCCACTTCCATCAACGTTCAGGCTTCTTCACCCAAGTCGTCGGTTGAAAGTAAAGAGGTCGTGGAGGCGACTCAGACGGTCGCCGCCGGGCCCAGGGGTCGTAAGCCCGTGTACAGGGCGAACGCGCGGGCCACACAGCAAAGAGAGATCGCGAACGAGGGAGAGAGGCGTGGCGACTCCGGGCAGAATACGCTCGTCAGCAGCGTCACGGGGGCGCAGGTCATTCATCTTTCGGTGAAGACTTCGGCCGAGCCTCTGCGCGTGATTCTCAGGGACGAGCGCGGCGCCGAGCGCGTCGTGCCGATGCGATCCGTTAGCTTCGGCTCGCAGGATTTTCTTTCGCGCGGGGCCGCTTTGAAGCAGCCCGGCGCCGCGGAGGTCGGGGGGGTCTGGTAGTAGGCCGATGATTTACCCGGACTACATTCGAGTCGTCTTGTCACGCGCGCGCAACTCGGGCGGGCCGCTCTCGCTCGCCTGCCTGTTCCTGCTCTGTCCCGCCGCCGCGCACGCGCGGCAGGCGCCGCCGCCCGCGTCACAGACGCCGCCCGCTCCGCCCACGGCCCTGGTCGCGCCGGCGGCGCAGACAAAGGTCAAGGGTCCCGCGCGCGCCGGCACACCCGCGCCGCGCGCGCCGGCCGCAATGCCCGCGCAGGCTCCGTCCGGGCCGACGCCGCGCCCCGCGTCGCCGCGCAGGGCGCCGCTCCCGGTCATCGTGCCGCGCGAAGTCGTGACGGTCGTACACCGCCTGAGCGGCTGGAAGCTTCTTGCGAGGCTCGCGTTCAGCGGGCCGCCCGAGCTTGAGTTGGACGAGTGGCCCGCGCCCACCGACGCGCACACGAACATCGTCGCCGGCTACGTCTACGAGGACGGCCGCAGCGTCGTCGTGCGGCTCCCGCAGGCGGAGGTCGAGCTGGAAGCCTTCAACGCGCCGCCCATGCCGCCCGGCTTCTTCCCCCCGACGCAGAGTCAGGGTAAGGCCGAGCCCGAGTTCATGCTCGTGACCTCGGAGGGCAGACGCGTCGAGGCGAAGTTCGTCGGGCTCGACTCTTCGACCGGGCTCGCGATGCTCGAAGCGAGCGAGCCCCTGCTCGCGGGCGGACCCGCCACGGGCGACACGGGCGACACGGACGACCCCGAGGTCGGACAGCGCGTGCGACTCTACGCGCCCATCCCGGCCGTCGCCCCCGCGCCGCCCGCCGCGCGGGCCGCCGCCGCCGTCGCGCCGCCGCCTCCGCAGCCGGGGCGGGGCTACATACACCTGAGCATCGACCAGAAGGAGGGGCGTCTGACGCGTCTCGTCCGCGCGCCTTCGGGCAGTCTCGCGAGCGTCGTGGTCAGCGCCAACGTCTCGCCCGAATGGGTCGGCGCGGTCGCGGCCAACGAGTTGGGCGAGGTCGTCGGCATCGTCTCGCAGAGCCGCGCGGGCGAGACGCGCATCCTCTCCGTCACCTCCGTGCGCGAGGCGTGCGAGCGCGTGATGAAGCTGCGCGGCACGGTGCCGCAGCCGTGGCTCGGCGCGCGTGGCGACGCGGTCGCGCAGGCGCCGCTCCAGGACTGGCTGAACAACGGCTGGAAGCCGGAGGATGCCCGCACGCTCATCGCGAAGCGGCAGGGCGTCTTCCTGTCGTCGGTCGCGCCGGGGACGCCGGCCGCGCTCGCGGGGCTCCGCCCGGGCGACCTCATCACGAGCGTCGGCCCGCGCAGCGTGTTGAGCAACGCGGACCTCTCGATGAGCTTGAAGGAGGCGGGCGTCGGCTCGGTCGTTGACCTGACGGTCTGGCGCTCGCTCGCGCCCGCGCCGCTCAAGCTCTCGGTCGAGCTGAAGGGCGCGAAGAACCCCGCGCGCGCCACGGCCGAGGCGGAGGAGCGCGCGCAGCTTAACAGCCTGCTCGGCCTGGAGCGCGAAATTCGCGAGCTGCACGAAACGGAGTCGCGCCTGCGGGCTCAGGCCGTCGAGGCCCACGCCGTCGAGGCTCACGCCTCGGAACTTGAGCGCATCACCCGGCGCCTCGCCGTCGTCGAAGAGCGCGCCGCGCAGCACCGCCAACAACTCGAACGGACGAGGGAGCGGCTCGGCACCGCCGGCCTCTTCAGCGTCGAGGGGGCGCCCCTGCTCGTCGGGCCGCAGGCCATGGGCCGCGCCAGCGACGTGACGGGCCGGCTGAAGACGTACGGCCTGCACGCCATCGGCCTCTCGTCCCGCACCGCCCCTCGGCTCGGGGCGCAGGGCGGACTGCTCGTCGTCGCCGTCCAGCCCGAGAGCCCGGCCGCCGTCGCGGGGCTTCTGCCCGGCGACGTGATCGAGACGGTCAACGGCTCGCCCCTCTGGCGCTTCGAGCTGCGCCGCCTGACCAACGGCCCCGAGGCGACGACCGCCGTCCTCGGCCTCGTCCGCGAGGGCCGGCGGCTGAAGGTCAACTTCCCGCCCGCGCCGCCCGCCGAACCACGGCGCTAGTCTTAAACCTCCGCCCGGACCGGGACGGGAAACAGTTCAAACATCGGCGCAAGCAAAAGCGGCCCGGACACGGTTCAGGAAGAATCCGTATCCGGGCCGCTCGCGTCAGGGGTTGATCTAGTAACAGTTGTTCGAGCACTCCTGGTAGGACGCGTCGCACGCGCCCCACGCGTTGATGTAGTTTTCCGAGCACCCATTGCCGGGGTTGTAGGAGTTATTCGCCATGTAAAATGTAGTTTTTGACGAGGAAGGCCGCGAGGAGGACCGCGACCACGACGATGGCAAGATTCGAGGCGACCTCGACGTATTTCGCGAACTTATTCATTACACCACCTTGTCTTCTCTAACGTGAGAGCGGCGGAAGAGCGGACGTATACGGCCGCAATTCCTTGCGTGCTCCGGGTCGGGATTCAGTTCGGATTGAGAGGGGCAGAACGAACTAACAAACCAACTGTGAGGACTCTTATTTACGTTAGCCACCCTCCCATGTGAAGCGGGGACGACGCGCGCGGCCCGGGTCGAAGCCCCGGTGTCGTCGCACTCGCGGAATTTGGGCCGGCCCTTCGGGCGCGCGCACTTTTCCAAACCTGCCCGCATCTGTGCTACTCTTGTTCCGCCGCTCGTTCAATTCAGACAGGGAAGCTCTCAAACAGCCATGCTGCAAGAGGCCGTCGAGTTCTACCACCAGCTCCTGCAAGAGGAAGAGGTCGCGGAGTCTTCGCGCCGCATGCTCGACGAGGGGTTGGAGCGTGCCAAGCTCATCTTCGGCGGCCGTCGCCTGTCGCCCTACCTGCGCCCGCACTTTGTCACCGAAGAGGACTTCGCGCGGATAACGCGCGTCTGCGAGACGGTCTGGGGCGCCATCCAGAAGGTGAAGGACGCGGCCGTCGAGGACGAACACCTCCTCGACGAGTTGGGCGTCACCGAAGTCGAGCGTGATCTGGTCAGCATCGACCCCGGTTACCGCGCCGTCTCGCCCACCGCGCGGCTCGACTCCTTCTTAACGACGGAAGCCTACAGCTTCGTCGAGCTGAACGGCGAGAGCCCGGCCGGCATCGCCTACGCCGACGCCGCCTACGAAATCTTCTCAAGTCTGCCCGTCATGCGCCGCTTCGCCGAGCGTTACACGCTTCGCACCTTCAACGGCCGGCCGCTCATGCTCGAAACGCTCCTCGAAGCCTATCGCGAGTACGCGGGCGCCGCCGCGAAAGAGAAGCCCTCAATCGCCATCGTCGATTTGAAAGGGCTCCCGACGCAGAAAGAGTTCGAGCTGTTCAAGGAGTACTTCGAGTCCGAAGGGCACTCGGCGGCCATCTGCTCGCCCGACGAACTTGAGTTCTCGGGCGGCCGTCTGCGCAGCGGCGAGTTCGAGATAGACATCGTCTACAAGCGCCTGCTCGTCAACGAGTATCTGCCCATCATCCGCGAGTACCCGGCGCTGCTGGACGCCTATCGCGCGGGCGCCATCTGTATGGTCAACAACTTTCGCTCGAAGATGATTCACAAGAAGGCGCTCTTCGCCGTCCTCACCGACGAGCGTTACGCGCACCTCTTCACGGGCGAAGAGCTTGAGGCCATCCGCCGCCACATTCCGTGGACGCGCAAGGTGCGCGAGGGCAGGACCAAGAAGGGCGGCGTCGAGGTCGAGTTGCTCGACTACATCCGCCGCAACAGCGGCACGCTGGTCTTAAAGCCCAACGACGACTACGGCGGGCATGGCATCTACATCGGCTGGAACTCGTCCGAGTCCGAGTGGGAGGAGGCTTTGCAAGCGGCGCTCGCCGACGGCGACTACCTCGTGCAGGAGCGCGTCTCGACGGCGCGCGAGACCTTCCCGGCGCTCATGGATGACGGCTCGGTCGTCTACGCCGAACAGCTCGTGGACCTCGACCCGCTGCTCTTCAACGGCCGCGTCGGTTCGGCCTTCACGCGCTTATCGTCAACGGAGTTGGCGAACGTCTCTTCGGGCGGCGGGATGGTGCCGACCTTCATCATCGACCGGAAGGGCTGAGGCCGCGACGCGCGAGTTTTGAAACCCCCGACAGCGCAGGAGTCTAGCAACGATGAACTTCGTCAACAGCCAGGAGCCTTCAGAGGAGCGCAGGCGCTTCGAGCGCTCGCGGCTCATCATCGACGTGTTCTACGACGGGGCCGACCTGACGGGCGTCGCGAGCACGCAGGACATCAGCCCGGGCGGTCTCTACATGAACACGCGGGCGGAAATCCCCGAGGGCTCTCTGCTCACGCTGCGCCTGCCGCTCGCCGGGCGCGACGTGGTTTGCAACGGCGAGGTCGTTTACAGCAACCCGGGTCGCGGCGTCGGCGTGACCTTCCAGGGTCTCTCGGACGAGGACCGCGCGCACATCGAGTCCGCGCTCAAGAGTGAGTAGGGCTAGGAGAACTTCCTGATGTCGGAAGAACGATACACACTGGGAATCGAGGAGGAGTTTCAGATCGTTGACCCGCAGACGCGCGAGCTGCGCTCAAGGGTCGCCGAGATGCTCGAAGAGGGCAAGATGATGCTCGGCGAGCAGGTCAAGCCCGAGATGATTCAGGCGCAGATCGAGGTCGGCACCGGCATCTGCCGCAACATCCAGGAGGCGCGCCGCGACATCACGCGCCTGCGCTCCATCGTCTCCGGGCTCGCGCGCAAGCAGAATCTGCGCATCGTCGCGGCCTCGACGCACCCCATCTCGCAGTGGACGGCGCAGGACATCTACGACGACCCGCACTACAAGCTCCTCATCGAAGAGCTTCAGATGGTCGCGCGCTCGCTGCTCATCTTCGGCATGCACGTCCACGTCGGCATCCCCGAGCGCGAGCGGCAGATACACATCATGAACGCGGCGCGCTACTTCCTGCCGCACGTGCTGGCGCTCTCGACCTCGTCGCCCTACTGGCTCGGCATCGACACGGGGCTCAAGTCGTACCGCTGCGAGGTCTTCAAGAAGTTTCCGCGCACGGACATCCCCGACCACTTCGACACGTACGCGTCCTACGAGCGCTACGTCAAGTTCCTGCTCGACACCAACAGCATCAGCGGCCCGAAAAAAATCTGGTGGGACGTGCGCCCGCACCCGTTCTTCCCGACGCTTGAGTTCCGCATCTGCGACATCCCGACGCGCGTGGACGACACGGTCGCCATCACCGCGCTCTTCCAGGCCATCGTCGCGCGGCTCGACAAGCTGATCGAGAAGAACCTCGGCTTCCGCCTCTACCGCCGCATGCTCATCCAGGAGAACAAGTGGCGCGCGGTGCGCTACGGGCTCGACGGCAAGCTCCTCGATTTGGGGAAGCAGAAGGAGGTGCCGGCGCGCGACCTCATCCGCGAGCTGCTGGACTTCGTGGACCCCGTGCTCGACGAGATGGAATCGCGCAAGGAGGTCGAGCACATCCACACCATCCTCGAACGCGGCACCTCCGCCGACGAGCAGCGCCGCGTCTTTGAAGCGACCGGCGACCTCAAGGCCGTCGTGGACCGCCTCATGGAACTCACCATCGAAAACGTCCCCGACGAGTGGAAGGACTGACGCCCCGGGAGCGCGGGCATCCCTGCCCGCCAAAGCGTGCTTCAGCACGCTTAACAGCGAAGCGCCATCACTCAAGGTTGAGTGTTGGCGCTTCGTTGTATTCGCGCTTTGCGCTCATGGCGGGCCGGGATGCCCGCGCTCCCGGCGACGGCGTACGAATTATTAACTCGCGCGGCGGTTGTGTTCGAGCGCGAGGAGCATGAAGTTCTCGAAGAGCAGGCGGCCGTCGCGCGACTCGTTGGGGTGCGCCCAGAGCGTGCGGGCGCTCGCCTCCTCGCGCAGCAGGCGCTTGCGCTCCTCGGGCGCGAGGTTTGGGTTGATGCGCTGGAGGTTGCGCGTCAAGTCCTGGAAGGACTTCTCCAAATGGAACTGCACGGTGTAGATGAGCTGCCCGTCGGCGCGCTTGACCATCATCTGGTTGCGGCAGAGGTACGAAGTCGCGAGCAGCTTGAAGCCCTCGGGCAGACGCGGGAGCTGTAGGCCGTGGTTCTGCCAGACGCGCAGGTTGCGCCCCTCGGTCGTGTAGTCCTGCCAGACGCCGGCCTCGCGCTCGTGGATGCCGTGGAAGATGGGGTCGTTGGGCTCGGTGATGCGGATGAAGCGGTACTGATACTCGAAGTTACGTCCGACGCGCTGCTCGCCGGGCTCCTTGTCGTCGAGCGTGACGCAGGGCACGCCGAAGGCGAGCCCGATGAGCTGGTGCCCGCCGCAGATGCCGAGGATGGGCGTCGTCGTCTTCACCGCGAACGCGGCGAAGCGGCGCAGCATCCCGGGGTCGTAGTAGTCGAAGTCGGAGAGCGTCCCCGAGAGCACGATGGCCTCGGGCCGGAACTTCTCGGCGGCCTCGACCGCTTCGGAGAGGTGCGCCACGTGCACCTCGGGCTCCTCGACGAGCCGCTTGATGTTGTTGACGATGTTGTCGAGCGCGAGCCCCGAGATGTAGCGCTCGCGTTCGAGCTTCCCGGCGGCCGACTCGCCCCACTCGCGGCGGGCCACGTCGGACAAATCCGACTCGTCGCGCAGGAGGTTGTTGACGACGAGGACGCGGATCGTCTTAATTCGCTTCTCGAACGGCTCGTAGGGGCAGTAGGGGCGCTGGCTGTAGGGGAAGGGGAGCGAGTCGAACTGCTCCTCCGCGCCGGATTGTGTGGTCTGTGAAGTCATCTTGAAAAAGTCTTGAAACCCCCTTGTCGGTACTTTAGATGCGCGGAGTGCGCTGCCGGGTGTTCTGGTTGAAGGCGGGGACGGCCGTGCCCGCGCCCGCCTCTTCGATCTCGCGCCTGACCTCCTTGAGCGCCGCCGAGCGCATGCGCGCGCGGAAACTCGCGGCGCGCTCCTCGGTCAAGTGGTCGGCCAGCAGCAGCGTCCGCTGCCAGGATGATTCGAGGTCGTCCGCGAGCCGCGAAATCTTCGTGATGTCGTAAGGCACCGCGACGTGCGCGACGCCCGCGCGCGCGAAGACCGAGAGGTAACGCGCCGTCGCGAAGTCAGGGCACGAAACGCGGCGGCGTCCCACCTTCAACTCGATGCCGAGCAGCGTGTGCTGCACCTCGACCGAGGCGTTTTTCGCGGCCACGGGGACGGCGTGCGCGCGCGTGCGCAGCGGGAGAATGCGCTCGCGGTAGACGCGCGGCGGCCAGTCTTCGCCGAGGCGGTCGCGGACCTCCGCCACCAGCGCCTCGACCGAGCCGGGGCGCGGCGCGGCGGCCCCGGCGCTCCTGACGGCGAAGTCCTGTGCGCTCTCGGTCGCGGCTCTCATCTGTAGTTGCGCTACGTACAAAAGTAAAAAACCCCGAAGGGGCGGCCCGCGCGTCCCGGGCCGCCCCTTCGGGGTTGACGGTCACGGGTTCAACGCAGGTACGAGACGACGTTCCACTGCGCGGCGCGGAAGGCGTTGATGACGCGGCCGGGAAAGAGCCCGAGGTAGAGCACGCCGCCCACGGTCAGCACCAGCGTCAACGCCACGCTCGCCGGTATGCGCGGCGAGTGCCACTGCGTCGTGCGTTCGCGGAAGAACATCACGACGATCAGCCGCAGGTAATAGTATACTGAAATCGCCGTGTTTAGCACGCCGATGACGACCAGCCACCTGTAGCCCTGCGACAGCGCCTCGCTGAAGACCACCACCTTGCCCATGAAGCCGCCCGTCAGCGGCGCCCCGAGCATGCTCAAAAGGAAGAGCGAGAGCGTCAGCGAAAGCGCGGGCGACTGGAAGCCGATGCCGCGATAATCTTCAACGTCCGTGCGCCGGTCGCCGCTGCGCGCCATGAGGGTGACGACGGCGAAGGCGCCGAGGTTCATCACGGCGTAGACAAGCAGGTAGAAGACGACCGCCGCCACCGCGTCGTCGCGCCGCGCGGGGTCGGGCGCCGCGCCCGCCGCCACGAACCCGACCAGCGCGTAGCCCGCGTGCGCGATGGACGAGTAGGCCAGCATCCTTTTCACGTTCGACTGCACGAGCGCGACGATGTTCCCGACGCTCATCGTCAGAATCGCCAGCAGCCACAGCGCGTCGAGCCACGCCGAGTGGAGCAGCGCGCCCGTCGCGGCCTTCGACGAAGCCGCCGCCGCCACCAGCGGGAAGGCGAAGAGGAAGACGCGCATGAAGGCCGCGAAGCCCGCGGCCTTCGGCCCGGCGGCCATGAAGGCCGTGACGGGCGTCGGCGCGCCTTCGTAAACGTCGGGCGTCCAGACGTGGAACGGCGCGAGCGCGACCTTGAAGGCGAAGCCGATCAGCAGCATCGCCGCGCCCGCGAAGAGGAGCGGCGGGAAGAGGCTGTCGTTGATGCGCTCGGCGATGACGCTGATGTTCGTCGAGCCGGCCATCGGCGCGCCGCCCGGGACGAGCTTCGCCGTCGCGCCGTAGACGAGCGCGATGCCGAAGAGCAGGAAGGCCGACGAGAACGAACCGAGGATAAAGTACTTGAGTGACGACTCGTTCGAGCGCACGTCGTTGCGGCGGAAGCCCGCCATGACGTAGGTCGCGATGGAGAGGATTTCGAGCCCGAGGAAGATCATCACGAGGTCGTTGCCCGCCGCCATCAGCATCATCCCGACCGTGGCGAACAGCAGCAGCGTGTGGAACTCGCCCGCGGGCAGCCCCTCCCACTCGACCCAGATCATCGAGACGAGCACCGTCAGCGCCGACACCACGATGAAGACCAGCGTGAAGGAGAGGCGCAACGGGTCGAGGACGATCATGCCGTCCCACGCCGAGCCGCTCACCGAACCGTCGGCGCCGCCCCACAGCCAGACGGTGGCGACCGCCGAGGCCGCGAGCCCCGCGAGCGCCAGGCCGCCCGTCACCCAACGCTGTGCCTTCCGCCGCGTGAAGGCGTCCACGAGCATGACGACGACGCCCACGACGGCCAGAATCAGCTCGGGCAGGAGTATCCCGAAGTTCACGTCGGGCGCGGTCGGTTGTATGGCTGCTAAGCTCAGGTTCATCGTGTGCAACTCTTCCGTTTATCTGCCCGCGGCGGCGGGCCGCGCGGCGAGGAGCGCATTGACGCGTTCGCGCACCAACTGTTTGTAGACCGTGATGTCCTGCGGCATCCCCTTGTGCGCCGGGCCGCTCATGTGCCCGTCGGCGTCGAAGAAGACGACGACGGGGATGCGCGTCCCCATCTTCTCGTACTGCGACAGAGCCACGCCGCCCGGGTCGCGCAGGACCGGCACGGTCATCCGCCGCTCCTTCGCGTAGTGGCGCAGGATGTTGTTCGAGACGCGCTTCGGGTCTTCGATGCTGACCCAGAGGAAGCGCACGGGCTTGCCTGCGTACTCGACCTTCAACTCCTCGACCGCCACCTGCTCCCAAGTGCACGGCACGCACCACGTCGCGCCGAACGAGACGACGAGCACGTCGCCCTTCATCTCCGAAGTGTCGTAGAACTTCCCGTCCAGACCCTTGAGCCTGAACCCGTCGCCGTCCGCGACGGGCACATCCTTCTCCTGCGCCTGCGCGCCGACGGCGGCGAGCAGGAGTGCGAGCGCGAACAATGTTTTGGTCAGCCGTCTCATCAATAAAAAACTTTGTGTCCTTTGTGAAATCCTTCGTGTCCTTTGTGGTTAAACCAGACTCACTTAAACACGAAGGTCACGGAGGTATTCACAAAAGTCACGAAGGGCCTATTTCGTCTCGCGCGCCTCGGCGTGGAAGACGCCCTGCGAGCTGCCGGCGACGACGCGCGCGCGGAGGGCCTCGACGCTGTTGCGCGAGCGCGCGAGGAACGGGCGCGGGTAGGCGCCCATGTAGAGCATCAGCACGAGCAGCGGCGTGAGCAGACCTATCTCGCGCCAGTTCAGGTCCGCGAGCCTGCGGTTCGCGGGGTTGGTCACGCGGCCGAAGAGCACGCGCTGCAACATCCAGAGCATGTAGACGGCCGCCCAGATGACGCCCGTCGCCGCCAGCATCGTCACCAGCCAACTCCGCGAAACGTTGGTGACGGCCGGGTCCGAGTTCCAGAAGCCGAACATGATGAGGAACTCGCCCACGAACCCGTTCAAGAGCGGCAGCCCCACCGACGAGAGCGACGTGAAGACGAACAGTGTCGCAAACAGCGGCATCGGCTTCGACAGCCCGCCGAACTCCGCGATCATGCGCGTGTGCCGCCGCTCGTAGATCATGCCGACCAGCAGGAAGAGCGCGCCGGTCGAGACGCCGTGGTTGAGCATCTGGTAGAGCGCGCCCTGCATGCCCCACTCGGTGAACGAGAACATGCCGAGCACGACGAAGCCCATGTGGCTCACGGACGAGTAAGCGACGAGTCGCTTCACGTCCGGCTGCACCATCGCGACCAGCGCGCCGTAGATGATGCCGATGACGGCGAGCACGATGAAGATGGGCGCGAACTCGCGCGTCGCCTCGGGGAAGAGCGCGAAGTTGAAACGCATGAGCCCGTACGTCCCCATCTTCAAAAGCACCCCGGCGAGGATGACGGAGCCGGCCGTCGGCGCCTCCGTGTGCGCGTCGGGCAGCCACGTGTGCACGGGGAAGAGCGGAATCTTGACGCAGAAGGCGAGGGCGAAGAGCCAGAAGAGAATGCCCTGCACGTTGGTCGCCGTCCCGTTGATGGTCAGCGAAAGCTTGCCCTGCTGGAGCGCGGTGAGGAGTTGCACGTAGTCGAACGTCCCCGTCGCGCCCGCCCCGCTCTCCGCGTAGAGATACCAAATCCAGATGATGCCGGCCAGCATCAGGAGGCTCCCGACGGCCGTGTAGATGAAGAACTTCACCGCCGCGTAGAGCCTGCGCTCGCCGCCCCACGCGCCGATGAGGAAGAACATCGGGACGAGCGACGCCTCGAAGAAGAGGTAGAAGAGGAGCAGGTCGAGCGAGACGAAGACGCCGATCATCGCCGACTCAAGCAGCAGCATGAAGGCGAAGAAGGCAAGCGGCCGCTTCTCGACCGAGTTCCACGACGACAGGATCGAGATGGGCAGCAGCAGCGTCGTCAGGATGACGAGCCACAGGCTCACGCCGTCAACGCCGACGTGATAACGCGCCCCGATGGCCGAGACCCACGGCACGTCCCGCACGAAGTGGAACTCGCCGCCCGTCCCGAGCCCCACGGGCTGCGTGAGCAGCAGCAGCGACGCCGCGAAGGTCACGAGCGAGAACCCGAGCGCGATCCAGCGGTAGTGCTTCTCGTTCGCGTACGGCGCGAGCAGTCCGTGCGCCGCGAGCGCCAGCGCGCCGACGAAGGGCAGAAGGATGAGAATCGTGAGCAGGTTTTGCTGCATGACTTTTACTTTACGAGCCCGCCGAGCTGCCAGGCGTTCCAGGCGAAGTAGCCGAGGACGGCCAGTGCGCCGAGCAGGATGATGGCCGCGTAGGAGCGGACGAAACCGGCCTGCATGTAGCGCAGCACCCCCGCGAGCGCGGCCGTCCCGCGCCCGAGCCCGTTGACGAGGCCGTCGATGACGCCCACGTCGAAGAAGCGCCACAGCCCCTCGCGCGAGCCCGTCTTGATGGGGTTGATGAGCGCGGCGTCGTACGCCTCGTCCACGTAGTACTTGTTCTCAAGCAGTCGCGGCAGCTTCAACAACGGCCTCTTCGAGAAGAGCACCCACCCGAGCCCTATGCCGAGCAGTCCGACAACGACCGAGATGCCCGTGAAGACCCGCTCCTGAAATATCTCGTCCGGGTCGTGGGCGTGCTCGGACGCAGGGACCGTCGCGCCGTGGTCCGGAGGCGCACCGTGCCCGGCATCGTTGCCGTGAGTCGCGGCGCCCGCGCCGTGCGCGCCGGCCGCGCCGGCCTCGGGCGCGTGCGCGACCGCCGGCTCAAGCGTGTGCTCGAAGTAGTTCGAGACGGCGCCCCCGCTCAGCGCGTAAGGGATGCCGACCCAGCCGCCGACGACCGAAAGGACCGCGAGCACGATGAGCGGCACCGTCATCACCCAGGGCGACTCGTGTGGCTCGACGGGGCCGTGGTGGTGCTCCTCATGCTCCTCTTCGTCGTCGCCGAAGTCCGTTGCGTGGTGCGCGCCGTGCGCGTCCGCGTGGTGCGCGCCGCCGTGCGTGCCCACGTCGTGTGCGTGGCTGTCAACCTTCTCGCCGGGCGCGTGGCGCGGGCGGTCGCCTTCGGAAGGCGTGCGCGCGTCGTGGGGCTTGTGACCCTCGTCGTGCGCGTGTGCGTGTGCCTCGTCGCCCTGCCCGCCCGCGTGCGCCTCGCGGAAGCGTTCGGAGCCCCAGAAGGTCATCACCATCAGCCGCGTCATGTAGACGGCCGTCAGGCCCGCCGTGACGATGCCGACGACCCACAGAATCTTGCCGATGCCGGCCGTGCCGATGGTCTCGCTGCTCCAGGTCTTCCAGAGAATCTCGTCCTTCGAGAAGAAGCCCGAGAGCAGCGGGAAGCCGCTGATGGCGAGCCACCCCGTGGCCATCGTCGCGAACGTGACCGGCATGTACTTGCGCAGGCCGCCCATCCGGCGCATGTCCTGCTCGTGGTGCATGCCGTGGATGACCGAGCCGGAGCCGAGGAACAGCAGCGCCTTGAAGAAGGCGTGCGTCATCACGTGGAAGATGGCCGCGACGTACGCGCCCACGCCGCACGCGAGAAACATGTAGCCCAACTGCGAGACGGTCGAGTAAGCCAGGACCTTCTTGATGTCGTTCTGCGCCAGCCCGATGGTCGCGGCGAAGATGGCCGTGGCGGCGCCGATGATGGCGACGATGAAGAGCGCCGTCGGCGCGTGCGAGAAGATAGCCGAGCAGCGGACGACCATGTAGACGCCCGCCGTCACCATCGTCGCCGCGTGGATGAGCGCGGACACAGGGGTCGGGCCGGCCATCGCGTCCGGCAGCCAGACGTACAAGGGTATCTGCGCGGACTTGCCCGTCGCGCCGATGAAGAGCAGCACCGCCGCCGAAGTGATGCCGCCCGCGAAGATGAGGCGCCAGCCGAACGGCTCGATGCTCATCCCGCCGATGGTCTTGAGCGCGCTGACGACGGCCGGGCCGCCGCTCGTGCCGAGCACCTCAAGCGGCTTGTCGAAGTAGCTGATCGAAGGCGCGCCCGCGCCGGCCGTCAGCCAGAAGACGAGCATGATGCCGAGCACGACGCCCCAGTCGCCGATGCGATTGGCGACGAAAGCCTTCTTCGCCGCGTCGCCCGCCTCCCGTCGGTCGGTGTAGTAGCCGATGAGCAGGTACGAGCAGAGCCCGACGCCCTCCCACCCGACGAACATCAGCAGCAGGTTGTCGCCGAGCACGAGCGTCAGCATCATGAACATGAACAGGTTCAGGTACGCGAAGAAGCGGTAGAACCCTTTGTCGCCGTGCATGTACCCGGTCGCGAAGAGGTGGATGAGGAACCCGACGAACGTGATGAAGCAGGCGTAGACGCCCGAGAGCCTGTCCATCGCGAAGCCGTAGTCGGCGCGGAAACTGCCGACCTGTATCCACGTCCAGAGGTGGCTGTAGACCGGCGCCGCCGCCGGGTTCCGCAACGCGCCGCCGCCCTCGCCCGTGAACGCGACGATGAAGGCGCAGATCGCGGACACGGCCACCGACCCGCACGCCACCGCGCTGATAAACGACTCGCCGCGGACCCTGCGCCCGACCAGCCAGCAGACCAGCGCGCCCACGAGCGGCGCGAACACGACGACGGAGAGAAGATGATTCGTCATACGAATTGATTCATTTATTCATCTGTCCATTGATTCAATTCTTAAATGAACCAATGAGCAAATGAACCAATCTCACAATCTCAAAATGCTCGCGTCGTCAACGTCGAGCGACTCGCGGTTGCGGAAGATGGCGATGATGATGCCGAGGCCGACGGCGGCCTCGGCGGCGGCGACCGTCATCACGATGAAGACGAAGAGCTGACCCGTCACGTCGCCGAAGTAGCTGGAGAAGGCGACGAAGGTCAGGTTCACGGCGTTGAGCATCAGCTCGATGCACATGAACATCTGGATGGCGTTGCGCTTGACGATGACGCCGACCACGCCGATGGTGAACAGCACGGCCGAGAGCGCGAGATACCAGGTCAAGGGAATCATCGCTCGTCCTCCTCACGCGCGGGCGCCGAGGGCGCGGCCGCGTCGCCGCCGCGAATCTGCTCGCGCGCGTAGGCGCGACCCGTCGCCGCCGTGTCGCCGGGCTTCAGGGCGAGTTCGCCGCCCTCGGTCAGCACCGCCGGCTCCTCCGTCACGTTGCCGGGCGCGGCGAAGAGCGGCGTCCGCCCCTGTCGCGCCAGGGTGATGGCGCCGACGAGCGCCATCAGGATGAGCACCGACGTGACCTCGAAGGGCAGCAGGTACTTCGTGAACATGCCCGTCCCGATTGATGCGGTCAGCCCCACGTCGGAGGCGGCGGGCGCGGTCGGCGCGAGCGCCGCCGAGTCGCCGATTTGCAGCATGAAGGCCGCCTCGCCGACGAGCACCGCCGCCAAAAGCACCCCGACGGGGATGAGGGAGCGCAGGCGCACGGGGCGCCGCACCTCCTCCTCCACGTTGAGGAGCATGATGACGAAGACGACGAGCACCATGATCGCGCCGGCATAGACGATGACCTGGATGGCCGCGATGAACGGCGCCTGAAGCGTCAGGTACAGGCAGGCCAGCGAGACGAAGACGCCGACGAGCGAGATGGCGCTGTAGAGCGGGTTGCGCTGCGCCACCATCGCCACGGCGCACCCCAGGGCCATCGCGCCGAAGAGCACGAAGAGCAGTTGCGAAACGCTCGGTAGCAGGTTCCACATCGCGAAATCAACTCAGGCGAATGAAGAGGACGGTCGCCGTCAGGATGACGTTCAGGATGGCGACCGGCAGCAGAAACTTCCAGCCGAAACTCATCAACTGGTCGAAGCGGAAGCGCGGCAAAGTCCCGCGCAGCCAGATGTAGAGGAAGAGGAAGAAGACGACTTTTAAAAGGAACCAGACGACGCCGAGCCACGGGAACACGTCCACGAACGGCCCCTGCCAGCCGCCGAGGAAGAGCGTCGTGGCGAGCATCGAGACTGTGAACATGTTGACGTACTCGGCCATGAAGAAGAGCGCGAACTTCAGCGCCGAGTACTCCGTGTGGAAGCCCGCGACGAGTTCCGTCTCGGCCTCCGGCAGGTCGAACGGCACGCGGTTCGTCTCGGCGATGGCCGAGATGAGGTAGGTTATGAACCCGATGATCTGCGGGAAGCTCCCGGCCTTCCAGAAGCTCCAGATGTTCCAGTTCAGAAGCCCCCAGCCGCCGCCCTGCTGGATGACGATCTCGTTAAGGTTGAGCGTCCCCGACATCAGCACCACGCCGACGAGCGAGAGCCCCAGGCTCAACTCGTACGAGATCATCTGCGCCGCCGCGCGCAGGCTCCCCATCAGGCTGTACTTCGAGTTCGACGACCACCCGGCGAGCGCCACGCCGTAGACGCCCACCGACGTGATGCCGAGGACGTAGAGCAGCGCGATGTCGAAGCGCGCGATGACGAGCGAGAACTCGCCGATGAAGGGCAGCCAGACCACGGGGCCGAACGGGTAGACGATGATCGGCATCAGCGCCGCCGTGATGGCGATGATGGGCGCGAGGAAGTAGACGAAGCGCGTCGAGGCCGAGGGCGTGATCTCCTCCTTGAAGATGAACTTCAGGAGGTCCGCGAACGGCTGAAAGAGCCCGCCCGGCCCCACGCGGTTCGGACCCAGACGGCCCTGTATGAACCCCAGCACGCGCCGCTCGGCCAAAACCGTGTAGGCCACGATCATCAGCACGACGACGAACCCGACGTTGATGCCGACGAACTGCCCGACGGCGCGCGCCCAGTCCGCCCCGATTGCGTTGGATAGCCAGTCCATGATTTGAACTATGAACCATGAACTATGAACGCGGAACTGAAGGCTGTTTAGTTCATCGTTCCGCGTTCATAGTTCATGGTTTCCTTTCAGTCTCCCGCGACCGGCGCGCGCCGGAGCGCGGGGTCCACGGTGATTTGGTAGAGGGGGGAGATGAGCACGCTCTCGGGCTCGGGGTTGCCGGCGGCGAGCAGGTGGAACTGCGGCACCTTGCTCGTCAGTACGCCGAGCTTGAAGAGCTCGTGCCCGACCGGGGGCGTCTCGTTGAGCTTGTCGCCCGTCTCTTCGAGCGCGGCGACCGATTCGCGCAGCGAGCCGATGAGCGAGGCGCCGTCGCCGCCCGTGTTGAGCGCGTGCTTCGCCTGCACGGGGTTCGACTCGTCCTTGAGCAGAGGGTAGCGCAAGCCCTCGTACGCGGGGACGTTGCGCGCCAGCTCAAGGAAGATGTTGCTCGAAGACATCTGGAAGCCGAGGTCGTGACCCAGGGCCGAAGCGAGCTGCGACGTGATGGCCCAGTCGGGCTTTGACTGGTGCACGGGCGAGATCGACTGGCGCACGCGCTGGACGAGCCCGCCGTTGTTCGTGAACGTCCCGTCAACTTCGGCGAACGACGCGGCGGGGAAGATTACGTCGGCCGCCAGCGCGGTGTCGGTCAGGAACAACTCCTGCACGATGAGCAGGTCGAGACGGTTCAAGGCGTCCTCGCGCCCTTCAAGGTGCGCGGGCAGGAAGCCCCCCCCGACGTAGAGCGCGCGCACGTCCGAGCCGGCGGCGTCAAGAATTTCGAGCGGGTTGTAGCCGCCCGACATGAGTCCGAGGTCGTGACAGCCGACGCTGTTGTTGAAGAGCGGCAGCGGGTGAAGGAGGAACCGACGACCCTCCTTCTCGCCGAAGGCCGAAGGGATGCGCGCGAGCACCGACTGCGCCTCCGCGCTCAACTCGCCGCCGAAGAGCACCACCACGTCGCCCGCCGTCTCACTTATCAATTGACTGGCCCGAGCAATCTCATCCGCCTCGACGCCGAGTTTGCGCGCCGCCGCGTCGGCGTCGCCGGGCGAGGCGAGCGCGAGCACGGCCGCGTCCTCCGTGCCGGGCCGCACGTGTATGAACTGCGCGGCCTGCTGCTTCAGACGGATGGGCGTGCTGTTGACGATGACTAGTTTGGCGCCGCCGTTGCGGACGGCCTGGCGGATGGCGCGGCCCGTCAGGGGCTGCAACTCTTCGGGCTCGCCGCCGATGAGCAGGATGGTCTTCGCGTGCCGTATGTCGCGGTGCGTCGCGAGCGGCGCCGAGAGGTTCTGGAAGAAGGGAACGAGCGAGAACGCCTCGGTCGCCGTGTACTTGTCCGTGCCCAAAACCTCGCGCGCGAACTTCAGGAGCGCCCAGTTCGACTCGTTCGTCAGACGCGGGCTGCCGACGACGCCGACGGAGTTGCCGCCGTGCGCATCGATGACTTCTTTAAGCTTCTCCGATGCAAATCTGACGGCCTCCTCCCACGTCGCGGGGACGAGGCGGCCGCCCTTCTTGTAGCGGACGAGCGGCGTGCGCAGGCGCTCCTCGTGGTTGACGAACGGGTGCGCGAAGCGCCCCTTGATGCAGAGGAACTCGCCGTTGTGGCCGTTGACGTAGCGGTCGCGCGCGACGACGCGCATCACCTCGCCGCGCCTTGAGCCGACCGAGAACTGGCAGCCGTCGGAGCAGAACGAACAGGTCGAGGTCGTGCGGTTCAACTCCCACGGCCGCGTCTGATGCCTGTACGTGGCGTCGAGCAGAGTGCCGGTCGGGCAGACCTCGATGCAGTTGCCGCACTGCGAGCAGTTGAGCCAGCCGCCGTAGGTGCCGATGACCGTGTGCGCGCCGCGCCCGCCGGCCTCGATGGCGTCCTCGCCCATCCACTCGTCGCAGACGCGCGTGCATCGCTTGCAGAGGATGCAGCGTTGCGGGTCGTTGGCGACGATGGGCGAGAGGAACTTCTCGGGCGCGTAATTCTTCCGCTCCGTGAAGCGCTCTTCGAGGTTGCCCCAGTCGAAGACCATCTCCTGCAACTCGCACTCGCCGCCGCGGTCGCAGACGGGGCAGTCGAGCGGGTGGTTGGCGAGCAGGAACTCGACCATCCCGCGCTGCGCCTTCTCGATCTCCTCGGACTGCGTCGTCACCACCATCCCGTCCGTGCAGGTGATGGTGCAGGAGGTCTGGAGCTTCGGCATCTTCTCGATGCGCACGAGGCACATCCGGCACGAAGCCTGTAACGCGAGGTCCGCGTAGTAGCAGAACGAAGGGATGGAGAACCCGTGCTCCCGGCACACGTCGATGAGCCGCGCGCCCTTCCCGACCTGCAACTCCTGACCGTTGATTGTGACTTTGACTAATTCTGCTGACATGTTCTTAAACAGTTGCCGCTCATCTAATCGTGATTTCGAGCGTGTACGCGGCCGTGGCGTCGGTGCCGATTTGGAGCGAGTATTGGCCGCTCTCCGGCAGTTCGCCCTCGAAGTCCTTCGTGCCGTCGAAGACCGTCTCGCCGCTCTCCGTAAAGAGCGTCATGGAGGTGCGGTTGCCCGTGGCGAGGTGCGCCGTAATCTTCTGGCCCGCGCGCGCCCGCAGGTAGTACTCGTGAATCGTGCAGAGGCGAACCGTGTCCTTGATGACGGCGGTCGTGCGGCCGCGCGCGAACCTGATGCGCTTGGGGATGATGCGGTCGGTGCCGCGACACTGCGCGGCGGCGGCCGTCGGCGTTGCCGCGACCGAAGGCACGGCAAACAGGGAAGCGACGCAGCCAATCAGGGCGATGTTGCGGAGGAGACTTTTCATCTTCTGTTTTCCTACGCGCGAACTTAAGCCGTCGGCAGTCCTTCACGGCCGTTGCCGTTGCCGTTCAGGACCTTGCGGCGGAAGTCTTCGGGGAACTTCTTGATGGCCGACTGGATGGGCCACGACGCCGCGTCGCCGAGCGGGCAGAAACTCTTGCCCTCGATGTTGTCCACGATGTCTAAGAAGAGTTGTATGTCGTCGGGGCGGCCCTCGCCGGCCTCGATGCGCTTGAAGACCTTGACCAGCCAGTCGGTGCCCTCGCGGCAGGGCGTGCACCAGCCGCAGGACTCGTGCTTGTAGAACTCGGTCAGGTTCTTCGTGGACTCGAACACGTCAACGGTCTCGTCCATCACGATGAAGCCGCCCGAGCCGACCGACGAGCCGGCCGCGACTAGCCCCTCGTAGTCCATCCGCACGTCCTTACCCACGATGTCGGACGCGGGCATGATGTAGACGGACGAGCCGCCGGGGATGACGGCCTTCAACTGCCGCCCGCCAAGAATCCCCTGACAGTCTTCGAGGATGAACTTCTCCATGTGCGCGTAGCCCATCGGCAGTTCATAGACGCCGGGGCGATTGACGTGACCGGACACGCTCCACACCTTCGTCCCGCCGCTCTTCTCCGTCCCGAGCTTTTGATAAGCCTCGCCGCCCATCTTGATGATGTCGGGGACGGCCGTCAGCGTCTCGACGTTGTTGACGACGGTCGGGCAGCCGTACAGGCCGGCGACGGCGGGGAAGGGAGGCTTCATGCGCGGGTGTCCGCGCAAGCCTTCCAGCGAATTAAGGAGCGCCGTCTCCTCGCCGCAGATGTAGGCGCCCGCGCCGGTGTGCGTGTAGATTTCGCAGTTGAAGTCGGTGCCGAGAATCTTCTCGCCGAGGAGGCCGGCGGCGCGCGCCTCCGCGAGGGCCACGTCCATGATCTCGATGAGGTAGCGGTATTCGCCGCGCGTGTAGATGTAGTTGGTGCGCGCGCCGAGGGCGTAGGCGGCGATGAGCATGCCCTCGATGAGCATGTGCGGGTCGCGCTCCATCAGGTAGCGGTCCTTGAACGTGCCCGGCTCCGATTCGTCGGCGTTGCAGACGACGTACTTCGGCTTCGGCGAGTCCTTCGGGACGAAGCCCCACTTCATCCCCGTCGGGAAGCCCGCGCCGCCGCGTCCGCGCAGCGCGGACTTCTTCACCTCGCCGATCACGTCGTCGGGCGACATGCCGTTGAGGACTTTGCGCAGCGCCTCGTAACCGCCGTTGGCGCGGTACACGTCGAGCGACGCGGAGTTGTCCAAAAGCACCCGCCGCAGTTGTAAAGGCTCGCAGCCTATTGCCCCGATAAACATAGTCTTCTTCAGCGGACGCCGTTCGACAGTTCGCCGCTCTGGCACCTGTCGATGATTTCGTCAACCTTCTCGTCGGTCAGGTTCTCGTAGTAGTCGAAGCCGATCTGCATCATCGGCGCGGTGCCGCAGGAGCCGAGGCACTCGACCTCGGAGAGCGAGAACATGCCGTCCTCGGTCGTCTGCCCGGCCTTGATGCCGAGCCGCTGCGTGCACTTCGCCGTGACGCGGCCCGCGCCCATGATCTTGCACGAGAGCGTCTTGCAGACTTGCAGGTGATACTTACCGACCGGCTCGGTATTGATCATCGAGTAGAAGGTCGCGACCTCCCAGATGTCCGTGATGCGCACGCCGAGGCGGTCGGCCAGGTACGCCACGCCCGGCGGGTCGAGGTAGCCGCCGCGCTCGCGCTGCACGATGAACATCAGCGGCAGGATGGCCGAGCGCTTGACCGGATACTTCGCCAAGTGCCTGTCCATCTCCGCCTCGACTTCGGGAGAGAAGACCGCGATCTCCTCCGGCACCTTCGCCCCCTGCGGCAGCGGATTGTTCGGTGTGAACTGCTGACTCATCTGTCGATTTCCCCGAGCACGATGTCGATGGAGCCGATGACGGCGACCACGTCGGCGACCATCTCGCCCCTGACCATGTCGGGCAGGGCCGAGAGGTTGATGAATGAAGGGCCACGGACGTGGACGCGGGCGGGCTTGGGGCCGCCGTCCGATTTGACGTAGACGCCCAGTTCGCCCTTCGAGCCCTCGATGGGCTGGTAGACCTCGCCGGCCGGCACGTTGAAGCCCTCGGCGACGATCAGGAAGTGGTGGATGAGCGCGTCCATGTGCGTCTTCATCGCCTCGCGCTCGGGCAGCACGACCTTCGGCGCGTCGGCCTTGATGGGGCCGGGGCGCAGCCGCGCGAGCGCCTGCTTGATGATCTTGTTCGACTCGACCATCTCGCGCATGCGCACCATGTAGCGCGACCAAACGTCGCAGCCCTGCTCGACCGGCACCTCGAACTCGTAGGTCTCGTAACCGCAGTACGGGTTGGCGCGGCGGATGTCGAGCGGGACGCCACTGCCCCTTAAAGAAGGCCCGGTCAAACCCCAGTCGATGGCGTCCTCGGCCGAGATGATGCCGACGCCCTTCGTGCGGTTCTGGAAGATGCGGTTCCCCGACAGAAGGTCGTGCCACTCCTCGACGGCGGCGGGAAAGTCTTCGGTGAACTGCTTGCATCGCTGGTCGAAGCCGGCGGGCAAATCCATCATCAGACCGCCGATGCGGAAGTACGACGGCGTCATGCGCTCGCCCGACGCGGCCTCGATCAGGTTGAGGATGCGCTCGCGCTGGCGGAAGCAGTAGAAGAAGACCGTCATCGCGCCGATGTCGAGCGCGTGCGTCCCCAACCAGACCATGTGCGAGCCGATGCGCTGCAACTCGCACATCAGCACGCGGATGACCTGCGCGCGCTCGGGAATCTCAATCCCCAACAACTTCTCGACCGCCATGCAGTAGGCGAGGTTGTTGCCGAGGGGGTTGAGGTAGTCCATGCGGTCGGTGATGACGATGCCCTGCTGGTACTTCTTGTACTCGAAGAGCTTCTCCATCCCCGTGTGCAGGTAGCCGATGTCGGGCACGCACTTGACGACCATCTCGCCGTCGAGGACGAGTTCGAGCCGCAGCACGCCGTGCGTGGACGGGTGTTGCGGCCCGAACGAGATGGTCATCTGCGTGTCGAGCGGCCGGTCTACCACCTCGAACGCGGGCGGCAGGTTTGTCGTTGATGCGCTCATGCTGCGTCTTCTCTGTCTGGCCTGAATCTCAAAGCCCTACTGGTCGAGCACGAAGTTGTAAATCAGCATGCCGGAGACCTTCACCGGCTCCCCGCCCAAAAGCGTCGGCGAGAACTTCGCCTGCTTCGCCGCCGCCACGGCCGCCGGTTGCAGGAGCGGGTGGCCCGAGACGGCCTTCGCCGTCGTCACGCCGCCCGTCTCGTCAACCGTCACCTGCACGACGACGACGCCCTGCGCGCGCGCGGCCCTCGCGGCGGGCGGGTAGGGCGGCTGCGGCCTGCTTGTGGCCTTGCCGTTGAGCACGCCGCCCGAGATCGTCTTTCCGTCGGCGGCGTCGGTCGGCGCCTCGTCGGCGTCCGTTGCCTCGCCGGTCGCGTCTTCGGACGCGTCGCCGTGGGAGCCGTCGGCGTCCTCTTCAACGTCAACCGTGGAACCAGTAGACGGCTGCACGACGTTGCGGTCGAGCAGCGAGGTCGTCTCTGTGCCGACGACGAGGTCGAGCCTCTCGTACATCCACGTGCCGTCGGGGCTGACCGCCCTGACGTGGACCGTCCCGGAGCCCTTCGGGCCGGAGACGGGAATCGCGAAGTTCGCGTTGCCGCCCGAGGCGTCGAACTTAACGTTGCCGGAGACGAACCACCCGTCCTTGATGGGCTGTCCGAGCCGCTCGATTGCCGCCGGGTGCGTCTGCACGACGCCGAGCGCGCCCTTGTAGACCTCTGAAGACTTAATCGCCGACATCGCCACCAGGACGATGCCGCCGACGAGCGCCGCCACCCCGAGAAGCAACCCGAGGCAGCCCACGGGCAGCATCCACTTCCAGTTCCGACCCAGACAGCCCTTCTGCTGCTGCGGCTGTTGCGGCTGCTGGAACGAGCCGCCGAACTGCGCTGGGTTCGGATTCATCAAGGCGCGGAAGTCCTCTTCACGTCAGGCTATACGGCTCATAGCCGCGCAGCGGGAAGTCCTTGCGCAGCGCGTGCCCCTGCCAGTCGTCGGGCAGGAGGATGCGGCGCAGGTCCGGGTGTCCGTCGAAGATGACGCCGAACATGTCGAACGTCTCGCGCTCGTGCCAGTTGGCCGTGCGCCAGACGTTGACGACCGTCGGGACGTGCGTGTCCTCCTGATTCAAGAGAACTTTCAGACGCAGCCGGTGGAAACGCTTCGTCGAGAAGAGTTGGTAGTTGACCTCGAAGCGCGGCTCCTCCTCGGGACCACGGTCGGCGCCCGCGATGTCCGAGAGCATGTCGAACTCGAAGCCCGGCGCGGTCTTCAAGTGCGCGCTGAGTGTGGCGATGTGCTCGCGTGGCACGACCAGCGTCAACTCGCCGAACGCCTCGACCGTCTCCGTCACCCAGCTCTCATGCTCGCCGCGCAGTGCGTCGATCATGTCGGTCGGCGGCACCGGGTACGAATTGGCCGCGCGCCTCCCGGCGGCAATCTCTTTCTCGCGTTCGATGTCTTGAGACATAAGCTAAGTGATAAGTGATGAGTGATTAAGTGATGAGACGATGACAAGAAGAGACTTCTTATCACTTATCACTCATCACTTGTCACTGCCTTTAACTCGACCTGCGGCGCTCGTGGCGCGAGGCGATGGTGTAGGGGCGCGAGGGCGCGCCTTCAGCCGCCGCCTCGTTGGTGGCCGAGACGCCGACGGCCGGGAGCGTGCCCGGCGGGACGGCCTCGTAAGCCTCCTCGGCCGGCACGTCGTCGCGGTCGCGCAGCGACTCCTTCATGACCTTATCCTGAAGCATCATGATGGCGTGGATGAGCATTTCCGGGCGGGGGGGGCAGCGGGGGATGTACACGTCCACGGGCACGATCTTGTCCACGCCCTGGACGATGGCGTAGTTGTCGAAGACGCCGCCGGAGGTGGCGCACGCGCCCATCGAGATGACCCACTTCGGCTCGGGCATCTGGTCGTAGATGCGCCGCAGCACGGGCGCCATCTTGCGCGACACGCGGCCCGAGACGATCATCACGTCCGCTTGGCGCGGGCTCGCGCGGAAGACCTCCGAGCCGAAGCGCGCGAGGTCGTGGCGCGAGTCGGTCGTCGCCATCATCTCGATGGCGCAGCAGGCGAGCCCGAAGGTCGCCGGCCACAAGGACGACTTGCGCGCCCAGTTGACCAGCGAGTCGAGCCGCGTCGTGATGATGTCTGGCAGCGCCTCGGCGATGAAATTCTCTAAGCCCATAAGAACACCTTGCTTGAACCTTCAGGCGGCGCGGGCCGCCGTGTGCCGCGCCTCGGCCGCGCGCGCCCGCGCCTCGGCCAACTCCAACGTGCGCGCCTCGGCCTCGGCCTCGACGCGGGCCTTCGCGCCCCACTCGAAGAGACCCTTCTTCAGGATGTAGACGTAGCCGACGAGGAGCAGGACGACGAACGTCATCATCTCGACGTAGATGAGCGTGCCGAGCCCGTAGTCGCGGACAAAGCCCGTGAAGACGACCGCCCACGGCAAAAGGAAGATCAGCTCGATGTCGAAGAGGATGAAGATCATCGCCACGAGGTAGAACTTCACGGAGAAGCGTTCGCGCGCGGAGCCCACGGGGTCTTTGCCGCACTCGTAGGGCATCGTCTTGGTCCGCGTCGCCTTGTGCTGGCCGACGAGTTGCGAGAGCAGGACGTTGCCCGCGGCGAAGCCCACGGCGACGAGGAACATGAGCGCGATTGGCAGGTAGTCGGACAGACTGAACACACTATCCTCCCGTCAGCTTGCGCCGAAAACGCGGCCCCCTAGCGGCCGTTTTTGAGTTTGAGAATCATGGTACAAGCCCAATCCTAGTCCACGCGGCGGGTCGTGTCAAGGCGCCCTTGGCCGCGCCTCAAAGCCATGTTTTGCAAGGAGATTGACCGGCTTCGCGGGCTGTGCTAACTTGATTTTACCCCCGCCGGGGAGGCCGAACCGCCCCGGCTAAATCCGCGCCAGTCGTCAGACTTCCGTAGCGAGCAGTGATCACCGGATTCAACACCGACATTCCGTACGACGGAGTCACGTACCACGTCCAGACCGAGGACAAGGGGCTCGACACGCCGCTCATCCTCTCGCTCGTCTACGTCGGCGGGGCCATCATCGCCAGCAAGCGCACGCCCTACGCGGACCTCATCAGCAAGGGCTTCGACGAAGGCTTACTGACCGAGCGGCTCCAGCGCCAGCACAAGCTCATCTGCGCCGCCATCAAGTCCGGACGCGTCGAAGACCTCAAGCGCATGGGTGGCCCCGCGCAGTCCGAGGCCGAAGCACTGACGGGCGGACGCAAAGCCGCGTCCACGCGCCGTAAGAAGTCGGACGCGCAGGAGGAGCCGCCCACGCCCGTAGTTGAACCGGCCCCGCAGGCGGCGGAGTCGGCCGCGCCCACCGTCGAAGAGCCGCCCGCGCCGCCACCGCCTGCCCAGACGCAAGCGGAGGCCGCCGCGCCGACCTCCGAGGTGCAGTCGAAGCCGGAGCCCGAGATCGTCATCCTCTCGACGCTCGCCGACGAGATGGGCACGATGGACTACTACCGCATCGCGCCGACGACGAGGGAGACGGCCGCGCTCCCCGCGCCCGATGTCGCGCCGGCGGCGCCGGCCGAAGCCGTCCCCGTCGAGCCGGTGCTGGAAGCGGAAGTCCTGGAGGAGCCCGAAGACCTCTCGGACGAAATCTACCTGAGCCTCCTCGATGACGAAGGCGAGTTCCGCGCGGGGCAACTCGTGACCATCAAGATTTACGTCGGCCGTGGCACGTACGGCCAAAGGCCGGTCGGCCAGGCGAACCTGACCGTCAAAGTCCTCGGCACCTCCTTCCGCCCCATCATCGTCTCGACGGAGACCGACGAGCACGGCGTCGGCATCGTCCGCGCGCTGCTCCCGCGCTTCAACTCGGGACGGGCCGCCATCATCATCCGCGCCGTCGCGGGCGACTCTTCGGCCGAGATGCGGCGCATCATCCATCAATGATGAAGGGGGTAGGGTTTGCGCGTTGAGCTGAACGGCGATTCGATGGAGTTGGACGAGGGAACGACTCTCTCGGTTCTCGTCGAACAACTCTCGCTCGCGCCCGAGCGCGTCGCCGTTGAACTCAACCGCGAAGTCGTCCGCCGCGCCGACTGGCCCTCCACAAATCTCTCCGAAGGCGACCGCGTCGAGATCGTCCACTTCGTCGGCGGCGGCTAATTTCTGTTTCGAATCGTTCGGGTGTAAATTGTGCGCAGCCCGCCGTCAATTTAGCGGCGGGCTGTCATCCTTTAGAAGGAGCACTCATAAAAAATGTCCACGGCGGTTCAGGCAGACAGGGAGACTTTCGAGGTCGCGGGGCGCGTCTTCGCGTCGCGTTTGATTGTGGGGACGGGGAAGTACCGGAGCTTCGAGGAGATGAAGGCGGCGCACAAGGCGTCGGGCGCGGAGATGGTGACGGTGGCCGTCCGCCGCGTCCCGCTCGACCGCAAGACCGAGTCGTTTCTCGACCATCTCGACCCGAACATGGTCATCCTCCCCAACACCGCCGGTTGCTACACGGCCGAGGAGGCCATCCGCACGGCGCGGCTCGCGCGCGAGGCTTTGCAGACGGACCTCGTCAAGCTCGAAGTCATCGGCGACCAGACGACCCTCTTCCCGGACAACGAGCAGACGCTCGAAGCCGCGCGCGTGCTGGTGCGCGAGGGCTTCAAGGTGCTGCCCTACTTCTCCGACGACCTCATCATGGCGAAGAAACTGCTGGACGCGGGCTGCGCGGCCGTGATGCCTCTGGCCGCGCCCATCGGCTCCGGCTTAGGCGTGCAGAACCCGGCCAACCTCGCCATCATGCGCGAGCAGTTGCCCGACGCGACCATCATCGTTGACGCGGGCGTCGGCACGGCCAGCGACGCGGCGGTGGCGATGGAGTTGGGCGTTGACGCGGTGCTGATGAACACGGCCATCGCGGAGGCCGAAGACTCAACGCGGATGGCTAAGGCCATGCGCCTCGCGGTGGAGGCCGGGCGCCTCGCATACCTCGCCGGGCGGATGCCGAAGCGCCTCTACGCCAGTGCTTCGAGCCCCCTGGCGGGCGTGGTTCGCTGAACTCGTAGTCTAAAAGTAAGAAGAGAAGCGGGAGAGTCGCCTCCGAGGTTCGCGAGGGCTCTCCCGCTTCGTTTTGTGTGAGAGTGGAAGGACACGTCCGCGCGGGCGCCGTGCTGTTGCGCGGGTTAGGTTGAGCGGCGGCGAAGTCCGCCGAGTTGTTGCCCGTGTCCGTGCAGCCGTCGTCCTTCCTGACGGCGGCGTTGTTCGTGCTCGGCGCGGGGGCCGGCGCCGTCTCCGAGCAGTTCGCGGCCGTGCCGTAGCCGACGAGATCGACGACGTTCGCATCGGAAGGGCACGCGCCGGAGAGCGCCGCCGTCGTCCTGACGAGCGCGACCTTGCCGGCCGTCGCGCTCAGGTTAATCGAGCCCGTCGCGTCGGGCGTGGGGAGCGAGGCGATGCCGTTGGCGTTGCCGGCCTCCTGCACGAGGTAACGCTGCCCGGGCGCGAGCGTGAAGTCGCCGAGCGCCGTAACCTGCCACGCCCCCGTCCCCATCGCGGAGGCGTACTGCACAGACCACCCGCCGAGCGAGACGGCGCTCGTCCCACGGTTGTACAGCTCGATGTAATCGTTCTTGAAGGCCGAGCAGTTCGCCGTCGTGCATCCCGCCCCGCCGTACACCTGACTGATAACGACGAGCGCCTGTGTGGGAGTTGGGCTCGGAGTTGGAGAAGGTGTGGGCGTTGGCGTTGAAGTAGGCGTTGGTGTCGGCGTCGGAGTCGGACTTGGTGTCGGAGAAGGTGTCGGCGTCGGCGTGGCGGTGCATGAGATTGTCGCCGAGCCGTTGTTGCGGGGCGCGGGCGTTGCTGTTTGGAAGTCTATCGCGTTGTCGTTGGTGTCCGCGCAGCCGTTCTCTTTCCTGAAGGCGGAGAGGGTGTTGCTCGGGGCGGGCGCCGGGCCGGTGCCTTCAAAGCAGGTCGCGGCCGTGCCGTAGCCCACAAGGTCCAACACCTGCGGCCCGTCGGGGCACGCGCCGCTCAGCGCCTCCGTCGTGTTCACGAGCGCGACCTTGCCGGCGCTCGCGGCCAGCGAGACGTTGCCGGAAGCGTCCGGCGCCGGCAAGTCCTGCCCGCAGGGCGAACCGGAACAGCCCGTGCTGCCCGCCTGTTGAATCAACAGGTGCTGTCCGGGCGCGAGCGTGACGGGCGGCAAACTCGTCACCTGCCAACTCGTCCCGCCCGCCGAAGTGTATTGCACCGACCAATCGGAGAGGTCCGCCGCCGTCCCGCCGCGATTGAATATCTCGACGAAGTCGTTCTTATACGGCGCGCCGCTGTTCCCACCGCCGCCGAAGACCTGGCTGACAACGACCAGAGGCTTCGGCCCAGGCGTCGGGGTTGGTGTCGGCGAAGGTGTTGGAGATGGGGTCGGCGTCGGCGAAGGCGTTGGGGTGGGAGTAGGGTTGACGTTGATCGTTGCGGAGCCTTCGATGCCGCCCGCGCGTGCGAAGAGGGTTGCGGTGCCGGAGGCGTGGGCGGTGGCGTTGACGGACGCGCCTTCGTCGGGCGTGACGGTCATTCTCGTCTGGTCGCTCGAAGACCAGATGAAGAGGATGCCGGGGACTTCCGTCTCGACGCCTTTGTCACTCGTGAAGGCGCGAGCGTTGAGGTTGAGCGTGCCGCCCACGTCGAGCGTGGCCGCGATGGGTGCGACCTCGACGCGCGCGAGCGGCGGCGAGCCGAAGGGCGTCCCGTCGGCGCGCAGGCCGGGCGAGTAGGCGCGGCCGGCGGAGGCGGCGGCCGACCCGTGCGCGTTGAAGTCGCCACCGGCCGAGCCTTCGCTCGCGTCGGGCGAGCGTGTAAGTGATTGGTCCCCCGGCGCGGCGACTGCGCCGCCGGTGCCATATGCAACGACGGCGACGACGAACGTGCGGTCGGCGGCGAGCGGGAGTTTGACGGTCAGCGTGTCGCCGCCGTCGTTGAGGCTGAGCGAAGCGGCCTTGAAGACGAGCGCGCCGCCGAAAGCGTCGGCCGGCGGCGCGCCCCCGCCGAAGAGGACGAGGGGTTGGCCCGCGCCGAGCGTCGCGTGTTCGGGGAAGGTGAAGCGGACGCCCGTCGCGTCCGCGATTTGCAGCCCCGACAGTTCGAGCGGCGCGTCGGAGGTGTTGACCAATTCGACGAACTCGTCGTCGTCCGCGCCGCGCGTGCCGTCGCGGTTCGCGTCGCCTTCGACCCGTGCCGTCAACGCGTCGTCGGGCGGCACGTCCGCGAGCAACTCGTTGACGACGAGCGGGACGAGGACGCTCAACTCCGCGCGTCCAGACACTTCGGAGCCGCGATTGTCGGGCGTGCTGGCCGTGACCTGAACGGTGCCCGCGCCGGACGCGCGCAGCAGTCCGTTTGCATCGACGGCCGCGACGAGCGCGTCGTCCGTGCTCCAACTGATGGGAGTGTTCGGGACGGGCCGTCCGTCCTCGTCGTAAGCAGTGGCGTTGAGTTGCACGACGCCGCCACGGTTGAGCACGACGGAGGGCGTTGAGATTTCCACGCGCGTGACCTTCGGCGGTCGCTTCACGACGAGCAGTTCGGCGTCGGCGCTGTTGACGTTGATGCCGCCCGCGCTCGCATGAGTAGTGACCTTCGTTGAGCCTTGAGACAGACCTTGTAACGTGAACGTGACGAAGCCGTCGGACGACTCTTGGCTAACGCTCTCGACCACTGCGACGCTCAAGTCTGAGGGCTTGAAGTCGAACGCGACACCTTTCATCAAGCGCCCGTACTGGTCGAACGCTTGCACCGTGAATGATGCGGACTCGCCGACGAAGACGGTCTGTTGAGGTGGGGCGACGTTGACGGTTTGCAGGCGCCCGGTGCGTTCGAGGAAGAAACCGCCGTCAACTCGGCGGCCGGGCGAGAACCTGCGCGCGGCGTCGGCGGCGGTGTGGCGCGCGTATGCGCCCGCGATGTCGGGCGAACGCGTGATGGATTCGTTGACGGCATCCCCGCCGAAGCCGTCGTCGTTGGTGCCGTAGGTGAACTGCGTGACGAGGTTCCCGGCGGCGTCTCGCACGAGGAGCGTGAGCCCCGCGTTCGAGAGCGCGAGCGACGCCGTGCTCACCTTCGAGACGAGCGCGCCCCCGAAGAACGGGTCGTTCGCGTCTGGATTTCCCCCGCCGAAGAGCACGAGCGCCTCGCCCGGCGGCAGCAGGATTCCTTCCGCGAACCTGTGCCGCGTGCTCTCTGTCGAACTGCTTAAAGGTCGCGTGCGGACAGTCCAGCCTGAAAGGTCGAGCGTGTCTGTCGAGCCGTTGACCAGTTCGATGAACTCCTCCTCCGAACCGACGCGGACGCCGTCGTGATTCGCGTCGCCCGCCGCGCCGTCGGGCGGGTCGGCCAGCACTTCGTTGATGACGAGCGTGCGCTCGACGACACGCAGAGTTGCAACGGATGCCGTGTCGCCGACGGAGACTTTGATGGACGTGACGCCCTGAGCCAGACCGACGGCGAGGCCGGACGAGTCAATCGCCGCGACGCCCTCGTGCTCAGACTCGAAGACAAAGGTCGGGCTCAAAATCTCTTCGCCGAGTGCGTCGAAGGCACGGGCCTTGAAACGCGTCTCGCCGCCGATTGGGATGAGTGCCTCGGCCGGGCTCAACTCGATGCGCGCGGCGCGCGAGGGTGGCCCGCCGCCGGTCAGCGTCAGCGTCGCGCGGTTGCTCTCGGAGCCGTCGGCGCGGACGACGAGCGAGACGTTGCCCGCGCCTCTGAGAGACGACGCGAGCGCGAGGTGTAACTGGTCGAGCCCGGGCAGGTCGGGCGAGGGGACGACGGCCTCGATTTTCGTGACGCGCCCGCCGATGAGGGCTTCGACCTGTTCGGCGTGGCGCAGCCCCGTGCAGAAGACGATGAGGCGGCGCGGGTCGCCGGCCGCGTCCGTCACGTCGAAGGGGCCGGGGCGCAGCGTCGAGTTGTCGAGCGCCACGGCCTCGCCCGTGCCCGTCCCGCTCAGTGTGAAGATGCCGGGCGCGGCCGTCGTGAAGTTGAACTCGCCGCGAAGCTCGAAGCCGTCGGGGTTGCGCACGACGACTTCGGAGGGGCCTGCGCCGAGCGCGGCCGGAAGTTTCAGGTTGAGTTGCGTCGGCGAGATGAAGAGGATTTGCGCGGCGCGGCCGCCGACCGTGACCGAAAGGTTCTCGACAGTCGTCGGGAACGAACCGTCCGCGAGTCTTACCGGAGAGCTTGAAGAGAGCGCGAGGTTCTTACCGTTGACGACGACGAGAGAGTCGCGGGTGAGCGCGGACGGAGTCTTGTTGGGGATGGCGGCGTTGAAGAGTTGCAGGCCAGTCCCGAAGGGCGCGCGCGGCGGGAGGGCGGCGAGGTAAATCTCCGAGTCGTTCCTGAACTCGTCCGCCGCGTCGGGCTCGGACAGCAGGCGCGGGAAGTTGAAGGCGACGCGCGCGCCCGCGTCGTCGAGCGAAGAGACGACCTCGGCCGTCGCACCGGACGCGGCGTCGGTCAGGCGCGTGGTCGTGTTCGAGGGGATATCGTGGAGGTACAGCTCGACGCTCGCGTCCGCGTTGCCGCCCGTGACGTTGCGGCGCGTGGCGAAGGCGACGCGGTTGCCGTCGCCGCTGATGGTCGGGTTCAGCGGCACGTCGGAGGCGCGCGTGCCGAGCTGCGTCAACTGCCTGACGAGTTGGTTGTTGCGCCCGTCGAAGAGAAAGACCTGCGTCGCGCCGTTCGCGCCGCGCGCGGAGTAGACGACGCGCCGCCCGTCGTCGCTCGACGCACGCCCGTACGTCATCTTGAGTGACTGTACGTTTGAGACGGTCGCCAACGTCTCGCCGCTCGCGACCGTGTAGACGAGCAGGTCGCTCAAGTCGTCGTCGGTTTCATGTTCAAGGACGAAGGCGACGCGCGAGCCGTCGCCGCTCAACTTCGCGTCGCGCGCGGAGACGCCTTCGGCGACGTGCGTTATCTGCACGAGCCTCCGCGTCAATGTGTCCGACAGGAAAATCTGCCGGACGTGCGTTGCGTTCTCGCCAACGAGGTCGCGGTCGCATGTGAAGGCCACGAGCCGGCCGTCGTCGGAGATGGAGGGAAGCAGACAGCCCTGCTCCGCGCGCCGCGCGGGCTCGTCGGGCGTCGTGTGGGTCAACTGTTTGAGACGCGTGCCGTCGTGGAAGAAGATTTCCGAGTCGCCGTCGCGATTCTCGCCCAAGGGGTCCGCGTGCGAGGCGAAGACCGCGCGCGTTCCGTCCCGCGAGAGCGCGGGCGCGGGCGCGCGAGAGAGCGCAAGCTCGCGGAACGTCGGCGCCTCCGTCGTCTCGGCCGCGACGAGCCTGAAGCCGTCGCCCGCGCCGGCGCCGGCAAGGTCCGCGCTCGTCTCGAAGGCGAGGCGCGAGCCGTCGCCGCTCAACGTCGGGTTGAGATTGATAGTCCCCGGCCGCGTGTGTGTGACGCGGCCGACGCTCATCCCTTGCGAGCCGGCGCTTGTGACCAGCAGACAGAGTGAGACGGCGAAGAGAACGACGAAAGCGGCACGCCTGAGAAGTGAGGGCACGCCCGACCTCCTTTTACATGCGCGGGGCGAGAGGCTGGCGGGCCACTTACCGCGTCAACAGTTTGGTGGAAACGGTCCGAAGGGCACTTCGCTCGAAGCGGACGGGCCGGCGCCGTGAGTGTTGCCGGCCGTGTGTGCGCGGCATTCTACAACTTCGAGCCATGAAGGCAAGATTTATTTGTAGCGGCTGAGCGTTGCTCTATAATCGCGGCGCCGAACTTCAGGCCGGAGGTTATAAAAATCATGCGCCGGTTCGTTTACGTCCTGACCATCCTGCCGCTGCTCTTCGGCGCGGTACAGGCACAAGAGAAGGAGCCGGAGACGGCGTCGGAATACTTGAGCCGTGGCCTCGAACGCGCGAGGAAGGGCGAACTCGACGCGGCCATCGCGGACTACGACAGGGCCATCCTCCTCAGTCCCGGCGACGCGCGCACCTACAACCAACGCGGCATCGCGCGCGGCCGTAAGGGCGAATTTGAAGCCGCGCTCGCGGACTTCAACGTGGCCGTCACACTCGACCCGAACAACTCCGGCGCCTACTACAACCGCGCCCTCACGCGCGCGCGGAAGGGCGACGAGGAGGGCGCGCTCGCCGACTACAACACGGCCATTTCGCTCAACCCACGGGAGGCCGCTGCGTACAACGGCCGCGCCGTCATCCGCTCGAAGAGGGGCGACCACGCGGGCGCCATCGCCGACTACGACAAGCTCCTAACAATCAACCCCAAAGCCCCGGAGGTCTACAGCAACCGTGGCATCGCGCGCAACGCCCTCGGCGACTACGACGGCGCGCTCGCCGACTACAGCAAGGCCATCGAACTCAGACCCGAATACGCCTACGCCTACAACAATCGCGGCAACACCTACGGCAAGATAGGTGACAACGACGCGGCCATCGCCGACTTCGACAAGGCCATCACCCTCGTCCCCAACTTCGCCGCCGCCTACGCCAATCGCGGCCTCGCCGAACTCAGCAAAGGCTTGGACGACGCGGCCGAACGCGACTTCCGCAAGGCGCTTGAGATCAGCGGCGGCCTTCGGAAGATGATCGAGACCGAGTCGAACAAGATTCGACAGATGCGCAAGGCGCAAGAGAAGCCCTGAGTTGAGACAGTCGTATTAGGGCGGATAGTTTGTAGTAGAAGGGGGCGCGTGTCGGATTCGTGACGCGGGCAGAAAATTTCTATCGGTGGGGTCGCGGTAACGTGACGGGGCGTGTCAATTCTTAGAGACGGGCTGCTGAATCTCTCACACGAATTACAAAATCTGTCAGCCGGACGTGTTTAGCTTGCCGGTGCGCGCGCAAGTGCCCGTCGGTGCGGGGAAATTCGAGGCGGTGCGCGGTTTTCCCCGCCAGTGCGCGCGAATTTCGAGCCGTGCGGGCGTAATACCGTGGCGGTGCGGGTTAAATCGTGAGCGGTGCGCGTCAGAGCGAGGCGGTGCGCGGTAAAGTCTCGGCGGTGCGCGCCGGAATCGTGCCGTGCGAGGCGGAATGGTGGCGTGGGTGCGAAAAAGCCCCGCCCGTATCCTTCAAAATAGGAGCGGGCGGGGCTGAATCTTGTCCCACAAGATTATTTCTTGGGGTTAGCCGGTGGTGGCGGTGGTGGCCTCGGTTGATTCCTTGCCCGCGCGGGAGAATTCGGGGAGGGCCTGGAAGACTTCGAGGGCGTATTTGACGTTGTTGAAGGGGGCGGAGACCTGGACGCCCTGGATTGCGTCGCGCACGTCGAGCAGTAGTTCGCGGGCGATGGCGAGGCCCTCGTCGCGGGCGGCGTCTTTGCCTTTCTCGGAAGCCACGCGCATGCGCTCCATGATGGTGGGGGTGACGCGGACGCCGGGCACTTCGTTGTGTAGGAACTCGGCGTTGCGGTAGGAGACGAGCGGCCAGATGCCGGCGACGACGGGGACGCGGACGTGCTCGATGCGCTTGAGGAAGTCGCGGAGCTGTTCGGTGTCGAAGACCGGTTGCGTGATGGCGAACTCGGCGCCGGCTTCGACCTTCCACTCGAAGCGTTTTATCTCTTCATCCAGATTTACCGCGCCGGGGTTGACGCCGACGCCGATACAGAAGGAGGTCGGCGTGCCCGTCGGGTTGTTGCCGAGGTCGAGCCCGTGGTTGAGCTTGTTGACCATGTTCGTCAGACCGATGGAGTCGATGTCGAAGACAGCCGTTGCGTCAGGGTACGGCCCCATCTTCGGCGGGTCGCCGGTGATGAGCAGAAGGTTGCGCAGCCCAAGGGCCGCCGCGCCCAGAAGGTCCGACATCATGCCGAGCAGGTTGCGGTCGCGGCAGCAGTAATGAAGAACTGACTCAAGGCCGATCTCACGTTCGACCAGGACGGCCGTCGCCTGCGCGCTCATGCGCGTCTGCGCGCGCGGGCCGTCGGGGATGTTGACGGCGTTGACGCCGGCCTCCCGCAGGAGCTTGATGCTCTGCAAAGTCTTCGAGGGGTCGCAGCCCTTCGGCGGCAGCACCTCGACGGTCGTCACGAACTCGCCGCGCGCGAGGCGGCGGCCCCAGTTCGAGCGCTCTTCGAGCGGCGTGACCGGTATCTCTTCCTCTTTAATCTCCTCGACGCGCGCGGCGGCGCCCGCGAGTTTGCCGGTGATGCCCGTGTGGCGCGGCGAGAGCGGGCGGACGGCGTCGGAGATGAGCTTGATGTGCGCGGGCGTGGTGCCGCAGCAGCCGCCGATGAAACGGACGCCGCCTTGAATCAGACGCTTCGCGTACTTCGCCATGTACTCGGGCGAGCACATGTAGAACTGCCGGCCCTGCACGTCGCGCGGCAGGCCCGCGTTGGGCTGCGCCGCGAGCTTCTTCGTCGTGACGAGGCGCATCTTCTCGACGGCCGTCAGCACCGTGACGGGGCCGACGCCGCAGTTGAGCCCGATGACATCCGCGCCCCACTCGTCCAGCCGCGCGGTGAAGACCTCGGGCGTCGTGCCGAAAGAGGTGTTGCCGTCGAGCAAGATGGTCATCTGCGCGACGATGGGCAAATCGGAGAGTTCGCGCACGGCGCGGATGGCCTCGCGCATCTCGGACACGTCGGAGAAGGTTTCGAGGACGAAGAGGTCAACGCCGCCTTCGAGCAGCGCCTCCGCCTGCTGCTTGAAAAGCTCCTTCGCCTCGTCGAAAGAGGTCGGCCCGTACGGCTCGATGCGCAGGCCGAGCGGCCCGACGGCGCCGGCGACATAAACGTTGCCGCCCGCCGCCTCGCGCGCCAGGCGCACGGCCGCGACGTTGATCTCGCGCAGCCGCGCGTCGAGCCCGTACTGCTGTAACTTGTGCGCGGTTGCCGTGAACGTGTTCGTCTCGATGACCTCGGCGCCCGCGCGCACGTACTCCTCGTGGACGGCGCGCACCAAATCCGGGTGCGTCAGATTCAACTCGTCGTACGAGCGGTTGATGTAGACGCCCTTCGCGTACAACTGCGTCCCCATCGCCCCGTCGAAGACGGTGACGTGCTCGGTCTCGATCAGCTCTCTGAAAGTAATCATCTGAACCGTCTACTAAAAAAAATATCCCGCGCTAAACAACGCGGGACTTCTGGCTTTAGAAGTTGGCGACGCCGGAAGCGCCGAGCTGTTTAGCTGTTTATTTTACGTGGCCGCAAGTCGCCTGAACTCACCACGTCTCATGTCAAGGGCGCTTATACGCCGCCGCGCCGTGGTCTGTCAAGTTTAGCCTCCGGTCAGCAGTTCTGGCAGCGCGCGCAGAAGTAGGTCGAGCGGCCGGCGTGCGCGACGCGGCGGATGGGGTCGCGGCATTTGCGGCAGGGCTCGCCCTCGCGGTCGTAGACGCGCCAGCGCCCGTTGTAACCGCCGCCGCCGAAGTAACTGCCGTCGATATTCTCGGGGTCAACGTTCATCGTCGAGCCGTGCGCGAGCGCCTCGCCCAACACTTCGAGGATGGCGCGGTGCAGGCGCGTGACGTGGCGACGTGTTAAGTGCGAGGCGGTCGAGAAGGGGCTCACGCGCGCGAGGTGGAGCACTTCGGCGGCGTAGATGTTGCCGAGCCCCGTCACCTTCGTCTGGTCCAATAATACATCCTTGAGCGTGCGACTCGTACGCGCGAGCACCGTCGCGAGATAGTCGGGCGTGAACTCTTCGGAGAAGGGCTCGGGCGCGAGGCCGCGCAACTCGCGCGCGTCGGCGAGACGTTCGAGGGGCACCACCTTCATCAGACCGAAGTGGCGCTGGTCGGTGAAGGCGAGCCGCCGTCCGTCGTCGAGGCGGAAGAGCGCGTGCGTGTGCTTCGGCAGCGCGCGGCGCTCGGGGAGCAGCAGGAAGCGGCCCGTCATGCGCAGGTGCGTGATGAGCACGTGGCCGTTGTCGAATTTCGACAAGACGTGCTTGCCGCGCCGCTCGACCTTTTCAAACGTGGCGCCGCGCAGGGAGCGCGCGAACTCGCGCGGCGTGTTCTCGGGCGCGAGGCCGGGCCGTATGAGCTTCGCCGTCTCGATGCGGAGGCCCACGACCAGACGGTCGAGCGAGCGTGCGACGAGTTCGACTTCGGGTAACTCGGGCATGACTTCAGTGTTGAAAACTGTCGGCTATGCGGCAGCCCTCTTCGAGCAGCGCATTCATCTTCTCGACCGAGGTTGCTTCGGCGTAGACGCGCAGGACGGGCTCTGTGCCGGACTGGCGGAAGAGGAGCCACGACTCGTCCGCGAAGACGAGCTTCGCGCCGTCGAGCGTCTCGACCGATTCGACCGCGTACTGACCGGCGGCGGCCGGAGGCCGTGCCCCCAGTGCTTCGACGAGCGCAATGCCGCGCGCGACTTCGGTGTGCAGGTCGCGGCGGCCGAAGTAGAACTCGCCGAACTCGCGGTGCATCTCGCGCACCAACTCGGTCGGCGTCCGGCCCGCTGCGGCGACGGCTTCGAGGAAGAGGAGCGAGTTGAGAATGCCGTCGCGCTCGGGGATGTGGCCGCGCACGCCGATGCCGCCCGACTCCTCCGCGCCGATGAGGATGTCTCCGCCGAGCATCAGGTCGGCGATGTACTTGAAGCCGATGGGCGTCTCGTGAATCGTGAAGCCGTGCGCGGCGGCGATGCGCCTGAGCAGGACGGACTGCGAGAAGGTGCGCACGATGCCGCCGCGCTCGCCGCGACGACGCGCGAGGTGGAGGAGGATGAGCGGCACGACCGCGTGCATCGTCATCGTCTCGCCCAATTCGTTGACGGCGCCGACGCGGTCGGCGTCGCCGTCGGTCGCGAGGCCGACGAGCGCGCGTCTCTCTCTAACTGTTTCTTTGAGCGGCGCGAGGTTGCGGTCGATGGGTTCCGGCGCGACGCCGCCGAAGTATGCGTCGCGTTCGGCGCGGATGGTCTCGACCTTGAGCCTCCCGCCGGAGAGAAAACTCTCGACCCAGCGGCCGCCCGTCCCGTGCATCGAATCGACGACGACGCCGCCGTCCACGCCGCGCAGGCGTTCGAGGTCGATGAAGGACTCAATTTGACGACGATAACTCTCGAACTGAGGCTTGAGGCTGTCCGCGCCTCCGTTCGTCAGCGGCTCGCGGCGCGGCGGGTTCGCGTCAACGAGCGCCTCGACGGCGGCGGTCGTCTCGGGCGTCGCGCTGCCGCCCCACGGCGCCTTTATCTTGAAGCCGTTGAAGTGCGCGGGATTGTGCGAGGCGGTGATGACGACGCCGCCCGCCGCGCCGCGCTCGCGCACGGCCCACGAGACGAGCGGCGTCGGCACGTCCTCTTCAAAGAGCGAGACTTCGATTTCGTTGCCGTTCAAAACCTCTGCCGCGCGCGCCGCGAACTGGTCGGAGAGGAAGCGGCGGTCGTAGCCGACGACGACCTTCTTGCGTTCAGAAGACTCGGCGGGTTGTCGGTTGATGAAGTCGGCGTAGGCTTGCGCGACGCGCTCGACGTTCTCGAAGGTGAAGGCGTCGGCGATGAGTGCGCGCCAGCCGTCGGTGCCGAAGCAGATGGGCGCGAGATGTTCATCTCGTCGGGTCACAGCGCGCCCCCGGTCTGCGTGTAGTCCGTGAGGCTCGTCTTGTCGCCGAGCACGGCGCCCGCGCCGACCAGCGCCGAGCGCCCGATGTGACAGCCGCGCCCCACCACCGCGTTCGACAGGTGCGCGCCCGCGCCGATGCGCGTGTGCGGCCAGACGACGGAGTTCTCGACCCGCGCCTTCTCTTCGACGTGCACGCCCTCGCCGAGCACCGAGTTGACGATCTGCGCGCCGGGCTTGATGGTGCAGTCGTCGGCGATGAGCGAGAGTTCGTCAACCTCCGCGACCGTCGCCAGTTCACAGTTGCCGTGGCGCTTCTCCAACTGTATGCCGCGAACGCGCCCGCCGAGGATGTCGTGATGGACTTGCAGGTAACGCGAGGGCGCGCCGATGTCGAGCCAGTAGGCGTCGCCGGGCACGTGCGCGTAGAAACGTTCACCCCTCTTGACGAGGTCCGGGAAGAGGTTGTACTCGAACGAGTATGTCTCGCCTGCGGGGACCATGTCTAAAACCTTCGGGTCGAGGATGTAGGTGCCTGCGTTGATGGTGTTGACGCTGACCTCGTCGGCGCCGGGCTTCTCCGAAAAGCTCTTCACGCGGCCGTCCGCTTCGGTCTCGACGACGCCGTAGACCGAGGGGTTCTCGACGGGCGCGAGGACGACCGTGGCGACCGATTTGCTCTCGTCGTGCTCGCGGATGACGGCGCGCAGGTCGAGGTCGGTGACGATGTCGCCGTTGAAGACGACCGTCGGCTCGCGGATGAGGTCTTCGGCGAACTTGTAGGCGCCGGCCGTGCCCATCGGCTGCGGCTCGACCGCGTAGCTTATCTTGACGCCGAAGTCGGAGCCGTCGCCGAGCCGCTCTTCTATCTTACCCGGCTGATAGGAGAGCGAGAGCGTGATGTCCGTGACGCCCGCGCGCTTGAGTGTGTCGATCTGGTAGAGCAGGAACGGGCGGTTGCAGACGGGGACGATGGGCTTCGGCGTGTAGACCGTCAGCGGCCTGAGCCGCGTCCCCTTACCGCCTGCGAGTATGAGAGCTTGCATATGCGTGTCGTTGGTGCGACTGAGTCTAGCATCGTGACGGAAGGCTTTTCAACGTGGTACACCTCGGAAGTTATTTAACACCGAGACAGAGCTTTTTAGTTCCAAATTTGAAATTTGAGATTTCAAATTCTGACTTGCTTGACACCCCCTTGGGCCAACGTATAATCGGTCTTTGGGCTAAACATTCATACTACTCAACTTGAAATGCCGTGCGCCCGACGGGCGCGGAAGGGGAGCGAAAGAGTCATGGCCGAAAGACGTGAGGCCGTCATCATCAGCGCCGCGCGGACGCCGACGGGGAAGTTCCTTGGTGCGTTGAAGGGGTTCACCGCGACGCAATTGGGCGCGTTGGTCGTGCGCGAGTCGGTGCGGCGCGCGGGCGTGGCGCCCGAGGACGTGGACGAGGTCATCATGGGCTGCGTCGTGCAGGCCGGTCTGGGGCAGAACCCGGCGCGGCAGGCGGCGCTGCACGGCGGCGTCCCGTTCGGGGTGTCGGCCGTGACCATCAACAAGGTCTGCGGGTCGGGGCTGAAGTCGGTGATGATGGCCGCGCAGGGGATTCAACTCGGCGACTCGGAGGTTGTCGTCGCGGGCGGGATGGAGTCGATGTCGAACGCGCCGTACCTCTTGAAGCAGGCGCGCGAGGGGCTGCGGATGGGCGACAGCAAGCTCGTCGATTCGATGATCCACGACGGGCTCTGGTGTGCGTTCGAGAACTATCACATGGGCAACACCGGCGAGGTCGTCGCCGAACGCTACGGCGTGACGCGCGAGGAGCAGGACGAGTACGCGCTCAACTCGCACCGCAAGGCCGCGGCGGCGATTAAGGCAGGGAAGTTCCAGGACGAAATTATCCCGGTCGAGATTCCGCAGAAGAAGGGCGCGGCCGTCGTCTTCGAGACGGATGAATCCGTGCGGGAAGACACGTCGCTCGAAGCACTCGCGAAGCTCCGGCCCGCCTTCAAGGAGGGCGGCACCGTCACGGCCGGCAACGCGCCGGGCGTCAACGACGGCGCGTCGGCGCTGGTCGTCACCTCGGAAGAGAGAGCGAGGCAGTTGGGCGTCGAGCCCATGGCGCGCATCGTGGCGCAGGCCACGTCGGGGATACAGCCGGAGCTTGTGATGATGGCGCCGGTCGAGGCCATACGGAAGGTCGTACGCAAGGCCGGGTGGTCACTCAACGAAGTTGACTTGATTGAGTTGAACGAAGCCTTCTCGGTGCAGGCCATCGCCATCATGCGCGAGTTGGAGTTGGACCCCGCGAAGGTCAACGTCAACGGCGGCGCGGTCGCGCTCGGGCACGCCATCGGGCAGTCGGGCTCGCGCCTGTTGACGACGATGCTGTACGAGATGAAGCGCAGGGACGCGCGGCGGGGCCTGGCCGCACTCTGCCTCGGCGGCGGCAACGCCGTGGCGCTGGCCGTCGAACGTTAATCGACGCGCGGAGAACGGAGCCTCAAATGACCCCACAAGATCACAACAAGATGCTCGGCATCATGCACCTTATCTACGGCGGCTTCTTCGGGCTGGTGACGCTGTTGATGGCGGTGTTCTTCGGCATCGTGGGCCTCGGCCTCGGCGCGGCGGCGGCGAACGACCCGAACGCGCCGCCGGCCGGTTTCTTCATCGCCCTCTTCGGCTTCATCGTCGTCCTTTACGGGCTGCTGAGCATCCCCTCGATCATCGCCGGTTACGGGATGCTCAAGCGCAAGAGTTGGGCGAAGGTGGCGGGCATCGTGGCGTCGGTGCTCTCGGCCATGAGCTTTCCGTTCGGGACGGCGTTGTGCGTCTACACGCTCTGGTTCCTCGTCGGGGAGGGGCAGAACTTCTACCGTGGCGGCTACGACGCGCCGCCCGCGCCCGACTGGCGCGGCTCGCTGCGCGACGGCGGCGCCTACGACTGGGAGACGCAGCGCACACAGCAGTCGAGCCGCCCGCGCGACTACGCGCCGCCCCGGCAGCCGCCGGACTGGCGCGGTTAGAAAACTTTTCGGAGAAACTGAAACGTGTCTGAGTTAATTGGAGTCGTCGGCGCGGGGACGATGGGCAACGGCATCGCGCAGGTCGCGGCGCGCGCCGGGTACGATGTCGTCCTGCGCGACGTGTCGGAGGAGTTTCTTGAGCGCGGGATGAAGGCGATCAACAGCAGCCTTCAGCGCGACGTGGACAAGGAGCGTTTGAAGGAGGAGGAGAAGCGCGCCATCATCGGGCGGATTCGGACGACGACCGCTCTGTCCGACCTCGCGGGCGCGGGCTTCGTCGTCGAGGCCATCACGGAGAACCTCGAAGCCAAGCGGTCGGTCTTCCGAGAGTTGGACGACGCGTGCGGCCCCGAAGCGATACTGGCGTCGAACACTTCATCAATCTCCATCACGAAACTCGGCGCGGCCACGCGCAGGCCCGAGAAGGTCATCGGGATGCACTTCATGAACCCCGTGCCCGTGATGAAGCTGGTCGAAGTCATTCGCGGCATCGCAACCTCCGACGAGACGTGGGCGCGCACGCGCGAGTTGTGCGACAAGATGGGGAAGACGGCGCTCGAATGCAACGACTCGCCGGGCTTCGTCTCGAACCGCGTGCTGATGCCGATGATCAACGAGGCGATCTTCACGCTCTACGAGGGCGTCGCCACGCGCGAGTCGATTGACGGCATCATGAAGCTCGGCATGAACCACCCGATGGGGCCGCTGACGCTCGCCGACTTCATCGGCCTCGACGTGTGCCTCGCCATCCTCAACGTGCTGCACACGGAGTTGGGCGACCCGAAATATAGGGCGTGCCCGCTCCTGAAGAAGTACGTGGACGCGGGCTGGCTCGGCCGGAAGAGCGGGCGCGGCTTCTACGAGTATTAAGGAAGACTGGCGGCGCGCGCGGGGTCTGCGGAAGGCTTCGCGCGCGCTGTCGTTGAGGGCCATGTCGAACGTACGCGGGAAGATTTTCTGCCAGCGATGCAAGTCGCCGAACGAACTCGGCGAGGACTCGTGCGGCCAGTGCGGGACGCGCCTGATGCTTCTGGTCGAGCCGTCGGGCGCGCGCTTCGAGAGTCGCGGCACGGGCGGCGGGATGGAGGAGCATCTGCTGGAGCGCGTCACCGCTATCGAGACGCACATCTCGCGCGTCATCGACAAACTGGAGAAGATGGCCGAGTTGATGCTCAAGCAGTCGCGCTCGGCCTTCTTCGACCACGAACTGCTCGACACGCTCATCACGGTGCTCGGCGAGTCGGGCGCCATCAGCCGGCAGCGTCTCGCCGAACTCTGGCGCGAGCGGCGGAAGAAGGAGACGGGCGACGGCGACGGCGACGGCGAAGACGAAGGCGACGCGGAGAATCGTTCGCGCTTCCACGGGATGATTCGCGTCGTGCTCAAACACTACGTTGGGGACGGGCGCGCGGAGTTCGAGCGGATCGTCCGCGCGAGCTTCGAAGAGATAGAGCAGGGGCGCATCCTCGCGGGCGTCCGGCGGCTCGAAGGCGCGGCGGCGCTCGCGCCCGAGAACGGGCCGCTCAACCACTTCCTCGGCGTGCAGCACTTCAAACGCGGGCGGACGGCGCTCGCGCGCGACTACTTCGAGCGCGCACTCTCACAGGACAGGGACAACGGCTGGCTCCACCTTCTGCTCGGGCTGGCCTGCGGCGACGAGGGCGAGGCGGAGCGCGCGCGGCAGTTGTTGAAAGACTCCGTCGTGCTCGGCGGCCCGACCTTCTCGGCGCACTACGCGCTCGGGCGCCTGGCGGCGGCCGAGTCGGACTGGAAGGTCGCGCTCTCCGAGTTCAAGCTCGCGCAGGCGACGCGACCCGGCCCCGAGGCGCACTACCTGCTCGGGCTCGCAAACTTCCGACTGGGCCGCGACAAGACCGCGCTGCGCGAGTTGAAGAAGGCAATCGGGCTCGACGCCGCTTACGCCGAGGCGCACTACCTGCTCGGGCTCGTACACCTTCGCCTCGGCGAGCGCGGGGAGGCGCGCGGGAGCTTCGCGGCCGCCGCCAGCGCGCGGCCCGGGATGCAGCTTTACCGCCACGCGTTTGAAACTCCCGAGTCCGCAGCCACGCCCGCCCCATTCGAGGCGCTCGGGCGCGGCCGTCGGCGCAGGCTCATCACGGGCGGCGACGCGCGTCTGGCCGCTGCGCTGCGCGAGGACGCGCTCAACACAGCGTCGGGCGTGTGAGAGTTCGGCCGGGCTGGTTTGACACTTTCGCCTAAGCCGTTATAATTGCAACTTTTGCGCGAGTGCGCCTTGCAGGGCTGTCGCTGACCGGGGGGTGTTTCATGCGGATCGAGGTCGAAAATCTGTCGGCGACGGCCAAGCCCTTCGCGCACGCCTACCGCCCCGAAGAGGTCGAACTCGAAGAGGAGGGCGCGCGTCTCTTGACGGACGCGGCCGTCGAGGGGAGCGCCACGCGCAAGGGCGAGCGGGTGCGACTGCGCGGCACCATCAAGACCGAGGTCGAGCTGCTCTGCGACCGCTGCGCCGCCCCGCAAAGCGCGCCGCTCGCGGTCGAGTTCGACACCTCTTTCATCCCGCAGGAGGTCGAGGCGGGGAAAGAGGAGAACGTCGAACTGCTGCCCGACGACCTCGGGCTGTCGGCCTACGAGGGCGACGCCGTGGACCTCGACGAACTCGTGCGCGAGCAGATACTGCTGGCGCTCCCCTCGCGCCACCTCTGCCGCGAGGACTGCAAGGGGCTCTGCCAGAAGTGCGGCGCCAACCTGAACGACCAACACTGCTCGTGCGAGCAGGGCGAGGTTGACCCGCGATGGGCCGCGCTCGCGGATTTGAAGAAGGAAGTGAATGGCGAATAGTAAATGGTAGATGGTCTCCTCTTTGACGAGGCCGTGGATTTACTATTCAAGTTACTCAAGACTCAATCACCATTCACCATTTACGATTTACCATTCACTAAGGAGTTATAAGATGCCTAATCCGAAACGACGCCATTCGAAGTCGCGCACGCGCCAGCGCCGCGCGCACGACGCGCTGCGCGCGCCGCAGACCGTCCTGTGCGAGAACTGCCAGGAGCCGCGCCAGTCGCACCGCGTCTGCCCGAAGTGCGGCTTCTACGACGGCCGGCAGGTGCTGAAGGTCGAGCAGGAGGCGTAGTCGCCCGGGACTCGCCTTCCGACACGGCCCGGCGCTCCCCGCCGGGGCGGGCGCCGCGAGAGCTTTTTGATGCGACAGTCTGAACCGACCGGCAGAGTCGTCGTCGATGCGATGGGCAGCGACCGCGCGCCGCACCCGGAGATTGACGGCGCGCTCGCCGCCGCGCGAGACTTCGGCATCGGGGTCATACTGGTCGGCCAGCGCGAAGTCGTCGAGAAGGAGTTGCGCCGCTGCCGCTGGCGCAAGGACGGCGACAAGGGCATCTGGTACGTCGAGGCCCCCGAGTTCATAGGGATGGACGAGGCGGTCGCGACGGCCGTCCGGCGCAAACGCAAAAGCTCGATGCGCGTCGGCGCGCGTCTCGTCGCCGACGGCCACGCCGACGGCTTCGTCTCGGCCGGCAACACCGGCGCGGCCATGGCGACGGCGAAGATGGTTTTGGGGATGCTGCCCGGCGTTGACCGCCCGGCGCTCGCGGCGCTGCTGCCGACGAAGTCGGGGCGCCCGACGCTCCTGCTCGACGTGGGGGCCAACGCCGAGTGCAAGGCTCACCACATCGCACAGTTTGCTATCATGGGCGACGCCTACTCGCGGTCGGTGTTGGGGACGGAGCGGCCGACCGTCGGCCTGATGTCCATCGGCGAGGAGGAGGCGAAGGGGAACGACCTGACGAAGGAGGCGTTCCCGCTCCTCAAAGAGCTTTCGAGTCTGAACTTCGTCGGCAACGTCGAGGGGCGCGACGTGTTCACGGGTCAGGTGGACGTGATCCTGACCGACGGCTTTACCGGCAACGTCATCCTCAAGCTCGCGGAGGGCTTGCAGGCGGCCGTCGTCTCGATGATCAAACACGAGCTGTCGGCCTCGGTCATCACGAAGACGGGCGCGGTGCTGGCCCGTCCCGCGTTCCAGAATTTGAAGAAGCGGCTCGACTACGCCGAGTACGGCGGGGCGCCGCTCCTGGGCGTGCGGAAGATTGTCGTCGTCGGCCACGGCAGCTCGAACGCGCACGCCGTCCGCAACGCCATCCGCAACGTGAGAGAGTTCTCCGAGCACGGCGCGCAGCAGCGCATCGAGCGCGGCATCGCCGAGACGAACGCGCGCGAGGGCGCGGCGCGACACGGGAACGCTGAACGCTGAACGCTGAACGCTGAACTGAAAGCTCGGTGTCTTTAGTTCATCGTTCAGCGTTCATACTTCCTAGTTTCTTTGTGGTATGTTCTCAGCACCCTTGAGAAAGCAGGCAGGCTGATGGCAGAAGTCAGATCGGCAATACTCGGCACGGGGCGCGCCTACCCGCAGGGCATCCTGACGAACGCCGACCTCGAAAAGATGGTCGAGACCTCGGACGAGTGGATCACCACGCGGACGGGCATCAAGGAGCGCCACCGCGCCTCTGAGGCCGAATACACGTCGCTCTTCGCCGTGCAGGCTTCGCGTCAGGCCATCGAGCGCGCGCGCATCGACCCGCTGGAGATTGGCCTCGTCATCTGCGCCACCGTCTCGCCCGACCAGATTCTTCCCTCGACAGGTTGTTTGATTCAGGCCGAACTCGGCGCGCACCGCGCCGCCGCCTTCGACCTCGCCGCCGCCTGCTCCGGTTTCCTCTACGGCCTGACGATGGCCGACAAGATGATTAAGACGGGGCAGATTCGCTACGCGCTCGTCATCGGCGCGGAGGTTCTGTCGCGCTACGTCGATTTTACAGACCGTTCGACCTGCATCCTCTTCGGCGACGGCGCGGGCGCGGCCGTGATGGGGCCGGCCGAGGGCGACCGAGGGGTGCTGGCGACCAGGATTTACTCGGACGGCCGCTACGCCGAACAACTCTACTCGCCGGGCGGCGGCACGCGCATCAAGCCGACGGCAGAGACGCTGTCGCAGGGGCTTCACTATTTCAAGATGAAGGGGAACGAGTTGTTCAAGATCGCCGTGCGGTCGATGGCCGACGTGTCGGTCGAGGTCTTGAAGGAGGCGGGTTACAAGCCCGAGGACGTGAAACTCTTCATCCCGCACCAGGCGAACCAGCGCATCACGGACGCGGTGGCTTCGAGGCTGAACGTGGACAGTTCAATCGTCTACTCGAACATCGCCTACCACGGCAACACCTCCGCGGCCTCCGTCCCCATCGCGCTCGACGAGTGCGTCGAGAAGGGGATGATGTCCGAGGGCGACCTCGTGCTGCTCGCCTCCTTCGGCGGCGGCGTCACGTGGGGCGGCGCGCTGATTAAGTGGTAGGTTTTGGGTAAATAGTAAATGGTGAATAGTAAATAGAACTGCTTTCAACCATTCACCATTTACCGTTCACCGTTTACTTATGATTGCTTACATCTTTCCGGGGCAGGGCTCGCAGGCGCCGGGCATGGGGCGCGAGTTGGCGGAGAAGTACGCGGCCGCGCGCGAGGTCTTTGAAGAGGCGGACGACGCGCTCGGGTTCTCGTTGTCGCGTCTGTGCTTTGAGGGGCCGGCGGAAGATTTGCAGTTGACGGAGAACACGCAGCCGGCCATCCTCGCGACCTCGGTCGCGGCGCTGCGCGCGGCCGAAAGCGATGGGCTGCCGAGGCCGGACTTCGTGGCCGGGCACAGCCTCGGCGAGTATTCGGCGCTGGTGGCGGCGGGCGCGTTGAGCTTGAGGGACGCCGTGACCGTCGTCCGCAAGCGCGGGCGCTACATGCAGGAGGCCGTCCCCGTCGGCGCGGGCGCGATGGCCGCCGTCCTGGGCGCTAACATCGAGACGGTCGAGGCCGTGTGCGGCGAGGTCGCGCAAGAGGGCGAAATCTGCTCCGCCGCGAACATCAACTCGCCCGGTCAGATTGTGATTGCGGGGAGCGCCGCCGCCGTCGAGCGCGCGCTGCCGATTTTGAAAGAGCGCGGGGCGAAGCGCGCGATAGCTTTGAAGGTGAGCGCGCCGTTCCACTGCGCGCTGATGCTGCCGGCGCAGGAGCGTCTGGCGGCGGACCTCGACGAGGTCGAGTTTAAAGACTTGAGCGTGCCGCTCGTGACGAACGTTGACGCCGCCGTCATCCGCACCGGCGCCGAGGCGCGCGCCGCGCTCGTGCGGCAGGTCTCAAGCCCCGTGCGCTGGCGCGAGTCGGTCGAGTTGCTGGCGCGCGAAGGCGTCCGGACCTTCGTGGAGGTCGGGCCGGGGAAGGTCTTGAGCGGGCTCGTGCGGCAGACGTACGGGGACGCGCGCGCGGCGAACATCGAGGACGCAACGAGTCTCGAAGCAGCACTCAACCTGCTGCGCGAGTCGGGCGGGAGCCAGGCCGCCGCGGGCGACTAGGGTTTAAAGGTTTTCCAACTTCAGACGCAGAGGAGCAGGACTAATGGCCGATCAGGAGATCGAGAATAAGGTTAAGCAGATCATCATCGACGAGCTGGGCGTGGACGAGAACGAGGTCACGCCGAACGCGCGCTTCATCGACGACCTCGGCGCCGACTCGCTGGACACGGTCGAGCTGGTCATGCGCTTCGAGGAGGAGTTCGGCATCGAGATTCCGGACGAGGACGCCGAGAAGATTCAGAGCGTCCGCGACGCCTACAACTACATCGACCAGCACCAGGCGAAGAAATAGTTTCTCGCCTTTGTCGCCGCGCCGGGTGACGGCGAAGCGTCCCCGGCGTCAGAGACGGCCGCGCCGACACGGAGCGCGGCCGACCCGCCCCTGCGCGAACCGTCTCGCGGGGGCGCGCGCGGTCCTTATTTAAGGCCGGCGCCGTCCGCACTCCTTCGGAGGAGCAGAAGCTTTGAAACGTCGCGTAGTGGTTACGGGCATGGGACTGGTCACGCCCTGCGGGCACACCGTAGGCGACACCTGGTCGGCGCTGATGTCGGGCAAGAGCGGCGTCGGCTACATCGAGAAGTTCGACACGGAGAAGTTCTCCGTCAAGATCGGCGCCGAGGTCAAAAACTTCGACCCGCTCAAGTTCATCGAGAAGAAGGAGGCCCGCAAGATGGGCACCTTCATCCACTTCGCCGTCGCCGCCGCCGACGAGGCGGTCTACGACGCCGGATTAGTCGAGCGCGGGCAGAAGCTCTACGACCGGTACGGCGAAGAGACCTCCTGGCGCATCGGCACCTACATCAGCAGCGGCATCGGCGACTTCTGGGCCATCGAGCGCGAGCACTCGAAGCTCCTGGACGAAGGCCCGCACCGCGTCTCTCCCTTCTTCATCCCTTCGTCAATCGTCAACCTCGCCGCAGGGCAGGTCTCTATCCGCTTCGGCGCGAAGGGGCCGAACTCGGCGACGGCGACGGCTTGCTCGGCCGGCGCGCACGCCATCGGCGACTCTCTGAAGATTATTCAACGCGGCGACGCCGACGTGATGATCTGCGGCGGGGCGGAGTCGGCGATTACGCCGATGTCGGTCGCGGGCTTCGCCGCGATGCGCGCGCTCTCGACGCGCAACGACGACCCGCTCCACGCCTCGCGCCCCTTTGAGCGCGACCGCGACGGCTTCATCATCGGCGAGGGCGCCGGGCTCCTCATACTCGAAGAGCTTGAGTTCGCCAAGGCGCGCGGCGCGAAGATTTACGCGGAGCTGGTTGGCTACGGGATGACGGCCGACGCCTTCCACATCACGATGCCGGACGAGACCGCGTCGGGCGCGGTGCGCGTGATGACGATGGCCCTGAAGGACGCGGGCGTCGCGCCCGAACAGGTCGGCTACGTCAACGCGCACGGGACTTCGACGCCCTACAACGACAAGTTCGAGACGCTCGCCATCAAGAAGACCTTCGGCGAGCACGCCTACAAACTCGCGGTGAGTTCGACGAAGTCGATGACCGGCCACCTGCTCGGGGCGGCGGGCGGCGCGGAGGCGGTCTTCTCCGTGCTCGCCATCCACGACGGGCGCATCCCGCCGACCGTCAACTACGTCAACCCGGACCCCGAGTGCGACCTCGACTACGTTCCCAACGAGCCCAGGGAGGCGCGCCTCGACTACGCGCTCTCGAACAGCTTCGGCTTCGGCGGGACCAACGCGGCATTACTCTTCAAACGCTACGAGGAGTAGCGTCCATCTGAAAGCTCACGTATGAAGATTGTCGTCTTAATGAAGCAAGTCCCCAACAAGGACGCCGTCCTGCGCGTGCGCGGGGACGGGAAGTGGGTGGAGGAGGGCGACCTCTCGTTCGAGGTGAACGAGTCGGACGGGTACGCGCTCGAAGAGGCGCTCAGGCTCAAGGAGAAGAAGGGCGGCGAGGTCGTCGTCGTCACCCTCGGGCCGCAGCGCGCGAAGTCCGTCATCAAGGACGCGCTCGCGCGCGGCGCCGACCGCGCGATTCACGTCGTGGCGGACGACTTCGGTCAGGCCGGCGCGTTCGCCGTCGCCAAGGTGCTCGCCGAGGCCGTGAGGGACGAGCAGCCCGACCTGGTTCTGGCCGGTCTCCAGTCCGACGACCAGGGCTTCGGGCAGACGGGCGTCATCGCGGCCGAACTCCTCGGCCTGCCGCACGCGACCATCGTCATCGACGTTGACTACTCGGGCGAGCAGTTGCGCGTGAAGCGCGAGTTGGAGAGCGGCTGGTATCAGTGGTACACGATGCGGACGCCCGCGCTCCTCACCATCCAGTCGGGCATCAGCCAGATTCGCTACGCCACGCTCAAGGGCATCATGGCCGCGAAGAAGAAGGAGATTCGCGAGGTCCAACCGGCCATCGCGGCGGGCGACGGCGAGTTCCAGACCGTCGAGCGCGTCTACCTCCCGCTCAAGCAGAAGCAGACGCAGTTCCTCGGCGACGGCGACGCCAAGAAGGGCGCCGCGCAACTCGCCGAGAAGCTTCGCAACGAAGCGAGAATTATCTAAAACATAATGAGCAACGGAATACTCGTCTTCATCGAGCACCGGCAGGGTGCCATCAACAAGGTCTCGTTCGAGGCCGTGGCCGCCGCGCAGCAGTTGGGCGCGGGCACGGGGCAGGAGGTGACGGCGGTCGTGCTCGGCGCCGACGCCGCGCTGGCGAACGAGGTCACGGGTTTCAAACTGGCCGGCGTCGTGTCGGCCGAGAACCCGAAGCTCGCCGACTACACGCCCGACGCCTACGCCGACGCCTTCGAGCAGGTCGTCCGCGCGCGCGACCCGCAGTACGTCATCTTCCCGCACACTTATCTCGTCCGCGACTTCGCGCCGAAACTCGCCGCGCGTTTCGGCAAGGGGCTCGTGAGCGATTGCATCCGCATGAAGGCGGAGGGCGGCTCGGTCGTCTTCACGCGCCGCCTCTTTCAGGGCAAGATGGACGCGGACGTGGTGGCGAAGGGTGATGGGGCGGTCTTCGCGACTTTCCAGTCGGGCGCGTATCGTGGCGACCAGGCCGAGCGCGGCGAGGGCGGGACGGCCGAGTCTTTACAGGTCGAGGTCGGCGACGTGCGCATGCAGCCCGAGGCGCCGTTCCAGGAGGTGAAGCAGGCCGTTGACCTCTCGAAGACGGATGTCATCGTCGCCGTCGGGCGCGGCATCAAGAGCCAGGAGAACATCGCGCTCGCGCAGAAACTCGCGGAACTTTTGGGCGGCGATATCGCCGCCTCGCGCCCCATCTGCGACGCCGGCTGGCTGCCCATCGACCGGCAGATCGGGTCGTCGGGGCAGACGGTCGCGCCCAAGCTCTACATCGCGCTCGGCATCTCGGGCGCCATCCAGCATCTCGTCGGGATGAAGAACGCCGGCACCATCGTCGCCGTCAACAAAGACCCAGAGGCGCCCATCTTCGACATCGCCGACTACGGCATCGTCGGCGACCTCTTCGAAGTCGTCCCGACGTTGACCGAAGAGATTCAGAAGTTGAAGGGTTAGCTCGTCCCGGCGCGCGTTCGGCGGAAATAATTTTTAACCATAGAGACACGGAGGCACAGCTAAATCAATTTTAGCTGTGCCTCCGTGTCTCTGTGGTTAATAAATCTCTCTCAACCCGGCAGATTCTTTAAGTCGCTCAACACCTCGTCCGGCTTCCACTCGTTACCGCGATACACCTTCAGCAACTTGCCGTCGGGCGTGACGACGGCCGTGCGGAGCGAGTGGATGACCTGGTCGCCTTCGGCCTTGTAGGTGAGCCCGAAGAACTCCGCGAGGCGCCTAACCTCTGACGGGTCGCCGGTCGCGAAATCCCAGTTGTCGAACTTGCCACCCGTGTAGGTCTGGCCGTAAGCCTTGAGCACGGCGGGCCTGTCGTACTCGGGGTCGAGCGTCACGCTCAGCAGGTGCGTGCGCCGCCGCAGCCCTTCGTCCGCGAGGATGGCGGAGTTGAGTCGCGCGAAGTTGGCGCTCAACAGCGGACACTGGTCGGGCAGCGGGCAGCGCGTGTAGATGAAAGTGATGACGACCGCGCGCCCGTTGAACTGCTTCGGGCTCAAAGGGCGGCCGTCCTGGTTGACGAGTTTTACGTCGGGCACTTCCGCGCCGGGCCGAGGCTCGCCGGAGCCGGCGGGCGGCGTGGAGGGGCCGCCCGCGAGCCCCTTCGTGATGACCAGGTTGTCGAGCCAGTAGCCGTCGTCGGTGACGACGAGCGAAGCCTGCACCTGGTCGCCCGCCTCCAGAATCTTGAGCGCCTCCGCGTCGCGCACGGGGAAGTCCATCGACATCGCGGCCATGTAGCCCTTCACCTCTTCGTGGTCGAGCGCCACCTCTCCCTTCGCGCGGTCAACCGAGATGACCTTGCCCTTCAACTCGTAGCGTTGCTCGTTCGCTGGCTTCGTCGCACAACCGTTGAGCAGTAGGAATGACGCGAACAGGACGATTGAAGTTAGCCGTCGGAGGCTGCGGGGGGGATGGCTCATGCGCCGATTGTGTCGCAGGGCGGCGACGGCGCGCAACCGCGAAGGGCTCGCGGTCGGCCACTTTCACGCGCGCCGCGCGAGATGTGCTAGGATGTCCGGCAACCTCCGATGGAAACAACAGCACAGACGAAGGCGAGCCGGCTCGACGGCTCGCGCGTGGCCGCAGAGATCAAGCGCGAGGTCGTGGAAGAGGCCGAGCGCCTGCGCCGCGAGCACAACGTCACGCCGAGGCTCGTGACCGTCCTCGTCGGCGACGACCCGGCCTCGGCCGTCTACGTGCGCAACAAGGTGCGCACGTGTGAGGAACTCGGGCTCGCCTCCGAATATCATCATCTGCCCGCCGACACGCCCGCCGCGCGTCTGCTTGAGATGGTCGCGGAGTTCAACGCGCGCGACGACGTGGACGGTCTCCTCGTGCAACTCCCGCTCCCGAAGCACATGGACGAAGCGGCCGTCATCGAGGCCATCGACCCCGCGAAGGACGTGGACGGCTTTCACCCCGTCACGGTCGGCCGCATGATGCAGCGGCGCCCGACCCTGCTCCCGTGCACGCCCGCCGGCATCATGGAACTGCTCGTGCGCGAGGGCGTGAAAATCTCAGGCACGCGCGCCTGCGTCATCGGCCGCAGCAACATCGTCGGGCGGCCCGTCGCGGAGTTGCTTTTACAGAGGGACGCGACCGTGACCATCTGCCACTCGCGCACGGGCTGCCTGCCCGAGGTGACGAGGGAGGCGGACATCCTCGTCGTCGCCATCGGCCGGCCGGGCTTCGTCCGTGGCGAGCACGTGAAGCCCGGCGCCACCGTCATCGACGTGGGCATGAACCGCGTGACGGACGCCGAAGAGATTAAGGCGCTCTTTGACGAAGAAGCGCCGCGCCGTCTGAAGACGCTGGCCGAGCGCGGCTATACGCTCGTCGGCGACGTGCACCCGGCCGAGGTCGAGCGCGTCGCGGGCCGCCTGACGCCCGTCCCCGGCGGCGTCGGCCTGCTCACGGTCGCGATGCTCATGAAGAACACCGTCAAGGCCGCGCGCCTGCGCCGAGGCATTTAGTCTCCACGCTTATGCTGAAGGTCGGACTGACCGGGTCGATTGCGGTTGGGAAGTCTTACGTCTCGGGCGTGCTCGTGGAGTTGGGGTGTCGCGTCGTGGACGCGGACGTGGTGGCGCGTCGCGTCGTGGAGCCGGGGGCGGAGGGTTTGCGCCGCATCGTTGAGGCGTTCGGCGAGTGGGTCTTGAAGCCCGACGGGACGCTCGACCGCGCGGGCGTCAGCGCCGTCATCTTCAAGGACGAGTCGAAGCGCGAACTCATCAACTCGCTGCTGCACCCGCTCATCATCGCGGAGCAGGACGAGGTGATGCGGCAGTGGGAGAGGGAAGACCCGCGCGGCGTCGGCGTGGTGGACGCGGCGTTGATGATAGAGTCGGGCGGGCACGTGCGTTTCGACAAGTTGGTCGTCGTCCACTGTCGCGCGGAGGTGCAGCTCGAACGGCTGATGCGGCGCAACAGTCTCTCGCGCGAGGAGGCCGCCGCGCGCATCGCCGCGCAGATGCCCCAGGAGGAGAAGCTGCGATACGCCGACTTTAAGATAGACACGTCGGGGAGCCACGAGGAGACGCGCGGGCGGACCGAGGAGGTCTACGCCGCGCTGCGTGAGTTGGCCGAGGCTGAAGCCCGACCGTGAGGGAGGGCGCTTTAAGGATTGATGAGAGTCGTCGGGACGAAAATCTCTGGACGTAGACGCGTGATGCGGTCGCGCGGCGTGCGGGTGTGGGTGTCGCTCGTCGTGTCGTCGGCGCTCGTGCTCGGGGGCTGCTTCAGGGAAGAGAAGGGCGAACGCTTCTACGGCAAGGTCGTCGTCCCCACGGCGCAGGAGTTTCGTTGGAGCGACGGCGGGCTCCCGAAGGTCTTCGACCCGGCGCGCGCGGCGGCACCGCCGGACACGGACGCCGTGCGCGCGCTCTACGAGGGGCTGACCGACTACGAGCCGGGGACGTTGCGCCCCGCGCCAGCGGTCGCGAGCCGTTGGGAGACTTCAGAGGGCGGTCGTCGCTGGACGTTCCACCTGCGCGAGGGCGCGCGTTGGACGAACGGCGACCCGGTGACGGCGCAGGACTTCGTGCGGTCGTGGCAGCGCACGCTGCGGCTCGGCGAGGGCGCGCCGCACGCGACGCTGCTCTCGAACATCGAGGGCGCCGAGACGTTCGCGGCTCCGACGTTGGAGAGAGAACAGACGGGGCCGGCGGTTGAAGATGAGAGTGATGCGGTCAAACGTCAGCGCGAGGGCGAGGCGGCGAAGGGCTCGAACTCGAAGCAGACGCCGCGTCCGAAGTCTTTGGGCGTCGTCGCGCTCGACACGCGGACGCTGCGCGTGACGCTCAGGCGGCCGGACATGAACTTCCCGGCGCTCGTCGCGCATCCCGTCTTCAGGCCCGTCCACGAGTTGAGCCCGGAGGCCGTCTTGCCCGACATTCTGGAAGAGCAGAAGCAGAGCGGCGGTGAGGTGGCGGAGCCGGGCATCGTGACGAACGGCGCCTTCAGTCTCGCGCGGCTCGCGGGCGACAGCGTCGAGCTGGCGCGGGCCGAGAGTTATTGGGACGCCGCTTCGGTCTCGCTCGAACGCGTGCGCTTCGTCGCGGGCGGCGACACGGAGTCGGCGCTCGCCGCGTACCGCGCGGGCGAGGTCGATGTCGTCTCGAACGCGGCCGTCGAGCCGCTGGCCGTCAAGCTCCTCACGCCCTACGAAGACTTCCGCCGCGAGACCTTCGCCGCGCTCAACTACTACCGCTTCAACACCGCGCGCCCGCCCTTCGACGACGTGCGCGTGCGGCAGGCGCTCGCCTTCGCGCTCGACGTGGAGCGCCTGAGCAAGGACACGCTCGGCGGCGCGACCGAGCCGACGCGCACCTTCATCCCCGTCGCGGACGCGGGGGAGGGGAGCGAAGTCGCCGAACAGAGGGACGCGAACGGCGGGGGCGCAACGTCGGGGCTCGAACACAACGTCGAGCGCGCGCGCAGACTGCTCGAACAGGCAGGCTACCCCGGCGGCGAGAACTTCCCGCGCGTGCGCCTGCTCATCAACCGCAACGAGCAGCAGCGGCTCATCGCGCAGGCCGTCGCGCGCATGTGGCGCGAGGCGCTCGGCGTCGAGACCGAGGTCGTCGTCCGGCCGTGGGAGGAGTACGAGGCGATGCTGCGCGCGGGCGACTACGACGTGGCGCGCCGCAGCCTCGTCATGCAGACGACCGACGAGGAGACGAACATGCGTCAACTCTTCGGCGAGGTCGGCGAAACGCAGTCCGTCGCGTCCGAGCTTGAGCCGACGCCGACCGCGACGCCAGCGAGCACGCCTTCGGGCACCGACGCGGAGGCCGCGCGCGCTCAGGCCCGCCCGACGCCCGCCGCGCTCACGGAGGCGCAGGCGTTGCGCGAACTGCCGGCCATCCCGCTCCACTTCGCTTCGTCCTACGCGCTCGTCAAGCCCTACGTCGATGGATTCGAGTCCAACCTTTTGGACGCGCCCTCGCTCAAGCACGTCCGCATCAACCGCGACTGGCGCCCGCCCGTGGCCGAACAGAACGCGAAACTCGCGCGCACGGCGAAGCGTTGACGCACGGAGGCCGGAACGTGCAACGGCCTGAGCCCTAAAGCGCATCGTTATAGTCGAGACGGTTAATCCTTGATTGAGTGTGCGGGGCGTGATAATTTCGTCCGCGTCTGTTAAGCCGTTCAGGATTAACTTCGTCCCCCGTCGCCCCGACCCGTTGCCACCCCTAGTCTCGGTTGAAGCAGGAGTAGATACGGCCATGACCGAAAGAAAGTCCGCGCGCATACCGTCACTCGTCATCCTCGCCGCCCTCCTCTTCGCGGCCTGCGGGCCGCCGGTCGAAAAGTCGGGCTACTTCGGCAAACTCGAACCGCCGCCGGGACAGACGCTCCGCTACATCACCGGCTCCGAGCCCGAGTCGCTCGACCCGCAGATGAGTTCGGGCCAGCCCGAGGCGCGGCTCGATGTCGCGCTCTACGAGGGTCTGGTCGAGTACCACCCGAAGACGATGGAGCCCATCCCGGCCATCGCCGAGAGCTGGAAGGTCAACGGCAACGCCTCCGAGTTCGTCTTCTACCTCCGCAAGAACGCCAAGTTCTCGAACGGCGCCGGCATCACCGCGCACGACTTCGCCTACACGATCAGGCGCGGCCTGAAGCCGGCGCTGGCGTCGCGCCTCGCCTTCCTCGCGTGGGAGATCAAGAACGCCGAAGCCTTCAACACCAACGGCGCCTTCGTCCGCGACCCGAAGACCGGGCGCTTCGTCCTCGCCTCCGAGGCGGCCGAGTCCGGCGGCGCGACCGAGCAGGCGTCGGCGCCCGTCGCGGGCGAGGACGCGGCCCCCGACTCGGACTTCCACCGGCGCATGCACGAGCCCGACCGCCTCTTCGTCCCCGCCGAAGAGAAGGACCGGCAGAAGGCGTTCAAGGCCAACCCGAAGCTCGCCGCGCTGGTCGAGGGCAAGGAACTCGTCCCCGTCACGGCCGACGACGTGGGCGTCGAGGCCGTGGACGACTACACCCTGCGCATCACGCTCCGCACGCCCGCGCCCTACTTCATGGGTCTCGTCCAGCACCAGTTCTTCCGCGCCATCCACAAGGAGACGGTCGAGAAGTACGGCGTCAACTGGACCAAGCCCGGCAACATCGTGTGCAGCGGCACGCACATGCTCGCCGAGCACAAGCCCTACAACCAGCTCGTCGTCGTCAAGAATCCGAACTACTGGGACGCCGACAAGGTGCGTCTGGAGAAGATCGTCTTCTACCCGCTCGACGACCAGACGACGATGATGAACCTCTACAAGGCGGGCGAGGTGGACGCGACCTACAACCACACCGTCCCCGCCTCCTGGCTCAAGGCCGGCGTGCGCCAGGCGCGCGACTACATGGACGCGCCCGAGAACGGCTCGGTCTACTGGCAGATCAACACGAAGGCCGCGCCGCTCGACAAGAAGGAGGTGCGCAAGGCGTTCGCGATGGCCATCGACCGCGACGCGCTGGAGAAGTTCCGCGTCGTCTCGAAGGCCAACAACGTCTTCGTCCCGACCGGCATCCTCCACGGCTACCCGAGCCCGAAAGGCTACGAGTTCGACGTGGAGGGCGCGAAGAAGCTTCTGGTCGGCGCCGGCTTCAAGGACGCTTCGGGCAAGTTCGACCCGTCGAAGTTCCCGGCCAACAGCATCGAGGTCATCTACAACACGAACGAGTCGAACCGGCAGGTCGCCGAGTTCATCCAGGCGCAGTGGAAGCAGAACCTCCAGATCACCATCCCGCTGCGCGCCATCGAGTGGAAGACCTTCGTCAACACGCGCGCCAAGCTCGAATACAAGGGCTTCGCGGGCGGCGCCGGGTGGTCGGGCGACTACATGGACCCGTACACCTACCTCGGGCTCTTCGCCACCGAGGGCGGCGACAACGGGACCGGTTGGTACGACCCCAAGTTCGTTGACATGCTCAACGCGGCGAACCGCGAGCCCGACCAGGCGAAGCGCTTCGCGATGCTCTCGAAGGCCGAGGAGTATCTGCTCGACGCGTGCCCGATCATCCCGCTCACCAAGCCCGCGACGAGCTGGATGAAGAAGCCCTACGTCAAGGGCATGTACCCGAACCCGGGGACGCTGCACGCGTGGAAGTTCGTCTACATCGAGCACGACCGCGCGAAGTGGGACCAGGCGATGCCCGACATGACGACGGAGGAGCTGGCCGAGGTGAAGGAGTAGCCGAGAGATGTTTCGCTTCATCGTCCGCCGCCTGCTCGTGACCCTGCCGATGGTGCTCATAGTCATCACGCTGACGTGGGCGCTCATCCGGCTCGCGCCCGGCAACTTCTACGCGAGCGAGCGCAAGCTGCCGGCCGCCATCGAGAAGAACATCCGCGCCAAGTACGGGCTCGACGACCCCTGGTACGTCCAGTACAGGAAGGTGATGCTCAACATCCTGAGCCTCGACTTCGGCAACTCGCTGCGCTACGAGACCGAGACGGTCAACGACGTGTTGCGGCGCACGGTGCCGGTCTCGGCCGCCGTCGGGACGTGCGCGTACCTTTTGGCGCTGCTCGTCGGCACGACGATGGGGACGCTGGCGGCGCTCAAGCAGAACTCGAAGACAGACTACGCGGCGATGGGGCTCTCGATGCTCGGCATCAGCATGCCGAACTTCGTCCTCGGGCCGATCCTCGTTCTCATCTTCTCGCTCTCGCTCTACTGGCTGCCGCCCGCGCGTTGGGGCGGCTTTCCCTCTTGGAACATGGTGCTGCCGGTCCTGACGCTCTCGGCCATCTACATGGCCTACATCGCGCGGCTGACGCGCGCGGGGATGCTCGAAGTCCTGCGCTCGGACTACATCCGCACGGCGCGCGCCAAGGGTTTGACCGAGCGGCAGGTGGTCATGCGTCACGCGCTGCGCGGGGGGCTGCTGCCGGTCGTCTCGTTCACGGGGCCGGCGCTCGCCATCCTGATTACGGGGACGGTCGTCGTCGAGCGCATCTTCGCGCTGCCGGGGCTCGGCACGTACTTCATCAACGCGAACCTGAACCGTGACGAGCCGCTCATCCTCGGCATCGTCGCCTTCACCTCGGTCCTCGTGCTGGTCTTCAACCTTCTGGTCGATATCGCCTACGGCTTCATCGACCCGCGCATACGCTACTGAAGAGATGAGCGACGAGAGAACACCGCAGGTGCCGACCGAGGAGGGGCGCGGGCAAGACCCCTGGGGCGCGGGAGAGCCGGCGCTCACCCCGCGCGGGACGCCGCAGCGGCCGCCCGTCTCCGCGCGGCGCGGCGACGAGATTCACGCCTTTCCAGAGACGGCCGTCGGCGAGGGCGACGTGCGCACGGAAGGCTCCACGGCGGCGCCCGCGCGCGGCACGTCGCTGTGGCGCGACGCGTGGAAGCGACTGCTGAAGAACAGGCTGGCCGTCTTCGGCATGTTCGTCGTGGCGTTCATCGCCGTCGCGGTCATCGTCGGCCCGTGGGTCATCAAGGCGGCGACGGGCTTCACATACGACTACCAGCCGCCGGGGCGGCAGCAGTCATACCCGCCGTTCACGGCGCCCGACGGCTCCTTCTCGTGGACGCACCCGATGGGGACGGACGCGGCGGGGCGCGACATGCTGGCGCGCGTGCTCCAGGGCGGGCGCATCTCTCTGATGGTGGGCGTCATCTCGACCTTCGTCTCCATCCTCATCGGCCTGACGTGGGGCGCGACCGCGGGTTACCTGGGCGGCAAGGTGGACGACCTACTGATGCGCATCGTGGACGTGCTCTACGCCATCCCGTACATGATGATTGTCATCGTGCTGCTGGCCTTCTTCGGCGGGCGCGGGCCGCTGCAACAGATATTCCTGTTGTTCACGGCGCTCGGCGCGGTGTCGTGGCTGACGATGGCGCGCATCGTGCGCGGGCAGGTCATCTCGCTCAAGAACCAGGAGTACGTGCTGGCGGCGCGCGCGACCGGGGTCTCGACGCCGAAGATTATCTTCAGACACATCGTGCCGAACGCGCTCGGGCCGGTCATCGTCTACGCGACGCTGACCATCCCCTCCGTGATGTTGCAGGAGGCGTTCCTCTCGTTCCTTGGCCTCGGCGTGCAGGCGCCGTACGCGTCGTGGGGGAGCCTGGCGCAGGAGGGCATTCAGAACATCGCGGTCTTCCCCTGGCAGCTCATCTTCCCCGGCGTGACGATGGCGCTGACGCTCTTCTCGCTCAACTTCCTCGGCGACGGCCTGCGCGACGCGCTCGACCCGCAGATGAGAAAATTTTAGTCATTGATTCAACTGTTCATTGACTCATTGAAAGAATCTTCAAATGAATCAATGAACAGTTGAATCAATCAAAAAATCCTGATGAGTCAGAACGGCAACCTACTTTCGGTCAAAGACCTGCGGACCTACTTCGAGACTGAGGACGGGACGGTGCGCGCCGTGGACGGCATCAGCTTCGATTTGAAGCGGGGCCAGACGCTCGGCATCGTGGGCGAGTCGGGGTCGGGGAAGTCCGTGACGAACCTGTCGGTGCTGCGCCTCATCCCGAGCCCGCCGGGCAAGATCGTCTCGGGCGAGGTGCTCTTCCACGGGCAGGACATTCTTGCGCTGTCGGAGGACGAGGTGCGGAAGATTCGCGGCAAGCGCATCAGCATGATCTTCCAGGACCCGATGACCTCGCTCAACCCCTTCATGCGCATCTCCAAACAGTTGATGGAGATCACGCGGCTCCACCTCGGCCACACCAAAGAGCAGGCGTACGAGCACGCCGTCAAGATGCTGGAGACGGTCGGCATCCCCGAGGCGCGCACGCGGGTCGGCTCCTACCCGCACGAGTTCTCGGGCGGCATGCGCCAGCGCGTGATGATCGCGATGGCGCTCGCGTGCGAGCCCGAACTGCTCATCGCGGACGAGCCGACGACCGCGCTCGACGTGACCATCCAGGCGCAGATTCTCGAACTCATCAAGAAGCTGAAGCAGGAGACGGGCACCAGTGTCATCCTCATCACGCACGACCTGGGCGTCGTCGCCGGGATGACCGACCACATCATCGTCATGTACGCCGGCAAGGTCTTCGAGCAGGCGCCGACGCGCGAACTGTTCGAGCGGCCCGGCAACCCGTACACGAAGGGGCTGCTGAAGTCCGTCCCCGACCCCGCGCACGAGGAGGGGACCGAGCTGTACCAGATTCCGGGCCTCCCGCCCGACGTGGCGCACCTGCCGACGGACCAGTGCCCGTTCGCCGAACGCTGCTACCGCGTCGAAGAGATTTGTAAAAAAGAGTTCCCGCCCTTCGTCCAACTCAACGCCGAGCATTTCTCGCTCTGCCACTTCGCCGAAGAGGTCTACAACGAGTCGCAGGCGCGGACGGCGGGTTCTCAGATGGACCCGAACGGATCGCCTCTGCAAGGGGGGACGGGCCGATGACGATGGGAGGAGTGCAGGCCGGCGGCGCGGGCAACCTCGTGCGTCCGCCCTCGGGCGAGCGCGAGCCGCTCATCTCCATCCGCGAGTTGAAAGTCCACTTCGACCTCGGCGGGGGCGGCGTCTTCGACAAGCTCGTCGGCGGCCACGGCGTCCGGCGCGTCGTCAAGGCCGTGGACGGCGTTTCAATCGACATCTATCCGGGCGAGACGTTGGGGCTCGTCGGCGAGTCGGGCTGTGGCAAGTCAACGCTCGGCCGCGCGCTGCTGCGTTTGACCGAGCCGACCTCGGGGCAGGTGCTCTTCCGTGGCCGCGACCTCGCGCGCCTGTCGAAGCGCGAGATGCGCGGCCAACGCCGACACTTGCAGATGATCTTCCAGGACCCTTACGCGTCGCTGAACCCGCGCATGACGGTTTCGCAGATCATCGGCGAGCCGCTCGACACCTTCGGCCTCGGCGGGCGCGGCCGCGAGCGCGAAGAGCGCGTGCGCGAGTTGATGCAGACCGTCGGTTTGAGCCCGCGCTTCCTCAAGCGTTACCCGCACGAGTTCTCCGGCGGTCAGCGCCAGCGCATCGGCATCGCGCGTGCGCTCTCGGCCGACCCCGACTTCATCGTCGCCGACGAGCCCATCTCCGCCCTCGACGTTTCCATCCAGGCGCAGATCATGAACCTGATGGAACGGCTCCAGCGCGAGCGCGACCTGACGTACCTTTTCATCTCGCACGACCTGCGCGCCATCCGCCACGTCTCGGACCGCGTGGCCGTCATGTACCTCGGGAAACTGGTCGAGCTGGCCGACGCCAAGGTCATCTACCGCGACCCCCTGATGCCCTACACGAAGGCACTCATCTCGGCCGTCCCCGTGCCGGACCCCGCCGTCGAGGCCGCGCGCAAACGCATCGTCTTACAGGGCGACGTGCCCTCGCCCATCAACCCCCCGCAGGGCTGCCGCTTCCACACGCGCTGCCCCTGGGCCATCGAGAAGTGTAAAGAGGTCGTGCCCCCTTTGGCCGAGATAAAGCCGAACCACTTCGCGGCCTGCATCCGCATCAGCCCGGAAGAGCCTGACATCGAAAGAGTTGCGCCGGGCGACGCGCCGGGCCTGCTCTCGACGGGGCGCGTCATCGCGCAGTGAAATTCCCCCGCCATTAGTAGTTTAAACACTGGTGACAAGGTCACGGCCCCCCTTTTAGTGTGCGTGCCGCGGGCGGGCCTGTGTTAAGCCTTGTCTATTGCCGTGCGGGCAAATATACTGCGGTAGGAGGATGGCGGCGCCTGTTCAGGTGCTCCCGCTCTCTCTGAGATTCAACCTGCTCAACGGGCCACCCCCTCTAACGCAGTCGAACCTCCCTCCGTCCGCAATTCGAGTCCGACAGATCGTGCCGCGACAGCTAATGGACAACACCGCCCCGCCCCAAGTGGGTGCTGCCCAGAGCAGGACTTCCGCCGCCGTGCTGCCACACGGGTGGGCGGAGGTGCAGGAGGGGCTCGCCTCGTCGTCGGGGCTGGCGCTCCTGCTCGTCGAAGGCCGACAGCCGCCCGCGCTCGCCGTCTCGAACAACAACTCCATCTGCCAGGCGTTCCAGTCTTCTCCCACGCACGCGCACCTCTGTCAGTCCGACTGCGGCGAGGCTTACGCCCGCGCCGCGCGCGAGGGCGGCGCCGCGCAGTACCGCTGCCACGCGGGGCTCCACTGCTTCGCCGCGCCGGTGAACCTGGGGACCGAGTCGCCGCTGACCGTCATCGGCGGGCGCTGCTTCCTGCGCGTCGCAGACTACCGCGCGCTGGCCGAGCGCATACGCGTGGGCGACCTCGCGGACCTCCTCTCGGCCGAACTCTTCGCCAACGTCATCTTCGCCACGCCGCAGGATTTGGAGGTCGCCGCCGCGCGCGTCGCGCAGGCGGCCGAGTCGTTCGCCTCGCGCAAGCACGCGGCCGAGCCTTCGCCGACGGCCGGCGCCGACGGCATCCCGGCCGACCTGCTCGTTAAGGGCGGCGAAGAGTCCGCGCGCCACACGACGAACGGACACCACCCCGTCGAGCCGAAGGGCGCGAAGCCGAGGACGGAGGAGAAGGTTGAAGAGGTCGCCGCCGTACAGACGAACGGCGTCGCGTCGGGTCTGACCACGGGCGCCGAAGCCCACGCGCCCACGGCGAGGGGAACGCAGTCGGGCGGCTCGCTCGAAGAGGCGTGCCGCAGGGCCGTCAAGACTCTTTCGGAGGAGTACGGCGTCCAGTCGCTCGCGCTGCTCCTGCGCAACGACGACATCTTCTACACGACGTGCGTCACCGGCCTCTTCGAGAAGAAGCCGCCGCGCGTCGCGCTCAAGCCGAAAGAGATCAAACTCCTGCTCGCCGCGACAAAGGGCGACTCCATCGCCGTGCCCGTGGGCGGGCGCACCGGCCCGAAGCACGAAGAGGCCGTCGAACTCTTCCCGCTCGTCGTCGGCGAAGAGATCAAGGGCGCGCTCCTCGTCGGCGACGCGGACCTGAGCGCCGAGCGGCGCCGCGCGCTCGCCGAGTTCTGCCGCGACATCTCGATGCCGTTAGAGTTGAGCCGCCTGCGCGAGGAACTCGAACGACGCGTCCGCGCCGCCTCGCAGCTTCGCGCCTTCACGGAGGTCGTCAACTCCGCGCGGCCCGAGGACGCTTACACGACCATCCTCCGCCACTCGGCGGAGTTGTTGAAGGCAGAGCGCGGCTCGCTCCTCCTCTTCGACGAGCGCGCCGGGCAGCTCTCGGTCAAGGCGGCGGTCGGCCCGCGCTCAGAGGTGACGCTGGGCGAGGGCGTGCGTCTCGGCGAGGGCGTCGCGGGCGCCGTGCTCCGCGAGGGGCGACCGGCCGTCGTGCGCGACGTGTCGAAGGTCTCGGGCTGGAACGCGGCCTCGTCTTCCGAGCGGAGTTACAAGACGAAGTCTTTCATCAGCTACCCCATCGCCGTCGGCGGGCGCAAGGTCGGCGTGCTCAACGTGACGGACAAGGCGGGCGGCGGCGCGTACGACGAGTTAGACCTCAACCTCCTCGAAATGATCGCGCCGCAGATGGCGCTCGCGCTCGACCGCGTCGAGTGGCACAGCAAGGCCACGCAGTTCCAGTTGTTGTCGATCACGGACCCGCTGACGGGGCTCGTCAACCGCCGTTACCTTGAAGAGCGTTTGCAGGAGGAGCTTGAGCGCTCGAAGCGCCACCGCTTCGCGATGAGCTTCATGATGATGGACATCGACGACTTCAAGGCTTACAACGACGCGCACGGTCACCAGGCCGGCGACCTTGCGCTTGAGATGACGGCGCAGTGTTTGAAGACGGCCTTAAGGTCGGCCGATGTGGCGGCACGCTACGGCGGCGAGGAGTTCAGCATCCTCCTCCCTCAGACGGGGCTCGCCGAGGCACGCACCATCGGCGAGCGCATCCGCCGCCGCATCGAACGCACGCAGTTTCCGCACGGCCAGTCGCAGCCGCTCGGCGCCGTCACCGTCTCCATCGGCGTCTCTTCGTTCGGCGCGGAACTGGACACGCCCGCCGAGATTATCCGCGCGGCCGACCGCGTGCTCTACGCCGCGAAGGCGCGCGGGAAGAACTGCATCGAGGCTTACGAGCCGAAGCGGCGCAAGGCCGCGGGCGCGCGGGGCGAGGACGCGGGGCGCGAGGAGGGCGCCGAAGAGGGCTGAAGAAGGGATGCCGGTCAGGACGCCAAGGCACAGGCGCATACTCGCGCGCGTCGCTCCCGAGCAGTTCGTCGGGCGCGGCGAGCAACTGCGCGAGCTGACCGCCCTCGGCTCCGCGCGCGCCGAGCAGAAGGGAGTACTGCTCTTCGCCGCGCCGCAGTCGGGCGTCTCGGAACTGTTAAGGCAGAGCTTCGACGAACTCTTCCGTCAGCGCGGCGGACCCTCGCCCGTCTACTTCGCCTTCACGCGCGCCGACGCCGCGACGACCGCCGCCGCCCGCCGCTTCCTACAGACCTTTCTCACGCACACCGTTGCGCACCGGCGCGACGACCCGGCGCTCGTCTCGGCGACGCCGACGCTGCGCACGCTGCTCGACCTCGCCGCGCCGCAGGATTACGAGTGGGTCGAGCGTCTGATTCAAGACTTCGAGCGCGCGCAGACAGAATCAGACGAGCGCGCGCTCGTCCGCCTCTGCCTCGGCGCGCCGCAGCAGGCCGCCGCGCACGGCGTCCGCGCGGTCGTCATGTTCGACGACATACACGTCACCGAACACTTGCGCGGTGAGTTCGCGCTCGGGCCAGCCGTCGCGCAGTCGGCCGCGCAGTCGGGCGTGCCCTTCGTCGTCGCGGGACCGCGCCGCCGTCTGTTAGACATCCTCAACGGGTCGCTGCCGCTCGCCGCGCTCGAAGGGCTGCGGAGACTTCATCTCGACCGCCTGAAGGAGGCGGACGCGCGCACGCTCGTCGAAGGGCTCGCGCAGAGGCTCGGCGTCCTCATCAACGACGAGACGCGCGACCTCGTCGTGCAGCAACTCGAATGCAGCCCTTATCTCATCGCCTCCGTCCTCGACGCCGCGCGCACGACGGGCGCGACGCTGACGAGCTTCCGAGACTTCCAGAGCCTCTACGTTGACGAGTTGTTGGGCGGGCGCGTCGGGCGCCGCTTCGCCTCGGTGCTCGAAGAGGTGGCGGCGGCGCCGGCCTTGCGACGCGGACTGCTGCGCGTGCTCCACGAGTCGGCGGCCAACCCTTCGGGGAAGTCGCCGGCGGAGGTCTGGATGAAGCGGCTCGGGGCGGACGTGCTTGAGTTCGAGCGCGTGACGCGCCTGCTCCACATGCACGAGCTGGCGAGCTTCCACGCCACCTACGTCGAGACGACGCCGTCCACGCCGTGGCGCGACTTCCTGCGCGTGAGCTACCGCCTACAGGTCGCGGCCGAGCCGCGCGCGCTCGTCGTCGCGGACACTCTGGTCGAGGCACTCAAGCGCGCGCCGCAGACGATGGCGCGTCACTACCGCCGCGAGTCCGCGCTCAAACTCGGCGACGTGCTGCGCGGCTTCGACTTCCAACGCGTGCCCGCGTCGTTGCTGCGTTATGACCTCTATGCGCGCGCCTATCGCGGGCTCGCGCGCGAGGAGGTGCAAGCAGGGCTCGACGCGGAGTCGGAAGAGCTACAGCTCCCGCAGGTCGTCCACGCGGCGAGCGGCGTGTCGTTCCACCCGCCGCTCAGACAGCTCTGCGACGACGAGCGTTGCACGGTCGCGCACGGCTTCGAGTCGGGCGGCTACGCGGAGGCCGGCGAGGTCGTCTGGATCGCGGTCGAGGTCGAGTCGAAGCTCGAAGCCGGGCGCGCGCTGACGGAGTTGTGGCTCGACAGACTTGAGCAGGTGGCGCAGGCGTGCGGCTTCGACCGCGTGCGCTTCTGGCTCGTCGCGCGCGAGGGCTTCTCGGCGGACGCGGCGGAACTACTCAACGAGCGCGACGCTTACGGGTCGAGCCGCGACCAGCTCGAACACCTGACGGCGCTGCTCTCGGGCGCGGCGGCGGCGGGCGCGGGCGCCGAGGCCGACGAGTTCGCGATAGAGCTTCCGATGTCGGAAGACACCGAGCTGATCGCGGCGCACACGGTCGAGCAGATCGCGCGCCGGATGGAGTTCCAGCCCGAGGCCATCAACCAGATCAAGACGGCGCTCGTCGAGGCGTGCATCAACGCCGCCGAGCATTCCCTGAGCACCGAGCGAAAAATCTATAACCGGTTTCGCGTCGAAGGTGATAAATTAGTCATCACTGTATCGAGCCGAGGGCTATCCGTACCCGTTACTCTCCCCGAGAACGGAGCCGCCGCCGACAAGAACGGCAACGGCGAGGGCGCGAAGGGGCGCCGGGGCTGGGGGCTCAAACTCATCCGCACGCTGATGGACGACGTGGAGTTCGAGCGCGTTGACGACGGCACCCGACTGCGGATGACGAAATACCTGCGCAAGTAAAAGAAGGGAAGACCTGCCTTGATGTCAGAGCCACTGCCTGACACCCCACGGCCCACGGAGGGCGCGGGGGAGGTCGCGGTCGTCTACGCGGGCGACTACGTCAACAAGATGAGCGGCCAGCGCATCGAGCGCGAGTGCATGACGAGGATGGCCGGCGGCTGCCGCGCGCTCGTCATCAACTTCCGCGACACGGAGCTGGTCAACAGCATCGGCGTCTCCATCCTGCTCGGCGTTATCGACGAGGCCGAGCGGCGCGGCGCGCGCGTCGCCTTCTCCAACGTGAGCCTGCACACGCTCAAGCTCTTCGAGCTGCTCGGCCTCACGCGCCTCGTCGTCCTGGCCGACCGCGAGGAGGAGGCGCTCGCCACACTTGAAGAGTTCTCAACGACACCCCCCGGACATTGATTTCTTTGTGACCTCTGTGAATACCTCCGTGACCTCCGTGGTTAAGTCCGACGTGCTTAACCACAAAGAACACGAAGGTATGCACGAAGGGCACGAAGGTTAGTCAAAGGTAAAGCCGAAGATGTCCGATAGTACGCGGATGGTTCTGCACGCGTTCGCGGCGCTCGCCGATTTGGGCGAGGAGATCGCGGAGACGAGCGACTTCGAGGAGATGGTGCGCTCGGCGCTCCACGTCGTCCTCGGCGCGATGGGCATCCGACGCGGCGCGGTGGCCGAGTTCGACCGCGAGCACGACGCGCTTCACTTCGTCGCCGCGCGCGGCTACGACGAAGGGCTCGCGAGCGACTTCTCGCTCGCGCCGCAGCCGTCGAACGGTAATGGGAACGGCAACGGCGCGGGCGCGCTCGCGCACGCGTTGCAGGACTTCGCGCGCGTCGAGCACGAGGTCCACGACAGGTTCGTGGGCGCCGGCGTCGAGGTCATCACGCCGCTCGTCGTGCGCGGCGAGTTGGTCGGCGTCATCCTCCTGGGCGGGAAGGCGAGCGGCGAGCCGTTCACGCAGGAGGACAGGGAACTGGCGCGCGCGTTGGGGCGGCACGTCGGGGTCGGCATGCACAACCACCGCCTGCTGCGTGAGGTCGAGCGGCGTGCCGAAGAGAACCGCAAGCTCTACGAAGATTTGAAGGCCATCTACAAGGACACCGTGCACGCCTTCGCCGTCGCCATCGACTGCAAGGACAAGTACACGAAGGGCCACTCGGAGCGCGTCGGGACTTACAGCGAGATCATCGCGCGCGAGTTGGGTTGGGGCGACGAGGAGGCGGAGGGCATCTCGATTGCGGGCTACCTGCACGACGTGGGCAAGCTCGTCGTGGACCTCGACATCATCAACTCGCCCTACCGCATCGAGGCCAAGCAGTGCCCGGACCTCTGCCGCCACCCAGAGGCCGGCTACGAAATCCTTCGCCCCATCAACCACCCCTTCGCGGACATTCCCCTGATGGCGCTCTACCACCACGAGCGGCCTGACGGCGGGGGCTACCCGAAGGGGCTCCGCGACGAGGAGATACCACTGGGCGCGAAGATCGTCTCGCTCGCCGACTCGTTCGACGCGATGACGACCGACCGCCCCTACCGCCGCCGCCTGAGCTTCGCCGAAGTGGTGGCCGACTTCCGCGTGAGCGCCGGCCGGCAGTTCGCCCCGAGCGTCGTCGCCGCCCTCTGCCGCGCCCTGCTCAAAGAGGCTCGCGGCGAGACGCGCCCCCGCCAAATGATGCGCCTCCTCGGCAAGGAGTACGTCGAGCCGCACACCCTTCCCGCCCTCGAACAACTCATCGCCGACCTCGAAGCCGGCACCCACGCCGCCGTGCGTCAGGCGTAACGTCCGACCAACGCCGGGAGCGCGGGCATCCTGCCCGCCATGAGCGCGCAGCGCGAATAGAGTGAGACTTAAAGCCTCAAGGTTGAGGGATGGAGTTTCACGGCCAAGCGTGCTGGCGCACGCTTTGGCGGGCAGGGATGCCCGCGCTCCCGGCTAAGACTCCTGGTTCCGTCGCCAGTCTTCGTCCAGCTCCTTATAGTTGCGCATGATGGCGTCCCATTGGGCGAGGGCGTCGGGGTCGTCGCGGCAGTTTGCGCGGACGATGGGGTCGAGTTCGCGAACGGCGCGCATGCCTCTCTCAATCAACGCGAGGACGTGCGGGTCCGTCTGTTCGCCCGCCGCTTTCGCCGCCTCGCGCTCCTGTAAGCGTGCCCCGAAGGTGTCGAGTTTTTTGAAGAGGTCTTCGGTTTTCACAGCGACTTTCTCCATTCCGGTGTCACGGTTCCGGCGCGGACCCCGGCGTTTCTCACGCGGAGCACGGGGCTCCGAGAAAAAAGCTCGGGACTCCGAGAAAATTTCTCGGGACTCCGAGAAAAAAGCTCGGAGTGTCGAGCAGTCGAGGTCGGAGTCCCGAGAAAAAAGCTGGAAGTCCCGAGAAATTTTCTCGGAGTCCCGAGAAAAAAGCTCGGAGTTTCGAGAAAAAAGCTAGAACATCCGAGAAATTTGCTCGGGACTCCGAGAAAAAAGCTCGAACGTCCGAGTTATTTGCTCGGAACTCCGAGAAAAAAGCTCGGACGTTCGAGAAAAAAGCTCGGGACTTCGAGAAAAAAGCTCGGTGTGTCAGGAAAAATGGCCGGGATTTCGAGAAAATTCCCGGCGGGTTGGTTCAGGCGTTGGTGCCCGCGTCGCCGTCCGGCGGCGTTTTGGCGCCCCGCGATTTGCGCGCGAATCGCTGGCCCATGTCGTCGAGCAGGGCTTCGAGCCCGGCGGCCTCGCCGCTCGCGCGCGCGTACTGGTAGACGACGAGGGCGGCGCTGTAAGCCTCGCTGCCGACCTCGGTGTAGGTGTCGGCCACCTGCTCCTGCAAACTGGTCAGCGCGGCCATGATGGGTTGCAGCGCCTCGACGAGCGCCACGTCGCGCTCCATCTCCTCGACGCTGAAGGAGCGTGGCAGGTAGTCGGAACTGAGTTGGGCGACGGTGAGAGCCTTGCCGACGAAGGCGCGGCTCTTGTCGCCCATCTTGGCGAGCGAGCGCCGCTGCTCGGCCGTCAGGCTGATGAGGAAGGGAAGTTTTGCGTGGATGGTCTCGACGGCCGCGAGCACGGCCTGTTGATCGGCCTCGCTGATGGAGGCGCTGACGCGGTTCTCTGGCATGGGTTTTCTCCTTGTGAGTGCGCGCGCCGAGGCGGCGGGGCGTGCGGAGGCCGCGTTCAGGCGCGTGCGGGTGCCGATGACAAGCCGACGGGGTGAGACCCGTCAGAGGCGACAAACCCCTTGAGGGCAGCCAAAATATGTCCGCCGCCGCCAAATGTCAACCAAAATATCGCCGCTGAACGGCACGCCGGCTCGTCACGTTCTAAAATCCTGAAAAGCGGATAGGGCGACTCAGGGTAGGTTGTAACGCATGGCCGCCGTCAGTGCGTCCAACCCGAGCCCCTGCAACACCCCGTGCACCTTATCCAACGGGGGGTTGATGCCGAAATCCCATACGATAGCATTGCTGTCCCCGCTACCCCACCAGTTCACGAACATCTTATTGAAAGCGCCGTCGTTCGCCTTGTTCCAGAGGGCGCCGAATTGATTCTCTGAGTCGCGGCTGTTCCAGACGGCCTCCGCCGTCGCCGCGATGCTGGGGGGATGAAACCGTCTGCCCCACACTTGCTGCACGGACTTTTCGGAGACGTAGCGCAGCAACACGCCCCTGCCGCCTACATAGTCGAGGCCGTACGCACTCCCGAAACTGGATGAGAACGGAGGTTCGCGGAGGACGTTGTCCGGGCTGAAGAGGATCATTATGCCCTCTGTAAGGGCGAGGAGTACATCGCGGATGCTATTCTCAAACTCGCCCGGGTCGAAGTCCGGCACCTGATTCTGACTCGTCCACGCCAGCAGGTCGTCCCGGACGGGAAGTAACTCGGCCAGTCCCGCCATCAGGAGCCCCTGGTCGCCCGTCCAGACCCATCCCGGTTCCCACGTTGGAAAATCCTTGTTGAGATAGTCGGGCTTAGCCACGGGGCGCTCGTGAATGAGTGCGTTCGGCCCGGGCAGGAGCCGCAGGTAGTAACCGTCGTCTTCACTCTGATACTTGTCCAGGAACCACGTGCTGAACCACTGGTACTGCGCATACGCCATTGAGAGATACCGCGCGGCACGCGTCGGGTCCGTGCCCTTGACCGCGTTATACAGTCGCAGCGACAGGACCAACAGGTTGGTATTGGTGACGGTATTCTTGGTGCCGTAACCACCTTCCGTTATCTTTCGCTGCGGCGAAATGTTGCCGCAGCCGTGAGGGACCGGCCTGGCCTTGTCGGTCGCGTCGTAGCCCACCTCGCGCATCTGCTCCCAGCAGCGTTCGGCCCGCGCAAGATAGTCGCTCGCGCGGTCTTCGTCGCCGACCCGGCGCAGGTAGTCGTAGGCCGCCAGGCAGGAGATGCCGCACCACCCGTAATCATCGGACCAAACCCATTCGCCGCCGATGATTCCATCGAAGTACGTGGAATTAGTGTCGATCATCTTCTTCCGCAAGGAAGACATGTTTTCAACTTCGGGGTCGCCCGGCCAGTTCCGCTCCGCCGCGTCCACGAAGCAGAGGAACGCGTGGAAGGTATTTGATCGCTTCCAGAAATCGTCGAATTTCCACACGCACTCGAATCTCTCGAAACCACCAGTGGCCCACGTCTTTAGTTCCATTGTCAGCTCCTCCTGAGTTTTAGAAGTTTATTTGACAAGGACGGGTGCATGCCTTTGTGAGGCGCGGCTCCCGCTGAGATCGTGTAGGTCGATATGAGGTGCCGTCACTCGTCGGCGGGCTGATGGAAGAAATCTTCTTCCGACTGGTCCGTCACGAAGAACAGGCGGTGCTCGCGAGCCTGATGATCCGTGACCACCAACATCCGGTCGTGCTCGGCACTCCTGGGCTCCTCGACCATAAACATCCAGCCCAGATCGGCCTTGTCCTCGAAGGACTTCCGCCAGTAGTCAGCCGTCCAGCCCGACGCTTCGCCACCCCCGAGCCGGAAATACATCTCCTTGAAAAAATCCTTCGAGACCTGTTTGAAGGTCGGCTCGTCCATCTGCCTGGTTCGGTCTGACTCCTTGGTAAGCAAATGAAGTTTGAGGCGGCCCGACTCCGTAGACACTTTGCCGCGCAGCGGTTCACTTGGGCTGGATGCGGAGCGTGTAGCTGGCGATGTCGATCTTCTGGTCGGGGAGGACTTCGACGCGCTCCTCGCGCGGGACTTCGCGGCCGCCGACGAAGGTCGGGTTGCGGCCCTTCGGCGTGAACCAGTAACGGCCGGTGTTGTCGAACTCCAGCGTGGCGTGGCTGCGGCTCACTTCGGGGTCGCCCTTGATGGTAAGGTCCACGGCGACGGACTTCGAGCCGCGACCGATGGTGATCTCCTGCTTGGTGATGGGCTGGACCGTCTGCCGCTGGCCGTTGCGCCAGACCTCGACGCTGTAGAGCGCGGCGGGCGGTCGCGCGGTGACGCGCGTCACGTCGCTCTCAAGCTCGCCCGTCACCCCTTCCGAAGTCTCGTCCTGCGCGGGCGCGCCGGGCGTGGGCAGTTCGGCGGGCCGCGCCGTGACCATCGTGTGGCCGCCCTGCTCGTTCGACTCCCAGACGGGCTGGACGCGGAACTCGCCCTTGTCGAGCGTGCCGTCCACGCGCAGCTCGACGGCGAACTGCTTGGTGGCGAGCTGCGTCTGCCCCGACAACTCGCGCGCGCGCTCCGACAGGACGTAGTAGAGACCCTGCTCCAACCCGCGCCGCTTCTCGCCCTGCCACTCCTTGTCGTCGTCGTTCGAGAGGTAGACGACGTACTCGGGCGGGATGTAGGTGGGGCCGCCCGGCGGCGTGAACATCTCGCGCTGCATGACCGACTCGACCTCGCGCGCCACCTTCACCAGGAAGTCTTCCCAGATGCGGCGCGGGCGCGCCTTCTCGTCCACCTCTGCCAGAGGGTCGTCCGAGACCTCCCCGTCAATCCAACGCCGAATCGAATCGAGTATGCTCACTGTCGTCGTCACCTCTCCACGGGGCAATGTTTAAGACTTCGCGCGCAAAAGATTGCTGTTGACCCAGCCCTCGTCGGCCGAGTCGGGGTTGGTCTTCGGGCGCCCGCGCTCGATGACCTGCACCTGATACCACTTGCCGCTCACTTGCAGGACGCGCACCGTCGAGCCGCGCTCGGCCACACCGATCTGCGTGTAGCTCGTGTCCGGGCCTTTGCGCAAGTTTACATCGTTCGTCGTCACAAATTCACTGCCGGCGACTCCCGTTTTGTTCGCGGCGGTACCGGCCTGCTGCTGCCGCTGCTGCTGCGTCTGGCCGCCGCCGCGCGCGTTGCGCACGTAGTTGAAGGTCGCGTAGAGCATCCCCGAGAAGGCGAGCAGGAGCAGCAGCGCGACGCCCCACTTGCGCAGGCGCGGCGGGACACGCGCGGCGCGCGGCTCGCGCGTAGGACGCCAGTCCGTAGCCGTGCCCGCCGGTACGTCAACGCCCTCGCGCGGCGAGAGGAAGGGGCCGCTCTCGACTTCGGCGACGACGGCCGGCCCGGCGCTCGCGATGGGCACGACGAAGCGGTGACGGCCCGCGAGGTTGGCCGAGCGCGACTCGCGGTCGAAGGTCGGCGCGGGCGGCGGCGCGGGCGTGAAGCCGCGCGGGCCGGAGTCGTTGGAGTCGTTGCGATGGCCGCGCTCGTCGGGCTCGCCCGGTCCCGCGACGCCGCCGTCGGGCCGGCGCAGCGGCCGCGTCTGCGCCATCGTCGCGTCGCGCAGTTCGCGCCAGAACTCCTCGACCGTCTGGTGACGCTTGAGCGGGTTGGTCTGCGTCGCGCGCTCCAACACGCGCAGCACGTAGCGCGCCCAGTCTTCGGCGGCGAACTCCTGCGGAAGCTGCGTGATGGGCTTCTGCGAGAAGCGGCGCGGCGCCTCGCCGGTCAGGACCATGTAGGTCGTCTTCGCCAACGAATAAACGTCGGCCGCGGGCGTCAACTGAATAGGCCGTGGACGCGAGAGCGAGGTCGTGTCGAGCGGGCCGGTCGTCGCGAGCGGGTGGTGCTCGGGCGCGGCGTAAACGTCTGTGCCGACGCGCGTGATGGCGCCCTCGGCCGCCTCGATCTTGGCGACGCCGAAATCCGCGATCTTGATGGTGTGCTGGTCGGCCGTGAGCAGAAGGTTCTGCGGCTTGATGTCGCGGTGGATGACGTTGTGCTTGTGCGCGTGCGCGAGCCCCTTGCAGACCTGTTCAAGGTAGAAGAGCGCGCCGTCGAGCGGCAGCGGGCGGCGGAGGATGAGCGACTGGAGGTCGCCGCCCGACAGGTACTCGACGACGAGGTAATGAAACGTGCGTCCCGAGAGGTCGATGGCCGTGCCGTGGCCGAGGCGGCTGATGATGTTGGGGTGTCGGACGCGGTCGAGCGCGATGGCCTCGTTGCGAAAGTTCTCGACGAGCGTCCGCTCAAGCTCCGGGTCGGGCATCCCCTGTAAGTGCGTGTTCAGCGCCTTGATGACGACGTGACGCGGCGAGGTCGGCGTCGCCGCCATGTCCTCCGCGACGTAGACCTCCGAGTAACTGCCACGCCCCAGGCAGTCGAGCACGTTGTAGCGCCCGTCGAGTCTGCACTGCTGTAGCTTCAGTTCACTCATCGTGGGTCGGTAGTCAGTAGACAGTAATCAGTAGACAGTAGAAGAAACCTCATTCTTATTTTTTAACCCGACGGTTCTCATCCTCAACGTCAGCGGAGCAGAGCCTACTGTCTACTCCTCTTTACGGCGTCGGCACGGCGCCGGGTTCCGTGACGGCCGTCGGCGACTGCTGCGGCCGTACGAGTTCGGAGAGCGCGTCGGCGGCCTGGCGCGCGGCCGCGTCTTCGTGCGCGCGCAGGTGCGCGGCGACTTTGGCGAGTCGCGCGTCGATCTTCAGCTCGCCGTTGGTGGAGGTCGTGTTCTCGTTGATTCTCAGGATGGCGCGGTCGAACGCCTGCGCCGCCTCGGGCTGCCGGTCGGAGAGCAGGAGCGCGCGGCCGTAGAGATAGAGGAACTCGGGGTCTTGTGATTCGAGCGGCTGCCCCTGCGCGTCGGCGGACATCCGCGCGGCCTCCGAGGCGGGCGAGAGATCGACGGCGCGGCGCAGTCGCACGAAACGCTCGGCGGGCGTCTCGGTGAACACGGCCTCGGGGGTGCGCGTGGGCGCGGGCGACGGCGTCGCCGCTGCCGGGCCGAGAGGATTCTTCATCCCTTTGCGCTCGTACATCATCCCCACGTAGAAGGCCAGCACGGCGGCGCCGACCGTGAGCAGCAAGGCGCCGGCCGCGAGCAATCCGCGCCCCGCGCCGCCGCCGGACGCGCGGACGTTTGATGAGACCTTCGCGCCCTTTGATGTCTCTTGAGAATCGTCGGGACCGGCGTCGGCGGCGCGCGTCGTTGTCCCGGCGGCGGACGGCGCGGCCACACCCACGGCCGTGCCGGCGGAGTCGAACGGCCTGCGCAGGTGCGCGACGGGCGTGTCGGGGAGCGTGCGCGCGGTGTGCAGGTTGGGGCGCTCGCTGACGAGGGTCTGGTCTTCGTCTTCGTCGTGCGCGACAACGCCGCCGCCGTTGTCGCCGACGCGAATGATGACGGCCGTCAGATTGTCCTCGGCGCCGCGCTCGAAGCAGCGGCGCTTCAACTCCTCGCAGGCGCCGTCGAGCGTGCGCGCGTTGCGCAGCACGGTCGAGAGTTCATCGTCCGGGACGTGGCGCGTGATGCCGTCGGAGCAGAGAAGGAAGATTGTGCCGCGCTCCACGTCGAAGGTGCGCATGTCCACCTCCACCGACGACTCGGCGCCGAGCGCGCGACTGATGACGTTGCGGTTCGGGTGCGTCGCGGCCTGCTCGGGCGTGAGGCGGCCGGCGCGCATCTCCTCTTCGACGAGCGAGTGGTCCTGCGTCTCGCGGCTCAGGCGTCCGTCGGGCGCGAGCCGGTAGAGGCGCGAGTCTCCGACGTGGCCGACCGTCGCGCGCAGGCCGTCGAGGTGGAGCGCGACGATGGTCGTCGCCATGCTCCGGAAGCGCGGCTGCTCGACCGCCATGCGGTAGATCGAGTCGTTGGCCCGCTGGATGGCGATCTCCATCAGGTCCTCGACATCCTCGTCGTGGTTCTGGTTGGAGAAAGCCTCTTTGAGGACTTCGATGGCGGTCTGCGACGCGACCTCGCCGGCCTGCGCGCCGCCGACGCCGTCGGCGACGGCGAAGATGCGGTGCGCGGGGTCGTTCAGCATCGAGTCTTCGTTCTCGGGCCGCTTCTCGCTCAGGCCACGGTCGGTGACGGCCGCGGCCTCGATGGAGAGCGCCCTGTGGTCTGCTGTCATTGAACCGCCTCCGGGATTTTGTACTCTTCCTCCTCGCGCGGCTGGCGCACGGCGGCGGCCGCGTGCAGGTGAGGCGCCTCGGCGTCGCTGGCGTTGCGGTGCGAGAAGGCCAGGAGCATGCCGAGCATGGCAAAGCTCGTGATGAGGCTGAAACCCCCGTGACTGACGAAAGGCAGCGTGATGCCCGTCATCGGCAGCGCGCGCGTCGTCCCGCCGATGTTGACGATGGCCTGAAAGCCTATGAAGGCCGTCAGCCCCGCCGAGCAGAGTTTCGTGAACATGTCGCGCGCCTCAATCGACGTGCGCACGCCCGCGTTGACGAAGACGATGAGCGCGAGCAGGATGACCGCGCCGCCTATCAACCCGAACTCCTCGCCGATGGCCGCGTAGATGTAGTCCGAGTCGGCGACGGGGATGACTTCGGAGAAGCCAAGGCCCAGACCGCGTCCGGTTGTTCGTCCAGCGGCGAGTCCGAAGGTGGCCTGCGAGGGCTGGAAGGCGATGCGGTCGAACCATACGTCAACGTTGACGGTCTTCTGCATGGCCGGGCTCTGCTCGGCGAGCGCGCGCATGCGCTGGTCGCGCGCGAGCGCGTCCTCGTAGTCCTTCTTCCACCACTCGGTGTCGGGCGAGGGCGGGTCGAAGCCGTCGAGCCAGAGGTGGAAACGTTGCTTGATGCGGTCGGGCAGCACGGCGCGGACGGGCGAGGCGATGGTGGCGAGCGTCGGCACCTTCTCCTGCACGTTCAGGGGCAGCGCCCCGACGACGAGCACGACGACGACCAGCACGAGCGACCCGACGAAGACGAGCAGTTGCGGCCAGCGTCGCACCGCGACGAGGTACAGAGTGGCGTAGGCGCCGCTGAAGACGAGCATCTGCCCGAAGTCCTTCAGCGCGAAGAATGGAATGAACGGGATGACGCCCATCGCGAGCAGCGGCAGCACGTTGCGCGCGCGCGGCATGCCCCAGTAGGTGCGCGCAAGCTCCCTGTAGTGCACGGTCAGAATCCCCGCGAAGCCGAGCAGGAAGGGAATCTTTGAAGGCTCCCACGGCGTCATGTTGCCGCCGAACTTGCCCGCGCTCGACCAGACGATGGCGCCAAAGAGCGGCAGCAGCGTCGCGAGCACGATGACGAAGCTGTGCCGCTGCATCCAGTCTAAGTATTTATCCTGAACACAGAACCAGTAGGCCGCGGCCATCGCGAAGAAGGCGAAGAGCGGAATCCACGTGAACGACGAAGTGAGCGCGCGGCCGACCGAGACCTCCGAGCGGCGCACGACCTCGGGCGTGGCCGAGGGCTGCGCGGCCGTCGGGTCCAGGCCGAGCGCGGCCTTCTTGTCGGGGCCGTAGAACTGGTTGATGTAACGAAGGCGCTGCACCTGCGTCTTCTCCGCGCGCGCCTGCGCCTTGTTGCCCGAGCCGTACTCGGGGTCGCTGTAGAGGCGGTACTGCACGAGCATTCCGACCGAGAAGAGCAGCACGGCCGTCGTGTAGAGCGTCCAGTTGCCCTTGAACTTCATCGCGCGCGAGAACCAGAAGAGCAGGAAGACGAGCGGCACGTAGAGCATTATGTCGCGCACGGCGCCCACGGTGGAAGGCTCGTAGCCGCGCAGCAGCGCCGAGTCGTAGACCGCCCAGTAGCCGACGATCTCAAGCCCGACGATGAGCAGCAGCAGCAGCAGGTGTGTCGAAGCGCGATTCCTCATCAAACAATTCCCCCGGGTCTTCCTTACTGATTGGCCGTATTAGTCGTGCGCGGGCGCGCGGCCGGCGTCGCGCTTGGCTGCGGCGTCTGTCCCTGCGGCGCAGGTGATTGCGGTCGTCCCTGCGTGCGGCCTGCCTGCTGTGGCGGTTGTTGAGCCACGGGCGCGCCGGGCACGGCGAGCAGGCCGAGGTCGCGCGCCTTCAGGACGAGCGCGGCGGCGACGGGCGCGGCGGCCTTCGCGCCGTAGCCCCCGCCCTCGATGATGACGGCGATGGCGAGTTGCGGGCGGTCGAGCGGCGCGATGCAGAGGAACCAACTGTCGATGCGAAACTCGGGGTCGAGCCTCGGCTTCATGTACTCCCGGATCGGGTTGCCGCGACGGTCGCGCTCGACCTCTTTCTCCATCAGCATCTCGCCGGTCTTCTTGTCGTAGAGCGGCACCTGCTTCTCGGCCGTGCCGGTCTTGCCGCCGGTGATGATGCCCTGCGCGTGGACGGGCGCGAGCACGCTCGTCGCCGTGCCCGAAGAGCCGGCGGTGACGAGGCCCATGATGCGGCGCATCTCGGCCGCGCGCTCGGGCGTCGTCGCCTGCGCGAAGACCTCGGGCGGGCGGTCGTACTCGATCTTCGGCTTCATCGTCTTGCCTTCGAGGTTGCCGATGGTCGCGGCGACGAGCGCCATCTGGAACGGCGTCATCTGCCCCGCGTAGCCCTGGCCGAAGCCGATGAGGCCGAGGTCGTAAGCGCGCTCGCCCCGATAGAGCGCGACCGTCGCTTCGACCGGGGCGAGGGCACGCGCGACGGCCGGTTGGCTCACGTTCCAAATCTCCGGCTGCTTGCCGCCGCCGAGCGCCTCCTGCGGGCTGCCGACCGGCGTCATCCCCATCAGGCGCAGCGCCTCGGTCAACTTCTCCGGGCCGAGCTTAATCGCCATCTGCGCGAAGTACTGGTTGCAAGAGACTTCGAGCGCGGTGTCGATGCCGATGTTGCCGTGGACCTCGCCGGTGCCGCCCGAGTCGAGGATAACTTTCGCGCCGCGCTCGGCGTAGAAGCCGGCGGCCGTGCAGTTGAACTTCTCGTTCTGCAACCCGTTGTTGAAGGCGGCGAGCATGACGGCCGTCTTGAAGGTCGAGCCCGGGATGTAGCGCCCGCGCAGCGCGCGGTTGACGAGCGGCCGGTCGCGCTCGTTCGCGTTCAGACGAATCCAAGCCTCCTCGTCCTGCACCTCTTTCAGACTGTAGGAAGGGTTGCTGTAGATGGCGAGCACCTCGCCCGTCTGCGGGTTGAGGACGACGGCCGCGCCGTGCCGGCCGCGCAGTTGCGCGACGGCCTCCTTCTGCAACTCCTGGTCGATGGTGAGCCGCACGTCTATATTCGCCTGCTGCATGATGGCGCGGCCCATCAAAACGTCCCACGCCTCGGGCGCGGCGCCGCTCTGGATGCCGAAGAGCGCGCGCTCAAGTCCCGGGTCGCCACGGTCGGAGCCGAGCAGTTGCGACATCTCGGTGTCGAGCGGGTAGTCGCGCACGATGGACCCGTTCGGCGCGCGCCGGTAGAGCGCCAGCGCGTGGTCGAGGCTGCCCGTGCGGTCGAGAATCCAGCCGCGCAGCGTCGATTCGGCCAGCCGCCGGTTGCGCAGGTCTTTGTAGCTCAACTCCTGAAAACGCTCGTTCGACTCGGCCGCGTACTGCGCCCAGTAGACGTGCGACGCGAAGACGCCGAGCGCCAGCAGCACGAAGAACCAGCGCAGCACGCGCAGGCCGCGATTGGTCGAGGTCGTGCCCAGACGCTGCCGCACCTCCGGCGGCAAATCCGCCGGGGCAATGGCTTCGAGCGCCGAACGCCGCCGCCGCCGCATCAACAGCAGCGACGCGAACAGTATCAACGCCATCAACGCCACCCCGCCCATATAGACCAGGCTCAGCAGCGCCGGCTTCGACTCGGGAATATCTGCTAAAAACATATGGATAGCTATCAGCATTCAGCAAAACCCTCTTTGTGACCTTGGTGCAGACCTTCGTGACCTTTGTGGTTAAGTCAGACGTGCTTAACCACAAAGGTCACGAAGGTCTGCACCAAGGTCACAAAGGTTTTCTGTCTCATTGCCTCTTGAATCTCACTTCTACGTCGCCGAAGCTGACGACATCGCCGTCCTCGATGTGGCGCGCCTCGCCGTAGGCGATGCGGCGGCCGTTGATGAAGGTGCCGTTGGTCGAGCCCGTGTCGGCGACGAGCAGCGTGCCCTCGCGATTCATGACGAGCGACGCGTGAATCTTGGAGACGCTCGGGTGTTCCAGTTGCAAGTCGTTGTCGGCCACGCGCCCGACGCCCATGCGGCGCCCGCCGGGCCGGAACGCCAGCGGCTTCTCGAAGGCGCGCTCGGGCAAATTCACGCGCGCGAGGATTTGCACGTCGGTCGTCGTCAACGTCTTCGCCTTCGGCACGGCGTCGGCCATCTCAAGGTGCATGCGCTCGGCCTCGTCGCGCCGCTTCAACTCCTCCTCGAACTCGCCGTAAGAAGGGTCCACGGCGATGCCGGAGGTGAAGATGTCCGCGCTCGTCTCGACCTTGATGGGCGCGAGCGTGCGGTAGCGCCGGTCGTTGATGTGGTCGATGGCGGCGGCGAGTATCTCGTGCTCAAGCTCCTTGATGTACTCGGGCGGCGCCTCGGAGTGCGTGCCCCATTCGACCTTGAGTTTGAAGAGGTGCGGGGCGATGCGTCGGCCCTCGGCGTCCGTGCGCGCGCGCTCGTCCACGAGGTGCTTCATGCGCTCGACGAGTTTGGTCGTGGTGAAGCCCGACTGCGCGTCCGCCTCGCGCCCGAGCTTGCGGTCCACGACCGAGCCCATGCCTTCGAGCACGCGCCGCATCAGGCGCTCGACCAGCGCCTCGTCGCGTTTCTTCTCCTTCGGTGCCTCGTCGCGCTTCTTCTCTTTCGGCGCGTCTTCCGGCTTCTTCTCTTTCTCTTTCTCTTCGCTCATAAAAGGGGCGCCCGCGACAAAAAGCCGGCGGGACCGCGACGGCCCGGCGGCGAAAATCTTCAGAACGGGGAAAGGGGGACTGTCTGTAACCTGTACGGCTGCGTCATTCTAGCCGAAATGAGCCGCGCCACGGAAGTGTCGTATAAAGTGAAAGGGAAAGGTGAGAAGAAAGAGACATTTAGCGTTAAAGGCTTTACAGGAAACGCCTCTGCCGCGCGGCCTCGTAGAGGACGACCGCGAGCGCCGTGGCGAGGTTCAGACTCTCGACCGGCTCGCGCATCGGGATGCGTACGGCCGTCTCCGTCTCCCGAACCTCTTCAACGGTCAGCCCGCCGGCCTCCGGGCCGACGATGATGGCGCGCGGGACGGTCCAGTCGAGTTCCGTGTGGAGAGTGTTCGCGGCGGCGGCCGTGGCGATTGTCCCGATGCCGCGCGCGGCGCACCACCCGAGCGCCTCTTCGAGCGTCGGCCCCGTCCAGAGCGGGAGCCGGAACGCGGAACCCATCGAGCCCCGCAGGCTCTTCGGCGACAGCGGGTCGGTCGAGCCCTTCGTCAGGATGACGCCGGTCGCGCCAGCGGCCTCGGCCACTCTCAAGACTGCGCCCGCGTTCGAGGGGTTGTTCGCCCTGTGCATGACGACGACCAGCGGCACGCCCGTGGCCCGCTCGATCCTCTCGCCGCCGGTCCACGGCCTGCGCGCGAGCGCCACGACGCCCTGCGGCGTCTTCGTGTCCGACACGGATTCAAGCACGTCTTCCGAGACGGCCTGCGCGTCACGACAGACCGCTTGAAGTCTTTGAAGAAGTGAAGCCCCGCGCTCGTCCTGAGCGAGACTCCGCGTGTAGAGCACCGACTCGAACTCGACCGACGCGCGCAAGGCTTCTTCGCACAAACGCACGCCCTCGACGAAGACGAGCGACTTCTCGCGGCCGTCGCGAACGGCGCGCGCTCGTTGCGCGAGCGGGTTCTTGCGACTGGTGATGGTCTCGACGTTCATCTCACTCCGGCTCGACCTCGACCCAGACGGGCCAGTGGTCTGAGATGCCTCGGACGCGCGCGACGCCCCAACGCGGCACGCGCGCGCCGCGCACGAATATCCAGTCGAAGTGGTGCCGTATCGGCCCCGACCGCCACGTCGCCGTGTTGGTCGGCAGCGGCGTCGTGTACCCGTTCGATTCCAACAACGTCCGCGCGGCGCGGCGCCCCTCGTCGTTGAGCGTGTTGAAGTCGCCGAGCAGCACGGTCGGCTCCGACGTTTGCGCGGCCAGCGCGAGGATGGTCCGGTGCTGTTCGAGTTGACCCTCCACGGTCGCGTGCGTGTCGATGTGCGCGTTGAAGACGCGCAGACTGCGCCCGCCGAAAGGCACCGACGCCGCGACGGCCAGACGCGGCCGCCAGGGGCACACGGCCCACGGCAGCTCGATGCGCGCGGCGTCGGCGAGCGGCAGGCGACTGAGGATGGCGACGCCCGTGTCGCCCTCCTCGCCGCGCACGATGCGCTCCTCGAAGTCGAGCCACCACTTGCGGTCCTTCGGCTCCACGTCGGCGGGCGTCGGGACGTGCGCGCGGACGTATTGCATCTTCAACTCTGCGGCCAACTCGCGTGCGACGTGGCGCCCGCCCGCGCGGAGCGTCCCCGAGTCCGCCTCCTGCAACGCGACAACGTCCGCACGTGGCAGAGAAGCGTCGTCGGAGAGCAGGCGCGCGGCCTTGCGGATGTTCTCGCCGACGAGCCGAGGGCGGCGCCCCGGCCAGCCGAGGCCGACGCGCCGCAGCATACTTCCGCCGATGAGGTGCGAGCCGACCGCGTAGCGGATGTTGTAGGTGACTATGACGAGCCGCGACGACTCTTCAATTGAAGTCGCGCGCGTCGTGAAATCGTCGCGCTCGATCTCGGGCTCAACTTGGCTCGCGTCGTGAACGTGTTGCACAATCGGCTCACAGAGTAAATTTCGGATAGAGCGTTGGGAGAGTATAAATGAATCGACGCATCATCGCCGCAGTGAGCGACATGCTCTTCGCCTCGAAGATTCGCGGGACGGCGGAGCGCCTGAACGTTACGGTCGATTTCGCGCGGACGGAGGAGGGGCTCTTCGACTACGCCAGGACGGAGGTGCCGTCGCTCATCATCCTCGACCTCCACGACACGCGTCTCGACCCCTTCGCGCTCGCCGCGCGCCTCAAGGCCGACGAACGACTGCGCGCCGTCCCCGTCGTCGCCTTCTTCTCGCACGTCGAGACCGAGTTGCAACGAAAGGCGCTTGACGCGGGCGTCGAACACGTCCTGCCGCGCTCGGTCTTCACGAGACGGCTCGCCGAAATTCTGACCGGCGAGATTTAAGAACAGAAGGTGAAGTGATAAAGAGAGCGCGGCCCTCATCAGTTGATGATGAGGGCCGCGCCGTTCTTCGTCGTTGCTTGTTGTCTCCGGTCTCTTTACGTCTGCTTCCTTTTTAGCCGACCGGCGCGGGCGCGATGACCTCGTGGATGGCGCGCACCTCGCGCGCGAGCTGTTCATACTGTTCGAGCGTGAGCGACTGCGCGCCGTCGGAGAGGGCGCGCTCCGGCTGGTTGTGGACTTCGATGATGAGGCCGTCGGCGCCGACGGCGACGCCCGCGCGCGCGAGCGGCGTGACCATGTGGTTCTTGCCCGTGCCGTGCGAAGGGTCGACGACGACCGGCAGGTGCGAGATGCGCTGCACCGCCGGCACGGCCGCGAGGTCGAGCGTATTGCGCGTGTGCTGCGCGAAGGTGCGCACGCCGCGTTCGCAGAGGATGATGTTGTAGTTGCCCTCGGCCATGATGTACTCGGCCGCGAGCAGCCACTCGTCAATCGTCGCGGACAGTCCACGCTTCAAGAGCACCGGCAGGCGCGAACGCCCCGCGCGCTTCAGCAGCGAGAAGTTCTGCATGTTGCGCGCGCCCACCTGGAACACGTCCGCGTACTTATCAACCACGTCCGCGCTCGCTTCATCAACCGCCTCCGTCACGATCTTCAACCCGAACGCCTCGCGGACTTCGGCCAGCAGCTTCAAGCCTTCTTCGCCCAAGCCCTGGAACGCGTAAGGGCTCGTGCGCGGCTTGAAGGCGCCGCCACGGAAGAAGCGCGCGCCGCTGCGGCGGACGGCCTCGGCGACGGCGAAGAGTTGCTCGCGGTTCTCGACGGCGCAGGGGCCGGCGATGATGGCGAGTTCTTCGCCGCCGATCTCCGCGTCGCCGACTTTGACGATTGTCTTTTCGGGGCGCAGGTCGAGCGTGACGAGTTTGTAAGGCTTGGTGACGCGGATGACCTCGGCCACGCCGTGCAGCGTCTCGAAGCGCGTGATGTCCACGGGCTTGTCGTTGCCCGTGATGCCGATGGCCGTGCGCGAGGCGCCGGGCATCGTGTGCGGGCGATAGCCCATCTCCGTGATGACGCGCTCGACCTCGTTCACGTCGCCTTCGGTGGCGTCGGCCTTCATGACGATAAGCATATGTACCTCTAAATTCGCAAAGTCTTAATGTCGCCGAAAGTGGGTGCAAGGCTCGTGCCGCCCGGGGCGTGGCGGGCTCACATTCTTTCGGGGACTTCGATGCCGAGCGTGGCGAGCGCATGCGTGAGTTGCTTGCGAACGAAGTCTGTGACGTAGACGAGAACGGCGCGCCTGGTCGCGTCGCGCTCCTCAAGGATGCGGTTCTCGTCGCGATTGTAGAAGAAGTTAAATGCCTGTGCCAGTTGGAAGGTGTACTTCGCGACGTGCGCGGGCTCCGCGAAGCTCGCCGACTGTTTGAGCACCTCGGGCAGACGCGCCGCGAGTGTCACCAGAGACCAGATTTCGTTCCCGATCTCGCCCTCGAAAACTTTTCTGACGGCCTCTGTCGTCTCGCCGCCGCGCGCGCCCTCGGCGACTATGCGTTGCGCCTCCGGCAACTCCTCCGTTTGCAACTTGCGAAAGATGGAGTTGGCGCGCACCGCCGCGTATTGACAGTAAGGACCGGCCTCGCCCTTCGTCGAGAGCGCCTCTTTGAAGTCGAAGACGATGACGGAGTTCCGCGTCCACTTCATCAAAAAGTAGCGCAGCGCGCCGACGGCGAGGGCGTGCGAAGCCTCCCGCTTCTCCTCGTCGGAGATGTCGGGGTGACGGCCCTCGACCTCGCGCAGGGCGTTCGCTTCGAGCGTGTCGATGAAGTCGTCGGCCTTGACGCCGAGGCCGCGGCGCCCGCTCATCTCGATGAAGGGGCGCGAACGCTCCTCCGCGCTCAGCTCAAGCCCGAGTTCTTCGGCCGCGGCCGGCGAGAGCGCGACCATCTCGTAGGAGAGGTGGACGCTCGCCGCCTCGCCGACGGCGGGCGCGACGGCCGCGACGCCGCGCTTGACGACCTCCTGCGGGTAGGACTGGCGCGAGTCGATGACGTTGTAGACCGTGGAGCCCGCGCCAAAGTGCGGCGCGTCTTTGTCTGCATCATCCGCGTCGCTGGTCGTCGTCCAGACGGTGCGGCCTTCGGGCTCCGTGCGGAAGGGCTTGAAGTAGAAGTTGAGTTCGACCTGCCCGAGCTTCCAGAGTTGATACGCGATGTCCTTGCCCGTGTAGGTGATGGTGCCGTTGGAGCGGACGATGACCTTGTCGGCTTCGTGCTCCTCGCTGCCCTCGTGCGTCTCCATCGGCATGACCCAGCAGCCCTTGTTCTTGCCCTCGTCCGCGAACCTGATCGCGCCCGACTCCTTCATGCGCTCGAAGGCGTGCGACCAGAGGAAGTGGAGCACTTCGGACTCGCGCGGCAGCAGGTCGTATTCGATGCCGAGCCGCCGCATCGTGTCGAGGTGACAGTGGACGATGCGCGTCGCGACGTAGTCGGCGAGCGCGGCCGTCGCGTTCCCGCCCTCTTCGAGCGCGTGCAGGGTCTCGACGCGCAGCTTCAGGCGCTCCGGGTCCTCCTTCGCGTCGGGGTCGCCGCCCCTGTAGAAGAGGCCGACGCGCGCGTAGAGGTCCCAGCAGTAGTAGTCGAACGAATGCTCCTCCGTCAGCGACGCGTCGAGCGCCTTCACGTCTTCAAGCGACATGCCTTCGAGGTGCACGAAGCCGACGACCACGTCCGCGACCTGCACGCCCGTGTTGTCGATGTAGTTGTGCACCTCGACGCGCTCGCCGTTGGCCTGAAGGATGCGGACGAAGGTGTCGCCGAGCACGGAGTTGCGCAGGTGTCCGATGTGCGCGGCCTTGTTCGGGTTGACGCTCGTGTGCTCGACCATGCGCTTCGGCCGCGCGTCGGTTTCGACGGCGGTCGTTGCTGCTGTTGTTGATGAAGACAGAGAGGCCAGCAGTCGCGCGCGGTCGTAGAAGAGGTTGATGTAACCGGCGCCCGCGACCTCGACGCGCCCGACCGCCTCGTCCGATTCGAGCACCTGCTTCAACTCTTCGGCGATGGCGCGCGGGTTGCGCTTCTCGCCGGTGGCCTGCTTGATGCGCTTCGCCAACTCGAAGGCGACGGGGAAGGCGAGGTCGCCCAACTCGGTGCGCGGCGGCACCTCCGAAGGGACCTGTTCCAACTCGACCCCGAATTTTTCGGCGGCCGCGGCGCGGACGCGCTCGCGCAGAGACTGTTGCAGTTCGATCAGGTTCAAGGCTTACGTTTCCTCTGTCACTTTCTAAGGCTCACCGTAAAAGCCGAAAGTATAGCTCACACGATTCACACGGCGCCAACGCACTTGCTTGACACTCGCCCGACGCGCTCTGCTACCATCCCAACAGTTTTTACATGCACGCCGGTCAACATCTGAACATCCCCGGAGAGCTGCGCGAACGTCTGCGTTCGGCGCGGAGCGTCTTCGTGCTGACCGGCGCGGGCGTCTCGGCCGAGAGCGGCGTGCCGACCTTTCGTGGCGGCGGAGACACGGCCGTGTGGAAGGGGATGCCGTTCGAGGTCATCTCGTCGGCGCGGATGGTGAGGAGCAACCTGCCCGAAGTGTGGGAGTGGTTCGACTATCGCCGCAACATGCTCTCGACGTGCCGGCCGAACCCCGCGCACGAGTCCATCGCGCGCTGGCAGGGGCGCTTCCAGTCGTTCACGCTCGCCACGCAGAACATCGACGGCCTGCACGCGGAGGCGGGCTCGCGCGACGTGCTCGAACTGCACGGCAACGCGTGGCGCGCGCGCTGTCTGAGCTGCGGTGGCAGGGAAGACCTGCGCGAGAAGCCTTCGGACGTGCGCCCGCCCGTATGCGTCGCGTGCGGCGGGCAGATGCGGCCGGACGTGGTGCTCTTCGGCGAGATGCTGCCGGAGCGCGTCTGGATTTCGGCGGCGGAGCGCGCCGCCGCGTGCGACCTCTGTTTTGTCGTGGGCACTTCGGCCATCGTCTACCCTGCGGCGGGGCTGCCGTACGCGGCGGCGGAGGCGGGCGCGTTCCTCGTCGAGATTAACCCGGAGCCGACGCCGCTCTCCGTTGACTGCGACGTGACTCTGCGCGGCGCGGCGGGCGAGATTCTGCCGTTGCTTGATAACGAAGGTGCTTAGTTGAGAACTCTTTACTTCGACTGCTTCGCCGGCATCAGCGGCGACATGACGCTCGGCGCGCTCGTGGACGCGGGGGCCGACGCGCGCGAGTTGACCGAGCGGCTCGCGCTGCTTGACGTGGACGGCTACGAGATAAGCTTCGAGAAGGTTGACCGCAGCGGCATCAGCGCGACGCGCGCGCTCGTGCGCCTGACGAAGGAAGAGAAGAAGCACCGGCACCTATCGCACATCGAGAAGATCATCAACGACTCCCGTCTGAACGACTCGGTCAAGGAGCGCGCGCTGAAAATCTTCCGCCGGCTCGGCGAGGCGGAGGCGCGCGTCCACAACGTGCCCGTCGAGCGCATACACTTCCACGAAGTCGGCGCCGTCGATGCCATCGTTGACGTGGTCGGCGCCTGCATCGGGTTCGAGTTGTTACAGGTCGAGCGTTTCGTCGCGTCGGCGCTGCACGTCGGGAGCGGCACGGTCGAGATGGAGCACGGCCGCTTTCCCGTTCCGCCGCCCGCCGTCGCGGAACTCCTGCGCGACGCGCCCGTCTACTCGACGGACATCGTCGGCGAACTGGTCACGCCGACGGGCGCGGCCATCGTGGCGACCGTCTGCGAGGAGTTCGGCGCGCTGCCGCGCATGCGCGTCGGGGCGACAGGCTACGGCGCGGGCGGGCGCGAGTATGAGAACTTTCCCAACGTGCTGCGCCTGCTCGTCGGAGAGTCCGATGAGGCCGGGGAGACGCCGCGCGGCGTCTCACAACAAGGCGTTGAGGAGTTGTTGATGGTCGAGACGAACGTTGACGACGTGTCGCCGCAAGTCCTCGGCCACCTGTTGGAGCGTGCGTTGGAACTCGGCGCGCTCGACTGCTACTTCACGCCGGTGCAGATGAAGAAGAACCGGCCGGGCGTGCTCGTCTCCATCCTCTGCCGCCCCTCGGAGGGCGATGCGATGCACGAGCTTCTGTTCGCGGAGACGCCGACGCTCGGCGTGCGCTCGTACGCCGTGAAGCGGCGCGCGTTGGAGAGGGAGGCCGTGACTGTCGAGACCGAGTTCGGTACGATTGCCGTCAAGGTCGCACGCTGGCGCGGGCAAGTCGTCAGCGCGACGCCCGAGTACGAAGACTGCCGCGCCGCCGCGCGCACGCACAACGTCGCCCTGCGCATTGTTCAAGAGACGGCGCGCGAGGCGTTCCGAAGGGTGAAGTCATAAGCCGGGAGCGCGGGCATCCCTGCCCGCCATGAGCGCGTCAGCGCGAATTGCAGTGAGACGTTAAGAC
>DASVGG010000047.1:0-11857 GCA_036379655.1 Pyrinomonadaceae bacterium
AGTCGGCGCGCCGACTCTTCAACACTTACCTTTCAAGTTTAATATCAAGACCGTCGCGACGCCGCGCGTGTACAAATTCGCCTGTTTCATTCATAATTCCACCCCGTCACGTCTCAACCTATGAAACCCAAACCGGCCGAAAATACGCACCAGTCAAAACTCGAACAGCTCCTTGAGCGCAAGCGTCGCGCGGAGGATGGCGGCGGCCACGCGCGCGTCGCGCGCCAGCACGAGGCGGGCAAGTGGACCGCGCGCGAGCGCATCGAATTCTTCCTCGACGACGGCACCTTCGAGGAGTTCGACCAGCTCGTCGTCCACCGCTCGCGCGACTTCGGCCTCGATAAACAACTCTACCCGGGCGACGGCGTCGTCACCGGTCACGGCCTCGTAGACGGCCGCCGCGTCTTCGTCTTCGCGCAGGACTTCACGGTCTTCGGCGGTTCCCTCTCCGAGACGCACGCGGAGAAGGTCTGCAAGGTCCTGGACACGGCGATGCGCTTGGGCGCGCCCGTCGTCGGCCTGAACGACTCGGGCGGGGCGCGCATACAGGAGGGCGTCGTCTCGCTCGGCGGCTACGCGGACATCTTCCTGCGCAACACGCTCGCCTCCGGCGTCGTCCCGCAGATCAGTTGCATCATGGGTCCCTGCGCGGGCGGCGCCGTCTACAGCCCCGCCATCACGGATTTCAACGTGATGGTGAAGAACACCTCGTACATGTTCATCACGGGCCCGGACGTGATCCGCACCGTCACGCACGAGGACGTTTCGAAGGAGGAACTGGGCGGCGCGGACACGCACAACAGCGTCTCGGGCGTCGCGCACTTCGCGGCCGACTCGGACGAGCACGCGCTCCTGCTTGTGCGCGAACTGCTCTCCTTCATCCCCTCCAACAACATGGAGGACGCGCCGCGTGTCGAGACCTCGGACCCTTCGGACCGCCGCGTCGAGTCGCTCAACACGCTCGTACCGGAAGCCTCGAACCAGCCCTACGACATGCGCGACGCGATTCACGCGGTCGTGGACGACGAATACTTCTTCGAAGTGCACGAGCACTACGCGCCCAACATCGTCGTCGGCTTCGCGCGCCTGGGCGGCCGCAGCGTCGGCATCGTCGCCAACCAGCCCGCGTTCCTCGCGGGCGTGCTCGACATCGACGCCTCGGTCAAGGGCGCGCGCTTCGTGCGCTTCTGCGACTGCTTCAACATCCCGCTCGTCGTCTTCGAGGACGTGCCCGGCTTCCTGCCCGGCGTGACGCAGGAGCACGGCGGCATCATCAGGCACGGCGCGAAACTGCTCTACGCCTTCGCGGAGGCGACCGTGCCCAAGATCACCGTCATCACGCGCAAGGCTTACGGCGGCGCATACTGCGTCATGGCATCCAAACACATACGCACGGACCTCAACTTCGCATGGCCGACGGCCGAGATCGCCGTCATGGGCGCGGAGGGCGCGGTCGGCGTCCTCTACCGGCGCGAGATCGTTGAGGCGGCGGACCAGGACGCGGCCAGAAGGGCGCGCGTCGCCGAGTTCGAAGAGAAGTTCGCGAACCCTTACGTCGCGGCCGAGCGCGGCTTTATAGACGAGATCATCGAGCCGGCCCTGACTCGCAAGAAGCTCATCAACGCACTGTCCCTGCTCGAAAACAAGAGGGACACGAACCCTCCGAAGAAGCACGGGAACATTCCGCTCTAAGGGGCGTCGAAGGTTTAAAGAGATTCTTCAAAAGCGAAAGGCGCGCGAGAAACGTTTCTCGCGCGCCTTTTAATGTCCGTGGTTCTCTCCCCTTTTAGGCGGGACGCTGCGGGGTCTGCGCGGGCTTATTCTCGCGAAGGATTTCGAGAGCCTTCTTCAACTGCAAGTCCTCCGGCTGCTGCTTGGGCGAGGCGGCCTCGGGCGCCACTTCCCTCCGGTCGGCGGGGGCGTTGGGCTGCGCGATGGGGTCGTCGTCGTTGCCGGTCAGGTCTTCGGGGTCGATGGCCTCCGCCAACTCCGGCAGCTTGACCTCGACCGTCGGCTTCACGCCCTCGCCGAGGAAGGTCTTGCCCGCCGACGAGGCCCACTTGACCGTCGTCAGGAGCAGACCGTCGCCCGCGCGCAGCGTAAAGAGTTGCTGCTCCGCGCCCGCGCCGAAGCTCTTGACGCCGACCACGTCGCCGCGCTTGTGCTCGGTGAATGCCGCGGCCACGACCTCGGCGGCGGCGGCGGTCCCTCGGTCGATGAGCACCACGGTCGGCCCTTCGAAGAGCACGCCCTTCGGGTCGGCTGTGAAACTCTTCAGAGGCTTGTTCCCGCGCCCGACGGTCTGCGCCAGCGTCCCCTCCTTGATGAAGAGGTTGGCGACCTTGACGCCCTCTTCGAGCGAACCGCCCGCGACGCTCCGCAGGTCGAGCACGACTTTCTGCAAGCCCTGTTTCTGAAGCTCCTGCAAGCGCGTCTTCACGTCAGCGGCCTCGCCCTCCGCGAGGCTGTTGACCTTGATGACGCCAATTTTGCCCGCCTCCATGCGCGACTCCGCGCCGGGGACGGAAACGGCGCCGCGCCTGACGTTCAGGACGAACGGGCGCGTGCCCGCGCGCAGAACGCGCAGCTTGACCTCGCTGCCCGGCGCGCCATTCAAAAGCTGCCGCGCGTCATAGAGCGAGATGTCGCGCGTGGCCTTCCCGTCGATGTACTCGATGATGTCGCCAGCCTGTAGGCCCGCCAATTCGGCCGGGCCGCCCTTCACGGGGGCGATGACGTAGAGGTAGGAGGCGAACTGCGAGAGTTCAGCGCCGATGCCCGGCTGATTCTTCTGATTGTTGGCGCTGAAGCCCTTGACCTGTTCGGTCGTCAGGTAGGTCGAATACGGGTCGAGGCCGTATGCAAGGCCCCGCAGGGCGCCCGCGCGGACCTTGTTCAGGTCTGGCTCGTCCACGTAGTCGTCCTGTATGTGCCTGAGGACGCTCTCGAAGATTCGGAGCTGCGCGCCCGGGTCGTTCTGCTGCTGCTGCGCGTTGATCGACATCCAGCCGCCGACGACGGCGTAGAGCGCAAGCGACGCGGAGAAGACGACGAGAAGGAATTTACTGCGAAAAGACATCGATCACCTCTGATTCCACTAATAACCCTGTAGAGCGCCTCGGCCCTGCGCGGGGCCGAACTGTCCGAACCTACGGGTCGGATGATACAGTAGCCGTTGACGGTGCGCAAGCCGTCTAAGTGGCACACTTGTCAAGGGTTGCGTTATACTCCGCGCCAGCCAAAGGCGCAGATTTAGTCCAAAAAAAGCGAGCCGGGAAGGTCTGACTTTGCAGGGTCGTGTCCTCGCCATCGACGTGGGTTCGAAGAGAGTCGGCATAGCCGTCTCGGATGAACTGCGCCTGACCGTCCGCACGCTCCCGGCCCTGCCGCGCACCCCCTGGAAGCGTCTGCTCAGCTCACTCGCAGAACTTTGCGTGCAGTTTGACGTGCGAAGCATAGTCCTGGGTTTGCCGCTCCGCCTCGACGGCACCGAAGGCGACGCTGCAAACGAAGTCAGACGCCTCGGACGAAATCTACATCTCTCGCTCAAACTCCCACTCTTTTTTCAGGACGAGCGCCTCACCTCCAAAGACGCGGAGAGTTCCCTGCGGGAGCGTGGCCTCCAGGGCGTCGAGATTTCCGACCGAATCGACAGCGAAGCCGCATCTATAATCTTGAGCGACTATCTGGAGACCCAAAAGGGAGACGAAGGGTAAGTTCGACGCTTGAGCATTAACTTAAAATCAACCGGGATATGTAATGACCTTTAAACGAGTTATCATCTCCTTCATCATCATTCTCATCCTCGCCTGCGCGGGCTCCCTCCTGTGGTTCCGTTACGAACTACAGGCGCCCAAGCTCCACTCCCAGAGCGACCAGTACGTCACAATCCCCAAAGGCTCCACTCCGAATCAGATTATCGACAATCTCGAAAATCTCGGCGTTATCAGACGTGGATGGGTGTTGCAACTCTACGTACGCCTGACGGGCTCGGGTCAGCGTTTGAAGGCTGGCGAATACCGCTTCCCTTCGCCCATCTCACCGCTCGGGGTGCTCAGAAAACTTGAGGAGGGAGAGCAGCGTCTGAGCCGCCTGACAGTCATCGAGGGCTGGACGCGTTGGGACATCGCCGCCCTCCTCGCGAGGATTCCCGAACTGAAGCTACAGAACGCCGAAGAGGCCCTGGCGCTCTTTGACGACACGAGCACCATAAGGGACATCGACCCCGGCGCCAAAAATCTTGAAGGCTATCTCTACCCGGACACGTACAGCTTCCCGCCGGGCACGACGGCACGGCAGGTCGTCGAGGCGATGGTGAAGCGTTTCAGACAGGTCTGGGGCGAGTTGTCCGCGAAGCACAGTCCCCCGGACGGCCTCAGCCCGCGCGAGGTCGTCACCGTCGCCTCGCTCATCGAAACAGAAGCGAAACTCTCGGAAGAGCGTCCGCGTGTCGCCTCCGTCATCTATAACCGGCTCAGGCGGGACATCCCTCTCGGCATCGACTCGACCGTCATCTACGCCTCGAAGGCCGCCGGCAAGTGGCGGAACAACGGCAAGGTCTACCAGAGCGACCTCGACCGCGATTCTCCATACAACACGCGCAAAGTACGCGGACTGCCGCCCGGCCCCATCGCCTCCCCGGGTCAAAGCTCTCTGGAAGCGGCGCTCAGCCCCGCGCAGACGGACTACATCTACTACGTGCGCGAGCCTTCTCGTAACGACGGCGCGCACAACTTCTACAGCAACGAGGCGGACTTCCAGCGCGGCGTACAGGCTTTGAGGGAGTGGGAGCGCAACCGCAACGCGAACCTTTCGGCGACGCCCACGCCCTCCGAAGGGACAGACGTAACAACGCAGCCGTCCCCTTCACCTTAAATGTGCATCAAAGCTTTCGTGCTTCGGAGTCGGTCTTGAATTCGACAGTTCGTTGCTTTATGCTCGCAGGCGTTTCCCTCTCGTTTGATTGGCAAGGTCAGGGCAAAGGGGCTTTCAATGAAAACGCTTCTCGCAATCGCGCTTCTCATTCTCGCCTGCACCTTCTGCGCCGCGCAGGAGAAGGGCGTAGACCAGCAGAACGACCGCATACGCGACAGCAGCACCAACCGGCAGCCGGCCGTCAACGGCAGCAAAGTGGACACGGGCGTCGGCCGCGGCATCGACTTCGGGAAGGGCAAGACGCAAGCGCCGCCACCCATCCCGAATCCGTACCGCTTCCAGGCCCCGAACGACGTTCTGACGAAGGCCATTCAGGAGTTGATGCGCGACCGGAAGCTCATCATCGACGAGACGGTCTCGAAGCCCGAGACCGGCCTTCTGGTCTCGCAGCCCTACACGTTCACGCGCGGGACGATGGTCACCTCTTCCGAACTCTTCCGCTTCGCCGAGGTGCCGCGCACTGAGCAGGGCAACTGGACTCGCGGGCGCTACACGCTCATCCTCGAAATCCAGCCCATCGACAGCACGATTACCAACGTCTCGGTCAACGCGCGCATAGAGGGGCGCAGCGACAACGTGCTCGGCGCCGAGTGGCTTTCGCTCAGGAGTAACGGGACGGCCGAGACGGAATTTCTCGTCGCGCTCATCACAAAGATCACGGGCGCCCCGCCTGCCGGACACGAACAGGATCAGCAGTAGCCGCCCCCACAGGCTAAGCCGTTACAATTGAACGGCGGAGGGGCGCAAAGCTCAACCATCAGTCGAACAAAGCAGTACGATGATCTATCTCAAAAACCTCGTTTCGGCCGCCCGAAAGCCCGCCCTCACGCTCACGCTCATCCCCTTCCTGATCCTTTCGGGATGCCAGAAGGCTCCCGACGCTTCGCAACAGAAGGCGCAGGCGACGCCGACCCCGAAGCCCGAGCCCCGCGCGAACATCTTCGTGGACGAGGCGATGCTCGCGAAGCCTTATGCGATCATCGGCGGCGCCGTGCAGAACGTCGGAAAAGAGAGACTCGAAAAGCTCTCGGTCGAGATAGAGCTGCGGCGCAGGGCCGACTCCGGCGTCGAGACGCGCGAGATAAAGGTCGAGCCCGCCGACCTTGAGCCGGGACAGCAGGGCAAGTTCTCACTCAAGGTTCTGTCCGAGGAGTGGAGCGGGTCGCGCGTGGTCGGGCTCAAGGGGGGCGCGAACGCGGAGGAGATAGCCTTCCGTTCCCTGCCCGGAGCGAAGCGGCCGCCCGAGAAGATCAAGGAGAACGTCATCATCGTCAAGACGCCCTCGAAGAAGAAGTCCGGCGGCGACGAGTTCATCAACACGCCCGACAATCCCTACAGCGTCCCCTAAGGCGCGGGGAAAGCTCGCACGAAGCTTTAAGAGTCGGCGTGCCGACAAAGTTAATGTAAAGCATTTAGCGGAAAGCTCTAACCCGCAAGGGCCTTGCAACCCCGGGTCTCTTCAGGGGCATCCCTAACACAGTCGCCCGTGCTAAACTTCCGACATTCGTGGAGCCTTCTAGGTGAGTCTTAAGAAAGTACTCATGTACAGAGCCAAAGCTTTTCTCGCCGCCCTCCTTGCGCTTGGCGCGGTCAACGCTTCGGCGCAAATCGCCGGGGCGGATGAGCCGCGCCCGGGGGCGCAACGGGGCGACTTCGGCTCGCCCGAAGCGGAGATGCTGAGGCGCGCGGAGATACGGCGCGAGGAGGAGACGCACAAGGAGATGGTCGAGCGCGCCGACGAGGCCGTGCAGATTGGGGACGCGCTGCTCGCCTCCTACAAGAAGAACAACTCCCTCACCCGCGACGACCTGAAGCGTTTAGAACGGCTCGAAAAACTCGCGCGCAAGATCAGGGGCAGCGCCGGCGGCTCCGACGACGAGGAGGGGCTGAGCGACCCGCCGAATAAGATCGAGGGCGCCGTCTCGCGCCTCGCCAAACTCGCGGGCGCGCTGAAGGAGAGCGTCTCGAAGACCTCGCGCCTCGTCGTCTCCGGCAACGTCATCAAGCATTCCAACGAAATCATCGAGTTGATACGCCACATACGCACCTTCAAACTGCCATGAAGACTTCGCCGAGCGACGCGCCCAATTCTTCTCCCCTCCGCACGCGTCCGAAGACGAAAATCATTTTTGTCGTCCTGTCACTCCTGGCCCTGGCCACGCCCACGGCGTACGTGCGCGCGCAGCGCGACGACGACGAGGACGAGGTCGTCCGCGTAAACGCCGAACTCGTCGTCCTCAACGTGACGGTGACGGACTCGGGCGGAGAGTACGTTCACAAGCTCTCGCACAGGGACTTCAAGGTGCTTGAGGACGGGGTGGAGCAGCGCGTCACGCTCTTCTCCGTCGAGGAGACGCCCTTCGCGGCGGCCATCCTGCTCGACACCTCCGGGAGCATGGAGACGAGGCTCACGCTCGCGCGCGCGGCCGCCGTGCGCTTCCTCGACGGTCTGCGCGAGGAGGACGTGGCCTCCGTCTACCACTTCGATTCGAAGGTCGAGCAGTTGTCGGACTTCGTGCCCGGCCGAGACCTTCCGCCCGTGGCCTACGACCTCGGCTCGAAGGGGATGACCTCCCTCAACGACGCAGTCCTGCGCGCCGCGAAAGACCTCGCCAAGCGGCCCGAGAAGCGTAGGGCCATCATCGTCCTCTCCGACGGCGCAGACACCAAGAGCAGCGCCACGCCCGACAAAGCTCTCAACGCCGCCCTCGCGGCGAACGCGACCATCTACACCGTGGACATGTCCGACCCGCGAATGAATGCGGCCGAGCGCATGTCGGCGGCGGGGACTTTGAAGAACTACGCGAACAAGAGCGGCGGGCGGTTCGTCTCGAAGCCGGGCGGGCGTGCGCTGGACGAGGCGTTCAGGGAGATTCTTCAGGAGTTGAGCAACCAGTACACCATCGGCTACCGCCCGAACAACACTGCGAGGGACGGCCGCTGGCGCGCCATACAGTTGAAGCTCTCGCGGCCGGAACTGACCGCGCGCACGCGCAGCGGCTACCGTGCCCCAAAGGGTTAGGGCGCGCGGGTTCAGAGTTTACTCGAAGAGATTTTTGACTGCTCGACGGCCTCGGCCGCGTCTCTGGGGGGAGCGTTCGGGGTATTTCGGCGGGAGGAGTTTTAAAGACTCGTCGCGTTGCGAGACTTCTCCGCGTGGCGCTCGAAGGCGAGCTCGACCAGGCGGTCGATGACCTGCGCGAAGGGCACGCCGGAGGCGTCCCACATCTTCGGGAAGCCAGAGACATCAGTGAGGCCCGGGATTGTGTTCAGTTCGTTGACGAGGAGTTTGTTGTTGTCCCTCCTCAGGAAGAAGTCCACGCGCGCGAAGCCCGCGCCGTCCACGGCCTTGAAGGCGCGCACGGCGAGTTCCTGTATGCGGCGCGTCAGGCGCTTCGGGATGGGCGCGGGGACGACGAACTCGACGTGCCCCGTGCTCGAATATTTTTCGGTGTAGTCCAAAAACCGGGCGTGCTCGTCGTGCACGACGTACTCGCCCGGGAGGCTCGCATCGGGCTCGTCGTTCCCCATCACCGCGCACTCGATCTCGCGCGCGTCCAAACCCTCTTCGATGATAATCCGACGGTCGTAGCGCGCCGCGAGGTTGACGGCCCTGACCAGCGTCTCCTCGTCGTCCGCGCGCGAGACGCCGACCGAGGAGCCGAGGTTCGCGGGCTTGACGAAGCACGGGTAGCCGATTTCGCGCTCGACGCGCTCGCGAATCCCTCCGGGATCGGCCTCCCAGTCGCGGCGCGGGAACCATTCGTATTTGCAGACGGGGAGCCCTGCGTGCCGGAAAAGGGTCTTCATCGTCACCTTATCCATCCCCGTGCTCGACGCGAGCACCCCGCACCCGACGTAAGGGATGCCGGCCATCTCCAGAAGCCCCTGAATCGTCCCGTCCTCGCCGTACGTGCCGTGTAAGACTGGGAAGACTACGTCGAGCCTTTGGTCGCCGGCCTCCGCGCCTTCCCGCCGGAGGACTCCGCCGCGCGAAGGGTCCACGACGAGGGAGGTGCCGCCTTCGTCCGTGTCCGCGCCCGCGTAGTTCGAGAGCCTGCGCCGCGCGGACTCGGGCAGCAGCGAGGCGGACTCGGCCGGCGAGAGCCAGCGCCCCTCTTTCGTAATCGCGACCGGGATGACTTCGTACTTTTCGGGGTCAACACCCTCGATGACCGAGCGCGCCGAGCGGACCGAGACATCGTGTTCGCCCGAGCGGCCGCCGTAGATGACCCCGATTCGAATCTTTGTCGTCATGTTGAAAATCGCAGTTACAAAAATTTAGCCCAAAGCCGGCCGGCACAGCGGCTTCGGGCCTATGGGTTAAGAGGTTACCACAACACTCGCCGCCTAAAGTATCGACTTACCGAGGGCCGAAAGTATCAGCTCGACGCCCAGCTCGGCCGTGCGGTTGTTGATGTCGAGCGCGGTGTTTATCTCGACCACTTCGAGCGAGAGCACGCCGCCGGCCTCCGCGATCTTCTCCATCGCGAGATGCGCCTCCCTGTATGTGAGCCCGCCGCGAACGACCGTCCCCGACCCAGGCGCGTCACCCGGGTCGAGCGCGTCCACGTCGAGCGTCACATGATAGCCGGCCGGCGCCTGCGAGGCGATGTGGAGTGCCTCATCGATGCACGCGGACATCCCCCGTTCGTCAATCTCGCGCATGGTGAAGAAGCGCATGCCGAGCTTACGTATCAACTCGCGCTCGCCGAGGTCAACGTCGCGCGCGCCGAGGTGCGCGCAGAAACGCGGGTCGAGCTTCGGCGAGAAGCCCTCGATGCCGGTCAACTCCGGCACGCCGTAGCCGAGGAGGACGGCCAGCGGCATCCCGTGGATGTTGCCGGAGGGGGACGTTTCGGGCGTGTTCATGTCGGCGTGCGCGTCGAACCAGATGAGGCCGATGGGCTGGTTGCGCTGCCTGTAGAAAGAGGCCAGCCCCGCGATTGAGCCCATGGCGATGGAGTGGTCGCCGCCGAGGACTATCGGCAACTCGCCCGCTTCAAGCGCCTGCCGCACCTCTACCGCCAGTTGCTCGCAGGCGGCCTTTATCTCTTCGAGGTAGCGCAGCTTCATGCCGACCGGGGGTGGTTCCGCCGGGCACTCGAAGCGCAGGTCCCCGAGGTCGCGCACCTCGTAGCCGAGACCCGCGATGCGCTGCCGCAGGCGCGCGACGCGCATCGCCGCCGGCCCGAGGTCAACGCCGGCCACCCCCGCGCCGAAGCCGCACGGCGCGCCGATGATGCACGCGCGCTTCCCCTCCCCAGGGAGACCCGCAGCCTGCTCAGAACTCTTCTCTTCCAACAACTCGCCCATGTTCGTGTTAGTCAAACGTTATCGGCCGCGCATCAGCCTATATGTCTATGTTGAAGCCGCTGCCGCCGCTCCCGCCCTGCGACGGGAAGAAGGGCTTGAGCAGCCCCGCGAGTGCCGCGAGGTTCCGCGTCTGAATCAGAATCTCGCCCGGCCCGGAGAACTCCGCGACCACGCCCTCGCCGCTGACCATGCTGCGGAAGAAGCCCGCGGCGGCCTTGCGCAGAGTGTACTGCGTCGTCCCCTCCCACGCGACGAGGTGGCCCGTGTCCACAACGTACCGCTCGCCCGCCGCCAGACGCTTGCGGTGTATCGCGCCGAAGGACGAGAGGAGCAGGAGCCCCGTCCCCGTCACCTGCAACACGAACAGCCCTTCGCCGCCGAAGAAACTCTTGGCCCCGCCCCAGCGCGTGTCCACTTGCAGGCTCGCGTCGCCCGCGAGGTAGGAGCTGGACTGGACGTAGAAGAGCTGGTTGCTCAACTCGATGGCCGCGATGTCGCCGGGGCTGCCCGGGGCGAAGGTGACTTCGCCGGGGCCGCCGCGCGCCGTGAAGGTCGAGACGAAGGCCGACTCGCCGCCGACGGCGCGCTTCAGTGCACCCATCAGACCGCCCTTCATCTGCGACTGCAACTCGACGTTCGCGGACATGGAGACCATCGCGCCCGCCTCTGCCTGTATCGACTGCTCGGCCGCGAGCTGGACGACGGCGAGCGCGAACGAAGGCTGGTGCAGTATCTCGTACGAATAGCCGCGACCCTGCCCGCGCGCGTCGTCGTCAATCCTGATGCCGCCACCACCCGGCGCCGCCTGGTATTGCTGTTGCGGAGGCGGCGGTGGCGGCGGCGGAGCCGCGTTGATGGTGGCGCCGCAGGCGCCGCAGAATTTCGCGTCCGGCACGAGGCCGGCTCCGCATCTCGGACAGTTCATACGCTCTCCCCTTCGGCCCTTCCCACGATGATGCGCACGGCCTCCTCCGGCGTGTTGACGAAGTCGAGGAGGGATACGTCCTTTTCGCTCACCACGAGGTTCTGCCTGAACGACTCGATGACCCTCTGCCAGAAGTCGCCGAGCAGCACGAGCGGGCGCGGCTCGATGACCCTTGTCTGGAGCTTGTTCCAGACCAGCGACAACTCCGTCACCGTCCCCGCGCCGCCGCGCAGCGCGATGAAGCCGACCGAACGCTCGATCAGGTTTTGCAGCCGCTCGTAGAAGTGCGCGCTCGCGACCTTCTCGGTCAGGTAACGGTTGGGCTCGGACTTGAACTGGTTCATCACGATGCCGAGGACGCGGCCGCCGCGCTCGTGCGCCCCTCGGCTCGCGCCCTCCATCACGCCGAGGTAGCCGCCCGTGCAGATGGTGTAACCACGCTCCGCGAAGAGCTGGCCTAGCCGACGGGCCTGCTGATACTCCTCGCTCTCCTCGCCGCACTTCGAGCCGCCGAATATCGTTACGATCTTTTCCATGAGTGTTAAGCGTAGTGTCACATCGCTGATGTGACTATTTGTCACCTACGTTTTGTGAGTATCTCCAAGGTACCTGATCTTGAGATACCGGTCTCGGCGGCGGTTGCGTCGCCGTAAGTGCGCCGTGATGCGCCGCTGCGTGGCC
>DASVGG010000048.1:0-105663 GCA_036379655.1 Pyrinomonadaceae bacterium
ACGCCGCGTCTCCGTGTCTCCGTGGTTAATTCTTCTTTGTCTTGCTGACTTGCACCAACACGTTCGACTGGCGCAGCGGCGCGTCCACGTCGCCGCACGTGCCGCAGCCGGTCGCGCACGATCCGCCGCCCTTGCTCATCCTGAACGAGCGCAGTCGCATCAACGCACGGCGCCCGACGTAGAGGAGCGACCCGGCGATGATGAGCGCGACCGCGATGGTCTGCCAGTCAAGATTCATAAACTTTGAAGGCGTCTAACTCAGTCCCAAAAGCTTCCCGCCCTGGTACGTGACGAACGAGGCGACGTAGGCGATGACGAGCATGTAGGCCACCATGAAGAGCGGCCAGCGCCAAGAGTTCGTCTCGCGCCGCACGACCGCGACCGTGGACATACACTGGCACGCGAGCACGAAGAAGACCATCATCGAGACCGCGACGAGCGGCGTCCACGCTGGTGTCCCGTCCGGCCGCTTCGCGTTGCGCACGGCATCTATGAGCGAAGGCGACTCGGCGTCGGCGTCCTTGCCGACGTTGTAGACGATGCTCAGGGTCGAAACGATGGTCTCGCGCGCGGCGAACGAAGCGACGAGCCCGATGCCCATCTTCCAGTCGAACCCGAGCGGCTCGATGAGCGGCTCTAAGACGTGCCCGAGTCTGCCCGCGTAACTCTGCTGCAACTGCGCGCCCTCGTCCGCCGTGTCGCCCTCGGCCTTCGCCGTCAGCGGCGCGGGCTCGCCCCTCGACTCCACGCCCGTCTCGCGCATCGCCTGCACGGCCGCGCCCTCTTCGGCATCGGGCACGGGCTTCTCTGGCAGGCGCGGGAAGGTCATCAGCGCCCAGAGCAGAATCGAGATGGTCAGAATCACCGTTCCCGCGCGCTTCACAAAGAGCCACGAGCGATTCCGCATCGTGTACATCACGTTGACGAGGTTCGGCACGCGGTACGGCGGCAGCTCTAAGACGAGCGGCGGCGGCGGCGACTTCAGAATGGTGTGCTTCAGAATCCACGCGACGACGATGGCGACCACGATGCCGAGCAGGTACATCGAGAGCATCAACAGCACGCCGACGGGGAGGAAGCCGAAGAGCCGCACCTCCGTGAAGAACGCCGCGATCATCAGCGTGTAGACCGGCAGCCGCGCCGAGCAGGACATGAAGGGCGCGATGAGAATCGTCGCCAGTCTGTCCTTCGGATTCTCGATGGTGCGCGTCGCCATGATGCCCGGGATGGCGCACGCGAAGCTCGACAGCAGCGGCATGAACGCCTTCCCGTGCAGCCCCACGCCACGCATCAGACGGTCAACGAGGAAGGCCGCGCGCGACATGTAACCGCTGTCTTCGAGCAGCGCGATGAAGAAGAAGAGCAGTAGAATCTGCGGCAGAAAGACGAGCACGCCCCCGACGCCCGCGATGACGCCGTCAACGACGAGGTCGGTCAGAAGGCCCGGCGGCATCTGCGCGCGCAGCGTCTCGCCGAGCGCGCCGAACCCGCTGTCGATCAACTCCATCGGCAGAGTCGCCCAGGAGAATATCGCCTGAAAGACGACGGCCATCACGATCAGCAGCAGGATGGGGCCGAGGAACTTGTGCGTGACGAAGCGGTCGATGCGCTCGGTCGAGCCGGGGCGCTCGTCCTTCGCGCCGTGGACGGAGCCGGCCGTTACCTCTTCAATCCAGCGGTAGCGCGCCGTCAGAGGCTCCTGCCACCACTGCGGGTCCGCGCCCGCGAGCCGCGCACGCGCCGCCGCGACCGCGTCGCGCAACTCGGCCTCTTCGGGAAGCGCGTCCGAGTAGAGGTCGCGCAGCGCGTCCTCGCGGCTCGCGGAGCCCGCCGCGTAAAGACGACGAACTTCTGCCTCCGCGTTAGTCGATAAACGCCACAGCGCGCACGGCGGCCGCGAGCCGACCGCTTCGACGACCACGCGCGCAAGCTCTTCGAGCCCGCGCTTTGTCTTCGCGGTGACGGGGACGACGGGGACGCCGAGCGAGTTTGAAAGTCGCTCGGCGTCAATCTCAAGCTTCGAGTGCTCGGCGAGATCGACCATCGAGAGGGCGACGACGAGCGGGCGCCCTGCTTCGAGGAGCTGCGTGACTAGATAGAGGTTGCGTTCGAGGTTGGTGGCATCGACGACGGCGACGACCACGTCGGGCGCGGGCATGCCCTCCATGCGGCCCGTGAGGATGTCGCGCGCGATCTCTTCGTCAATCGACGCGGCGTCGAGGCTGTAGAGGCCGGGGAGGTCTACGAGCCGCGCGGGCGGCAGGTCCGCTTCGAGCGCCCAGAGACCCTCCTTGCGCTCGACCGTGACGCCCGGGTAGTTGGCGACCTTCTGGCGGAGCCCCGTGAGCGCGTTGAAGATGCTGGTCTTGCCCGCGTTCGGGTTGCCGGCCAAGGCCACGACCAACTGCCGTGCCTCTGCCCTGACGCCTGTTTCCGCGTGCGGGGGGGATTCGAGGATACTACTCATAAGGAAGGTGATGAGTGATGAGTGATAGGTGATAAGAGAAGACCAGGCATGTCTTTCTTTCTTATCACTTATTACTCGTCACTCATCACGACTGAAACCGTCTGGGCCTCGCTGCGGCGGAGGGCGAGGTGGTAGTTGCGGACGCGGACTTCGAGGGGGTCGCCGAGCGGCGCGGCCTTGATGACGCGGACGGGAGCGCCGGGGACGACGCCCATCTCCATCAGGCGGCGCGCGACGGGTCCCGAGCCGCGCACGGCCGTCACGCGCGCGTGGCGCCCAGCTTCGAGCGCGTCGAGCGAGACGACGGCCGGGCCGGCAGTGTCGGCCCGCGTCGGCATTTCACCGACCTCTCCGGCCGCTGCGTAGGCGAGACTCATAGACGTTCACCGATGATGACGAAGGTTTCAAGATCGCGGCGGCACGAAGTTTCGCGCGCCACGTGAAAGACTATACTCCTCTTGAAAATAGATTTCAATTTCATCTAAGGCGAATTCCTGTCCGCGACGTGGGAAGGGGAGCCGTTATTGCAGCGCGGTCGGGATGATGGCGAGGTCTGCGCGGACGGGGCCGAGCGGCGTCACGGCCGTCAGACGGAGCGGGAGCCGGCGCCTGTCCGTGCTGACCCAGAGGCGGAGCGCGAGGCGGTCGCCGGCCGCGTCGCTCGTGGTCATTGCCAGTTCGACGGCCGGGATGTTCTGGCCGCCGAGCTGCACGGAGCCTGTGCGTAGCGCCGTGATGAAGAGCACGCGCGGGCGCTTGTTGAGGAGCAGCGAGACTGAGTTGCGCTTGCCCGGCGTGAGGTCGAAGGAGCGCAGCGCGTAGAAGACGGAGAGCAGGTCGTGCGTCCCGAAGGGCACTTCGACGCGCGTGCCGTCCTCGAAGAGGGCGGCGCCGCCCTGCTGGTCGGCCGAGACGACGAAGCGCGCGCGCCGCTTGCCTTCCGACAAACTCAACTCAGTGCGGAACGGGAGCACGGACAAGGAGTCAACGTAAGAGTTGATCTGGTCGCTGACGGGGAAGAGCGTCGCGCCCGCGCCGGCCGTCTGTAGGTTGGCCGTCAGCAGCAGCCCCTCGCGGTTGAAGTAGCGCGCGCGCGGCCGGACGAGGAACGAGGCGGTGCCCACGGGCTGCGGACCCGTCCCGAGATAGAAGTTGAAGTTCAACTGCTCGCCCGGCTTGAAGGGCAGGTCGGCGGGCGGCGCGACGGCCGTCACCCCGGTCGCGGGCGCCGTGGCCGGCGTCGGCGTCGTGCGCGGCGGGGTGTTGCCCGGGGGCGGTGTCGGCGGGAGTCTCGCGCCGGGGTCGGTTGGCATCGGGGTCGCGTTGACGAAGGGCGCTTGCGGGTCGCCCACGAACTCGGCGCTCGCAAGCTCGATGCGAATCTCTCCGGCGGGGTGGCGCGCGCTGATGAGGACGGGTATGTGCCGCTCGTCGTCCGTGAAGTAGAGGCGGACGCGGTATTCGTCGGCGGCCTTGTTGCCGCGCACGCGCACCTCGGCGACGACGGCGTTCGAAGAGCCGACGTTGGTCTTGAGCGTCTCGCGGCCAACCACCTTTACCTCCGCGTCGTAGATGGTCTCGTTCTGCCTGACGCTCATCGTGTAGACGGCGCCCTGCGCGAGCGGCAGCGCCCGCAGGCGGAAGAGCGCGGAGAGGAAGTCGAAGGTATTAGCCATGACCGGCACGTCGCGCCCCTGCGCGAGCGCCGTGTCGCCGAGCGGCGCGTTGTAGTCGGTCGCCACGTCCTGCACGCGCGCGTTCTGGCTAAGGGACTGCCGCGCGTGGTAGGGAAGCCCCGTGCCCGGATCGACGTAGGTGAACTGGTTGAGGTTGAGCGCGAGGAGCGCGGCCGAAACGACGCCGATGGTCTCGACGTGAGCGCGCAGCTCTACGCCGTCGCGCCCGTGGAACTGCCCGCGCCCGGTAACCTCCGTCTGGACGTGCGCGGCCGTGGGGAAGTTTGAGAAGGCGACCGTGTAGGTCAGACGCTCGCCGACGCGGTAGGGCGCCTGCGAGAACGGCGCGGCCGCGGCGTCGATACGTGCCTGCCCGAGCGCGGCCGTGCACAGACACAGAACCGCGAGCGTCGCCGCCGGCCAAACCCTCACCCTGATGACTCGAAACAAAGAGAGTGCCCCCTTCTTACCCCGCCTGACATCTTCGCAAATAAAGCCCGTGCGCGACAAACGCCCGGGCGCCTTCTGGTTACACGCCCGCCGCGCGCCTTCGTTCCAACCGTGAAGGCGCGGCGGCTCAAATGTTCTCGAACTCGCCGAGCCACTCGCGCACGTTCACGCGTTCCGAAAGGAGCGCGACGTGGCCCGTCCCTTCCAGCAGCTTGAGGCGCGCGCGCGGCAGCAGCGCCGCCATCTGCCGCGCGGCCTTCACGCTGTCGAGGAAGCGGTCGGCCGTCCCCGCGACGACGAGCGCGGGCGTCTTCAATCCGCCGAGCCGTGGGCGCAGGTCCGTGTCGCGGATGATGCGCAGGCGCGAGACGTAGCCCTCGCGTCCCACGTCGTCCGTGTACTCGCGGAAGAGCCGCCGGTCCTCCTCGTTCACGTCCGGACTGAAGAGGATGTGTCGCGCGCCGCGCGTCCGGTGCGCCTTGAGCATCGGGTAGAAGGCGCGGAAGAGGATGCAGCCGGCGTGTATCTTCAAACGCTGCGCGAAGTGTGGGAAGGTGTTGACGAGGATGATGCGCTCGAACAGCTCCGGGTGTTCGAGCGCCGTGGCCATCGTCAGCAGTCCGCCGAACGACTCGCCGAGCACGGTCGCGCGCCCGCCGGCCTCCCGGATGACCCACGCGAGGTCTTCCACGAGACGCTCCATCCCGTACCGCCCGTCCCGGCGCAGAGGGAACGAGACGACCGTGTGGTCGCAAGCGAGCGACTCGGCCTGCTTATAAAAGAGCTTTCCCGAGCCCTCGATCCCGCACACGTAGACGAAGGCCGGGCCGCTACCTTGCTTCTTATACTCGACCATTCTCCATCTCTTTGACGACGGCGCGCGCGGCGGCCGAGGGGTCGGGGGAGTTGAGGATGGCGCGGCCGACGACGATGAAGTCGGCGCCACGGCGGATGGCCTCGGCGGGCGAGGTGACGCGCTTCTGGTCGGCGTAGGCAGCGGCCGTCGGGCTGACGCCGGGCGTGACGACGAGGAAGCCGGCGCGCCCGATTGTCTCGCGCACGGGGCCGATCTCGTGCGGCGAGGCCACGACGCCGTCGAGCCCCGAAGCGTCCGCGAGACTCGCCATGCGCCGCACCTGCGCTTCGACGCTGTCGGCGGCGACGCCCGTCTCCGTTAAAGTTTCCGCGTCCATGCTCGTCAGGACGGTGACGGCGATGAGGCTCGGCTTCTCGACGCCGAGCCGCGCGGCCTCTTCGGCGGTTGCTTCGGCGGCGCGGCGCATCATCTCGGAGCCGCCCGTGGCGTGGACGTTGAAGAGCGCAACGCCGAGCCGCACGGCCTCGCGCGCGGCGGCGGCGACCGTGTTCGGGATGTCGTGGAACTTGAGGTCGAGGAAGACGCGCGCGCCGTCCGCGACCAGGCGTCGCACGAGGTCGGGGCCGGAAGACGTGAAGAGCTGCGAGCCGACCTTGAACATGCCCGCCTCGCCGCGCAACTCGCCGAACAACCGCAATGCTTCGTCGGCGCTCTCCACGTCGAGCGCCACGATGAGCTTCTCTTTCGCCGAGACGGTCTCGGCCGTGCCGGTGGTCATCCTTTCTGCTCCTCTTTTCTCTAAAGTGCGGCGAACTCTTCGGCGCGGCAGCCGACGGCCTCGTCGAGCGTGCGGAAGCCGTGTCGTTGGACGAGTGCGGCCAGCCCCTCGTTGATGCGCCGCGCGACGCCCGGCCCCTCGTAGACGAAGCCGGTGTAGAGCTGCACGAGGCCGGCGCCGGCACAAATCTTCTCCCACGCGTCCTCCGCGTTGAAGACGCCGCCGACGCCGACGATCTCCAACGTGCCGCGCGTCAGCCTGCGCAGCGCCGCGACCAGACGCGTCGAGCCCTCGCGCAGCGGCGCGCCGCTCAGACCGCCCTCGCCGCAGGCTGCGACGCGCGCGGCGTCGGTGCTGAGCCCCGCGCGCGCGACGGTCGTGTTGGTCGCGATGATGCCGGCGACCTCCGCGCCGCGCGCCGCTTCGACTATCAACTCAAGGTCGCCCGCAGCGATGTCGGGAGCGATCTTGACAAGAATAGGGACCGGCCGGCCGTCTTCCTTCTCGGCCAACTCACGGTTGCGGCGTTGGAGCGCGCCAAGCAACTCGCCCAGAAGGTCTCCGCGTTGCAACTCGCGCAGCCCCGGCGTGTTGGGCGAGCTGACGTTGACGGCCACGTAGTCCGCGTGCGGCCTGACCTTCTCGAAGCTCGCGAGGTAGTCGGCCGTCGCCTCTTCGACGGGCACGGCGCGGCTCTTGCCGATGTTGACGCCGAGCACGCAGTCGGGTCTGTGGCGCGCGAGCCTGTTTGCGAGGGCTTCGGCGCCTTCGTTGTTGAACCCCTGCCGGTTGACGAGCGCGCGGTCGAGCGGCAGCCGAAAGAGACGCGGGCGCGGGTTGCCGGGCTGCGGGAGGTTCGTCACGGTGCCCACCTCGACGAAGCCGAAGCCGAGCGCGGCGAGCTGCGGCGCGACGCGCCCGTTCTTGTCGAAGCCAGCGGCGACGCCCAGGGGATTCCTGAAGCTCAGTCCGAACCGGCGCAGCTCTCCGAAGCGCGCGCCGTCCGACTCCCCCGCGAATCGGCGCAGAAGCCCGGCGCCGAGGCCGTGCGAGAGCGCGTGAAGTGCGAACTCGTGAGCCGTCTCCGGCGGCAGCTTGAAGAGCAGGGGACGCAGCAGCGAGCGATAGAGCATCACGGGGACGCTGAGAATCAGGGGAGCGCGCAAAAGAGCGACCCGAGCGTACCAGAGCGGCCAAAAGCCTGTCAAAAAGTGCTCGCACCGGCCCGCCGTCGGTTTTGATATTGCCGGAGGGGCCGTCGGCGGAGTATATACTCTCGGACGTTGCGGCCCCGGCCGGAGGCGCCCGGGACGTTCTGCTGTTCAGAGAGTTGTTGGCATGAAGTTGTAGAAGCTCTACAGACGCGAGGAGTCAACCATGTCTTCAAGAGAACAGGCAAACAAGGACAAATCTTCCACGCCGAAAACGAAAACCCGGAAGGCCGCGCCAAAAGCTCAGTTGACGGGGAGCCGTGTCAGAGCCTTGCGGGCCGCGAGCATGGCGCCCCAATTGCTGACGAAGGGCGACGTGCGGCAACTTCAACGCACCGTCGGGAATCGGGCGGTCCGGCAAATGTTGGCTCAAGCTGCACGGCCCCAACCTGTTCAGAAGAAGGAAAACAGTACCGGGCTGCCCGACGCTTTAAAATTGGGCGTTGAAAACCTGTCCGGTTATTCGATGGACGATGTGAAGGTGCATTACGACTCGGCTAAGCCCGCCCACTTACACGCACACGCTTACACTCAAGGTACTGACATACATTTAGCTCCCGGTCAGGAAGAGCACCTCCCTCACGAAGCCTGGCACGTCGTACAGCAGAAGCAGGGACGAGTAAGGCCCACCATGCAGATGAAGGGTGGGGCGGATATCAACGACGATAAGGGATTGGAGAAGGAAGCGGACGTGATGGGGGCCAAAGCCCTCGACAAAGGCCCGGCGGTTATTAACGAAGGGCGGGAGACACAGAGAGGGGGCGAGACCGCGAACGGCAAAGCGCAGACCGCGCAAAGGCGTGTAGTTCAAAGGGTAACGATAGCTGGGATAGAAGTAGAAAACGAAGGACAGATGCCCACGTGGGAGCAGGACGGCGTCAAGTACCATATAAACCTGACCACCGACACTTACCACGTAACCAAAGAGACCAGTCCGAAGGTCCATTATTTTTATGAGGGGTACGGAGAAGACATTAAGGACAAACAGCCGTCCAAAGCAGAACGGGGAGGTAAATCAAAGAAGAAGGTCAAAGGTGCGGTGGTTGTGACGAAAACAGTCTTCTCCAAACTTCCGGCCGCCGTACAGACATTTATTAAGGGGAATTACAGGGAGATACTGGCCGCCGATTAGTACTTGCGGGAGCTGAATTAAAAGCAACAATGCGACGAAGCGCCATACATCAATGTTGATGTATGGCGCTTCGTTGTTAAGCATGCTGGCGCACGCTTTGGCGGGCAGGGATGCCCGCGCTCCCGGGGTGTTTCTAGAGTGCTTTGAGCCTGTGTTCGAGGTCGGCGGTGATGTCGGCGGGGTCTTGGTCGGGCGCGTAGGTGACGGGGTCGCCGAGGCGGATGGTGACGCGGTGGGGGGAGGTGAAGCCGCGGCGGCCGGAGAGTTTCAATTCAATCAGGCCGTCGATGCGGACGGGGACAACGGGGATGCCGAGTTGCGAGGCGAGGACGCCGATGCCGGGGCGGAAGGGGCTGATGCCGAGTTGTTCGGCGCGTATGCCTTCGGGGAAGACGAGCAGGTTGTAGCCTCGGTCAACGGACTCGCCCGCGTAGGCGAAGCTGCGCCGGAAGCCGCTCGCCTTCGGCAGCGAGAAGGTGTTGAAGATGACGACGACGAGGAAGTACTGCGCGCGCCAGCGCAGTCGTCTCAGCAGCGGCGTGCCGGCCGGGGGCTTGCGCCACCAGCGCAGGCGCTCGCCCTCCTGTGCGATGGCGAGGCGGCGGCGGAAGCGGCCGGGCATGGCCGACATGACGAGCGCGTGGTCGAAGTACGTGATGTGGTTCGAGACGAAGAGCGCGGGGCCGTTCAAGTCCCGCAACTTCTCGCGCCCCACGACGCGCGCCCAGCAGAGCACGGAGGTGATGGGCAGCACAACCGCGTAGTAGAAGGCGACGCGGAACCAGCGGACGGGCGCGGCCTGCGTCCACGAAGGGTAAGGGTACTGCGCGGCCTCTTCGGCGCGCGCGCCGCCCGCGCTGACGATGCGCTCCACGTCGCCGACGGTCGTCGCGGCCGTGAAACTCGCCTCGTCGATCTCGATTTGATAACGGTCTTCGAGCGCGCTCAACAACTCCACGCGGCCGAGCGAGTCGAGCTTCAAGTCGGTCGAGAGACTCGCGGAAGAGTCGAGCGAGTCCGGCGCCTCGCCCCCCGCGCGCGGCGCAAGCGCGGCGATGAGCGAGGCGGGCGAAGGGTTGAGAACTGATGACTGATGACTGAGTGTTGAGTTTTTGACAGCACCATTCTCAGGATGATTGCCGTTGGCGTCGCCGTTGCGGCCGTTCCTCTTCGGCGCGAGTTGTTCGAGGATGTCGCGCTTGCGAATCTTCTGCGTCGGCGTGCGTGGAAAGTCCGAGTCAGTCCAGACGTGCCAGCGGCGCACGTGCTGATGACGCGCGAGCGACTCATTCGCGCGCTCGACGGCCACGGCCGGGTCGGCATCAGCGTCTGTCATGATGAGCACGGCGAGCGGCTCGGGGCCGCGCGCGCCTTCGACGCCGACCACGGCGCTCAGCTTAATCTCCGGCTGACGGTTGAGCGCGGCCTCGATGTCTTCGGGGTAGACGTTGAGCCCCGCGGCCGTCACGATCGTGTCCTTCTTGCGGCCGCGAAAGTAGATGTTGCCGGCCGCGTCCACCTCGCCCAAGTCGCCCGTGCGGAGCCAGCCGCCGTCGCCGAGCGGTTCGCTGGCTCCTTCGCCGCGCCAGTAGCCGGGCGAGACGTTGGCGCCACGCACGAGAATCTCGCCCGACTCGTCGAGCCGCACCTCCTGACCGCGCAGGGTCTTGCCGATGGAGCCGCGCCCGGTCTTGAAGGGATGGTTGACGGTGACGAGCGAGGCCGTCTCCGTCATCCCGTAGCCCTGCACGACCGCGTACCCGAGCCGCCGCCAGAAGGTCTCCGTCTCCGCGCCCAGCGTCGCGCCGCCCGTCACGAACGCCCAGAGCCTCCAACCGAAGTACCTGTGTATGCGCCGCGCCGCCCACATCCGCTTGAGTGGGTGCGCGCCCTCGTTATCTTCGACGAGCCGCCGCAGGTTCGAGAGAAGTCCGCGCGACTCCTCGCGCCGCTCGACGTGCTCGCGCAGAGAGTCGAGCATGCGCGGGACTGTGACGACGACGTTGACCTTGCGCGTCTTGACCGTGTTGGCGATCTCGGAAGGGTTGAGCGCGTCGATGAAGATGACCTCGCCCCCGAGGAGTTGCGGGACGAGGATGCCCATGAACTGCCCGAAGACGTGGCTGAGCGGGAGCAGGCAGAGGAACCGCAGCGGATGCACAAGCCGCACCCACTTCATGTACTTCCGCATCTCCTCTTCGAGCGGCGTGAGGTTCGCGAGCAGGTTGCCGTGCGTCAGGCAGACGCCGCGCGGCTCGGCCGTCGTCCCGGACGTGTAGATGATCTCGACGAGGTCGTCCGCCGTGATGTCATCATTCACATACGGCGTGTCGGAACGTCCGTCAATAACACTCTCAAGCTCTTCGAGCGCGACCGTCGGCGGCCCGAGCGCCGTAGCTTGTGCCATCGTCTCCGCGCTGTGGAGCAAGAGCCGCGCGCCCGTCTGCGCCCGCACCCGCGCGACGAAGTCCGGCGCGCTCTCCACGTCGAGCGGCACCACGACCGCCCCGCGCAACGCGCATCCGAAGAAGGCCGCGACCCACTCCGGCCCGTTCGCCCCCCACAACAGAACCCGCTCGCCCTTATCTATCCCGCTCGCCTCAAGCTCTCGCGCGAACCCGTACGCCGCCGCCGCCACGCGCCGGTACGACCAACGCACCAGGCGCAGCCCGCGCCTGTGCGCGAACGCGGCCTCACCGCCGCGCCTCACATAATCTTCCAGATAACTATTAATCGTCGAACGCATAAACCCCTTGCCTGAAAAGCGCCGCGCGCTATTAATTCCGCCGTGGGCGCACGCATAAATTCTCCCGCCCGCGCGACCCATTGTCGAGGCCGCGCCGCCCCGCGCGGAGCGTCAGTGTGACACTTTCTCATCTGGTTGGTTGACGCGCGGTTCGTTTGACTCTCGCCAAAAAATGTAATTGACACGCGGCGCGGACAGGCATATCGTGCTCGGGCTTTCACTTTCGCTTCATCGCTTACCGAAGCGTCTCAACTTCGTCAGTCTCGACACGACGGCTGACCAGCCTTTCACCCGAACGTCAAACGAGTCCATCCAAACTCCTTCCGAAGCCGGTAGTTTGAATGCCTCTTCGACGCCCCTGTCTCACAACCCGACCGCGCTGGAGGATTCATGTCAACAACGCTAACTATCCCCGACAACCTGCTTCAAAAGCGCAGCATAGGCAACAGGAAGATTCTCTATTTCAACGGCCGCGAGGCGTATCTGGCGGGCATCTATCCGGGCATCGCGGACCTCGACGGCGTCAACGGCGACACCAGTTCCATCGCCGCCGGCAACGTAGACTACCGCGCCAAAATGGAGTTTCTGGCGAAGAACGGAAATAACTTCTTTCGCCAATGGGTGATTTTTTATCCCCTGTTCGCCGACCCGAGGCGGTTCACCGACCCCACGAAACCCTGCGTGGAAACCAGCGAAAGCGTCACCTCCGCCCAGCAGCCCTGGCGCCAGAGGTACAGCCCGTTTTTCTACAACACGAACCTCAAGAAGTGGAATCTCTCGCGCTATAACGACGAGTTTTTTCTGAAGTTGAAGTTGATGATTAAGACCGCCGCCGACTACGGCATCGTCGTGCAGCTCACCATCTTCGACCGTTGCGGGCACGACTTCGTGGGCGGCGACAAGTGCCTGCGTTGGCCGTATAGCCCCTGGAACGCCAGGAACAACGTAAACAACCTGATCCGGACGACGGGCGAGACCGGCGTCAATGAATTCTATGAGCGCAACATCGCAGCGGGCGGCACCACGCTCGGCGCGTTGCAGGACGCCTACGTCAACAAACTCGTCACGTCCACGATGGAATACCCCAACGTCGTCTATGAAATCATGAACGAGCCGGTCCACAAGGCGGACAGCGACGTGACCGTGGAACAGCAGAGGTCGCGACGCGTCAAATGGGCGGACGCCATCGTCGGCGCGATACACACTCACACGCAGGGCAAGCGGTTCATCTTCTACAACGACCACACCGGCCTGTCTGATTGGCGGGCGAGGGGACAGGACGTTATCTACTGGGCGCGGTCAAACAGCGGCACGAGTAATTTCGCCAAGCTCGACGGCGTCATCTTTCACGGCGACGTGAAGGAAGTTGACCCGGAAGCATTAGAATGGACGTTCGCTAAAAACCTGATCGTCCAGGTCTCGACCGATACTTTCGGCGGTCAGGGCAAGGAGTACCACCGGCTGACGACCGCGAACGCATTCGCCAAACACATGATGTTTCAGGCCGAAGCCATACCCGTCGAACTCCCCGACAATAAAAACGCCGCCGCCGGTATCGGCGGCGCCTCGCCCGCGCCGACGTTATTCAAACTGCCGCCCTTCGTCGCCACGTGGGTCAAGATTGGCGAAACCTCTCCCGCGACCGGTTTCCCGCACCTTTCCTACACGCAGAACGCCGACGCCAGCATGGTCGTCATGAACCCCGACACCGACCGGCTGACACAGAAGGGTCGCGTCATCCAGTTGTACGCGAACAAAATCGCTTTCTGGAACGAGACGCTCCAGAGGGTCGGCGTGCAGGAGTTCACGTTCACCAACAACGCGCAGAACCTCACGCTCAAGCGCGCCGACGGCGGCACGCAAACCTTCAAAAAATATGTGGGGCCGCTTCAGCCCTTCCTCTACCAGTGGGAGCGCATCTCGGACACCGCGCCCGCGCCCCCCGCGCCCTTCTACGTCTTCTTCTACCCTGACGGCACGCTGCGAACCCGTCTCGTAAGCAACTTCGAGGTCAACAATCACGCGCGCGTCACCCTCGTCACGACGCAGCCCCAACAGATACATATCCACAGCGACACTTTCAACAGCGATGCCGTCTGGAACTACAGCTTCACCTCCGACGGACAGCGGTTGACCCTCGCAAAAGCAGTCACGGACCCGGCACAGGCCGTCACACGCGTCTACCAACGCGTCGTCTAACAAATCATTCCCTCCGCGCGGCATTGCCCCTGAAGTGGGTAGCGCACACGACATCTTGGGTTGAGCCATCGGCGCACCACTCTATGCCGGGTGCGCTACCCACTTCAGGGGCAATGCCGATAAGTGTAGGGTTAGGGTAAGGCTAAATCGAAGGCGAGCGGCGAGATACTTCAGCTCATAATTTTCCTTTACAATTTCCATAAAGCTCACTAGTCTCGCTCTTGCAACTGGCGGTTCAACCCGACAGGCTTTTATCCGCAATTCGTCACGTTAATTGTTCCGGACTCTCTTAGCCATTGCGGATGAAATCCTATACGTCTCTCAGATGAATTCCGAAAGAAGGAACAGTTTATGAAGCCCAAAGTGTTTATCGGTTCTTCACGCGAAGCCCTGTCGGTAGTGAGGATTGTGGAAGATACGTTATCGGCGACGTGTGACGTATTTGCCTGGGATACGAATCCGGTTAAACCCAGCCAGTATCTGTTCGAGGGGTTACTGGAAATTTCGGAATCAGTAGATTTTGCAATACTCATCTTGAGCCCCGACGATCAGTTGAATCATCGGGAGAATCAGTATAACGCCCCCAGGGATAATGTAATTTTCGAAGCCGGGCTTTTTATGTCCAAGGTGGGCCGGGAAAGAGTTTTCCTTCTATCGGCGGAGGGAGAGAACCTCAAATATCCGACTGACATCGCGCCTATTCAACGTGTTTCATATGAGGATTTGGAGCAATCGCTCCTATCCGCGACGCAATCAATTTCCGAGCGCATTAACTCTCTTGGGGTGCGCCCGACAACCTTAGCTGGAAAGCGGCTCTTCGAGTACAAGGGGTATTACCCCATCGAGTTGCTTAACGGCCGTAACCCCGTCTTCAGTAAGATTATTTTTTTTAAGGCTATCGAGTATTTCTCAAAGCACCGCGACGACATGGCGGCTACCGACCTCGTATATCTGTGGGAGGCGAACAGGGGCCATATTGAGGACCGTTTCACCGAAGACGAAGCTCAACAATATAATAGCTTCATTACTCACTACAACATTCGCTATTTTCTCGATGAGTTCGACTCTGAGCATAAAAGGATTTTTTCCAACTACATAAAACTGGTAAATGATATTGGGGATACTTTAGAAGGAGTGTTTTTCGAAATCCTTCTTCACGACGTGCGAAACCCAATTAGGTCAATTATCGCGGCTAGAAACACCCAGGGTATATCAAACAGGAAAGTAGGTGAGCCCTCCACGCGGTTTGTGGTGCAGTACGTTAAAGAGCAAGGGCGCCGCCTTTTAGCGGCTCTTGAGAGCGGCAGCAAGGTTGCCTATAGAAAACAGTTTGAATTGAACAAGTTTGTAAAAGCCACGACGATCCCGATCTGGGATAGCAAGTATGGCCTTGTCGGTATGTTTTGCATCAACATCGATATTAATCAGATCGAGTTGCTGAACGAAGAAGGGATCAAAGGTTTCATACAGAACTATATTCACAACACAGGGAAAACCCCTGAATTTGAAGGAGACATTTTCATTTGATGAAAACAACTACTGAATATGTAGAGCTAGTACCAGTCTCCGACATGCTAGCCATTTCAGGAAGTTTGAGTTCCAGTGAAATCTCTACCCCGACAAATTGGATCGACCTTGAGACTAATTTTCCATATTTTGAAAGCGCGGCCAAACAACAATTGTTGCGCTCAGCGCCTCTTCTTCAAAAACGAATCGCAAGCTATTCCAACGACCTGCCCGCAATGCTGCACATTAGAGGGCTGAGTGGTAATCGGGCTAAAGTCCCGACTTTTTATGATGGGATTATTAAGACTGAATTAATCTGGGAGGAATTAACTACCTTTATAGGTTGCCTATCCTCATTAGAACTCAAACTTGTTGGCTACTCCAGAAAAAACAATGGTCGTTTGTTACGATCCGTTGCGCCAACAACGAAAGGAATTTTTCAACTTGGCTCGCAAGGGTCGGCCAGAGAGTTACCCATGCACGTCGATAATGCCGACCTATTATTTCCCCGTGAATATGATGAGATAAAGACCGGTCCAAAAACCAGTGCCAAATATCTGGCCTGGCTGGTCTTGAACGCGGAGCCGGATGTGCCAATCGAATACGTTATATTGGAAGACGCGCTTTTGTTGCATCCGGACAAAGATGATATTGGCTGGTTATCAGCTCCGGTGTTTGATGTAAATAGCCCCGATTCGATTTCCGACATGACGGTGTCTAAAAACTCAAAAATACTGGTTCAGAATGAAACGGGCCAATTTGTTTCCAGATATAACCAAGCGAAGATTTCTTCAAAGAATCTCCAGGCTCAATTGGCTTTCGACAGATTTACCAAGACGGTAAATGACCCAAGAATAAGAAAGACGATATACGCTCAGCGGGGCGACGTTATCCTGCTCGACAATTTCCGTTGTCTTCATGGGAGACGAAAGTTTTTGTCGCGAGATGACGGGACGGACCGTCAAATGATAAGAGTTTATGCGATGCGGGAGAATGAGTTCCAGAAGGTGCCCGACAAATACCTGTCGCCTGAACATCGCAGCGGCAGAATATTCTTCAGCTAACGGGCTGCGTCCAAAATTATCCAACAGCACAATATCTCGCAGTGACACACAGACCCCGAAACCTTTCAAGTCGGGAGGGCTCTGTGGTAGTATCCGCGCCGATGGAATTCGTTGAGAAGGCTCGTATCATGGACGGCATGCGCATCAACCGTGCGCTGGCCCGGCTCGCGTCCGAGATCGTGGAGGAGAACCACGGGGCGGGGCATCTCTATCTGATCGGCATCCAGCGCCGGGGCGTGCCTCTGGCGCAGCGCCTCGCCGACAAGGTCGCCGACATCGAGGGCGAGCGCCCGCCCGTCGGCGTGCTCGACATCACGCTCTATCGCGACGACCTCTCGACCGTCGGCGCCAACCCCATCGTCAACCGCACGGATTTGCCGATTGACGTTGACGGGCGCAACGTCCTGCTCATCGACGACGTGCTCTACACGGGGCGCACCATCCGCGCCGCGCTCGACCAGTTGATCGACTTCGGCCGGCCGCGCCGCGTACAGCTCGCCGTGCTGGTTGACAGAGGGAAGGAGCACAGGGAGCTTCCCATCCAGGCTGACTTCGTCGGGAAGTTCGTGCCGACGAAGAAGAGCGAGATCATCAAGGTGATGCTCGACGAGTTCGACGGCGAGGAGGCCGTGGTCATCGTCGAACGACCGGCGGGACAGGAAGAAGAGGGTTAACGAAGGCGGCCGCCAACGGCCGCCTTTCTTGTTTCGGGGCTTGCGGGGGCAACCGGTTTCACATGACGAGCGCCGTGCTGAAGCAGAGAAACTTGCTCGGGATTCGCGGGATGAGCGCCGGGGAGATTACGCACATCCTCGACACGGCCGAGACGTTCCGTGAAATCTCCGAGCGCGAGATCAAGAAGGTGCCCACGCTGCGCGGCCGCACCGTCATCAACCTCTTCTTCGAAGCCTCGACGCGCACGCGCACCTCCTTCGAGATCGCGGGCAAGCGCCTCTCGGCGGACGTTATCAACATCAGCTCTTCATCCTCATCCGTCACGAAGGGCGAGACGCTGCTCGACACCGCGCGCAACCTCGAAGCGATGGGGCCGGACCTCATCGTCATCCGTCATCCTTCGGCCGGCGCGCCGCACCAACTCGCGCGCGTCTGCCGCGCCTCGGTCGTCAACGCGGGCGACGGCGCGCACGAGCACCCGACGCAGGCGCTTCTCGACGCGCTCACCATCCGGCAGCAGAAGAGAAGTTTCGAGGGGCTGCGCGTCGCCATCCTCGGCGACATACTCCACTCGCGTGTCGCGCGCTCGAACGCGCACCTGCTGACGACGCTCGGCGCCTCGGTCACGGTCGCGGGGCCGGGGACGCTCGCGCCGCGCGAGTTCGCCGCGCTCGCGGAAGGGAAGGAGTTGAGCGTCGTCAGGCGCGTCGAGGAGGCCGTCGAGGGCGCGGACGTGGTGATGGTCCTGCGCATACAGCGCGAGCGGCAGGACAGCGCGTTCCTTCCGTCACTGCGCGAGTACGCGGTGCACTACGGGCTCAACCTGAAGCGTCTGAGTCTCGCCCGGCCCGACGCCATCGTCATGCACCCCGGCCCGATGAACCGTGGCATCGAGATCGCATCCGACGTGGCCGACGGCTCGCGCTCGCTCATACTGGACCAGGTCGCCAACGGCCTCGCCGTGCGCATGGCCGTGCTCTACCTGCTCGGCGGCGGCGCGGGCGTCACGACCTCTAACCCGAATCAGACAACGCAGACGAGGCCCGAGCCTCTGCCCGAGACGCTCACCAACGCCGCGACCGCCGCGCACTCCGAAGGCTCCAAGTAAAAGATGAGACTGCTAATCGCCAACGGCTACGTCGTGGACCCGACGCAGAATGTGAACGGCGGCCGCGACATTCTGATTGAGGACGGCCGCGTGGCCGCGCTGCTCCGTGGCGGCGAGGCCGCGCCCGAGGGCGCGGAGGTCTTCGACGCGACCGGGCTCGTCGTCGCGCCCGGCTTCATAGACCTTCACACGCACCTGCGCGAGCCGGGGCAGGAGTACAAAGAGACCATCGCGTCGGGCGCGGCCTCGGCCGTCGCGGGCGGCTTCACCTCCGTCTGCGCGATGCCCAACACGGACCCCGTCAACGACAACCCGGCCGTCACGAGTTTTATCGTTGAGCAGGCCATCGCCGCCGGGCTCGCCAACGTCTTCCCCGTCGGCGCCATCACGAAGGGCTCGAAGGGCGAAGAGCTGGCCGAGATGGGCGAGATGAGACGCGCGGGCATCGTCGCCGTCACGGACGACGGCCATCCCGTCCCCTCGCCGGGGCTCATGCGCCGCGCGTTGGAGTACGCGCGCGGGTTCGACCTGACGGTGATGGACCACTGCGACGACAAGACGCTCGCGGCCGGCGGCGTGATGCACGAGGGCGAGTGGTCTCTGCGTCTCGGGCTGCGCGGCCGCCCCGCGCTCGCGGAGGAGTCGGACGCGATGCGCGACTGCGCGCTGGCCGAGTTGACCGGCGCGCGCGTGCATCTCGCGCACGTCTCGACGCGCGGCGCCGTCGAGGCCGTCCGGCGCGCGAAGGAGCGCGGCGCCGAAGTCTCCTGCGAAGTCACGCCGCATCACTTCACGCTCACGGACGCCGCCTGCGAGGGCTTCGACACCAACACGAAGATGAACCCGCCGCTGCGGAGCAGGGAACACCTCGACGCGATACTCGAAGCCATCGCCGACGGGACCGTTGACGCCGTCGCCACGGACCACGCGCCGCACCACTCGGACGAGAAGGAGCTTGAGTTCGACCGCGCGGCCTTCGGTATCACGGGACTTGAGACGGCCGTCGGTCTCGCCTTCGAGCGCCTCGTCCGCCCCGGCCTCATCACGCTCGAACGGCTCGTCGAACTCTTCGCGGTCAACCCCGCGCGCATCTTCCGCCTCGAAGGCAGAGGCACACTCCGCTCCGGCGCGCACGGCGACGTGACCATCATCGATCCCGACCTCCGCTGGACCTTCAACGCCGCGCGCTCCAAGTCAAAGAGCCGCAACACACCTTTCGACGGCTACACCTTTCACGGCGCGGCGGTCGCGACCGTCGTCGGCGGACGGCTCGTTTACGTACGTGAGGGCAGGGGCGAGGCCGCGACCGGTTGAGCCCGCACGTGGAGACCGCCGGGTGATGAACCGATTCATCCCGGCGAGAGTCCGCACCGTCACATTCCTGTTCCTTCCGGTCGCCACGTCGCGTTAAAAACGGCGCGTAATCCTATTCTCGCAAGGGACAAAGTTTAATGTCGCACATTCCGGGTTTCGGATTCTTCGAGAGGCACAGGGAGAAGGGCGCCTTCTTCGTCAGGCTGGTCGTGGGATTCGTGCTCGTGTACGGGACGCAGGATAACGTGTTCAGTAACGCGCGCATGGTCGAGTTCAGCGACTTCCTGGCGGCGCGGGGCGTGCCGTTCCCGCTCCTCGCCGCGCACGTCTCCGCGTACGCGCAGTTCGTGTGCGGCATTCTTTACGTGCTCGGACTGTTTGTGAGGCCGGCGGCGCTGTTGATGGTCATCAACTTCGTCGCGGCGCTCGTCATCGCGCACCTCGACACGCCGCTCGACGCCGCGCGGCTCGCGCTCTGCATGCTCTTCTGTTCGCTCTTCCTGCTCTTCAACGGCGCGGGCGCGCTGTCGCTCGACGAGAAGCTTTCGAGGAGGCGTTGAAGGTAAAAAAAGAAGAGACCCGCTGAGCTCTCCCCTTCTCAGCGGGCCTCTCCTTGTGCGGTCGCTCACTTACGTAGTGACAGGGGCGACCGAACCCTTGGATAACCTTTCAGGTGCTGTCAAATTCGGTGGGAGGCCCGCCCGCGCTCTCCCCTTCGCTTGCGGGCCTCCTCCGATACGGCCGCCCCGTGAGGGGCCGCCGATCTCGTTAAACTCTTACTGCGCCCTGTACTCAGGCAGCGACACCGCGCGGTTGAGGATGACGCCGAACGACGTGCCCGACTTCACCTCTGCCTCCTGCTCGCGCTCGTAGACCCTCGCGCCCGTGCCCGCGCCGCCGCCGAGGATGGCGCCGATGGCCGCGCCCTTACCGCCGCCCGCGATGGCGCCGATGATGGCGCCCGTCGCCGCGCCGCCGCCGATGAAGACCGCGTCGCGCTTGCGGTTGCCCTTGCCCGAGACCGTGCTCTCGTTGTCTGAGTTCACGTCGTCGCTCTGAAGGCTCGACAAGGAACCGTTGATGGTGTGGCGCACGCCGTTTGGCAACTCCACCTGATTAAACGCGACCGTGATGCGGCCGGGAGTGCGACGCCCTGAGCGGTTCACCGAAGAGACCCGACCCCAGACCTTGCTCCCCACCGGAATCACGTCCACGCCGCTGCCGCCGCCGTAGACCGGCTCGGTCACCGTCGTCGAGAAGCGGTCGCCGACGCGGGCCGTCCTCGAATTCAACTCCGTGTCCATGCGGACGCGGATGACCGTATCGGTCGGCACCGTGAAGTAACGTGGCGCGGGCACGGTTGTGCGCGCCGCCGTCGTCCTCCGGACGGTGCGCCGCGTGCGGCGGCGTTGCGCCGAGGCGTCGGGCACGATGGCGCCGAGCATCAACGCGAACAGGGCTATGAGAACTGTCGCCCTCCGGGCGAAACTCTTGCCGTTTGTCATCTTCTTCAAACCCTCCTCAATCGGCGTGCCGCCCGCTCGAACATGGTCGCGCGTCGGCCGCCGCTCATAGGTTGAGCAACGTGTGTGCCACAGGATGTGCGAGGCAGTTTTCTGTTTTCATCACAGTATTTAGCGGATTTCGCGCGGAAAAGCCAGCGCCCTCGCGAGGCAGCTTTAACCACCCGGCGAGTTAAAGCAGGTGCGTCCTGCACTAAATCGTGTGGCCGGCGGCGAAAGCAAAAAGCGCGGGGTGCTTCAACTCGCCGCAGCAGTTTTCAACACGCGTCGCGGCAGTTGAAAACGGACGGATTTCGTGTAAGCTTGCGCCAAGCAAAAATCTCGCAGGAGTTAAAAGCACGGCGGCCGAACGCCGCCGGAGCCATTTCAGGCCGGAGAACATTTCACCCACCCACAAATTTTGACGACAAGAGGAGTCGAATTATGAGCACAGCACCGACACAGGCGACGACGGCGGGCCTCCCGCGTATCAACGACACGGCGCCGGACTTCGAGGCCAAGTCCACGCAAGGCCCTCTGAAGCTCTCCGACTACAAGGGCAAGTGGGTCGTCCTCTTCTCGCACCCCGCGGACTTCACCCCCGTCTGCACGACCGAGTTCGTCGAGTTCGCGCGCCGCTCCGAAGAGTTCAAGGAGCGCGGCGCGCAACTCGTCGGCCTCTCCGTCGATTCCGTCCCCGCGCACATCGCGTGGATAAGGAACATCGAGGGACACTTCGGCGTCAAGATCGACTTCCCAGTCATCGCCGACCTCGACACGAAGGTGGCGCAGACCTACGGGCTTATCCACCCCGGCGCGTCCGAGACGGCGACCGTCCGCGCCGTCTTCATCATCGACCCGCAGCAGAAGGTGCGCGCGCTCATCTACTACCCGATGAGTTTGGGTCGCAACATCGACGAGGTGCTGCGCGCGCTCGACGCCTTGCAGACGGCCGACCAGAACGCCTGCGCGACGCCGGCCAACTGGCAGAAGGGCGACAAGGTCGTCGTGCCGCCGCCGCAGACCATCGACGACGCGTCGAAGCGCATGGAGGACGACTTCAAGTCGAAGAACGAAGTCACCGACTGGTATCTCTCCAAGCGCGACCTCGGACAGTGAGCGTTGGTCGGGAGCGCGTGGACGCGGGGGCGGACTTGAGGAAGGAACCCACGGGGCTGCTTGAGAACGTCGGCGGGACGCCGCTCGTCAAACTCCCGCGTCTCGCGCGGGGGCTGCCGCGCGGCGTCGAGCTTTACGCTAAAGCGGAGCACCTGAACCCGGGCGGCTCGGTCAAAGACCGCGCGGCGCTCTCGATGATTCTCGACGGCGAAGCGAGTGGCCGGCTCACGCCGGACAAGATCATCCTTGACGCCACGAGCGGGAACACGGGCATCGCCTACGCGCTCATCGGCGCGGCGCGCGGCTACCGCGTGCGCCTGTGCCTGCCGGGCAACGCGAACGTGAAGCGCACGCTCCGGATTTACGGCGCCGAGCTGATCGAGACGGACCCGCGCGAAGGGACGGACGCGCCGCAACGACTCGCGCAGCGTTTAGTCGTTGAGGAGCCCGAGCGTTACTTCTATCCGAACCAGTACGACAACCCCGCGAACTGGCGCGCGCATTATGAAGGCACCGCGCCGGAGATTTGGGAGCAGACGGCGGGCCGCGTCACGCACTTCCTCGCGGGCGTCGGCACGTCGGGGACGTTCACGGGCACCGTAAGACGTTTGAAGGAACTCAACCCGAACGTGAAGGGCGTGCTGATGCAGCCTGACTCGCCGCTCCACGGGCTCGAAGGCATGCGGCACGTGGAAACGTCAATCGTGCCGGGCATCTTCGACGCGACGCTCGCGGACGAACGCGTCGAAGTCTCGACCGAGGAGTCGCAGGAGATGGCGCGGCGGCTCGCGAGCGAAGAGGGGCTCTTCGTCGGCGTCAGTTCGGGCGCGAACGTGGCGGCGGCGCTGCGTTACGCGGAAGGGCTCGGCGAAGGGTCGGTCGTCGTCACTGTCCTGTGCGACGGCGGCGCGCGTTACCTCGGCGAAGAGTTCTGGGGGGAGGGCGTGTGATAAGGCTCGGCGCGGAACTCCGTGCGGAGATAGAGCGGCACGCGGAGCGCGAGTACCCGCACGAGTGCTGCGGGCTGCTCGTCGGGCGTATCGCGGACGAGGGGCGCACGCGTATAATTCACGCGACGTATCCGGTGAAGAACGTGTTCGCCGACGAAGGCGAGCATCATCATCGAATGGCAATCGAGCCGCTCGAATACGCGCGCGCCGAGCGGCGTTACGCGGCCGAGGGGCTGGGCGTGGTGGGCAACTACCACTCGCACCCCGACCATCCGGCCGTGCCTTCGCGGTACGACCTCGAACACCTCGCGCCGTGGCCGACGATGTCTTACGTCGTCGTCTCCGTGCGGGAAGGGAAGGCGGTTGACCTGCGCTCGTGGGAGCTTGAGGCCAACCGCTCGCGCTTCAACGAGGAGGAGGTGAGCGTGGGGGAGGAGGCGTCTTGATGAGAGTGGCGCTGAAGGGACTTCTACTCTGCATGCTCTCGGCCGCGGGCGTCGTGGCGGCGGCGGCCGGTCTTGTTTCGGCCCAGGAGCGGAGGGACGGCAGGCCGTTGGCGCGGAAGGTGGACGAGTTTCCACGGCTTCGCGGGTGCGACCCGGGCGCGCGTCTTGACAACTTCTTCTTCGAGATGGAGAACTCGCCGGGCGCGAAGGGCTACATCGTCGCGCGCGACTCGCGGGAGCGTCTGCGCGGGGCCGCGCACGTGTGGGGCGAGTCCTTCGTCAGGTACTTCGAGATGGTGCGCGGGCTGGAGGCGTCGCGGTTCGTGTTAATAGACGCCGCCGCCGTTCCGGGCGAAGATCTATCGATGGAGCTTTGGCTCGTGCCGGCGGGCGCGGAGCCTCCGACCTTCGAGCCGCGCGGGAAGAAGGAGTCGCGCCCCTTCAGCGGCAAGTACGCGGAGCTTAGCGTCTTCGACGAGAAGACTTTCAACGACGTGGACGGCTCCTCCGGGGGCGCGTTCACCGAGGGCATGCTCTATTCGGCGTACGCGGGCGTGCTGAAGAAGCAGCCGGACGCGCAAGGGTACCTCGTCGTCTACTCGCCGCCCGAGGCCGCGCCCGGCTACTGGCAGCGCGCCGGCACGCGCGAGCAGGCGAAGATCGCCTGGCACGAAGTCGGCGCCGAGCGGCTGACGGTTATCAGCGGCGGAGTCGTGCCCCCGAAGAAGAAGTCGGAGGGCGAAGAGGAGGAGGTGGTCTACGGCCACATCGAACTCTGGGTGGGTAAGAAGGAGAGCCCGCCGGTGAAGCACGTCGAGGTGGAGACGGCGCTCACCGAAGCGGTGCTCCTCGGCACGAACTCTTTCTATGAGGAAGAGGATGATGCCGCCGCCTGGATGCTCAACAACCTCGCCGCCATGATGCGCGCCGACAGCAAGGCCGTCGGCTGCATCATCGTCTACCCGGGCGACGGCGGGACCGTCCCGTACGGCGAAGGGGGCACGGAGAAGCCCGCGCCCGACGTTTTCAAAATCGCCGAGGGGTGGAAGGCCGCGCTGCTGAAGAAGCACGGCTTCGAGCCCGGCCGCGTGGTGGTCATGAACGGCCCACGGGAGGCGGGGACAAGCTCAGGCCGGCTCGAAACCTGGGCCGTGCCGTACGGCGCGACGATGCCCGACCCGTTCGCCGAAGAGGCGCAGCCGGCGTTCGAGCAGGAGGGCGAAGGGCAGGGGACGGAGGACGGAGACGGACAGTCGCCTCCGCAACCTCCGGGGTCGAGAACAGGAGTGAATCTTAAATGGCAGTGACAGTTTTCATCCCGACGGCGCTCAGGCAGTTCGCCGGCAACCACGCGGAGGTGTCGGTCGAGGCGGCGACCGTGGGCGAGGCGCTCGACAAGGTGACGGGCGAGCACGCGGAACTGCGCCGGCACCTCTACGGCGAGCAGAACACTTTGCGTAACTTCGTCAACGTCTACGTCAACGACGATGACATACGACACGCGCAGCGTCTCGACACGCCGGTCAAGGACGGCGACACCGTCTCCATCATCCCGGCCATCGCGGGCGGCGCGGCGACCGAGGCGGAAGTGGGCTCGACGATTAAAGCCGAAGAGTTGCCCTCGCTCTCGAACGAAGAGATTGCGCGCTACAGCCGTCACCTCATCATGCCCGAGGTCGGCATGGAGGGGCAGCGTAAGTTAAAAGCCGCGCGCGTGCTGATGATTGGGACGGGGGGCTTGGGCGCCCCGACGGGGATGTACCTCGCGGCGGCCGGCGTCGGCACGCTCGGCATCGTGGACTTCGACGTGGTTGACGCGTCGAACCTTCAACGTCAAATCGTCCACGGGACGAAGGACGTTGGACGGCCGAAGATTGAGTCGGCGCGCGACCGCCTGAGCGACATCAACCCGCACATCAAGATTGAAGCATACGAGACGCGTCTGACGAGCGAGAACGCTTTGGAGTTGTTCCGCGAGTACGACATGGTCGTGGACGGCACCGACAACTTCCCGACGCGCTACCTCGTCAACGACGCGTGCGTGCTGACGGGCAAGCCGAACGTCTACGGCTCCATCTTCCGCTTCGAGGGGCAGGCCAGCGTCTTCTGGGCCGCGCGCGGCGCGTGCTATCGCTGCCTCTACCCCGAGCCGCCGCCGCCCGGCCTCGTCCCGAGTTGCGCGGAGGGCGGCGTGCTCGGCGTGCTGCCCGGCATCATCGGGGCCATACAGGCCAACGAGGCCATCAAGCTCATCCTCGGGGGCGGCGAGCCGCTCATCAACCGCCTCCTCCTCTTCGACGCGTGGAAGCTGCGCTTCCGCGAGTTGAAGTTGAGGAAGGACCCGGCCTGCCCCGTCTGCGGCGAGAACCCGACGGTGAAGGAGCTTATTGACTATGAACAGTTCTGCGGACTGACGCCGCAGCCGACGCAAGCACAGACCACAGCCGAGACGGAGGGACGGATGGAAGAGATTACTGCGACCGAACTCAAACAGCGCATCGACAGCGGCGACGACCTGCAAATCATCGACGTGCGCGAGCCCAACGAGTACGACATTGCCCGCATCCCCGGCGCCAAACTCATCCCGCTCGGGGAAGTCACCGGGCGCATGGGCGAGATAGAGGAAGGACGCGAGACGGTCGTCCACTGCAAGGGCGGCGTCCGCAGCGCCCGCGCCATCGAGGCGCTCACGCGCTCGGGCTTCAAGGGCAAGCTCATCAACCTCAAGGGCGGCATCGCCGCCTGGTCGAACGACGTGGACCCGAGCGTCCCGAAGTACTAAGACGAAAGGGTCAGGGGCAAAGGGGAAGGGGGAAAGGATTTCAGTCCCTTCCCCCTTTCACTTTACGCTTTGCCCTGCCGGTTACGACTGGCCGCCGCCGGCCGCGCCGCGGCCCTGACCGCTGCCGAGGTGCGTCGTGAGCAACTGCTTGGCGCGGTCGCCGCGCCGCTGATACTCTTCCTTGGCCTCGGTGAAGAACTGTACCAACTCCTGGTTGCCCTCCTGCTCGGCGTCGGCGATGTAGAGCGCGGTGGTCTCGGCGCCTTGCAGCGCGTGGTAGATGACGCTCACGAGGTCGTACGTGATGTCACGCGTCCCCGTATCGCCCTGGCTGTTGTCACTTTTTTGTGCAGACATACTTCACCCCTTAAAATTAGAATTACCAACCGGGGGATTGTTCGGGGAACTTTTCTCCGACGATTGTATGAACCGAGACGTATGAGGTCAAGGAGGCGACCACGTTGAGAATCGAACCCGTCCGGCCCGAAGAGGCCGACGACTACGCCCGCCGCGTCTTCGAGGCGCAGGCGAAAAAGTGGGGCGCGCCGCTCGTCAATCATCAGGTCCACGCGCGGCGGCCGACCATCTTTCGCGGCGTGCGCGCGATGTGGCAGGGGCTCGACGGCTCCGGTCTCCTCGATTCGCGGCTCGTCGCGCTCGTCAACCGCCGCGTGGCGTGGCACAACGGCTGCGAGTTTTGACAGGACATCAACGCTGCGGTCGGCAGCGAACTCGGGGTTACTGACGAGAAGATCGACGCGCTCCACGATTACGAGACGAGCCCGCTCTACGCGGAGGCCGAGCGCGTCGCGCTTGCGTTTGCCGACGCGATGACCGTGACCGGGCGCGATGTTTCGGACGAGTTGTTCGCGCGGCTGCGCGAGTTCTACAACGACGACGAGATTGTCGAATTAACGGAGGTCGTCGCGTGGGAGAACGCTTCGAGCAAGTTCAACCGCGCGCTGCGTATCCCCTCGCAGGGACTCTGGAAGAGGAAAGGCTGAAGAGATGGACGACGTGAAAGAGACGACGGATGGTGGCGCGACGGCCGCAGCCGAAGACTTCCCAACGACTGCGCGCACGACGCTTAAGCGACTGCCGAAGCGCGGCTCGTTCGAGCGCGAGACCGTCAACGCCATCCTTGACGAGGGCTTCGTCTGCCACGTCGGGTTCGTCGTCGATGGTCAGCCCTTCGTCATCCCGACCGCGTACGGGCGCAAGGGCGACGTGCTCTACATCCACGGCGCGCGCGCGAGCCGGATGCAGAAGGCGCTCGCGGCCGGGGCCGACGTGTGCGTTACGGTGACGCTCGTGGACGGTCTGGTGCTCGCGCGCTCCGCCTTCCACCATTCAATCAACTACCGCTCGGTCGTCGTCTTCGGCCGCGCGCGCGTCGTCGAAGACGAGGAGGAGAAGAACGCGGCGCTCGAAGCCTTCACCGAGCACGTCATGCTCGGCCGCTGGGCCGACGTGCGCTGGCCCACCGCGCAGGAGTTGGCCGCGACGACCGTCCTCGCCATCCAACTCTCCGAAGCATCGGCGAAGGTCAGGACCGGCCCGCCCATCGACGACGAAGAGGACTACGCGCTCCCGGTCTGGGCCGGCGTCCTGCCGCTCGGCGTCGAGCCCGGCGAGCCCCTGGCGGACCCGCGTTTGCCGGACGGGACGCCGCTCCCCGGTTACCTCGAAGACTTCGACCTCTCGCGGCGTAAGCCTGACTGACATATCTCAAAGAGTAAGCCTGACAAACTTATCGCAAAGAGATCGAATCGAGGTTAGAAGCGAATGAACAAGACGAAAGTGGTGCGGGGCTGCGTCGCGGCCCTGCTGTTCGCGTGTGCCCTGAGCGGTCGCGGCTCGTCCGCGCAGTCGAAACGCGCGCCGACGGAGTTGCCGCCGCTCCCCGTCAAGGAGAAGCGATTCCCGCGCGCGCTCGCGCCCGTGGTCGAGGCCGAGCACGCCTTCGCGCGGCGCTCCATCGACGAGGGGATGAAGCCCGCCTTCCTCAGTTACGCCGCGCCCGACGGCGTCATCGTCAACCGGAGCGGCCCGGTCAACGCCATCGAGACGTGGAGTAAGAGAGACCCCGCGCCGACGGGACTGCTGACGTGGTGGCCCACTTACGCCGACGTGTCGCGCGCGGGCGACCTGGGCTGGACGACTGGCCCCTACGAGTTTCGCGAGAAGCCGACGGACGAGAAGGCGGCCGACACCGGCCACTTCTTCACCGTCTGGCGCAAGCAGCCGGACGGCGGCTGGAAGTGGGTTCTCGACCTCGGCGTACGCCACCCCGCGCCCGCGACGACCGAGACCGTCCTGACCTACCCGGCCGCGCTCAGGAAGAACGCAGGCCCCGCCGCGACGGTCAACGTCGATGCCGCGCGGCAGTCTGTGCTCGACGCCGAGCGCGCGCTCTCCGACGCCTCTGCTTCTGACGGTTTCAGGACGGCGCTGCTCGCGCACGCGGACGACGGCATAAGGTTCTACCGGCAGGGCACCTACCCGCTCGTCGGCAAAGACGCGTTCGCGAGGGCGATCAAAGTCCTCGGCGAGTTCATCACCTGGAAGCCCTTGAAGGCGGACGTGTCCGCCTCCGGCGACCTCGCCTACGCCTACGGCTCCTACGAACTGAGGGCGAAGCAGGCGGACGAGAAGCCCGCCGAGTCGGGCCACTACGCACGCGTCTGGAAGCGCGAACGCAACGGCCCCTGGCGCATCGTCTTCAACGTCGCCAACCCCGCGCAGTAACGCCCCACGCAAGATAAAAAGAGAGGCGCGGACCGTTGTGGTCCGCGCCTCTCTTTTACCTTCATACCGGGGGCGGGACTCGAACCCGCACGGCCTTACGGCCAACGGATTTTCTTACCACCACGGCTTTCGCCGCCCGCCCTCAAGGACGGTTTGTGGTCTGGACTATACCTTCACCTTTTATTACGCTCGCGGCGTAACAGTCAGGCGGGGGCCGTCTAGTCTCTACACTTTCCTGGAGGCCGTATGAAACTTCGTAAGTACGACCAAGCCCAACTCAGAGAAGCCGTCAAAAACTCAACTTCACTCAGGCAGGTGTTGGAGGCTCTCGGCGTCGCTCCATACGGTGGAAATTACGAGGTGTTGCGGCGCGCGATTCGCCACTTCGGTCTCGATACTTCCCACTTCACCGGACAGAGTTGGAACAAGGGAAAAACAGTCGGGCCAAAACAACCTTTGCAGAGGCTCCTCAACAACGAGATAAGGATAGCCTCTTACAAACTGAAGAAGCGGCTTTTGGCGGAAGGAATTTTGCCTCCCCAGTGTTCTAGTTGCGGGGGGACTGAGTGGCTCAACCAACCAATCCCTTTGGAACTAGACCACATTAACGGAAATCACTCCGACAACCGTCTCTGCAATCTGCGGCTGCTATGCCCGAACTGTCACGCCTTGACGCCAACCTATCGCGGTAAAAATAAAACCGCCAGGCTTAGCTCGGTGTTGCCAGGTTAAAGGGTTCACCGAATTTGACCCCATTCACACCGAAGATTTCGCTTCGGGTGCTCAAAGAAATAAGTCCGTTGCGTCTACCGGTTTCGCCACCCCGGCACTTGCGGGGAAGATAGCACGTGGGGCGGCGGGGTTCAAAATTCGGGGGTCGGGCGGGGGCCGGGTCGTGTTAAAATGGGCGCCATAACGGAACCTCGTGGGGCGGCGGACGGAGCGGCGACTGATGACCGAAGAGAAAGAGATTTTCCACCGACACATCCAGCGCGCGGGGCTGAAGCGGACGGCGCAGCGCGACACCATCCTCGACGTGTTCCTGCGCACCGAGAAGCACATGTCGAGCGAAGACCTCTACCACCTCGTTAAGGAAGAGGACCCGAACGTCGGCCACACGACCGTCTACCGCACGTTGAAGCTGCTGGTCGAGGCGGGGCTCGCGCGCGAGGTGCGCTTCGGCGACGGCCGCACGCGCTACGAGCACAACTACAACCACCCGCACCACGACCACATGATCTGCACCGAGTGCGGCAAGACCATCGAGTTCTACTCGGCCGAACTCGAAGCCATCCAGGACGCCATCGTCGCCAAGCACAAGTTCCGCCCCACGCAGCACTCGCTGCGCATCTTCGGCGTCTGCGCGCAGTGCCAGCGCAAGACCGGCGTCCCCACCGACGAGTCCGCCGCCGAGCCCCGCATCCGCTTCGCCACGGCGCCGAATACGCAGTGAACAGTTTTCAGTTTTTAGTTTTCAGTAAGCAGTTGGAACTGAAAACCAAGTTCCGGCTGAAAAGTAAAAACTGAAAACTGAAAACTGTCTTTAAACTGAAAACTGCCTTTTGCCTTTCCCCCCCGCCTGATGTAAGTTTCACCTGTCTCCCTGATAACAGAAAGAGTGCGAGGTTTCATATGACCGTCAACGTCGAGTGGAGGACCGCGGTGGGCGGGCACACGGGTTTGGTCGCGGACGGAACGTGCCTGCTGGATGCGGCGCGGCGTCACGGCATCCCTGTGCCCACGGAGTGCGGCGGGCGCGGCGAGTGCGACACGTGCGCGGTCGTCGTCGAGGCCGGCGCGGAGCTTCTGTCGGAGACGACCGAGGCGGAGCGTTTGCGGCTGGGGCCGGAGCGGCTGGCCGCGGGCGAGCGGCTCGCGTGCCAGGCGAGGGCCGTGCGCGGGGGTGACCTCGCGCTGCGCCCCGTCCCCGTCGCCGAGCGCGCCGAGACGACCGAAGAGACCGCGCGCGACTTCAAAGAGGAGTTCAAGCGCCTGACGCTGCGCAAGAAGCTCGCGACGCTCGCGGGGCTCGAAGCCGAGATGGCCTACGAGACACTTGTCGCCGCCGTGGACCTCCCCTTCCAACTCTTCGGCAAGGGGCTCGACCTGCTCGCCGGTCGCGGGCGCAAACTCTCGCAGGCCGAGCGCGCGCGCCGCGCCCCCGTGGCCGGGACGAATCAGCCGCCGACTTCGGACACCGACCCCGGTCACGACGGCCCGGCCATCTAAGACGTAGTAGGCGGATGGCAGTAGGCAGTAGAAAGCCTTTCCTGATGGTGAACCCGACGGATGTCATCATCAACCTCCGCGAAGCGGAGCCTACTGCTTACCGCCGTCTGCCTACTGCCTACTCTTTCCCGAGCCTACCAGCATGAGAGCCATGCCTCTCATCCTCGCCGCCGGACTCATCTGCGCGACGACTTGCGTGTCGTCGTCGTCGGGTGCGCGCGCGCAGTCAGGGCGCGGCGGCAAGAGTCCCGTCCGCGCCGCCCCGCCCGGCGCCGCGACGCCCTTCGAGGGTGAGCGCGCCTTCAGACACGTCAAGAAACTCGTCGAATTCGGCCCGCGCCCCTCCGGCTCAAAGGAGCTTGAGGCGGCGCGGAAGTACATCCTGAAAGAGACGGGCGGGCAGCTCGAAGAGTGGGTGGCGGACACGCCCGTGGGCAAGTTGAAGATGGCGAACGTCGTCGTCGAACTAAAGGGTCAGACCGACGACACCATCGTCATCGCCAGCCATTACGACACGAAGCGATTCAAGGAGTTCGCCTTCGTCGGCGCCAACGACGGCGGCTCCTCGACGGGCGCGCTCATCGAGATTGCGCGCGCGCTGCGCGCCACGCACGACCGGCCGCGCTTCACTTATCGCCTCGTCTTCTTCGACGGCGAGGAGGCCGTCTGCCGCGAGTGGGACGAGTGCGGCAAGCCCGGGGCGCCCGACAACACGTACGGTAGCCGCTACCATGTCGGGCGCCTGAAGGCGCTCAACCAACTGAAGCACGTGCGCGCCTTCATCCTGCTCGACATGGTCGGCTACGACAAACTTGACCTGGGGCGCGACGACATGAGCACGCCGTGGCTCGTGGACATCCTTTGGCGGACGGCGCGCGAACTGGGCTACTCGGGGCAGTTCGTCGAGCGCGTCGAAGAGGTCGGCGGCGACGACCACGTGCCGTTCCTCAACGCGGGCGTGCCTTCGGTCGATCTCATACAGCTCTCGACCTACCCGCACTGGCACACGGCCGAGGACACGCTCGACAAAATCTCACCCCACAGCCTCAAGGCCGTCGGCGACGTGGTGCTCGCCTCGCTGCCGCACATCGAAAAAAAGATTCTCGGGGAAAGGGAAAAGGGGAAAGGGGAAGCGAGTAAGCGATGACACTCCTTTACCCTTTCCCCCTGACCCTTTCCCCAACGACGTTGGAGGTCTCCCATGTTACAAGCTCCTGACATACTGGTTCCCGTGGACTTCTCGCAGACATCAATCAACGCCGTGCGCGTGGCGCTCGGCATCGTGGAGCCGGGCGGCGACCTGACGTTGCTGCACGTCATCGACAAGGACTTCATCGAGGACGCGGTGGCGGCCGGGATGGGCTCGACCGAGGACATCACGGCGCGCATGCGCGCGCAGGCCGAGTCGAACTTCTCCTCCTCGCTCGAAGGCATCGAGACGGGCGGCGTCGGAGTAGAGCGCATGATCGTCGTCGGCAGCCCCTTCGTCGAGATACTGAAGATCGCGCGCGACCTCGACCTGCCGATGATCGTCATGGGCGTGCGCGGCCGCTCGACCGGCGCCGAAGAACTGCTCTTCGGCTCGACGGCCGAGAAGGTCCTGCGCGGCGCGCGCGTGCCCGTGCTCTGCGTGCCTTTCTAATCAAGGACGAAGGATGACAGACGCTTTGAAGAGAGTCGCGGTCGTGCCGGGCGACGGCATCGGGCCGGAGGTGATCGAAGTGGCGGTCGCGGTGCTCGAACGCCTGCGCGAGACGCACGGCGTCCGTTTGGAGTTGAAGCACTTCGACTGGGGCGCGGACAAGTTCCTTGCGGAAGGCGTCAGCCTGCCGGAGGGCGCGCTCGAAATGCTCTCGGAGGAGTTCGACGCGGTACTGGCCGGCGCCTTCGGCGACCCGCGCGTGCCTTCGAACCAGCACGCCGAAGACATCCTGCTCGGGATGCGGCGGGGGCTCGACCTCTACATCAACCTGCGGCCCGTGCGCCTGCTCAACGAAAGGCTCACGCCTTTGAAGGGCCGCGCGGTCGAGGACGTTGACTTCGTCGTCTTCCGCGAGAACACCGAAGGCGCGTACACGGGCATGGGCGGCTTCCTGAAGAAGGGGACGCCCGACGAGGTCGCCACGCAGGAGGAGATAAACACGCGCAAGGGCGTCGAGCGCATCATCGTCGCGGCCTTCGAGTACGCGCGCGCGCGCGGTCGCGGGAAGGTGACGATGTGCGACAAGTCGAACGTGCAACGCTTCGGCGGCGACCTGTGGCAGCGCGTTTTCAAAGAGGTCGCGTCACGCTACGAGGGCATCGAGGCGAACCACCAGTACGTGGATGCGGCGGCGATGTTCATGGTCCTGAACCCGGCGCAGTACGAGGTCGTCGTCACGAACAACCTCTTCGGCGACATCCTGACCGACCTCGGCGCGGCGCTCCAGGGCGGGCTCGGGCTCGCCTCTTCGGGCAACATCCACCCGGGCCGCGTCTCGCTCTTCGAGCCCGTCCACGGCAGCGCGCCGCCGCTCGCGGGCAAGCGGCAGGCGAATCCGGCAGGGGCTATCCTGAGCGCGGCGCTGATGCTAGAATACCTCGGACACACGGAAGCGGCGGCGGCGGTCGAGCGGGCGGTGCGCGAGTGCATCGCCGAGGGCGAGACCACCCGCGACCTCGGCGGCTCGCTCTCGACCGACGAGGCCGGCGAGAAGATCAGGGGAAGGATTTGAAGTCAGAACTATGAACGCTGAACGATGAACTGAAGGCGATTGTCTTACAGTTCATCGTTCAGCGTTCCTACTTCATCGTTCCGATTATGACGAAGGGGCAGGAAACGGCGCAGCGTTTAATCGCGGTGCTGGTCATCATGGCGATGCTGGCCGTGATGGGCATCCCGCTGACCGTCATCGTCTTCTTCGCCACGGTCGTCTACTTCGTCTGGCGCGCCGTCCAACGCTCCGAGCAGCAGGACGTGAAGAACATCTTCGACTTCTACGTCGCCGCCAACGAAATCCTCCGCGACGAGGAGAAACGCTGGTACGGCTTCGAGGTCAACCGCGTCATCGCCGAGGGCGAGCGCGTCCTGCACATGATGGCCGACCCGCCGCCGCTCGTCTACTTCACGCTCGGCGCGCTCTACCACCGCGCGGGCGACCACGAGGTCGCGGCCGAGCACCTCGCCTACGTGCTCGAAGAGGACGGCGGCGACGAGTCGTCGCGCACGCAGCCGTCGTCGGAGCTGCGCCGCTACGTGGACGTGCTCCGCCGCATCGAGCGCGAGCCGAACGAGGCGCCGCAGACGACGGCCGCCATGCGCAACCTCGAACGCGCGCGCCGCTCGCGCGCCGCCGCCATGCTCGAAGAGAGCCGCGCGCGCCTGGCCTCCGCGCAGCAGGCAGCCATCCCCGCCGCCGCGACGCACAGGCCGGAAGACCACGGGCTCCATACGTTGACGGGCAAGCGTCCCACGGGGCCGCCCACGCCGACGCCGGTTGTGCCGCAGCCCATCGCGGAGGTGCTGCGCGACCTCTACGACGAAGAGAAGAAGACGGCTTGAGCACCGAAACGGACTGCGCGAAGCGCGGCGGCCTTGGGAGAGGTCGCCGCGCTTCGGCGTTTATCGGTTGCGAGGCGATACGATTTCATCGCCCCTGGTATCGCGTTTTCATGCTCCGTTAATGTCATCCGCCCCCGTTTCTGCTATAACGAATTACAGCCTTACGAATAAAGAACCCCTCGCCGGTTGAGCGCCCCAAGTCGATTCCGATGGAGTCTGGGAAGAGGGTCGGGAGCTACGTTATCGAAGAGCCCGTCGGCCGTGGCGGGATGGGTGTCGTCTATCGCGGGCGGCATGAGAAGCTTCCGCGCGTCGTCGCCGTCAAGTCCATCAACCCGCGCGGCACGCACGACCTGCGACGCCTGCGCCACCGCTTCGAGCGCGAAGCTTACGTGCAGGCGCAGCTCGACCACCCGGGCGTCGTCAAGATTTACGACTACATCGTTTCAGAGCAGACCTACTTCATCGTCATGGAGTTCGTCGATGGGCGCTCGCTCGCGCAGGTCATCGCCGAGCGACCGGGCGGACTTGAGATAGAGCGCGCGCTCGACCTCTTCGAGCAGATTCTCGACGCGGTCTCCTACGCGCACACCTTCGTCTACCGCGACGAGTCGGGCACGACGCACCAGGGCATCGTCCACCGCGACCTCAAGCCGCCGAACATCATGGTGACCGACGGCGACCGCATCAAGGTCACGGACTTCGGCATCGTCAAACTCGTCGGCGCGTCCGCGACCGACACGTCGAAGATCGCGTACGGCTCGCCGCGCTACGTCTCGCCCGAGCAGGCCGCCGGCGAGCACCTCGACCAGCGGTCGGACATCTACAGCCTCGGGGTCATCCTCTACGAGATGCTGACGGGCGAGCCGCCCTTCGGTGGACGCGCGGGCGCGAAGGACGGCTGGCCGCGCACGGAGATTCTGCGCGCGCACCGCGAGCAGCCGCCGCGCCCGCCGACCGCGCTCAGACCGGAAGTCCCGGCGGCGGTTGAGAAGGTCGTGCTGCGCGCGCTTGAGAAGAAGCCGGAGCGACGCTACAACACGGCCGCAGACTTCCTGCGCGCCGTGCGTAAGGCCCGAGGGCGCGACACGTCTCAGCTAACGACAGAGGGCGTGGGCACGTCCCAGTTTTCGACGGCGAAGGGGACGACGGGCGTGCTCGGCGAGGCAACGGACGAGTTGTCGGGCGACCCGTATCACACGCAGCCGCTCTCGGCCGACGGCACGGGCGAGGCGGAGGTCTGCCGCGTGTGCGGCGCGGAGGTTGATGAGAGTGACGCGGTCTGCAATTCCTGCGGGCACGACCTGACGGCGTCGCCCGCGACGGCCGCGCTGGCGCGGCAGGAGGCGACGACGCGCCAACGCGGCGGTCAGGGCTTGAGGCTCGCGGGCGTCTCGGTCGCGCTCTTCCTGCTGCTCGCGTCGCTCGTCTATCTTGTCTCAAGCTTCGACCTCACGGGGCAGAAGGAGCAGGCCGAGCGCCCGACGCCGACGCCCGCGCCGACGGCGACGCCGCAGACTCCGACCACGGGCGTCGCCACGCTCGCGTCGGCCGTGAAGGTCGATTCGTCCTTCGACGGTTACAACACGCGGCCGCTCAACGACGGCGTGACCGACGTGCGCGAGATCGCGGCCAAGCGGTACAACCAGGGCAACTGGGTCTCGGCCGAGAGCCCCGAGCCGCACTGGATCGAGCTTGAATTTAAAAAACCCGAGCGCGTGACGGCCGTCTACGTCTACTGGGGCTTCGACAAGGACCGTTACATGCCCTCGCGCAAAGTCGAGTTGCAGGTGGCGGACGGCGACGGGTGGCGCACCGTCTCGAAGCTTGAGCCGGGCGGCAACTTCGACCGCGCGGCCTTCGAGTTCGACCCCTTCGTCGCCGAGCGCGTGCGGCTCTTTCAACCCGCGCAGGCCGGCCCGCAGAACCGCCCTTTCGTGATGTGGGTGCGCGAGGTGCAGGCGTTCGGCGCGCGCGACTGAGGCGGGCGGCGGAAACATCCGGTGAGCCCCGGTCGTAAGAACTGCCTTGGGAACAGGCCGCGGGAGGTGTTGGCAGGATGTCAGAGTTCATCCCGGCAATGGACGCTTCGGGCGGGGCCTATGTCGGCGAGCATTCGGTCAAACGCGTGCTCGCGGGTGACATAGAGTCTGTGCGCCGCCGCCTCGCGGGCGGGCTGGAGGCGCTCGGCTACACTGTCCTCAGCGAGAACCCTTTGCAGGCGCGGCGGGAGAAGTTGAAGGACTGTCTCAGGGCGGACTTCACCGATCACCAGCGGCGCCTCGCCGTCCTGCTCCGCCCGAGCAGCGAGACCGCCACCACGGCCGTCTTCGACTTTACGGTCGTTCACGCCGGCCTGATGACGAAAGGCGACCGCCGCACGCTCGAAAGGGAGGTGGAGGCAATCATCGCGCTGGCCGAGGCGCCCGGCGCGACGGCCGCGTGCCGCTCGTGCGGGACCGAGAACGGCGAGGGCGGGCGCTTCTGCCGACTGTGCGGCGCGCCGAACGAGGCGGGGGTGCCCGCTGAGCTTGAAGTGCTGCGGCTGACGGCCGCCTCGCGCGCGGGCTTGCAGGAGGTCGTGTGTGGCGTCGTCATCGCGTTGCTGAGCCTCGCGGGCGCGCTGGCGTTGATACTGTTGTCGGTCAAGCCAAAGGTGGTCAACCTCGGCTGGGGCATCCTCGTCATCGGCCAGATTATCGGTTGGTGGATGGCGCTCTACGGCATGGTGCGCATACATCGCGGGCTCAACCGGGAGCCGGACGCGAAGCCGCTTCCCGCCGTGCCCGCCGTGACGACGCAACTCCCACACGCGCGCGACGCGGCCCTCCCGCCCGCGCATTTCTCCGTGACGGAAGGGACGACCGAGCTGTTGGGCTCCGTCCCGCGCGAGCGCGAGAAGGTTCCCGTGCGCCGCGAGCACTCCGACACGAGCCCGATTGGCTGAGCCCGGCCGCCGAAGGTAAGAACGAGTTCGGTCTTAAACTAACCTGAGTCCCCCTTCATCGTTTATCATTCGCCAGACATGCTCACAGCAGAGATCATCGCCGTCGGCTCCGAGCTGCTGACGCCGTTTCGCACAGACACCAACAGCCTCTGGCTGACCGAACGTCTCAACACGGTCGGCGTCGAGGTCAAGCTCAAGACCATCGTCGGCGACGACGACGCGCGCCTCGAAGAGACCATCCGCGACGCGCTGAAGCGTTCGGGGATTGTTGTCTTGACGGGTGGCCTCGGCCCCACCGAAGACGACATCACGCGCAAGATAGCCGCGCGCGCGCTCGGTCGCCGTCTGATGCTCGACGAGAAGGTGCTCGACGACATCAAGGCGAAGTTCCTGCATTGGGGTCGCAAGATGCCCGAGATTAACGCGCGGCAGGCGATGGTCATGGAGGGCGCCGAAGTCCTCCCGAACCCGAACGGCTCGGCGCCGGGCATGTACCTCGAACACGACGGCCGCGTCGTCGTCCTTCTGCCAGGCCCGCCGCGCGAGTTGAAGCCGATGTTCGACGGGCTCGTCCTGCCGAGGCTCGCCGAGCGCTCGGGCGGCGTGCGCGTCGTCCGGCGCGTGCTGCGCGTCGCGGGCCTCGGCGAGTCGGCCGTGGACGAGCGCATCGCGCCCGTCTACACGCAGTACAAGAACCCGCAGACGACCATCCTCTTCAACAGCACCGAGATTGAGATTCACCTGACGGCGCAGGCGAAGACCGAGGCCGAGGCGGAGCTGCTGCTCGACGGACTCGCGGGGCAGATAGAGGAGCGTCTAACCGATTCCGTCTTCGCCTTCCGTGGCGAGAACATGGAGGAGGTCGTGGGCCTCCGTCTCGCCGTCGGCGGCTTCACGCTCGCCACGGCCGAGAGTTGCACGGGCGGACTCGTCGCGCACAGGCTGACGGAGGTGCCCGGCTCCTCGAACTACTTCATGGAGGGCGTCGTCACCTACTCGAACGAGGCGAAGACGCGGCTGCTCGGCGTGACCGCCGAGTTAATCGAACAACACGGCGCCGTCAGCGCGGAGGTGGCCGAGGCGATGGCCGTCGGCGTGAAGCAACGCGCCGGGACGGACTTCGGCCTCTCCGTCACCGGCATCGCGGGGCCGGGCGGGGGGAGCGAGGAGAAGCCGGTCGGGCTGGTCTACGTCGCGCTCGCCGACGACGCGCACACGGAGCACAAGCGTCTGATGCTGCCCGGCGACCGTTATCTCATACGCACGCGCGCCTCGCAGTTCGCGCTCGACCTCCTGCGCCGTCGCTTAATCTGAAGAAGGAGTACCGGAATGTTCTGTCCACAGTGCGGGAACAAACAGAGCGACGAGTTGAAGTTCTGCAACCTGTGCGGGGCGAACCTGTTCGCGGTGCGGCAGGTGGTCGGCACGCGCGAGGCGGACGAGAAGTTCGACTGGACTAAGACGTGGGTCGCCGAGATGTTCATGTCCGAGGCCGAGCGCAAGCGGCGGAACGCCGATCTTGAACGCCAGCGCGGCGTGACCCCCGAGATTAAACGCTACAACGAGATCAAGGCCGGCGTCATCACGTCGTTCGTCGGCGTCGGCGTCATGCTCTTCCTGTGGGTCATCGGCATGGCTATCTACCGCAGCGGCCAGAACCCGCCGGGCGACGCCGAGATCATCCGCAGCGTCTGGGTGGCCGGCGTCATTCCCTTGATGGTCGGCCTCGCGCTGATTTTCAACGGCCTCTTCATCAGCAAGAAGACCGTCGAACTGCAAAAGCGCGCGCTCGGCCGCGCGCCCGAAGAGCTGCCGAAGGGCGCGGAACAACAGCCCGCCCTCAAGTCCGCCGACACCTCCGAGTTCATCCCCACCGGCTTCAGCGTCACCGAAGGCACGACGAAGCACCTGACCTTGAAGGATGAACGCTGAACGCTGAACTGAAAGACCGAGGCCGGGTTCCCTCGCGGGACGCCCGGCCTCTTGTTCTTAATTCATCGTTCAGCGTTCCTACTTCACCGTTTCATTGATCATCCGCGCGGCCTGCTCGACGGCGGGCGTGATGATGTCCTCGCCGGCCGACTTGGCTTTCGACTTGAACTGCTGCGTCGCGGCCGGCGCGGCGTTGCCCGGTGCCTGAAGCTTGATGTCGAGCGTCAGCTCGTCCTTCTGTTTGACGTTGGCCGTGGCGGAGCCGCCTCCGCCGGATGTGTCACCGACGCTTCCGATGCCGGTCGCTACTGTCGCGACCTTCCCGAACATCCCGCCGAAGCCGCCGCCGCCCTTCTTGTGCGTGACGTTGGCGTAGACGACGAAGTCACATCCCTTCCGCCGCGCCTCGGCCTCCGCCGAGGACTCAAGCATGACGACCTCCACCGTCGCGCCTCGCAGACCGTTGGCGAGCGCGTCACGCACGGCCGCGGCCAGTCGGGCGGCGCTCAGGTTGTCGCCCACCGTGCCGGTCTGCACGCCCGCCAAACCGAGGCGAATGACGCCCGGCTGCTTGGCGCCGACCTCGGTCGCGGTCTGTTGAGCCTGACCGGAGCTTGAAGGCCGCGCCGAGTCGTCGCCGGCATTTCCCTGCGAACGCGCGGCGGACATCATGGCGGCGGCGGAGAAGTCCTTGACCTCGCGGAAGTCGGCCGGGGGCTCGAAGAGGGAAGCGTCGAGCGTGGCCTGCGAGAGTTCGACGACCTCGTTGACCATCGAGAAGCTCTCGCGGCCGTCCTTGTCGAACATCGTCATCTTCTCCCAGAGGGGGAAGCCGCGCCTGGCGGTGCCGACGGTCTTCATCTCGTAGCGGTCGCGGCAGCCGCCCGCCTGTTGCGGGTTGTAGTAACGAGCGGCGCGCTCGGCGTCGCAGTCGAGTTGGAAGGCGGCGTCGATGTACCAGCCGTCGGTCACCATCTTCGAATCGACGGGGTTGCATGAGTCGGGCGAAGACTTGGTCTCGACGGTGATGACGAGGTGGCGCGCGGTGTAGCCGAACATCTGCTTGCGCTCGCCCGTGTCCTTCGTCGTGACGGTCGAGGTGACGAGGCCGCCCTGCGTCCGCTCGACGGTCTGGCGCGTGCCCGAGGCGGGGGCGCTTGCGGCGGCGGCGGCGGTGTCGTAGGGGTTGACGGTGTAAGCCTTCATCGCGGGCATGAGCTGTAGGTCGCGGCGCAGGTCGCACTGCTGGATGACGACGGACTGGCCGCCCATCGACTCGGTGCGCTGGCGCTTGCCCTTGATGTAGGTCGCGTTGTCGTAAGACTGTCCCTGCATGGTCTGGCGCGACTTGATCTTCACGTCGGCGCGCGCATCGGCGGCTGCGGTCGCGACGCAGAGCAGCATGAGCGCGACGCGCCCGGCACGTATTAAGTTGGTCATTGATGAAGCCCTTCCCCTCTTGGATTCCGTCGAGAACCGTGCGGCCCTCAACCAACTAACGCGCGAACGTGAGAGGAAAAGGATCAAGATAGGAACGATGAAGTAGGAACGCTGAACGATGAACTAAGAAGAAGAGGCCGGGCGTCCCGTGTGGGAGCCCGGCCTCCGCCTTTCAGTTCAGCGTTCAGCGTTCAGCGTTCAGCGTTCCGTAACACGGGCGGCGCGGGGGCGTTGGGCCGCTTGGGCGGGTTGCGGTTCAGCTCTTCGAGGAGCCACTTGACGGCGGCTTCGAGCGTCGGGTCTTCGCCGCGCGCGAGCAGCTCCGGACGGTCCACAACCTCAACGTCGGGGTTAACGCCCACGGCCTCAACGTCCCATTTGCCGTCGAGGGTGAGGAAGCGGAAGGAGGGCGTCGAGAGGCTGCTGCCGTCGGCGAGCTGCGGGTTGCCGGAGAGCCCGATGAGGCCGCCCCACGTCGTCGTGCCGAAGATGCGGCCGAGGTTGCGCTCGCGGAAGTAGAAGGGCAGCGCGTCGCCGCCCGACCCGGCGTAGCCGTTAATCAGCATCGCCTTCGGCCCCGTGTGCGCGAAGGCGGGCGTGCTCGTCACGTCGATGCCGCGCCGCACCCAGTAGTTGAGCGGGCGACGTTCGAGCAACTCGATCATGCGGTCGGGGATGAAGCCGCCGCCGTTGTAGCGGTCGTCGATGACGAGCGCGTCCTTGTTGGCCTGCGGGTAGAAGCCCTTGAACAGTTCGCGGTTCCCCTCGACCGCCGTGTTGGGCGCGTGGATGTAGCCGATGCGCCCGCCCGAGAGCTTATCGACGAGCGCGCGGCGCGACTGAATCCAGTCGAGGTAGCGCAGGTTTGACTCGCTCCTCACGGGACGGACGCGCTCCTCGCGCGAGCCCGCCGTGTCGGGCCGGTCGTTAAGCGTGAGCGTGACGACGCGTGAAGCCTTGCCCTCCAACATCTCGTAGAAGTTCTTCACGCCGCGCGTCGTGCGGCCGTCAACGGCGAGGATGAGGTCGCCGACCCTGGCGCGCACGCCCGGCTCGGTCAGCGGCGAGCGGAACGACTCCTGCCAGTTCTCGCCGGGGAAGATTCTGTTGATGCGGACGTAGCCCGAAGCGTCAGGCACAATCTCGGCGCCGAGCAGGCCGCCGTCGGCGCGCGTGACCTTCGGCGGGTCGTCGCCGCGCTCGGCGTAGACGTGGCCCGCCATCAACTCGCTGCCCAACTCCGTCAGGATGTTGGTGAAGTCCTCGCGGTTGGCGACGTAAGGGATGAGCGCGCCGTACTTGTCGCGGAGCGCCTTCCAGTCGGTGCCGTGCAGGTTGGGGTCGTAGAACCAGTCGCGCATCGTGCGCCAGGCGTCCGTGTACATCTCGGCCCACTCGGCCTTGGGGTCGAGCTTCATCGTCAAGCCTTCGAGCTTGAGCAGGCCGGCGTCGGGCTTCTGCCCGGGCGCGAGCGGCGCGATGCCGTAAGCGTCGCGCACCTGGAAGACGACGTGCTTTAAACCAGCGGCGAGGTCGTACTCCTGTATCCCTTCGATGATGGGCTGCTCGGCCTTGGCGTCGATGTTGTAGAGCAGGAGGCGGCCGGGGCCGGAGAGGTAGAGCACGCCCTCGTTGGTCGCGGAGAGGTGGCGGTAGTTGCTGTTCGGGCCGGGGATGGCGCGGACGCGGTTCTCGAAACCTTCGAAGTCGATCTTGACGTTGACGCCCGTGGGCGGTGGCGACTTCGGTTCTTCAGACCTGCCCGCCGTCTGCGCGGTTGGAGGCGCGGCCGGTTGTGCTCCGGTCGCTTCGGGCGAAGGCGTGGTCGTCGGTTGTTGCGCCTGCCCACCCTGCGGCTTACCGCCCTGCGCGGGCGGCTGTTGCGCGGGGTTGGGCGGCTGCGTGAGCGGGCGTTCGCTCGTCTTGGCGCGCTCCTCGTCGCTCGTGGGGAGGAAGAGCGCGGGGCCGTCGGCCGCGAGCAGTCCGACGTAGACGCGCGTCGGGTTGGTGTACAGGTAGTTGAACTCAAACGCGCTGAAGGTGAGGTTGAAGTCGCGGTTCGAGAGGAAGTAAAGATAACGGCCCTTCGGGTCGAAGACCGGCTCGGTGTCGCTCGTCATCCCTCCCGACAGACGCTGCGTCTTGTTCGACGCGACCGAGTAGACCCAAATCTCGGAGAACTGATTCTGGCCGAGCTTCGCGTAGGCGATCCAACGACTGTCGGGCGCCCAGTTATAACTGGTGATGTCGTTGCGCGTGCCTCGGTCAACGTCGGTCGTCTTGCCCGTGGCGACATCGACGACGCGGAGGCGCTGCTTCTTGTCGCCGTAGGCGAGCATGCGGCTGTCGGGCGACCAGACGGCCGGGTAACGCCACACGTCGCCGTCCGTCGAGACGCGCCGCTCCTGACCCGTCCCGTCCGAAGGTCGCACATAATACTCGTACTCGCCCGTGCGGTCGGAGAGGTACGCGACCCAGCGGCCGTCGGGCGACCACGCGGGCGCAAGCTCGCGCACGCCCTGCGAGTCCGTGAGGTTGCGCACCTCGCCCTCCTTCGCGGGCGCGGTGAAGATGTCGCCGCGCGCGCCGAACAACGCGCGCGCGCCGCTCGGCGAGACGGAGAAGGTCTCGATGTTGTTCCTGACGTTGACGAAGTAGGGGACGGTGTCGGGGAAGTCGCCGAAGACCTTGATGGGGACGCGCTCCGACTTGCCCGACTTCGCGTCGAGACGGTAGACGTAGCCGCCCTGCTCGTAGACGAGCTGGTCGCCCGAGCCCGACGGCCACGCCGCGTCGTAGTCGTTGTGGTTCGTCACCTTGCGCGTCTTCTTCGAACGCATGTCGTAGGCGTAGACGTTCATCGTCCAGTCGCGGTCGGAGACGTAGAAGATGGTGTCGCCGAGCCAGACGGGCAGCATGTCCTGTTCGCGGCCCGTCGTGACCTGCTCGCTGGTGTTGCTCTTCAAATCGTAAATCCACACGTCGGGCGACTGTCCGCCGCGATAACGCTTCCACCCTCGGAACTCGTTCGAGAGGGGCGTGAACGCGACGCGCGCGCCGTCGGGCGAGTAGCTGACGCCGCCCGCCTCCGTGATGGGCATCGGCTGCTCAAGCCCGCCGTCAACAGGCACGAGGTAGGGGCGCCCCAGACGGTCGCTCATCGGGACGCGGTTGGCGCGGAAGACAACATTCTTTCCGTCGGGCGTCCAGCCGAGCACGCGGTTGTCGTAGCCGCCGCGCGGCGGAATCGCGGCCACGTCGTTATAGAAGGTGAGCTGGCGCGGCTCGCCGCCATCCACGGAGATGACGAAGACCTGGCGCGTGCCGTTGTACTGGCCGGAGAAGGCGAGCCAGCGGCCGTCGGGCGAGAACTTCGGGAAGAGTTCAAGCCCGGGGTGCGAGGTGAGCCGGCGGGCCGTGCCGCCCACGGCCGGCACCATCCAGATGTCGCCCGCGTAGACGAAGGCTATAGTGTCGCCGTGGATGTCCGGGTAGCGCAGCAGCCGCGCGAGGTCGTCGGCGCGGCGGGCCTGTGCGGCGGCCGGCGCGGACGCGCAGAGCAGCAGTAAGATTACGAGTAAGAGAGACCTGTACATTCTTTAATGACTCCTTCGACGGGAGGTGTTAGACGCCGGGGGCGCGATTCAGTTGTTCAAGGCTTCGGCGTGGAAGTTGCGGATTGATTATACCCGAGCGGGCGCGAAAAGGTTTCGGAGGCAGGGTAAAGCAATCTCAAATTTTAATCCCGTGAATCGCCGTCCATCCATGTGAATAAACTCCGCGCTCGACGACGAGGTCGGCCGGCTGCGTCCGCGTTGTTTGTCTGCTAAAGTGTGAGCAATCCCTTAAAGCGTCTGCGGAGGTGAAGCTTGAGAATCCTTTTTACGCTCGCCCTTGCGGGGCTCGCCGCGTCGAACCTGCTCGCGCAGAGTTCGGGGCGCAGGCCCGCGTCGAACGGTCTGCCCTCGGGGTACTGGCCCGTGGAGAAGAGCCGCGCGCTGCTTGAGAAGACCGGCGAGGTACGGCTCGCGCCCGACACTTCGCACCTGACCGAGGGCGAGCGGCGCGCGTTGGCGAAGCTGCTCGAAGTCGGCAAGATTTTTCAGACCGTCTATGAGGAGCAGCGCCACGAACGCGCCGACGAGTCGCACGACGCGCTCGTCGCGCTCGACAAGCGGCTCGGCTCGCCGGAGTCCACGCGCAACCTGCTCAGCATCTACAGGCTCTCCAACGGGCCGATTGCGACGACGCTCGACAACAAGCGCGAGCCCATCGCGCCCGTCGAGCTGACGGCGCCGGGCGCGGCCATGTACGGCGGCGCCACGAAGGAGGAGGTCGAAGCCTTCCTCGCCGCGCACCCCGACAAGAGAGAATCCATCCTCGGCTCGCGCACGGCCGTCCGCCGCGCGACCGCTGTTAACCTACGACGTGATTTAGGCAAGCTCGCGCAGTACCCCGTGCTCGACACACTGCACCCGGGGTTGCGCAAAGAGCTTGCGGCGACGCGGCCCGACGCGAAAGGTCTCTACGCCGTGCCGTACTCGGTCGCGTGGGCCGACGAGATGGTGCGCTCGCACGCGCTCTTGAACGAGGCGGCCGACGCGGTTGAAAAAGATGACTGGGAGTTCGCGGGCTACCTGCGCAACCGCGCGCGCGATCTGCTGTCGGACGACTACGAGTCGGGCGACGCGGCGTGGGTGACGGCGCGCTTCAAGAACCTCAACGCGCAGATCGGCTCGTACGAGACCTACGACGACTCGCTCTACGGCGTGAAGACCTTCTATTCATTCAACGTCCTGAGCAACCGGCGCGAGGAGACGGAGCGCGTGCGCGCGGCGATGAAGGGGTTGCAGGCGCTACAGGAGGCGCTGCCCTACAAGTTCGTCAGGCGGGTGCGCGAGGAGATTTCGGTCGGCGCCTACGACGTGGTCGCCGACTTCGGGCAGTCGCGCGGCGGCAACACGGCCACCATCCTCCCGAACGACGCGTACCTCGGCCGCCGCTACGGCCGCACCATCATGCTGCGCGCCAACATCATGCGCTCGCCCGAACTCTTCAACACCGGCGGCTCCGTCATCTGGGAGGCGTCCGTGGACCCGCGCCACAAGGCGGAGCTGACCTCGGACGGCAACTTCTACCGCACGCTCTGGCACGAGGTCGGCCACTACCTCGGCGTGGACGCGACGAAGGACGGCCGCGACCTCGACGCGGCCTTGCAGGACGACGCGGACCTGCTCGAAGAGATGAAGGCCGATCTCGTCTCGCTCTACAGCGCCGAAGCCCTGCGCAAACAGGGCTACTACAAGACGGATGCGGAACTCCGCGCGGTCTACGCCTCGGGCGTGCTGCGCGTCATCCAGAACGTCAAGCCGCGCCGCGACCAGCCGTACCAGACGATGCAGCTCATGCAGTGGAACTACTTCCTCGAACACGGGCTGCTCACGTTCGACCGCGACGCGAAGCGGCTGCGCATCAACTATGACAAGTACCGCGACGTGGTGCGCGACCTGCTGGAGCGCGTGCTCCGCGTGCAGCACGAGGGCGACAAGGCGGCGGCCGACCGCTTCATCGACGAGTACGCGAAGTGGGACGAGTCTCTGCACGGCGCCATCGCCGCCGGCATCCGCGAGCGCCAACGCTACCGCTTCCGCCTCTTCAAGTACGCGGCGCTCGGCGAGTGAGGCGCGCGGCGCGGAATCCGGCGCCCATTAGCTCTTTATTAGGGTGTCATTCGCGGAAGGCCGGGAATCCGGGGGATTTTATGGAAGACTTTTTCGGTGAGAGGGGGCTCGACCCGGTCGAGCGGCGCGGGCTCCCGCGCGTGATCGGGCCGCAGAAACTGGTCGCGGCCGTGGACAACCTGACGCGCCACGAGATGCTCGGCACGGCCGAGGTCGCGGACTTCAGTTGTTTGGGCATGGCGCTCCGGAACCTGCCGGGCGACCCCGTCGCGGCGACGGGCGATTTACTGTGGGTCTCGCTCATCGCGGAGGAGGGCATCATCCCCCTGACGGCGAAGCTCGTTCACATCAAGCGCAACGGCCTCTACGGCCTGCGCATCGACACGCCCTCGGCCGCCGGCCAGCACTTCCTGCTTCGCCTCTACGACCGCGTCTCCCTCCAGACGCCGGCCGCGCCGCCCATCGACGCCGCGTAAAAAATAACCACGGACACAGAGAGGCACAGCCCAGAGCCGCATGCTCCGGGCTGTGCCTCTCTGTCGTGGTTGATTGTTCCGACGCTAACGCGCGATGTTGGCGCTCTCCCTGACGGCGGGGTAGCACTCGCAGGCGGCGGTTTCAAGCGCCTCGCGGTCGGTGATGCGAATCTGGCCGCGTGTGTAGTCGATGACGCCACGGTCGCGGAGCATCGTGGCCGCGCTCGTCACGCCCGCGCGGCGCGTGCCGAGGTGGCGCGAGATGCGCTCGTGGGTCAGCGTCAGCGGGTGGTCGCCCGCGCGGTCGTGCATCATCAGGAGCCAGGTGCAGAGCCGTTCCTCGACGCGGTGGTTGCCGTTGCAGACGGCGCGGCGCGAGAGCAGCGCGATGCGCGCGGCCGCGTACCTGACGAGCACCTGCTGGAGGGCGCCGCCGCGCGCGAACTCCTGTCGCAGCACGTCCACGCGCGCGCGCAGGGCGCTCCCGCCGAGCGCCACCTCCGTCATGTATGACGGCGGCGGCACGTTGAAGACGGCCGACAGCCCGGTCATTCCTTCGCGCCCGATCATGTCGGCCTCGGTCATCCCGCCCTCGGAGAGGATGTAGAGATGCGAGACGACCATCGTCTCTGGAAAGTAGGCGTAGCGCATCTCCTCGTCGAGCTTGTAGAGCACCTCGCCGGCCGCGAGCGAGACCGGTTCGAGGTGAGGGAAGAGGCGCGCGAAGTCCTCGGCCGGCAGGGCGCTCAGGAGCCTGTTGGTGAGCAGCAGGTTCAAAGAGTCGCCCTCCGCGTGGCGCGGGTCGAGCCCCGTCGGCGGGGAGGGCGCGCGCTGGCCGTCCTCGGCCGGGGCCGGGAGATTGGCGCGCGCGTCGCGCGGCTGGTTGCGAGTGTAGCCGGTTGTTTTGCTGAATTCGTTCTCCATAACTTTCTCCAGGGTCGCGGCCCGCGACGTGAGGGTCGTGTGTGGCTCCAGGGGAGAGCCGGGCGGAGGGTTACGGCGCCCTCCGGATGTGGACGAGGACAGACCCGGTCGCGTCCGTCCGGGAGCACTCGCGGATACGCGCGAGCAGCACACGGACGGGGACGGGGCCGTCCTCGCAGTCGCAGGTGAAGTCCATGCTGTAGGCCGGCTGCGACCCACGGCTGAAACGGTCGAGCTGGTTCCTGAACTCGACGACGTTCCTGAAGGGGGCGACCTCCGCGTAGAAGTTGAGCCCCGTGTAGTCGGGCGTGACGCCGAGCGGCGGCGCGGCGTCGCCCTCGAAGCGCGCGTAGAGCACCGTCCCCGAAGAGTCAAGCTCGACCAGTCCGTACAGCTTCCGCACGGCGGCGCGGCCCTCGCGCACGCCCGACGCCGCATCCCGTATCCCGACTCCCATCCGCGTCTCCGTTGTCATGTTTCGCTCCGGAATCCCCACTTGTTAAAGCGCCAGGCGGCCGCGTAGGTGTCGTCTCAGGATCGCGTCGAGCCGCGCGATGTCGAACGGCTTGACGAGGTACTCGTCGCAGCCCGCTTCGAGCGCCGCCGCCTGGGACTGCGGCCCCGCGTGGCCGGAGAGGAAGACGATGGGCACCTTCGAGAGCGCGGCCAGGCCGCGCAGCCGCCGCGTGGCCGCGACGCCGTCGAGCAGCGGCAGCCCGCCGTCCATCAGGATCAGGTCGGGGCGCTCGCGCACGGCCACGGTGACGGCCTGCATGCCGTCGCCGGCCTCGACGACCGAGAGCCCGCGCCGCTCAAGGATGGCGCGCAGCAGGGAGCGCGTATCCTCGTGGTCTTCGGCCACGAGCACCTTCGCCCCGCGCGCGCGGCCGAGGGCGTGCGCCTCTGAAACCAGTAGGGCTGCCATGTCTACGCTGAGTTGAGTTTGAGTCGGTTAAGGCCGAGCCACGATTCGCCCGGCGCGTCGAGGGAGTCCGCCTTTTTCGGCGCGGGGCACACGCCCCTTGCGGATTCGCGGGGGGCGCGCTCTACGTTTGGCGGTCGTGAAAGCAGCCGCCGATGCGCGCCCCTCCGCGAAAAGTTTCAGGCGCCCGGCCCACGGTCAGGCAAAGACAGAACGCCAGAACTCCCTTTGGACGCCGGAGAGTCTCGCACACGACTGCGCCCGCGACCATTGGGAAGATGGAAAGGGCCGATAGGGAAAAACCCTAAGTTTTCAGGCAAATATGCGTCGTGACGCGTTTACAGCGGCCTGCGTTCGGTCGCGACCTCACGCCGGGAGCGCGGCGCGGTTAATGTATGATGAGGCGATGTGGCACAGCCGGGACTACCTGCCGCATTTCGAGGGGGGCGAGCGGCCGCAGTTTATTACCTTCCGTCTGAAAGACTCTTTGCCGCAGGAGGTCTTCGAGCGGTGGAGACTTGAATTGGAGGGCGCGGGCGGAGAGGCGGAATTGCGGCGTCGGGTCGAGGCTTATCTCGATGCCGGCCACGGCCGAGCGCACCTGCGCGACGCGCAGGTCGCGTCCCTCGTCGAGGACGCGTTGCTGCATTTCGACGGGCGGCGGTACAGGCTCGCGGCATGGGTCGTCATGCCGAACCACGTGCACCTTCTGCTCACGCCGCTGTCCGGTTACACGCTCTCATCCATCATGCACTCGCTCAAATCTTATACGGCGCGCGAGGCGAATAAACTCCTGCGCCGGCAGGGCAAGTTCTGGCAGGAGGAATACTTCGACCGCTACGTCCGCGACGACAAACACTACGCGCAGACGGTCAAATACATCGAAGCCAACCCGGTCAAAGCCGGCCTCTGCCTCCTCCCCGAAGACTGGCCCTACAGCAGCGCACGTAAACGCCGGGAGCGCGGGCATCCCTGCCCGCCATGAGCGCGTCAGCGCGAATAGAGGGAGACTTAAAGCCTCAACGTTGAGGGATAAAGCATCACGGTTAAGCGTGCTCTTGCACGCTTTGGCGGGCAGGGATGCCCGCGCTCCCGGGGCGGGGTCAGTCTTCCTCGCTGAGCCAGCCCTGGAGGACGGCGTAGCGGACGATGTCGATGCGGCTGGTCATGTCGAGTTTGCGCATGGCGTTGGCCTTGTGCGCCTCGACCGTCTTGACGCTGATGTTCATGCGGGCGGCGATCTCCTTGTTGCTGTAGCCGAGGGCGATGAGGCGCAGCACCTCCGACTCGCGGTCGCTGACGGTCGCCGCGCCGTGCTCGCCTTCGCCGGACCTGCGGCCGAAGTAGCCGGAGAGCGCCTTGCCCGCGATGGACGGGTCGAGGTAGTTGCCGCCCGCCGCCACCGCGCGCACCGCCTGCAAGAGCACGGCCGGGTCGCTCTGCTTGAGCACGTAGCCGGCCGCGCCCGCCTGTAAGAGTTGCTGCATGTAGCCACGGTCGGTGTGGCGCGTCAGCGCGACGACGCGCACGCCCGGCAACTCCTCGCCCATCTTCTCGGTCGCGCGCAGCCCGTTCAGCTCGGGCATCGACACGTCCATCAGGACCACGTCGGGCGCCAGCTCGCGCGCGAGCCGCAGCGCCGCGCGGCCGTCGCCGACCTCGCCGACGACCTCCAGGTCGGGCTGCGCGTCGAGCAGGAGCCGCACGCCCTCGCGCACCGTCCGGTGGTCTTCGGCCAGCAGGACGCGAATCTTACTCAACGCCGCCACCCCTTTCCTGCTTCGGCTGCGCCGGGACGCGCGCGAAGATGGTCGTGCCCTTGCCCGGCTCGCTCTCGAACTCGACCGAGCCGCCGAGCGGCGCCACGCGCTCGCGCATCCCGACGAGCCCGATCCCACGGTCGCCCCGCCAGGTCGCCGCGTCGGCGGCGTCGAAGCCGACGCCGTCGTCCTCGACGACGAGCACGGCGTTGCCGTCCCTGCGCTCAAGGACGACCGAGACGCGCGCGGCCTGCGCGTGCTTGTAGACGTTGTTGAGCGCCTCCTGCGCGATGCGGTAGAGGCAGGTCTCGACCTCGGGCGGGAGCCGCAGCGTCCCGGAGCCGAACCCCGTGACGTGGGCCTCGGCCGGGATGTGGTAGTGGCTCGACCACTCCCGGACGAAGTTGGTGAGCGCGGCGGTCAGGCCGAGGTCGTCGAGCGCCGTCGGCCGCAACTCCCAGACGAGGAAGTCCACCTCGGAGTCGATGCGCTCGGCGAGCGCCTGCACCTCCTCGATGCGCGCGCGCGCCGTCTCGTCCTGGTCGCACTCCTCCCTCATCGCCGCCAGCTTCAGCCGCAGCGCGGTCAACTGCTGCCCCAACTGGTCGTGCAGGTCGCGCGAGATACGGCGGCGCTCGTCCTCCTGCGCGGTGACGAGCTGGCCGACGAGACCGCGCGCCTGCTCCTCGGCCGCGCGCCGCTCCTTCACCTCGTTGAGCATCGTCTCGACGGTGCGGCGCAGCTCGTCCGTGCGCTCGGCGACGCGGCGCTCCAGCTCCTCGTGCGCGCGGCGCAACTCCTGGTCGGCGCGCTCGCGCTCGGTCAGGTCGCGCGCCACCTTGACGAAGCCAGACTCTTCCGAGTCGTCGAGCGGCGCGAGCACGCCCGAGGCGTAGAAGCGCGAGCCGTCCTTGCGGACGTGCCAACGCTCGTCGGCCGCGCGCCCCTCCGCGCGCGCCGTGCGCATCTCCTCCACGGGGACGCCCCGCGCGCGGTCCTCGGGCGTGAAGAGGATGGAGGCGTGGCGGCCGATGATCTCGTCCGCCGTGAAGCCGAAGATGCGCTCGGCGCCGGGGTTCCAGGTCTCGACGTGGCCGCGCCCGTCCTGCGAGAAGATGGCGAAGTCCTCGACGCTGTCCACCAGCGTCCGCATGCGCTCTTCCGACCGGCGCAGCGCGCGCTCGGCCCGGCGGCGCTCCTCGATGTCCTGCACGATGAGGACGGCGTGCGTCGGGCGCCCCGCCCGGTCGCGGATGAGCGAGGCCGTGACGAGCGCCCAGAGCGTCACGCCGTCCTTGCGGACGAGCCGCGTCTCGGTCGTGTACTCGGGCACCCCGCCGCCGAGCAGCGCGTCGAAGAGCGTGACGCCCGCCGCGCGCTCTTCGGGGTGCGTCAGCTCGTCGAGCGTCCGGCCGAGCAACTCCCGCTGCTGGTAGCCGAGCATCTCCGCCAGCCGGCCGTTGGCGTTGAGGAACCGCCCGGACTCGATGTCGGTCTGCGCGATGCCGACGACGGCCAGCTCGAAGATGGCGCGGAACTCCGACTCCGACTTGTGGAGCGCCTCGTCGGTCAGCTTCCGCTCGGTGATGTCGTGGAAGGTGATGACGGCGCCGATGATGCGGTCTTCGGCCGAGCGGTAGGGCGAGACGCGCATCAGGCGCCAGCGCCCGTCGCGCGTCACCACCTCCTGCTCGTACGTGGCGAGGGACGCCAGGACCCGCTCAACCGCCTCGGTCAATTCGCCGACGGCGAATTGACCTGTGATGTCGGAGAGCGGGCGGCCCACATCGGTCGGGATGAGGTTGAAGATTTCGCGGGCGCGGGGCGTGAAGCGCCGCACGCGCAGGTCGCGGTCGAGAAAGACGGTGGCGATGTCGGTCGAGTCGATGAGGTTCTGGAGGTCGCCGTTGGTCTGTAGCTGCTCCTCGATCTTGTTCTTGTACTCCTGGTTGATGGTCGAAAGCTCCTCGTTGAGCGACTGCAACTCCTCCTTGGAGGTCTCCAGCTCCTCGGCCGTCGAGCGCAGCTCCTCGTTCATCGCCTGAAGCTCTTCGTTCGAGGCGCGCAGCTCCTCGTGCTGCACCTCGTACTGCTCGATGGTCATCCGGAGCTGCGCCTTGACCTGCGTCAATTCCTCTTCGAGGTGGCGGGGCGGCGGCCCGGCCGCGCCGACGGCCGACGGCGCTCCGCCCTCGGATAGCCGCTCGAAGATGACGAGGAAGAACCCGCGCGCCGTGTCCTCCATCCCCGTCACGGGGCGCACGTGCATCCTGACCCACTCCTCGTGGCCGCCGACGCGGACGGGCGCGGCGGGCGCCTCGACGTTCGCGCGGTGCTGCGCGGCGTGGAAGAGGGCGCTGCGGAGTTCGGGCCGCAGCTCGGGCAGGACGACCGCGAGCAGGTCGTTCGTCGGCTCGCCGCCGGGCAGCGTGAGGTAGCGGCCCGCCGACTCCGAGAGGTGGACGACCTCGTAGTCGGCGTTGACGAGCACCGAAGGGGGCGCGTACATCTCCAGCAGCCGCTGGTGCAAATCGAGGTAGGAGAACCGCGCCTGCGCGTCGAACTCATGCCGCGTCTCGGCCTGCGCCAGGGGCAGGCTCGGCGCGGCGGGGCGCGGCGGCGCGGCCTGAAGTATGTAGGGCGCGATGCGCCGCGCGGTCGCGCGCGCCTGGAAAACGTTGGCCCCCTTGTCGGCGGTGACGAAGAGGTGCGCGTGGTCGGCGGCCGACTCGGAGCTGCCGAGGAAGAGGTGGCCGCCCCGGTTGAGGGCGAAGTGGAAGACGCTCATCGCCTTCTCCTGCCCCGTGTGGTTGAGGTAGATGAGCAGGTTGCGGCACGCGATGAGGTCGAGGTGCGAGAAGGGCGGGTCCTTGAGGAGGTTGTGGTTGGCGAAGAGCACCAGCTCGCGCAGCTCGCGCCGGACGGTGTAGCCCTCGCGCGCCTTGTTGAAGAAGCGGCGCAGGCGCTCGGGGCTCACGTCGGCCGCGTCGTTGAGGGTGTAGTGGCCGGCGCGCGCCTTCTGGACGGCCTCCTCGTCGATGTCGGTGGCGAAGACCTGGACCGAGGGCGGGCCGGCGAGCGTCTCGGCGTACTCCGTCAAAAGCATCGCCAGCGAGTACGCCTCTTCGCCCGTGGCGCACCCCGCCGACCAGACGCGGACGTAGCCGCCCGACCCCTTCTCCTCGAAGAGCTTCGGGATGAACTCCTGCTCCAGCGCGGCGAAGGCCCTCCGGTCGCGGAAGAAGTTGGTCACGCTGATGAGCATGTCCTTGAGGAGCGCGCGCGCCTCCTCCGGGTGCTCGCGGATGTAGTGCGCGTACTCGACCACGTCGGCGACCTGCGTGAGGCTGATGCGGCGGTCGATGCGGCGGCGGACGGTGGGGCGCTTGTAGTTGTTGAAGTCCTGACCCGTGCGCAGGCGAAGCTGCGTGAGGATGGCGGCCAGCGCCTGCTCCTCGCGCAGGTCGAGCGCGGCCGCTCCCCCGTCCCCCGCCTCCTTCAGCTCGATGAGGCTGAGCGCGACGCGGTAACTGGCGAGGCGCCCGGGAATCTCGGCCACGGGGAGCACGTAGTCCACCAGCCCCGTCGCGATGGCGTTGCGCGGCATGTCCGCGTGCTCGGCCTCCTCTGGGTCCTGGACGACCGCGACGCCGCCCTGCTCCTTCACGCGCTTGAGGCCCATCGAGCCGTTAGCCCCCGTCCCCGAGAGCAGGACGCAGGCGGCCCGCGCGCCCTGCGAGTCGGCCAGCGTGCGGAAGAAGATGTCCACGGGCGCGCGCCGCTCCTCGACGCCGGTCACGTCGGAGAGGACGAGCGCGCTGTCCTCCATCAAGAGGCTGCGGTTGGGCGGGATGACGTAGACGTGTTCGGGCTCGACCCTGACCGGCCCCGTCACCTGCGTGACCGGCATCCGCGTGGACTGCCGCAAGACCTCCGCGAGCCGGCTGTCGTGGTCGGGCGAGAGGTGGAGGATGACGACGTAGGCCATCCCGCTCTCTTCGGGGACGTGCTCGAAGAAGACCTTCAGGGCGCCGATGCCGCCGGCCGAGGCCCCGAGCCCGACGACCATGAAGCCGTCGCCCACGTTCCCCGGCACGCCCGCGTGTCCGTTCCCGGCCGGATTGTTGCCCATGAAGACCTTTCAGACTGACGGAGGATTGGTTCGGAGGGCACGGGGCCGGCTGCCCTGCACGAGCCCCGGCGTGGCCTCTGTCGAAACGAACGCGGCCATTATAGCGCGAAGCGTGCCGGTCGGCCGCACGGCGCCGCACACGCGGGGGAGGGGAAGTCTCATTTATCCTCCGCGCGGAGGCCGTGGTGAAATAGGGTGCGTGGGAGTATGCTGAAGGCGAAATAACAGACGCCAGCGGAACGGGGTCAGGCCCGGGAGGGGTTCAGGATGCCGGGGAGAGACATCGTCGTGATCGGGACTTCGGCCGGGGGCGTCGAGGCGTTGCGCGCGCTCGTCGGCGGCCTGCCGCAAGACTTCCCCGCCTCCGTCTTCGTCGTCATGCACACGGCGCCCGACTCGCCCGGCGTGCTGGCGCAGATACTCGACCGCTCCGGCCCGCTGCCCGCCGCCAACGCCACCAACCGCGAGCACTTCCGCCCCGGCCACGTCTACGTCGCCCCTCCCGACAGGCACCTGCTGCTTGAGCCGGGCCGGATGTGTCTGACGCACGGGCCGAAGGAGAACCGCTTCCGCCCCGCCATCGACCCGCTCTTCCGCTCGGCCGCGCAGACCTACGGGCCGCGCGTCGTCGGCGTCATCCTGACGGGCGGGCTCGACGACGGCACGTCGGGGCTGTGGGCGGTCAAGCGCCTGGGCGGCGTGGCGGTCGTGCAGGACCCGGACGAGGCGTTCATGCCCTCGATGCCGCTGAGCGCGATCAGTCAAGTCGAGGTTGACTACACGCTGCCGCTGGCGGAGATGCCGGCGGTGCTGGCGCGACTCGCGGACAAGACCATCGCCGAGCAGGGAGGTTACGAGGTGCCGGAAGAGTTGGACATCGAGGTGAAGATCGCCATGGAGGACAACGGGCTCGAACTGGGCATCGCGCGGCTGGGCACGCCCTCGATCTTCACCTGCCCCGAGTGCCACGGCTCGCTCCTCCAACTGAAGGAGAACGGGCGGACGCGCTTTCGCTGCCACACCGGCCACGCCTTCTCCTCCGACAGCCTGCTCTCGCAACTGACCGAGTCGGTCGAGGAGACTCTGTGGAGCGCCATCCGCTCCATCGCCGAGAGCGTGATGCTCATGCGCCACATGGCCGAGCACGTCGGCGAATCGGACGCGGCCGCCGCCGAGCGCTACCTCGAAAACGCGCGCGACGCCGAGCGCCGTGGCGAACTCGTCCGCCGCGCCGTCTTCGACCACGAGAACCTCAGCGCCGAGAAGGTCGCCGACGCCTCCGCCTAAGTTAAGCCGCCCACGCTCCCGGCGCGGAGGTCGCGTCAGCCCCCGACGTGGCTCGTGAGGCGCGCGAGCAGGTCGTGGAGCTGCGTCGAGTCCTGCATGTAGGTCACCCACTCGCCGTCACCGGCCTCCACGTCCGTGCCTTCGAGGCCGTCCCCGTACTTCTCCGCGATGACGACGACCGGCGTCGAGCCGTCGTGCGCCGTGTGCCGCCGCACGCGGCGGCCGGCCGCGAAAGCCTCGTCGGTCGTCTTGCCGACGAGGTTGACGAGGATGAGGTCGGCGCTCGCCTGCCCGGCCCCGAGCCAGTCGAGCGCCGTCTGCTCGTCCACGGCCACCAGCACCGCGTAGCCCGCGCGTCGCAGGTTGTGACGGATGATCGGCCGCGCGTCGTCGTCCTCCTCAATTAGCAGAATCGTCGCCATTGGTGCAAACCCCTTGTTCGTTCGGTGACATTTTTTAATTCCGGGAATGAATGTGTTAATAATCTACACGACCGCAACCCCTTTGGAAACCCGCCTCCGCGCGAGGCGTGAGCAGTAGACCCCGAGGTCATCCGACATGCAAGACCGCCTCGCCGAAAACAGGCTGCTGGCGCTGCTGCCCGCCGCCGAGCTGGACACTTTGCGCCGCCACGCCGAGGCGGTCGCGCTTCGACACGGAGACCACGTCATCGTCCCCGACGAGCCCATCCACCAGGTCTACTTCCCCCTGACCTGCCTGCTCTCGCTGGTGACGACGATGGAGGACGGCGCGACCGTCGAGTCGGGCACCATCGGCCGCGAGGGCATGTCGGGCATTCCCGTCGTCCTCAACGCGGGGCAGACGACGATGCCGACCTTCTGCCAGATACCCGGCGACGCCCTCCGCGTCCGCACCGAGTACGTTCGCGACGTGTACGAGCGCAACCACGACGTGCGCAGAATCTTCAACCGCTACGTGCACACGATCGTCGTCGTCGGCTCGCAGTCGGCCGCCTGCAACGCGCTCCACCGCGTCGAGGCGCGCATGTGCCGCTGGCTGCTCATGTCGAGCGACGGCGTCGCCTCCGACGAGGTGAACCTGACGCAGGAATATCTCGCCGCCATGCTCGGCGTGCGCCGCCCCGGCGTGACCGAGGTCGCGGGCAAGCTTCGCAGCGAGGGGCTCATCGACTACACGCGGGGTAGCATTCGCATCCTCGACCGGTCCGGCATGGAGGCGCGCGCCTGCGAATGCTACGGCCGCGTGAAGGCCGAGTATGAGCGCCTCTTCGGCGGCGCCTGATTCTTCAAAGAGAGCAAGGGCCGTCACCCGAGGGCGATGCAGGACGAACCGACCCGACCCCACACCCCCGACGAGATACAGCGCGCGCTGCGCGAGAGCGAGGAGCGTTACCGCGCCTTCATCGCCAACAGCACCGAGGGCATCTGGCGCTTCGAGCTTGGACAGCCCGTCCCCACGGACCTCCCCGAAGACGAGCAGATCGAACTCTTCTACCGCGTCTGCTACCTCGCCGAGTGCAACGACGTGGCGGCGCGCATGTACGGCTTCGAGCGCGCCGACGAGATAACGGGCCGCCCCCTCACGGAGTTCCTCGTCCGCGAAGACCCCGCCAACGTCGAATACCTGCGCGCCTTCATCCGCTCCGGCTACCGCCTCACGGACGCCGAGTCGGTCGAGGTTGACCGCGAGGGGCGACGCCGCCACTTCCTCAACAACCTCGTCGGCGCCGTCGAGCACGGGCACCTCCTGCGCGCGTGGGGCACGCAGCGCGACGCGACCGCGATGAAGGAGGCCGAGGAGGAGCTGCGCCGTGGCGACGAGCGATACCGCTCGCTCCTTGAGAACGCCAACGACATCATCTACTCGCACGACCTCGAAGGGAACTACCTCGCCATCAACCGCGCGGGCGCCGAGACCACCGGCTACACGCGCGAGGAGATTCTCGGCGGTCTCAACATCGCGCAGGTCGTCGCGCCCGAACACCTCGAACTCGCGCGGCGCATGACGGCGCAAAAGCTCCGCGACCCCGCGCGGACGACCGTCTACGAGGTGGACATCATCTCGCGCGACGGCCGCCGCCTGACGCTCGAAGTCTCGACCCGCATCGCCTACCTCGACGACCGCCCCGTCGCCGTCGAAGGCATCGCGCGCGACGTGACCGAGCGCGTCCGCGCCGCGCAGGAGCGCGAGCGCCTGCTCGCGGAGACGCGCGCCGCCCGCGACGACGCGGAAGAGGCGCTCGAACGGCGGCGCGACGTGGAGCAAAGGCTGCGCACGCTCGTCGATGCCTCCGCGAGCCTGCTCGGCTCGCCGCAGACGGAGGTCGTGCTCCCGGCCGTCCTTGCGCTCTCGCACCGCCTCGTGGCGGCCGACGCCTACGCCATCTGGCGCTTCTCCCGGGCCGAGTTCGTCTGGTCGGTCGTCGCGTCGAGCGGGCTTTCGGAGAAGTACGCCCGCGAGCGCATCGAGGTCACGTCCCACACAGGAGGTATCCCCGAAGGGCCGCTGATCATCGAAGACGTGACCACGGCGCCAAACCTCGAATACCGGCAGGAGACTTACAGGCGCGAGGGCATCCGCTCCCTGCTGACGCTCCCGCTCCGCGCGCACGGCGAAGTCGTCGGCACGCTCGTCTTCTACTACCGCGAGCCGCGCCGCTTCGCTGAGACAGACGTGGTCGTCGCGACCGCGCTCGCCAACCTCGCGGCCTCCGCCGTCCGCACCGCCGAACTCTACGACGAGCAGCGGCGCCTGCGCGGCGAGGCGCAGGTCGCCGAGCGGCGCGCGACCTTCCTCGCCGAAGCGACGACGCTGCTCTCCTCCTCGCTCGACTACGAGAAGACGCTCGAAGCGGTCGCGCACGCGGCCGTGCCCTGGGTCGCTGATTGGTGCGGCGTGGACATCCTCGGCGAAGACGGTGAACTGCGGCGGCTCGCGGTCGCGCACGTTGACCCCGCGAAGGTCGAGTGGGCGCGCGAGTTGAGTGCGCGCTACCCATACGACCCCGACGCGCCGCGCGGCATAGCGCAAGCCCTGCGCACGGGGCGCGCGGAACTCTACCCTCTGATAACGGACGAGCTGCTAATCGCGGCGGCGAAGGACGAAGAGCACCTGCGCATCATGCGCGACCTCGGCTTCAACTCCGCGATGATCGTCCCGCTCTCGGCGCAGGGCCGCGCGTTCGGCGCCATCACCTTCGTCACGGCCGAGTCCGAACGCCGCTACGGCGCCGAAGACCTCGCCTTCGCCGAAGACCTCGCGCGCCGCGCCTCGCTCGCCGTCGAGAACGCGCGCCTCTACCGGCAGGCGCAGGAGGCCAACCGCATCAAGGACGAGTTCCTCGCCACGCTCTCGCACGAGTTGAGGACGCCTTTGACCGCGATCCTCGGTTGGGCCTCGATGCTCGCGGCCGGCACGCTCAACGAGCGCGAGGAGGCGCGCGCCGTCGCCGCCATCGAGCGCAACGCGCGCGCGCAACGGCAGATTGTCGAAGACGTGCTCGACGTGTCGCGCATCATCACGGGCAAGCTCCGTCTGGAGATGAAGCCCGTCGAGCTGCGTGCGCTCGTGCAGGACGCGGTCGAGAGCGTGCGCCCCGCCGCCGAGGCGAAGGGCGTCTACCTGAGCACACTGCTCGCGCCCGACGCGGGCGAGGTGACGGCCGACCCCGACCGTCTCCAACAGGTGATGTGGAACCTGCTCACGAACGCGGTCAAGTTCACGCCCGCTGGCGGTCGCGTCGAGGTCGAGTTGCGTCGCGAGGGCGCGCGCGCCGCGCTCCGCGTCGGCGACACGGGCGAAGGCATCGCGCCCGAGTTCTTGCCGCACGTCTTCGACCGCTTCCGCCAGGCCGACATGGGCACGACCCGGCAGCACGGAGGGCTCGGCCTCGGGCTCGCCATCGTCCGGCACCTGGTCGAGCTGCACGGCGGCGAGGTGACGGCCGAGAGCGACGGTCGCGGCCTGGGTTCGACCTTCACGCTGCGGCTGCCGCTCAGGGCGGCGCGTCGTGAGGAGACGGATGCGACGAAGCTCCCCGCCGCGCGGCCCGAGCCCGCCGCCGGCTCGACGAACTCCGCCGCGCTCGCGGGGATGCGCGTGCTCTTAGTCGAGGACGAAGAGGACGCGCGCGCGATGTTGAAGTCTCTGCTTGAAGGCTGCGGGGCGTCGGTGGACGCGGTCGGCTCGGCGGCCGAGGCTTGGGCGTCGCTCGAAGGCGCGGGCTGCGACGTGCTGCTGAGCGACATCGCGATGCCTGACGAAGACGGTTACTCGCTCATCGGCCGCGTGCGCGGCCACGCCGTCGCGCGCGTCAAGGAGACGCCGGCCGTCGCGCTCACTGCCTACGCGCGCGACGAGGACCGCGAACGCTCGCTGGCCGCGGGCTTCAACGCGTACCTGCCGAAGCCGGTCGAGCCCGCCGAGTTGCTCGCGCTCCTCGCGGAGCTTGTGAAGCGGCCCGCGTGAGGTGTTGTGATGACGACGACTCCCATCATCATCCTTCCCGAAGACGATGACGAACTGCTGCGCGAGTGCGAGGTCGAGACCTTCCGCTCGGGCGGCCCCGGCGGACAGCACGTCAACAAGGTCGAGACCGGAGTCCGTCTCAGGCACGTCCCTTCCGGCGTCGTCGTCAACTGCCGCGAGGAGCGGAGCCAGCACCGCAACAAGATGAACTGCCTGCGCAAGCTCCGCGAGGAGGTCGCGCGCCTCAACTACCGCAAGCCCCGGCGCGTCCCCACGCGCCGCACGCGCGCCGCGAAAGAACGCACCCTCGAAGAGAAGACGCGCCGCTCCAACGTCAAGCGTTTGCGCTCGAAGCCGAACAAGGACGATTGAAGGAGAGTTGAAGCGACGTTCCTTCGGCCTTGGCTATTCAACCGACAGTGCCTCTCGCGCCTTGTCCCTCACTTTCGTTGCTTGCTATAGTCGCAAAGCGTTAAAGCCCCCACAGCCCACGCCCGGAGCCTACGGATGCTTCACGCAGCGGTCGTCCTTGTAGCGTACCTGCTCGGCTCGATCCCGTTCGGGTTTCTGCTCGTGCGCTTGTTCGTCGGCGGCGACGTGCGCGAGACCGGCTCGGGCGGGACCGGCGCGACCAACGTCACGCGCAGCGCGGGCAAGGGCGTCGGCGTGTTGACGTTGCTGCTCGACCTCTTGAAGGGGACGGCGGCGGTGCTCATCGCGCGGGCGGTGCTCGGCGCGGGCGAGGGCGCGCAGTGGTGGGTGTGCGCGGCCGGGGCCGGCGCCGTGCTCGGCCACGTCTTCCCCGTGTGGCTCAGGTTTCGCGGCGGCAAGGGGGTCGCGACGGGGCTCGGCGTCTTCCTCATGCTCGCCCCCATCGCGACGCTGTGCGTGCTCTTTGTCTTTGTTGTCGTCGTCTGGCTGTGGCGCTACGTCTCGCTCGGTTCAATCGTGGCGGCGTTGCTGCTGCCGTTGGCCGTGTGGGCGCTCAGCGCGCTCGGCGTGAGCGACCGCGCCCCGAGGCCGCTGCTCGCCCTCTCGATACTCGGCGCCGCGCTCATCGTCTTGATGCACCGCGCCAACGTCGGCCGGCTCCTCCGTGGCGAAGAGAGCAAGTTGAAGTGACGAGTATGCGCGTGGCTGTCATCGGTGCGGGCGGTTGGGGGACGGCGCTGAGCGTGGTGGCGGCGCGCGCGGGGCGCGAGGTGCGCTTGTGGTCGCGAAACGCGTCGGTCGTCGAAGATATAAATAAGCGGCGTGTGAACGGGGCGTACCTTGAAGGGCGCTTCATCCCCGAGGGCGTGACGGCGACGACGGAGGCGGGCTCCGCGTTGGAGGGGGCGGAACTGGTGGTGCTGGCCGCGCCCTCGCACGCGACGCGCGCGTTGCTGTCGGACATGCGCGGGCTGTTCGAGCCGGACGCCGTGTTCGTCAGCGCGACGAAGGGCGTCGAGGTCGAGACGGGCAAGAGAATTTCCGAGGTCGTTGCCGAGGTCCTGGGTGACGACGCGGCCGGGCGCTTCGCATGTCTTTCCGGTCCCTCGTTCGCGCAGGAAGTCGCGGCGGGGCAGCCGACGGCGGTCGTGGCCGCGTCGCGCGACGAGTCGCTCGCGCGGCTCGTGCAGCAGGCGTTGAGCGCGCATAACTTCCGCGTCTACACGAACCCGGACGTGGTCGGGACGGAGTTGGGCGGCGCGTCGAAGAACGTGATGGCGCTCGCGGCGGGGATGGTCGCGGGGCTCGGGCTCGGGACGAACACGGTCTCCGCGCTCGTCACGCGCGGTCTGACAGAGATGACGCGGCTGGCACTGGCGGAGGGCGGACGGCTTGAAACCCTGACGGGACTCGCGGGGTTGGGCGACCTCGTGCTGACCTGCACGGGCGGCCTCTCGCGCAACCGTTTCGTCGGGCAGGAACTCGGGTGCGGGCGCACTCTCGAAGAGGTGCTCGCCGGAATGCACGAAGTGGCCGAGGGCGTCCGCACCACGCGCGCCATACGCCTCCTCGCCGCGCGACGCGGCGTCGAGATGCCCATCACCGAAGAGGTGCACGCCGTCCTCTACGACGGCAAACCGGCCCGCGCCGCGGTCGAGAGTCTAATCTCGCGGCCGCTGAAGGAAGAGTTTGAAGTCAATTAATTATGACTGAAGATAAAGTGCTCGTGACGAACAGGGCGGCGCTGCACGAGTACCACATACTTGACAGGTTCGAGGCCGGCATCGCGCTCCAGGGGACAGAGGTGAAGAGCATTCGCGCGGGGCAGATACAGTTGAAGGAGTCGTACGTCTCGGTGCGCGACGGCGAGGCGTGGCTCTTCAACGCGCACATTTCGCCCTATTCGCACGGCAACCGGCTCAACCACGACCCCGTGCGGACGCGCAAGCTCCTGCTCCACCGTCGCGAGATCGACCGGCTCGAAGAGCAGGCCACGACCAAGGGTCTGACGCTGGTCGTCACGCGCGTTTACCTGAAGGGCGGCCGCGTCAAATTTGAAATAGGCGTGGCCCGTGGTAAAAAACTGTACGACAAGCGAGAGACCGAGATGCGCCGCACCGTCGAGCGCGAGACGCGCGCGCAGTTGAAGGAGCGCGCCAAAGGATAAGGAGAAGACCCGACTATGGACATTCAAACGAGCAGCGGCCCCCTCGCGGAAGCGGACGTGCAGGCTTTGGCGGTCGCCGTGTTCAAGGACGAGCGCGCGGACGAAGGCTTCCTCAAAGAGCTTGACGACGCGGCCGGCGGACTCGTCCGCTCCGTCCTCGAATCCGAGGAGCTGAAGGGTAAGGAGGGCGAGACGGTCTATCTGCACCTGACGGCGGGCGGAGACGGGCCGAAGGCGCGGCGGCTTTTGCTCGTCGGCGTCGGCGAGCGCGGCGACTACAAGCCCGCGCAGGTCTCGCAGTTCGCGGGCACCGCCGTCCGGCACTTGCGCGCGCGCAACGTCAAGACCGTCGGGCTCGTCCCGCGCCTCGACGGCGACGCCGCGACCGCCGCCAGCGCCGCCGTCGAGGGCGCCATCATCGGACTCTTCGAGCCGGACAAGTACCGCACCGTGGACAAGGAGGAGCGCGCGGTCGAGCGTCTCGTCGTCGTCGCGCGGGGCGCGGGCGAAGACGAGTTGAAGCGCGGCGCCGAGCGCGGCCGCGTCGTCGGCGAGTCGGTCAACTTCACGCGCGACCTCGCCAACGAGCCCGGCGCCTACATGACGCCGACCATCATGGCCGAGCGCGCGCAGGAGATCGCCAACCAGTTCGGGCTCGACATCGACGTGCTCGACCAGGCGCGGATGGAGCAGGAAGGCATGGGCGCGCTGCTCTCGGTCGCGCGCGGCTCCGACCAGCCGCCCAAGATGATGGTGCTCACCTACATGCCCGACGGCAAGGATAAGGTCGAGGACGGCGAAGAGTTCCTCGCGCTCGTCGGTAAGGGCATCACGTTCGACACGGGCGGCATCTCCATCAAGCCCTCCGAGAACATGGAGTTGATGAAGTACGACATGACGGGCGGCGCGACCGTGCTCGGCGTCATGCGCGCCGTCGCGCAGTTGAAGCCGCCGATTCCCGTCCTCGGCGTCGTCCCATCGACCGAGAACATGCCCTCGGGCAAGGCCACCAAGCCCGGCGACGTGGTCGTCGCCATGACGGGCAAGACCATCGAGGTCATCAACACCGACGCCGAAGGCCGTCTCATCCTCGCCGACGCCGTCTCCTACGCGAAGAAGCTCGGCGCCACGCGCGTCATCGACATGGCGACGCTGACCGGCGCCGTCTCCATCGCGCTCGGCGACGTGAACACGGGCATCCTCGGCACCGACCAGGAACTCATCAACGAGGTCATCGAGTCGGGCAGGGAGGTCGGCGAGAAGTTCTGGCAGTTGCCGCTCGACAAGGAGTACTCGAAGCAGATCAAGTCCGACATCGCCGACATCAAGAATGTCGGCGGGCGCAAGGCCGGCACCATCACCGCCGCCGCCTTCATCAAGGAGTTCGCCGAAGGCATCTCCTGGGCGCACCTCGACATCGCCGGCACGGCCTGGGGCGACGACGCCAAGCCCTTCCGCGCGAAAGGCCCGACGGGCGTCGCCGTCCGCACGCTCCTCAACTTCATCGAGCGCGAGTCGGCGCGCGTCGAAGCGGGCGGAGGCAAGCAGAAGTAGAGAGGCCAACGATGCCGTAAATGTTGACGCCGGTGTTTACATCTGTAGACATCGGCGTCAACATTTGTTGACAGTTTTTAGAGGGCAAGGCAAAAAATTTGGATTTTTCCGAACTTTTTTGTTGCCAGAAATTTGGCATATGTGTTGCAATGCTGTCATGCACAGAGAGAGTCTGTGGGTACGGGCGCCACTAAAAACGTCCTCGCCCCCCTCGGCGGCCGCACGAGGTAAGCTCCGACCCCAGACTCGAAACACTTCACACGAGTTCGTCCCGTCTGAGGTTCTCAAGGGTTTCTTGTAAACCCGGGGGAACCGAGGGCGGGACGAACTCGTCTAAAAAGTGTTATAGTGGCGCCGAAGGGGGGACCTCCCCACCCGCGGCGGTCCTCGGCGGGCCAAGGCATCGGCGAGGGCGCGCCGGCCACAGAATTTTCGGTAGCTGGCCGTGGTCGATTACTACAAAGTCTTAAAGGTGAAGCGGACGGCCTCGGCGGCCGAGATCAAATCGGCCTACAGGAGGCTTGCGCGCGAGCGTCACCCGGACGTGAACGGGGGGACGGAGGCCGCCGCGCGCGAGTTCGCCCTCACCTCTCTGGCCTACCGCACGCTCAGCGACCCGCAGGAGCGCGCGCACCACGATACGCAGCTCAACCGCGCGCACAGCGGCGACTTCGTGGGCGGCGGCTCGGTCTTCCACACGAACAACCAGCACGCGCAGCGCCTGCGCAGGATAGCCATCCAGCGCCGCTTCGACCGCCGCGTCGATCAGATCATCGAGGCCGACCGGCGCGAGAACTTCGCGCTCCAGCAGGCGGTCTTCACGACCGTCACGCTCTTCCTCTCGACCTTCTTCGTCTCCTGGTTCAAGCCGCCCTTCTGGTACAACTTCCAACTCGTCGGCCGCGCCATCGTCGTCACGCTCTTCTGCATCGGGCTGTGGCACCTCGCCGTGCGTCTGAAGGCGTGCTTCGAGCACTACACGTACAACCCGAAGTCGATCCACGACTCGCTCATCAACGCCGACCGCGGCGAGTCGGACAAGCCCTTCACGCGGTTCACCGCCTCGACCTTCCTCATCCTGGGTTACCTGTTGAGCCTCGCCAGCGGCCTCTACATGGGCTCCATCATGAAGTACATGGAGATCTTCAACGACATACACTACCTCTTCGGCCATAGCTTCCGCCCCGACCTCCTCTTCTACCCGCCCATCGCCGTTCTCATCGTGGACACGATGCACAACGTCGCGTCGAAGATAGACTGAACCCCCGCCGCCTCCGTTCGTTCTTCGTTCATTCCCCGTCGCACATTCTTGCGCGAGCCCGTGCGGCTCATGTATATTTCGCCGCACGAGCAGTTCAGCACTGCTTCAAACGACAGCCGAACAATTGAAGGGCAGCAGCCGTGAGCCGGCCGGGGCGTAGCATCGACTTAAGTCGAAAGCCCCGCGCGGACTCACGCGCACGCGGTTCGGCTGACCCGGCATCGCGGTCAGAAGCGCAAGAGTTTGCAGTCAACGGAGACCACTTCAAACACGGTGAGAAACGACATCGCGCGCGCCACAGCCGCGCCGCACCCGAACGCCGACGGCCCGCCCGCCACCGAGCGCGCACACGTGCCGCTCTAGTCGAACGCGGCTGGCCGTCCGGCTTCGCCAGAAGGGAGCCGACCGATGGCCAGACGCATCACGGAACGACAGCGCCTCGCGCTCAAGCTCGAACACCTGAGCGAAACGGAAGTCCACGAAGTCCTCGACTACATCTCGATCATGGAGTCGATGCGGCGCGCCCGCGAGTTGCCCACGACGTGGGAGGACGAGCTGGTCTCGCTCCTCGCCGAGTCGAAGGAGAACGAGCGCGCGCGGCAGGCGTTCGAGTGGGAGTCGGTGCGCCGCCGCGCGGAGCGAAAGGCCGCGCTCAGTCTCTCCGTCCGCGCATGAGAACGGGGAAACGCGCCGACGCGCGTTCAGAGTCGAACACATCTCGGCGCGTCCGTTGCGCGCCGGGCGCCGCCGTCTCTATTCTCCTGACGCTCGTCTGCCTGCTCGCGTTTTTTTCCGTGAGCGCGGCACAGCAAGAACTCACACCGCAACAGCAAGAGGTTAAGACTCTGTCGGCGCGTCTCTCGTCTGCTGACGTTGAAGAGAGGCGCGAGGCCGTGATGCGTCTCGGCGCGTTGAGGCGGCCGGAGGGTTCGAGGGCCGCTGTAGTTGCGCTGGCCGATGGCGCGTCCATTGTCCGTGCGACGGCCGCGCGCGCGGTGCTCTCGCTTTCACCGAAGGAGGCGGCGACAGTTATCCTGCCGCTCCTGCGCGACCGCGACGAGTTTGTGAGGCGCGAGGCCGCGTACGCGCTCGGACTGACACGGAGCACGCTCGTCGTGCCGGCGCTCGCCGCCGCTTTAGAGACCGACAAGCAGCCATCGGTGCGCGGCGCGGCGGCCGTGGCGCTCGGTCAGATAAGGGACGCGGCGGCCGTCCCCGCGCTCGCGGGCGCTCTGTCGAGGCGGCTACAGGCACCGGGTTTCTTCAACCGCGTGCGGCGGCGCAAGGTTGAGGAGGACGAGTTCGTCCGCCGCGCGGCGGCGGTCTCGCTCGGGCAGATAGGTGGCCGCGAGGCCGTGCCCGTGCTCGTCGAGGCGCTCACGAACACGCGCACCCCCGACGACGTGAAGCGCGAGGCGGCGCGCGCGCTCGGCCTCATCGGCGACCCGGTCGCCATCCCCGCGCTCCGCTCCGCGCTCACGCACCGCGACCCATATCTTTCGCGCATCGCCTTCGAGGCGTTAAGAAAACTCGACCCCGCAACCGCCGCACGGCCGGCGGGTGGAGGGCTCTAAGATTCGAAGAGTAGTAGGGACGGGGATAAGCCACTACAGTCTTTCATAAGTAATGGCTGGAAACGTTAAGGCCGGAGAGAGTCGCACACTCTCTCCGGCCTTATTGTCGATGCCTGTTTTAGGTTCAGGCTTCCGGTTTGTCACCACGGCCCTGGCCCCTGCGCGCGACCTTGGCCTGCGGGAGTTGGACGGCGGCGCCGCCGGACTTGACGGCCGGCTTGTCCGACTCGTCCTCGGGCTCCTGCGTGTCGGCGATGAGCGCGCCGCCCGAGCGCTTCGAGAATGAGAGCTTGCCGCGCGACTCGTCGAAGTCCACGTAGACGAGGTCGCCCAACCCCACCTGCTCGGTCGCCACGAGGTTCGAGAGCGGGTAGACCATGAAACGCTCGATGGCGCGCTTCAGGTGGCGGGCGCCGTACTTGAAGTCGATGCCCTCTTCGAGCAGAAAGTCCTTGGCCGAGTCCGAGCACTGGAAGACGAACTTCGTCCCGGCCGACTTCATGATGCGGTCCTGCACGGAGGCAAGTTCCAGCTCAAGAATCTGCATGAGGTGGTGCTCCTTCAGCGAGCGGAAGACGACCACCTTGTCGATGCGGTTCATGAACTCGGGGCTAAACTTCTTGCGTGCCGCCTCGACCGCCGTGCGATAAATCTTCTGGTCAACCTCGGAGTCCAGCGAGTGCTTCCCGTTCTGCTTCGGCGCGAAGCCGATGCCGCCCGAAATCAGCTCCGACATCTCGCGCGCGCCGAGGTTCGAGGTCATGACGACCATCGTCTTCGAGAAGTCAACGCGCCGGTTGTCGCCGAGCGTCAGCGTCGCCTTATCGAGGATGCCGAGCAGGAGTTGCCAGAGCGAGTCCGAAGCCTTCTCGATTTCGTCAAAGAGGACGAGCGAGAGTTTGTTCTCCTCCGTGTGGTAGCGGTCGAGATTTTCCTGCGTCAGCATCGGCGAGGTCTCGCGGTGCCCGAGGTAGCCCGGGGGGCTGCCGATGAGCTTCGCGATCTCGTGCGAGTGCTGGAACTCCGCGCAGTCGATCTTGATGACGGCGTTGGGGTCGCCGAAGAGGACTTCGGCTGCGGCCTCGACGACGCGCGTCTTGCCCGAGCCCGTGGGGCCGAGGAAGAGCATCGTGCCGACGGGGCGGTTCGGCGGGTTCATCCCGGCGAGAAAGATCTGGTAGAGGCCGCTCATGCGGCGGACGGCGCGCTCCTGCCCGACGATGCGGGCGGCGAGCTTCTCTTCGAACTCCTGCGCGCGGGGACTCTTCTGGTCGGGGTCGAGCAGGACCGTGTTGTTGTTGATCGTTTCTCTGTCCATAACTGCAACCATGTGGCCCACCTCCTTCGCGTGGAGCGCCGTCAGTCGCGTCCGAAGGGCTTGCGGGGGGCGCCGCGAGTGGCTCTCCCCGGCCCGAGGCCGCTACCGGTCTGACTCCATGCAAAGAGCGAACCGCACTTCTTTGATGAGACCTTTATAGACGTGGTTTGCTGTAGGCGCAACGGCCGGAGGGCGGCCGCGCTTGCGCGACGAGAGCACTATATATACGACAAAGGGTTAGTTGTCACTACAAAATATCAGAGGGGGCGAAATATTTTGCCGCCGCCCCGCGCCGACATAGGGCCGCGCCTGACACTTAGCGGCACCGACTTTGTGACAATAAGCGGCTCGATTCAAAAAAATGAATGGACGTGGCGCGCGCTTCGTCACACCTAAAGGTGTTGCGCGGGGCCTGGCGTGTGTCAAAACGTGAGCCGCGCGGCGCGCACGCCCGCGACGGAAATTTTAAGGGCGCGACGGGCAACCCCGCCGCGCCCTTGCGGTTGCCCGAGAGGCAACCCGGACGGCGTAAAAGACGCACGGTCTCAGTCGTAGTATTCGAGGCCGAGGTGCGTGATGAGGTCTTCGCCGCGCAGGTGGCGGAGCGTGTTCTTGAGCTTCATGAGCTGGATGAAGATGTCGTGCTCGGGGTAGAGGTCGGGCGCGGTCATCGGCGACTTGAAGTAGAACGAGAGCCACTCCTGCGTCCCCTTCATCCCGCAGCGTTGCGCGAGGTCGAGGAAGAGCGCGAGGTCGAGCACGATGGGCGCGGCGAGGATCGAGTCACGACAGAGGAAGTCGATCTTGATCTGCATCGGGTAGCCGAGCCAGCCGAAGATGTCGATGTTGTCCCAGCCCTCTTTGTTGTCACCGCGCGGCGGGTAGTAGTTGATGCGGACGACGTGCGAGAAGTCCTTGTAGAGCTGCGGGTAGACATCGGGCTGGAGGATGTATTCGAGCACCGAGAGCTTCGACTCCTCCTTGGTCTTGAACGACTCGGGGTCGTCCAGGACTTCGCCGTCGCGGTTGCCGAGGATGTTGGTCGAGTACCAGCCGTGAAGACCCAACATGCGCGACTTGAGGCCGGGCGCGAGGATGGTCTTCATCAAGGTCTGGCCGGTCTTGAAGTCCTTGCCGCAGACGGGGACGCCGTTCTGGGTCGCAAGGTCCATCAGCGCGGGCACGTCCACCGTCAGGTTCGGCGCGCCGTTGGCGAAGGGCACGCCCGACTTGAGCGCGGCGTAGGCGTAGACCATCGAGGGCGCGATTGACTTGTGGTTGTCGCGCATCGCCTGCTCGAAGGACTTCAAGGTCTTGTGGACGGCGTGCTGCTTCAGAAAAATTTCGGTCGAGGCGGCCCAGACGATGACGAGGCGCGAGCACTTGTTCTTGCGCTTGAACTCGGCCATGTCCTCGATGAGCTGCTCGGCCAACTCGAACTTGTTCGCGCCCTCCTTGACGTTGGTGCCGTTGAGGCGCTTGACGTAGTGCTGGTCGAAGACGGCCTTCATCGGCTTGAGCTTCTGGAGCGGCGTCTTGAGCTGCGCGAGCAGGTCTTTCTCAAGCACGCCCGCGGTGAGCGCCGCCTCGTAGGCCGAGTCGGGGAAGATGTCCCACGCGCCGAAGACGATGTCGTTGAGGTCGGCGAGCGGCACGAACTCCTTGATGAGCGGGTTGCGGTTCTCCGTTCGCTTGCCCAGACGGATGGCGCCCATCTGCGTGAGGCTGCCGACGGGCTCGGCCAGTCCGCGCTTGATGGCCTCGACGCCCGCGATGAAGGTGGTGCTGACCGCACCCAGGCCGACGAGCAGCACGCCGAGCTTGCCCTTGGCCGGCGCGATCTCGACGCCGTTCTGCTCGGACGCCGTGGCTCCGTTCTGTTCTGATGACAAAGTGGATGGTCTCCTTCTCAAATTAATATGTGAAGGATAGCGATTAGCGACAGCTACGTCTTGCCGTTTCTTGCGCAATACGGGCGGCGGATTGCTTTCGGGGCGAAATGGGTTAGAAAAAGAGTAAGTAAGGGACGTTAATTCCTCCGGCCCGTTTCTGCGTCGCGCGGCGTTCCGTTATAATCGCGCGCGCGCGTAAAGACTCACGTTCGGCCCGCGCACGCCCCGGAGGGGGCGGTTGCCCGAGTTAACACTCCCCAAATTTAAGGATTCATGAAGCGGTCTGCCGTGGCCCCGTCGTGTGCGAGGGTCCGTTCTGCTGCCCCGAAGAATGAGGTTGTACGCAATGCCCACGCCCCCAAGTCGTCTCACGAAGTTCCGTCCGAACAGCGCGCGCCTGTCCCTGGTCGCGGCCTGCCTGCTGCTGGCGGCGCTGTCGCTGTCGCAGTCGTTCCTGCCCACGGGCAGCGCCGAAGCGCGGCGCGCTCACGAACCCGGCGAAGCCGCGCGGCTGTCGGAAGGCTTCGGCAAGCTGCCGCTCAGGTTCGAGGCCAATCGCGGCCAGACGGACAGGGCGGTCAAGTTCCTCGCGCGCGGCAGCGGCTACACGCTCTTCCTCGCGGAGACGGGCGCGGTGCTGCGCCTGCGCGCGGAGGGGGAAGAGAATCGCTTCGGCACGCTCAGGCTCACGCTGGAAGGCGCGAACCGTAAGCCGTTGGTGTCCGGGTTGGAAGAGTTGCCGGGACGGAGCAACTACCTCATCGGCGCGGACTCGCGCGCGTGGCGGACGGGCGTGCCCGCGTTCGGGCGCGTCAGGTACGAGGCGGTCTACAAAGGCATTGACGCCGTCTACTACGGACGGCAGGGGCGGCTCGAATACGACTTCGTCGTCGCGCCCGGCGCCGACCCTTCGCGCATACGACTCCGCTTCGACGGCGCGCGCAACGTGCGCGTTGAAGAGAATGGCGACCTCGTCATCTCCACCGACGGCGGCGACGTGCGGCAGCAACGCCCGTTCGCCTATCAGGACGTTGACGGCGCGCGCAGGGAGGTGAAGGCGGGTTACGTGGTTGACGCGCGCGGCCGTGTGCGCTTCGAGTTGGGCGACTACGAACGCGCGCGCACGCTCGTCATCGACCCGGTGCTCGTCTACTCCTCTTACCTCGGCGGCGCGAGCGATGACTCGGGCACGTCGGTCGCCGTCGATTCGACGGGGAGCGCCTACGTCGTGGGCACGACCGCTTCGGCCGACTTTCCCGGCGCGGGCTCCTTGCAGGCGTCGCATGGTGGCTTCAACGACGCCTTCGTTCTGAAGTTGAGCGCGGACGGGAAATCGCTCGTCTACGCCACGTACCTCGGCGGCAACGGGGACGACTTCGGCGGCCCGGTCGCTGTTGACGCGGCCGGCAACGCATACGTCGGCGGCCTCACGGCCTCGGGCAGTTTCCCGACGACGCCGGGCTCTTTCCAGACCAGCAAGGATGGCTTGAGCGACGCCTTCCTCGCCAAGCTCAACCCGACGGGGACGGCGCTCGTCTACTCGACCTACATCGGCGGCAAGGGGACCGAGCAGGTCACCTCCATCGCGGTGGACGCGTCGGGCGCGGCACACGTGGCGGGCCGCACGGACTCGCTCAACTTCACCAACCTGCCCATCGTCAACCGCGCCGGCAGTCCCGTCTACAAGAGCACGGACGGCGGCGCGAACTGGGGTGCGAGCGCGGCGGGTCTGGCGGCCAGCATCGTCAACGACTTCGCCGTCGCCGTCGATGCGCCGAGCGTCGTCTACGCGGCAGGGAGTCTCGGCGTCTACAAGAGCGCCGACGGCGGCACGAGTTGGCAGCTCACGGGGCAGGCGCGCACCTCGACCGCGCCGAGCTTCGCGCGGGTCGTCGTCGTCGATCCGACGAACTCGGCGGTCGTCTACGCGGGGACGAGCGGCGCCTTCGGCGTCTACAAGAGCACGGACGGCGGCTCGCTCTACGAGGGGAAGAACAGCGGCCTCGCCATCCCCCTCATCAACACGCTCGCCATCAACCCCACGGCGACGGCGACGCTCTACGCGGGAACGCCCATCGGCATCTACAAGACGACCAACGGCGGCGACAGTTGGGCCGAGGTTCGCGGCGGCCTTCTGGGCTCCGCGCCGAACACAAACAAGATCGTCATCGACCCGTCGAACCCGCAGACCGTCTACGCGGCGACGAGCGGCCGAGGCGTGTTGAAGACGGTGGACGGCGCCGCGAGTTGGACGCCGGTCAACAACGGGCTGACGCAGAACGGCTTCACCCCCACGCTCCGCACCATCGCGCTCGATCCGTCGAACCCCTCGACGCTCTACGTCGCGGCGAGCAACTTCCCCGGCGGCGTCCACAAGAGCACGGACGGTGGCGCGAACTGGACGAGCAGCAACACGGGGCTGACGGCCAACGTCAACGGTCAGACCGTCACGCCGGGCGTCACCGCGATCCTGGTTGACCCGGCCTCGTCCTCGATTGTCTACGCCGCGACGAGCGGCTTCGGCGTCTACAAGAGCATTGACGGCGGCACCAACTGGGCGCCGATGAACACGGGGCTCGCGAACCGACTCATCCTCGCGCTGGCCGCGCGCGCGGGCAGCCCGGCGGCCGTCCTCGCGGGCGCGAGCGCGGGCAGTGACCCGTTCGTGTTGAAGCTCAACCCGGCGGGGAGCGCGCCCGTGTACCTGCGCATGCTCGGCGGCGCCGACAACGACGACGCGCGCGGCATCGCGCTCGGCCCGAACGGGAGCGCCTACGTCGTGGGCACGACCGCCTCGACCGACTTCCCCACGACGAACGCGCGGCAGGCGTCGCTCGGCGGCTCGAACGACGCGTACGTCTTGAAGCTCGACTCGGGCGGCAACACCGTCTACTCGACCTACCACGGCGGCGCCTTCACCGAGCAGGGGGCGGCCATCGCCGTCGGCGCCGACGGCAGCGCCTACGTCACCGGCGGCACGAACTCGACCGACTTCCCGCTGGCGAGCGCCTTCAGGACCGCGTTGGGGCAGTTCGACCCGCTCGACGCCTTCGTCAGTAAGTTCTCGCCCGACGGGCAGACGCTCGTCTACTCTACCCTTCTCGGCGGCGGCTCCAACGATCAGGGATTCGGCATCGCGGTGGACGCGGACGGGAGCGCGCACGTCGTTGGGGTGACCGGCTCGCAGGACTTCCCGCTGGTGGGCGGCGCGTCGGCGGGCGTCGCTGGCATCGCCGACGCCTTCATCACGAAGCTCGACCCGGCGGGCACGGCGCCGACCTTCTCGACCTGCTTCGGCGGGTCGGACACGGATCAGGCCAACGGCGTCGCGCTCGACGCGCGGGGCGGCATCTACATCGTCGGCTCGACCTCTTCGCTCAACCTGCCGCTCGCGAACGCCGTGCGCGGGACGTTCGGCGGAAGCCGCACGGACGCCTTCGTCGCCAAGTTCGGCGTCGAGTCCGACCTCTCGGTCGCGATAACGGAATCACGCGACCCCGTCATGGTCGGCAACCAGTTCAGCTACACGCTGGCCGTCAACAACGCGGGGCCTTCGCCCGCGACCGGCGTCGGCGTGACGTTCACAATGCCCGCGTCGCTCACGTACGTCTCGGCCGTTCCGACGCAGGGCTCCTGCGGCGTGAGCGGGCAGGTCGTGACGTGTGCGCTCAGCGAACTGGCCGCGTCGAGCGGCGCGAGCGTGGTCGTCAACGTCAACCCGAACGCGACCGGTAACGCGGCGGTCAGCGCCACGGTCGCGGGCAACGAGCCCGACCACACGCAGTCGAACAACAACGACTCGGAGACGACGAAAATCTCCGTCACGCCCTCGATACGCGGCCGCGTCACGGCGCCCGGCGGCGCGGGACTTTCGGGCGTGACCGTGACCTTGAGCGGGGCGCAGTCCGCTTCGAGGCAGACCGACGCCGACGGCTATTACATCTTTGAAGACTTGACGGCGGGCGGCACATACACCGTCACGTCTTCAATGGAGGGCGTCTCGTTCGAGCCGCCTTCGCGCACCTTCAACAACCTGAGCGCGGACCAGTTCGCGGACTTCACGGGCACGACCTGCACGTGGACGCTGACGCCGCTGGTGCAGGGCTTCGGCGCGTCGGGCGGCACGGGCTCGGTCACGGTCAACACGCTGCGCGGCTGCCCCTGGACGGCCGCGAGTAACTCGGACTGGATCACGATTGACTCCGGCGCTTCGGGCACGGAGAGCGGCACCGTCAACTACACGGTCGCGCCGACGAGCGCGCCGCGCGCGGGCCGGCTCACCATCGCCGGACAGAATTTCCCCGTCTATCAGGAGTTCGACTCCTGCGGCACGCCCGTCTTCACAAAGGCGCTCTACAACGTGCAGGCCAGCGGCCCGACCCTCGCGGAGACGGCCGACCTGAACGGCGACGGCTTCGGCGACGTGGTCGTCTCGACGAACGGCATCTCGGGCGGCGACGTGGCGGCCGGGGTTTTACTCAACGACGGGGCGGGCCACTTCACCGCGAGCGCCTTCGGCAGCGGCCTCGGCGGCCCGCAGGGCGTGGCCCTCGCCGACTTCAACGGCGACGCGCGGCCCGACATCGCCATGTGGAGTTGGGTTACGCCGTACGTCAGAATCCACTACAACAACGGCGGCGGCGGCTTCGGGCAGTCGGCGGCCAACGTGCAGGTCGGCGCCTACGTCGCGCCGCGTCCGCGCGGCGTCATCGCGGCCGACGTGAACCGCGACGGCAAGAACGACCTCGTCGTCTCGACGCCCGACACACACGACATCCGCATCCTGCTCGGCGACGGCGCGGGCGGCTTCACGCCCGCGACCCCCGTGCCGGTGGGGACGGGTAACGAGCAGTTCGAGTTGCTCGAAACGGCCGACGTGAACGGTGACGGCAAGCTCGATTTGATTCTGGGCAACGGGTTCTTCAGCGTGAAGAAGTTTTCCGTCAGGCTCGGCGACGGCGCGGGCGGCTTCGGCGGAGAGATCGTCTCGGAGGCCGCGACCTACCCGACCACCCTTCTGACCGGCGACTTCGACAGCGACGGCAAACTCGACCTCGTCTACCCCGGCATCGTCTGCGACGGTCTGGGGAGCAACTGCGACTCTTCCATCTTCGTCTTCGCGGGCGACGGCGCCGGGCACTTCGCGCGGAAGAGCCGCCTCGACAACACCAACGCCTTCAGCCTCGCCGTCGCCGACTTCAACAACGACGGCAAGCTCGACGTGGCGCAGGCGGACCGGACGACCGGCGCGCCGTTGGTGCGACTCGGCGACGGCATCGGCGGCTTCGCGACGCCTTCACCGCCGCCGCCGGGCGAAGCGTTAGAGGCGCGGGCACCGGCCAACGGCGCGGGTGGGTTCGCGGTCGGCGACTTCGACAGGGACGGGCGGCCCGACATCGCCGCGGCGGGCTACAACGTCGGCGCCGTCGTCTACACGAACCGCTGCGCCGCCGCGCCGACCATCTCGGGGCGCGTGGTTGACCAGATCGGCCTCGGCGGCGTGACCGTCACGCTCTCGGGCGCGCAGTCCATGACGACGCAGACCGACCCGGGCGGCAACTACGTCTTCACCGGTCTCACGCAGGGCGCGAGCTACGTCGTGACGCCGTCGAAGGCGAACTACCGCTTCACCCCCGCGAGCACGGCCGTCAACAACCTGCCGGCCACGGGGCAGACGGCCGACTTCACGGCGACGCCGATGACCGTCCGTTTCGTGAAGAACATCCACGTGGTGGACGAGAACCTCGTCAACAGTCTGAAGATTGACGTGGTGCGCGGCGGCGACACCTCGGGCGCGGCGACCGTCAACTACTCGACCGGCCCCTCGGCCTCTTCGACGGCGTCGGCCTCGGACCGCGCCGACTACACGTACGCGGCCGGCACGCTCAGCTTCGCGCCGAACGAGACGACGAAGAGCTTCACCGTGCTCCTGAACGACGACCGGATTCAGGAGGGCTGGGAGAGCTTCACCGTCAACCTGAGCGACCCCGTCGGCGCCATCCTCGCCCCGCCCGCCACGGCGTCCGTGGACATCAGGGACAACGAGTTCACGACGCCGACGACGAACCCGATCGACGAGTCGCACATCTTCGTCCGCCAGCACTACCACGACTTCCTCAACCGCGAGCCCGACCAGGCCGGCATCGAGTTCTGGACGTGGGAGATCGAGCAGTGCGGCGCGAACGCGCAGTGCAGGGAGGTGCGGCGCGTCAACGTCTCGGCCGCGTTCTTCATCTCCATCGAGTTCCAGCAGACGGGCTATCTCGTCTACAAGACTTACAAGGCGGCCTTCAACACCGGCGAGGCGTTGCCGCAGAAGACCTTCCTGAAGGACACGCAGCAGATAGGGCTCGGCGTCGTCGTCGGCGCGACCGACTGGGAGAAGACGCTGGAGGCGAACAAGCGCGCGTACATGAACGCCTTCGTACAGCGCGCGGACTTCCTGACCGCGTACCCCTTGTCGATGACGGCCGAGCAGTTCGTGGACGCGCTGAACGCGAACACCGGCGGCGCTCTGACGCAGGGCGAGCGCGACGCGCTGGCGGCGTCGCTCGGGTCGGGCGCGGCGACGCGCGCCGAGACGCTCAGGGCCGTGGCCGAGAACGCGGAGTTCTCGCGCCGCGAGTTCAACAGGGCGTTCGTGCTCACGCAGTACTACGGCTACCTGCGGCGCGGGCCGTCGGAGTCGCCCGACACGGACTTCAACGGCTTCAACTTCTGGCTCGGCAAGCTCAACGAGTTCAACGGCAACTACATCGAGGCCGAGATGGTCAAAGCCTTCATCACCTCGCTCGAATACAGGAAGCGTTTCGGCCCGCAGTAGGGAAGGCGTAAACCACAAACCATAAACCGTAAACCGTGAACCGTGACAAGAGGAGAACATCACTCTGGTCACGGTTCACGGTTTACGCCTTCCTTCGTCTTTACTTGATGCCCTTGCGCGAGAGCTGCTCTTTGAGGGCGGAGGCGACGGCGGCGTCGAAGCCGTTCTGCGCGCCGGAGTGCTTCTTGCGCTCGGCGGCGATGAAGTCGTCGCGCTGCTTCTTGAGCGTAACGATCTCGTCGCGAATCTTCTGCCGCTCGGAGAGGCGGCGCTCGACCTCCTTCTCGCGCTCGTCCGTCGAGAGCTTCCGCAAGTCGGCGGGGAGGTCTTCGGCCTTCACCTCGTCGAGCTTGACCGATTTGTTCTCGATGGACTGGAGCAGGTCGCCGACGTATGCGTCGCGGTTGAGCGCCTTGTTGACGGCGCGGTCGGCCTGCGCGGGCGCGGGGGCGGCGTTCGCGACGGTCGATTCGGTCGCGACCTGGCGCGCGGACGCCGCGATGCGGAAACGCTCGCCCTCCGGCCCCGCGCCGCCGCCGTATGCGACATAAGTAGCGCCGAGCTTGCCGCCCAACTCGGAGAGGCGCGAGTCGTAGGGCGTGGTGATGGTCTCGACGCCGCCGTCCTGCGCGATGGCGAAGTACTGGCCCTCGCCTTGGCGCGCGATCTGCTGCCAGACGCGGCGGGTCTCCGCGTCCGCGCCGCACTGGATGGTGTTGACGACCATGCCGACCTTGATCGCCGACGCCGCCGTCTCAAGCGTGTCGGGCTCCTGCCTGTAGTCGTCGTGCGGCGGCGCGTCGCCGACGAGGAAGACGATCTGCGCGACGTTCGTCTGCGGCTTCGACCAACCGGCCTTGCGCACGCCGTCGGAGAGCGCGCGGCGCACGTCCTCGGGGCCGTCGCCGCCGCCGTCGGCGCGGTACTCCATCAGAGTCGTGTAGACCTTGTCGAGGTCGTTGGTGAGCGGGAGCACCTGCGTCACGTAGGAGTCGCCTCGGTCGCGGTAGGCGACGAGGCCGACGCGCACGTTGGGTTTGGCGGGCGTCTGCATCACCTCGTTGACGATGCCCCAGATGCGCTGCTTGGCGCCGTCGATGAGCCCGCCCATCGAGCCGGTCGTGTCGAGGACGAAGACCATCTCAAGCGTCTTCTCGGTCTTCGAGTTCGGGTCGGGCGCCGGGTCGGTCGGCTCGGGCGTGTAAGTTCTGGCGAGCGCGGTGACCATGCCGAGGCTGAGGGCGAAGGTCAAAAGGGCGGACGGGAATCTCAAAAAGAAACGCTTCATGTCGGTCTTCCTCTCCTCCGAATCTTTAGCGGCCGACCCGGCCGGCCAACTTCTTTCTGCGGGTTGAACGGGAGGGACAGGGGACTCTTGCAAAAAAAAAGTAGGCAGTAGGCAGATGGCAGTAGGCAGCACGCTCCGCGTTAAGGAGGTTGAAAGGTTAGTTTAGAGGTTCGACCTTAAGGCGCTTAACTGCCTACTGCCTACTGCCTACTGCCTACTTCTTTTACCCTCGGACGAGGGCCTTGCGGTAGGCGCGGGGCGAGATGCCGGTGGCCTGGCGGAAGGCGCGGGCGAAGTGGCTGGAACTCATGTAGCCGACGCGTGCGCCGACCTCGGTGACGGGCAGGTCGGTCTCGGCGAGGAGCGCCCGCGCGCGCGCGGCGCGCAAACTCGCGAGATAGGCGTGCGGCGTGGCGCCCGTCAACTTCTTGAAGAGGCGCGCGAAGTGGAAGGGCGAGAGGTGCGCGGCCGCCGCGATCTCTTCGAGCGCGAGGTCGCGGTGCATGTGCGCGTGCATCAGCTCGACGGCGAGGCGTATGCGGCGGTCAACCAGTCCGGCCCGAGACAGTTCGAGGTGCGCCGAGCGGCGCAGGTTCGCGTAGCGCCGGAGCAGTTGGACGAGCGCCTGCTCGACGAGCGCGCCGACGACCAACTCCTGCCCGGCCGCCTCCTCGCGCAACTCCTCCGCGAGGTCGCGCGCGAGACGCGCGAGACGCGCGTCACCCTTGACGGCGCGCTCGCGGAAGGTGACGACCGTCTCGGCACGCGCGAGCCCCGCGCGCGCGGCGCAGTCGGTGACGAAGACGGGCGAGAGTTGGACGAGGACGAACTCGGCGGCGCCCGCGAACGCGGCGCTCACGTCGTCGCCGGGCGCGGCCAGCAGCGCGGAGCCTTCGACTAACTCGCCGGACTCGAATTCACTTTGAGCGGTTGACGCTTCGTCGGCCGCGTCAGCGTAAGAAGCTGAAGCGCGCCAGCGCATGCGGCCGTCGAGCAGCAGCAGCGCGGCGTAGTCCGCGCGCGCGCCGCCCGTCCAGCGGAGGCGGCGCCCCGCGCGGAGATGGACGGAGAAGTGCGGCGGGCGCGTGTAGATTCGATCCTGTGACTGCTCGGCGGGGCTCATCCCTTTAGGAGGCGTTCGAGGCGAGCGGCCGATGCGAGCGCGATCTGGTGAGCGAACTCGGCACGCAGGAGGGACGGGCGGTCGGTGAAGACCGCGCGCAGCTTCAGGGCCAGCGCGCGTCGCAGCCACACGCGCGAGTTCACCGTCCACGTCAGGACCTCGAAGCCGCGCCGTCGGGCCTCCTCGACCGTCGCGGCGCGCAGGAGCGAGTGGTGTAGCGAGATTTCGTCCGCGCCACAGGCTTCGGCCTCGGCGAGAATCTTCGACGCGGTCACGAACGGGCGCGGCCAACTGCGCCCGAAGAGGGCGGCCGTCCGTATCTCCGGGGCGAGCCGCTTGACCTCGCGCAGCGAGTCGAGCGCGAAGCTCTTGATGATGACGCGGTCGGCGATGCCGTGGTCGAGCGTCATCTCGACGACCGCGCGCGCCAGCTCCGCGCGGCGCGACGCGTCGTCGCACTTCATCTCGGCGTAGAGCACGTCCGCTTTCGAGCTGTAACGGGCGTACACCTGCGCGAGCATCGGGATGCGCTCGTCCGCGAAGCGCGAGAGCGTGCGGTTGTAGCGGCGTTGGTTGAACCACTGGCCGACGCGGCACTCCATGAGCGCCGTGGAGTCTTGCGACTCGACCTCGCCGGCCATGAGCGCCGTGCGGTCGAGCGTCGCGTCGTGGATGACGACGGGCACGCCGTCGCGCGCGAGGCGCACGTCGAACTCGATGCCGTCCGCGCCGTCGTCGAAGGCTTGCGCGAAGGCCGCGTGCGTGTTCTCGGGCGCGTACGCCGACGAGCCGCGATGGCCGATGATGAGAAGGCCGCTGTTTCGCCTCCGTCCTTTGCTCATCAGGTTTGACTCCGGCCGAAACTCAGTCGGCCTGCTTCCGTGGGCTGCGCTTCGACGCCTTCCGCGCAGACTTCTTCGCCGCCGGCTCCGCGCCCTCTGCGTCGCTCGCGGCCTTCTTCTTCGAGGGCGCGCGCTTGCGTGCCTTCGACGCTTGCGGCGGCTCCGCCTCCTGTTGAATCAGAGGAGTCGGTGCGCCTGTGTCCACGGGGACGGGCGGTTCGGGTTCGGGCGCGGCGCAGGCGTCGGGGTCGGCGGCGCCGTTGGGCATCCGCTCGGGCGACGCGAAGAGGAGCGTGGTGAGCGGCGGGAGGTCCACGACCGCCGAATGGGGGAGGCCGTGCCACGGCTGCTCCTCGGTCTCGACGCAGTTGATGTGGAGGCGGTCGCCGCCGGAGTAGTAGGACGAGTCGGTGTTGAGGATGAGTCGGTAGGTGCCCGCCTCGGGCAGGCCGAAGCGGTAGCCCGGGCGCGGCGCGGCCGAGAAGTTCGCGACGCAGACGACGCGCTCGCCCGCCGACGAGTTGCGCATGAAGGCGATGACGTTGTCGAGGTGGTTGTTCACGTCAACCCACTGGAAGCCGCGCGGGTCAACGTCCAACTCGTGGAGCGCCGCGTGCTCGGTCACGAGGCGGTTGAGGTCGCGGACGAGCGTGGAGATGCCGCGATGTTCGTCCTCTTCGAGCAGGTGCCAGTCGAGGCTGCGCTCCTCGCTCCACTCGCGCCACTGCGCGAGCTCGCCGCCCATGAAGAGCAGCTTCTTGCCCGGGTGCGCCCACATGTAGCCGTAGAGCGCGCGGAGGTTGGCGAACTTCCACTCGCGCCCGCCGAACATCTTGTTGAGCATCGAGCCCTTCATGTGCACGACCTCGTCGTGCGAGAAGGGCAGGATGTAGTTCTCGCTCCACGCGTAGACGAAGCCGAAGGTGAGGTTGTTGTGGAAGTAGCGGCGGTAGAGCGGGTCGCGCTCGAAGTACTTGAGCGTGTCGTTCATCCAGCCCATGTTCCACTTGAAGTCGAAGCCCAAGCCCCCTTGGTCGGTGCCCTTCGTGACGAGCGGCCAAGACGTTGACTCCTCGGCGATGGTCATCACGCCCGGCACCTCGGCGTGGACGGTGTCGTTGAGGATGCGGATGAAGTCGAGGGCTTCGAGGTTCTCGCGCCCGCCGTATTTGTTCGTCACCCACTGGCCCGACTCGCGGCTGTAGTCGAGGTAGAGCATCGAGGCCACGGCGTCCACGCGCAGCCCGTCCACGTGGCACTCCTTCAGCCAGAAGAGGGCGTTGGCGATGAGGAAGTTGCGGACCTCGTTGCGGCCGTAGTTGAAGATGAAGGTGCCCCAGTCGGGGTGTTCGCCGAGGCGCGGGTCTTCGTGCTCGAAGAGCGCCGTGCCGTCGAAGCGCCCCAACGCCCACGCGTCTTTCGGGAAGTGCGCGGGCACCCAGTCCATGATGACGCCGACGCCGTGGTTGTGCAGGTAGTCAACCAGGAAACGGAAGTCGTCCGGGTTGCCGAAGCGCGCGGTCGGCGCGTAGTAGTTCGCCACCTGATAGCCCCACGAACCGGAGAACGGATAGCCCTTCAACGGCAAAAACTCGACGTGCGTGAAGCCGAGGCGCTGGCAGTATTCGGCGAGGATGGGCGCGGTCTCGCGGTACGTGAGCGGGCGGTTGCCCTCTTCTGGGATGCGCCGCCACGAGCCGAGATGGACTTCGTAGATGTTGAGCGGCCCGCGCAAGTGGTCCTGCTGCTTGCGCCGTTCGAGCCACGCGTCGTCCGTGAATTTGTACGACGGCTGGAAGACGACCGAGGAGGTCGCGGGCGGCACTTCGGCGAAGAGCGCGTAGGGGTCTGCTTTGAGGAAGGGCAGTCCGCCGCGCCGGTGTATCTCGTACTTGTAGAGCGCGCCGGGGCCGAGGTCGGGGATAAAAATCTCCCAGATGCCCGACGCCCCGAGCCGACGCATCTGATGAAGACGGCCGTCCCAACTGTTGAAGTCGCCGACGACGCTCACGCCGTCCGCGTTCGGCGCCCACACGGCGAACGCGACGCCGCGCACGCCGCCGAGGTCGCTGACGTGCGCGCCGAGCTTGTCGTAGAGCCGCCAGTGGCGGCCCTCGCCGAAGAGGTGCTCGTCGAAACTGCCGAGCGTCGGCATGAAGGCGTAAGGGTCGCGGTGCGTGTAGACGCCGCCGCCCGGGTAGTGCGTGCGAAGTTGATAAGGGAAGAGGTCGTTGCGTCCTTCAACAACGATTTCAAAGAAGCCGGCCGCGTGCGTGCGCGACATCTCACGCGGCGACTCGCCGTCGATGACGACTTCGACGCGCTCGGCGTCGGGCCGGAAGGCGCGCACGGCGACGCCGCCCTGCGTCGTGTGCGCGCCGAGGAGCGCGTGCGGGTCGGGCGAGCGGAGCGCGAGCAGGCGTTCCAAATCGACGCGCGAAACGTTCGGGAACGCCGCGCCCGTGTGCCCCGTTTGGTTCGACATCGCTGCTTCCTCCCTCAACCTTTGACCAGCACCGTCTGTTCCGTCTCTTCCAGCGCGACCGGCGCGAGGCCGAGCGCGAGGGCGAAGTCGCGCGCCTCCGCCGAGAGCGGGACGCCCGCGCGCGCCGCCTCGTACAGAATCTCCTGTCCGCGTTCGAGGTTCGCTTCCAATCCCAACTCGCGCCCGAGTTCGATGAGCGCGCGGGCCGTGCGCGTGTGGTCGGCGTCGGGGCGCGTGACGACGAGGCGCGCGGCCTCCGTCACCGTCTCCTCGAAGACGCGCGTGACGGAGGTGCGGTCGATGCGGTAGCCGTGACGCGCCGCGTCGCGCGCGATCTCGACGGCCGCGCTGTAGTCGCCCGCGCCGCGCCGCTGCCCGCGTATCTCGCGTTCGAGACGGAGCCCGACGGTCAGCTCGGCCGCGAGACGCAGCTCGCGCGGCGGGTAGAAGCCTATCTCCTGTAGCCGCTCGATGACGCGCCGGTTCTCTTCGTAGAGGTGCTCGTACTCCTCCATGAAGCGCGCGACGAGTCTGCCGAAGACGCTGCGCGAGAGATGACCCTGACCCTGCGGCAGCAATGCTTCGAGCCCGAACTCTTCCGGCCCGAACTCGCTCTGCGCGACGCGCAGCAGCACCGGCAGCGACGCCGCGCGCAGGTGCGACCAGAGACGCGCCGCCGCCTCGTCGTAATCATCTTCGGAGACGAAGGGGCGGAGCGAGCAGTAATAATCAATCTCGCCGAAGTGCATCGCGGCGAGCGCGAACTCGTGACGGCGGCCCGTGGCCTCCTCTTCGAGCGCGAGGCGGACGGTCTCAAGCGTCACGCGCCCGTGGCGCTGTTTGCGGAAGTCGAGCTTGCGATAACTGTAGCCGGCCGACTCGCACTGCGCCTCCGGCGCCTCCGGCTCAAGCAGGTTGCAGATGGCGACGTGCGCGGCGACGCGCTGCGGCGTGACGCGCGACTGCGCGACCGTGCGCAGGTAGATGTCCGCGCCCGTGGGACGTTCGAGCTGGTTGCTCTGCGCCTCCGAAAGTATTTCGAGGAAGGCTTCGACGGGAGGCGCGAGCCCGAGCGCCTCCATCGTCTCGACGGCGCGGCCGGCGTAGCGAAGCGTCTGGACGGTCTCGATGCCCGAGATGTCGTTGAAGAACCAGCCGCAGCTCGTGTACATCGTCAAACACGCGCGCTGCGCTTCGAGTAACGTCAAGGCCCGAACCTTATCATCATCAGTAAGACGATGCCGCGCGTGCCTCCGCAAAAACTCCTCGCGCCGCGCGGAGCCGCCGGGGCCGAGCAGTTCGACGTACTCGTCGCGCGCCGCCCACGGGTCGCGCAACAACTCGCCGCCGGCCTCCTCGAACCTGGGCGCGAGGTCGTCGCGCAGCAGGTCGAAGGCCGCGCGCAGCGGCGTCCTCCAACGCTGATTCCAACCGCCGGGCGCCGACGCGTTGCAGCCGCAGTCGCGCGTCCAACGTCCGAGCCCGTGCGCGCAACTCCACGCGGTCCCTTCGCCGTTCGGGCCGGGCTTGATAAGAACTTCGTGCTCGGGCTCATGCTCGTCCAGGAACTCGCCGTAGTTCGTCACACGCAGGCCAAACCGCTCGGCCTCGACCTCAAGCGCGTACGCGATGCAGCGGTCGCCCCAGCGGAAGTGGTGGCCGTAGCTCTCGCCGTCGGTCGCCACGTTCACTATCTGGGCGCCGCCGCGCGCCGCGCGCGCGCACGCCGCGAGCAGACCATGACTCGAAGCCTGCAAGCCCTCGAAGGCGATGCCGCGCGCGATCTGGCCGTTGTAGAAGAAGACGACGATGGAGCGATCTGAACCATCGGGGTGAAAGTAACGGTAGGGGACGGTCGTGTCGATGCGGCCGTCGGAGACGTTCTGCCAAGCCTCCGAGCCGACGGGTCGCACGGCCTCGGCCTGATGCGGCGAGAGGATGACGTAGCGCAGCCCCTCGTCGATGAGCGACGCGAGCGTCGCGTCGTCGCAGGCCGTCTCGGGCAGCCAGAGCGACTCGGCCTCCCGGCGGAAGCGGCGGCGAAAGTCCGCGAGCCCCCAGCGAATCTGCGTGCGCCGGTCGCGCTCGTTGCAGAGGGGAAGGATGGAGTGGTTGTAGCCTTGCGCGATGGCGTTGCCGTGGCCTTCGTGGCGCAGGGCGCTCGCGCGGTCGGCCTCGATGACGCGCGCGTAGGTCTCGGGCTGGTGGCGTTCGAGCCAGTTGAGGAGCGTCGGGCCGAAGTTGAAACTGAGGCGCGCGTAGTTGTTGACGACGCGCTCGACGCGCCCGTGCGTGTCGCTGACGCGGGCGAAGGCGTTGGGGCGGTAGCACTCGGCGTGGATGCGCTCGTTCCAGTCGTGGAAGGGCGCGGCGCCGGCCTCGCGCTCGACCAGTTCCGTCCACGGGTTCTCGCGCGGCGGCTGGTAGAAGTGGCCGTGAATGACCAGCGCGGTCGTCATCTATAGGGGCTGCTCCGTCGGCTGATAGGGAAGTCAGATTTAACCTATCACGAATCCGGCGGGAAGCGTGAGGCGGCGAGATAAGACGGCGCGTGGACGTGCCGCGTCAACGCACCGAGACGGTCGCGCCGACCCGCTCCAACTCGCGCCTGAATCTCTCGGCCTCCGCGCGGGGTGCGTCCGACAGCACGATGACGGGCGCGGACTCAGACAGACTCTTGGCCTCGCCCAGGCTCAGCCCAAGGAAGTCGCGCACGGTCACGACGACTTGAATCAAACTCTCACCGATTGACTCCAGGTAGACCGAAGCCGTCCCGCCCTCTGCTCCTTCGGCATCAGGAGAACCCGGCTCGACGTAACCCGCCACACGCACCTCCGCCGGAACCCCGATGGCGGCGAAGGCGTTGCCGGCCCAACTCGCGGAAGCGTCGGGGCAACAACTGTAGGGTTGTTCGTACGGCGTCTTCCTGTGCGCGAACGCGTTCTCTCGGATGGTCGTCAGGTTCTTGAGGCGTGCTTCACGGTCTGCGAAAAACCTCTGCCCGGCCGAAGGCCCCGCCTCGGCGTAATAGCGGTCGAGGGAGCCTTGGCACTGTTCGGCGGTTATCTCGCCGCGACCGAGCAGCCTGTAGATGAGCAGCTCGCTGAAGTCGTGCCCCGACATCACGTCGTAGCGCCCCGCGTCGTCAACGTAGTAGCAGACGGCCGGCTCCCAGACCCGCTGCCGGTCGATGTTCACCCAGGGCAGCGAGCGCGGGTCTGACTCGGGCGCGGTGAGCACTTGACGAGGTTGAACCGGACAGGCCCTGATGCTCTCGACATCGATCCAGGCCAGGTCGTCCGGCTGGCGACGGCGCAGGGCCGTGTTGATGTCGAACGTGATGCGCGCCACCAACTCCTGCCAATGCGCGGGCGTGTCGTGTGCGCTCGGTATCTCGAAGTACCAGCAGCGCGGCGTTGTGTCGGGCGACACGGCGCCGCTCGGGAGCCGCAGGCAGCACTTGAGTTCCGCGCGCGCCCAAGTCCTGTCAACCGGAGGGACGATAGACATTCGACACTCCTCGTCTCAACATTCGGGAAAACGGGTCGCAGCTTACGGCAGCCGAGATGCGCGGGTCAATGATGAAGAAGGCGGAAAAAGAGAAGGCGGAAGCATCAACGCCTCCGCCTTCTTCGGTCTGAACCTGAATGCTCTGTCTTAACGCTGCGCGACGAGGGGCTCTTCGCGCTGGATGCTCTTGAGGGTGATGTCGAGCGTGCCGATGTCGTGCGACAGACGCGCCTTGATGGGGACGTGGCGCTCGTCGCTCGTCACCCAGATGGACATCTTGCCCTTGCCCTCCGCGACGGGGCGGCCCGGCCCGAACACTTCAACGTCCACGCGGACGACATCGACCTTGCCGAGGATGCTCTTCATCTTCTTCTTCTCGGCGAAGACGGTCGCGGGCACCTGGTAGACGCGGCCCGAGTCGCTGATGGCGATGTTGAAGGTCTGGCCCGGCGTGAGTTGCTGCGTGCGCAGGAAGTAGATGGCCGAGACGATGTCCTGCGTCGGGCCGTCGAGCACGGCCGTGATGACGCGCGGCGCCTGGGCGGCGTTGTTCGGGTCGCGCTCGGTGAACTCGACCTTCTTCGACTGCTGGTCGAAGATCGCCTCGCTCGTGCGGACGCGCTTGCCCTGCTCTTCCTTCCTGATGGTGCGCAGCGCGTAGAAGTCGTTCGGCTCGACCTGCGACTCGGCGTGGAACTTGAAGCTCATCCCGAACAGCTTCGTGAAGAAGCCTTTCGAGGTCACTTCAGTCGTCAGGACGAGCGGCGCGGGCGCGGCGGCCTCTTCGCCTTCGACCGTCACCGCCGACGGCGTCGGACGCTGCGCCTTGAAGCGTAATTCGGCGATGTCGATGCCGCGCAGGAGCATCTTGGTGAACTCGCCCTCGTAGACCAACTCCTCGGACGGCCCGAAGGGGGTCGCCGCCGGAGTTCGCGGCGGTGTACGTTCTTTGGGCGTGTCCGCGGCCAGTACGACCGAAGAGAGTACAACGGCAAATATGAGCGCCGTCGCCGTCGTGGCGTGGATTTTGGACATAAATCTGCGAGGCATAGCGTACACCCTTCTTTCACCCTCTTTTTTGTGTGCTCGTTCAGGTCAGAAAGCCAGAACTGCTTTCAGCCAAAGCACACACCATGCCACGAGCAGTCCGAGCGCCGCGCGGTATTCGCGGTAACGCAGGTAGAGGGACGGATCGAACCTGACGGCCGAGCTTTCACCCGCCATGTAAGGCGTCGGGCGCGGGAAGAGGAGAGGTACCGCCGCCGCGTATTGTTTGTACTCCTCGCCGAACATCTCCGCGAGTGTCGTTGATTCGACGCGCATGACCGGCCAGTAGATGCCCAGGAACAGAGACGCGAACAGCCCCCCGAGGATGAGGAGCAGCATGAGGCTCGAAGAGGCCGCGACCGTGAAGCCGAGCCCGAGGATGAAGCTCCCCAGGTAGAGCGGGTTGCGCGTGTGCGCGTACGGGCCGGAGACCGCGAGCCGCGCGTTCTTCCTGATGTGCCCAGACGCCCACGCGCGTATCAGGAGCCCGACGAGCGCGACCGCGCCGCCGATCAACAACGAACGCCGGTCGGGCCGCGCGAGCACGATGAAGACCGCCGCGCAGGCGAAGCCGAGCGGGACGCGCCAACGCTGCACCCACGTCCCGCCCCTACGCGCCACCGGCACGCACCTCGACTGACTCGGAATCGACTGACTCGGAAATTCTTTCGGCCCGCCGCAGCCTCTCGCCCACGGCCGCCGCGACTTCGTTGACGCCTATCTCCATGCAGACCCACTGCGAGCACGCGCGCCGGTGGCAGTCCACGCGGCAGCCGATGTCCGCGCGCTCGACGCAGATGTCGTCTTCACGTGGGCTACCGTTGCGCCACCACTCGGTCGGCCCGAAGAGCCCGACGACGGGCGCGCCCGCCGCGACCGCGAGGTGCGTCGGACCCGTGTCGCCGCCGACGTAGACGGCCGCGCGCCGGGCCAGCGCGTAGAAACCTTTGAGCGTCGGCGACGATGTGTAGGCCGCGCCCGCGCGGGACGAGGCCGCGACGCGCTCGGCCAACTCGCGCTCTCCGGGGCCGTAGGTGACGATTGAGCGCAGGCCAAACTTAACAAGCAGCGCGTCGGCCAACTCGCCGAAGCGTTCGGCGTCCCAGAGCTTCGTCGGCCAACCACCGCCGGGGTTCAAAATCGTGAACCTTTCTCCGACCGTTTGGACGACCTCGTCCGCCTCGCGCACGTGTGATGGCGAGACGTGGACGGGGAACTCAAGCGACTCGGCGGCGGTCGCCAACTTCACCCCGAGTGCTTCGGACGCGAGCGCAAGATTTTTATGGATGACGTTGAGTCGCGCGGGAACGCGGACGGTCTCTGTCAGGAGGAAGCGGCTGGCCGGCTCGCGCAGGTGCTCACGCGAAAAACCCGCCCGACGCTTCGCGCCCGAGAGCCTCGAAACGAGTGCGGATTTGAGTAAACCTTGAAAATCGATGGAAAGGTCGAAGGGTGAGGCGCGTAACCGCCGCAACTGCCGACGCGTTGCCGGCAGCGTCTCCCCAGACAACGGCCAGCGCCTCAAGCCCTTCGTGTCCACTTCGATGAGGGTTTCTAAAAGAGGGTTGTCCCTCAAAATTTCGGCCGCGCGCCTTTCGACGACCCACGAAATTTTCGCCCCCGGCACGGCCCGCCGCACCGCCGCCAGCGCGGGCAGCGTGTGCACCACGTCGCCGATGCTCCCGAGTTTGACGAAGAGAATTCTCATCAGTAAGCAGTAAGCAGTAAGCGGTGAGCGGTGGAAGCAGAAGACTGCTCACCGCTTACTGCTCACCGCTCACTTTCCCCAACATCTCCGTGCTCGAATGGTCTTTCGGGTCTCCGACGATCTGGACGCGGCCGCCGAAGGATCGTACCACATCGCGTTCGGGCACAGAGTCTTCGGTGTAGTCGGTGCCCTTGGCGTGGATGTCCGGGCGGAGCGCGAGCAGGAGTTCGGTGACGGTCGGCTCGTGGAAGACCGTGACGTAGTCCACGGCGCGCAGGGAGGCGATGACCTCGGCGCGCTCGCGCTCGGGGATGAAGGGGCGCCCCTCGCCCTTCAGGCGCCGCACCTGCTCGTCCGAGTTGATGCCGACGACGAGCAAATCGCCGAGTCCCTTCGCCGCCTCAAGGTAGCGGACGTGCCCGACGTGCAGCAGGTCGAAGCAGCCGTTGGCGAAGACGACGCGCGCCCCTCCTTTGCGCGCGATGGCGACGCGCGCGATGAGACGGTTGCGCTCAAGGATGCGCGCCGCTGCCGTCGTTCTGGACTGCTCTTCCGTTTCCCGCATCGCGCTACTGCTGTTCGTCCCTGGTTGATCTCATCGTCCCCTCGAATCGCTCGGCCGTGGGGTCGTAGCGGACCTCGTAGCTGTCGAGCGAGCCGTTGCGGCCGCGATAGTCTACCTCGAACTTCCAGCGGCCGGGCGCCGCCGGCTTCTTCGCGAAGAGGTAGTCAACCCACGTCAGCACCTCCGCCGTCTTCTTCCCATCCACGCCGGTCGTCTCAAGGCTCAAGGGGTACTGTATCACCCTGTCGCGCGTTTCGCTGTACCCGAAGAGCGCCGTCTCCAACCCCATGCACGCCAGCGCGTCGAAGAGCGCGAACTCGTGCGCGCGGCCGTCTCCGTTGAAGTCGCGCAGGTGCATGATGGACGGCCGCCCCTCGCGCTCATCCGCCACGCCCTCGACGTGGTAATAACCGCCGGCCTTGATGCGGTAGGGGAGGTCGAACTCGTCTTCGCCGTGCGAATACTCCTGCAAGACCTTCAGGGTGTTGACGACGCGCCCGGCCGCCGCGTCCACGAGCGAGACGCGCGTCGGGCCTCGGTAGAAACTGCCGCGCGTCTCCTCCGGGCAGGTGTAGAACTCGTCCGAGCCGCGCGGATACTTCTTCGGCCTGAGCATCCAGAGGACGAGCGAACGCTCTTTCCCGTTTGCGAGTTCGAGCTTGCGAACCTCTATGATCTGCGCGCCGTCAGGGAGTCCAAACAGAGGGTTCCGTTTCTGCGCCTGCGTAGCCGGTGCGAGCAGGAGCAATAGTGTGAAGGCTGTAAACGTGGCTCTCATCATCAACGTTCTCAAATTTGTCCTTCGTGTTCGAGCGAGGCCAGAAGCTCGTGCGGGTAGACGCAGGCGGTGCCGCGTTTGAGCACGACGACGCCGCCCGCGTGGTTCGCGAGGCGCGCGGCCGTCGCGTGGTCCGCGCCGGAGGCGAGCGCGAGCGCGTACGTGGCGATGACCGTATCGCCCGCGCCCGTCACGTCCACGGCGTCGTGCGACCCCACCGCGTCGAGATGGAGCGGCTGCGCTCCATCCTCAAGAAGCAGCATGCCGTGCTTGCCGCGCGTGACGAGCAGAGCTTTGTAGTTGAGTTCAGCGCGCAGGCGCTCACCTTCAATCACCAACTCCTCCGCGCCCTCGAAGCGACGGCCCGCGACCTGCTCCACCTCGTCCTCGTTCGGCGTGGCCGAGTGGAACCCCGCGAACTCGCGCATGCGGAAGCGCGAATCGACGACGACCGGCGCGCGCCGCTCAACACTCCGCAGCGGCGCGACCGTCGCTTCGCACGCGACGCCGTAGTTGTAGTCGGAGACGACCGCCGCCTCCGACTCCGCGAACGCCGCGCCGACGTTCGCAGCGATGTCCGCGAGTATCCCTTCGTTGCTGAGAGGCGCGCTCTCATAGTCGAGCCGCACGACCTGCTGCCGCGTCGAGTGCGCGTGGCCCGCGAGGATGCGGACCTTCGTTGTTGTCGAATGCTCCGGCGCCACGACGACGCCCGAGCAATCGACGCCCGATGCCTCCAACCTCTCAAGCAACCCGCGCCCGGCCGCGTCATCCCCGACCACGCCGACGATTGCGGCGCGCGCGCCAAGCGCCGCGAGGTTCATCGCGCAGTTGGCGGCGCCGCCCGGCACCGTCTCGGTCCGCTCGTGCCGCAGGATCATCACCGGCGCCTCGCGCGACACGCGGCTTATCTCGCCCGACACGAACTGGTCCGCGATCAAGTCGCCGAGCACCACCACGCGCCGCCCCGCGAACCCGCGCACCAACGCGGCCAATCTCTCGGTATCGGATTTACTCCCGTCGTTCATGTGTGATTGAACTCACGCTCTTCACTAATAATCTCCCGCACAGCTTGTAAGAGGTTCTCGGCGACGAGGTCGGGGCGGTGTTGCCAGGCGTGGCTCTGGTGTTCGTACTCGCCTCGGCCGTAGCCGGTCAGGACGAAGGCGGCGCGGACGCCCGCGTTGCGCGCAAGCTCCGTGTCGCTGTAGCGGTCGCCGACCATCCAGCTCCGCGCCAGGTCGATGTCGAGTTCCCGCGCCGCGCGGCGGATGAGGCCGGGGCGCGGCTTGCGGCAGTCGCAGTCGAAACGGTACGGCGGCTCGCCCACCGAAGGGTGATGCGGGCAGTAGTAGACCGCGTCGAGCCGCGCGCCCTCGCGTTCCAACTCTCCGGCAAGCACGCCGTGGACCCGCCCGATCATCTCCTCTTCAAAATAGCCGCGCGCCACGCCGGCCTGGTTCGTGACGAGGACCGCGAGCCAGCCCGCCTCGTTGAGCGTACGAATCGCCTCGGCCGCGAAGGGGAAGACACGGTAGCGCGAGACGTGGTTGACGTAACCGACCTCTTCAGAGATCGTCCCGTCGCGGTCGATGAAGACCGAGGGCCGGCGGCCGCTCAACGCGCCACCTCGACCTTCTGTCCGAGTCGGAGCGCGTGCGCGGCGCGCTCGAAGACCTCTTCCGGTGTGATGGCGGTCATGCAGCGGTGATCGATGGGACAGTCGCGCAGCATGCAGGGCGCGCAGTCGGGCGGTCGTCGCACGACTTCAGCGGTGTCGGAGAAAGGTCTTGTCGTGACGGGGTTCGTCGGGCCGAAGATGACGACGACGGGGCAGCCGACGGCGGCGCCGACGTGCGCCGGGCCCGTGTCGTTGGTGACGAGCAGGTCGGACGCCTTCAGCACGGCCGCCGTCTGCGCGAGGTCGGTCTTTCCCGTCAACACAATCGGGGGCACGCGCATGTGCCGCGCGACCTCCTTTGAGATGTCCAACTCTTCGGCCGCGCCGAGGAGGACGACGTTCGCGTCAAGCCTCTCATACAACAAGTCGCCGACGGCGGCGAATCGTTCGGTCGGCCAACGCTTCGCGCGGCTGTTGGTCGAGCCGGGGCACATCGCGACGAGCGGGCGGTGCGAGCGCACCCCGAAGTCGTGGAGCATGTGTCCCGCTTCACGCGAGCGCGCCTCCGTGACTTGCAGACTGAGGTCCGGCTCGCGCGACTCGATATTAGAGGTGCCGTAGAGTTGTCTCTCTAGCTCTTCGATGAGGTTGAGGTAGTAGAAGACTTCGTGTCGTCGGCCGCGCCATTCGGGGACGGCGACGCGTTGCGTGAGAAGCGGCGCGCGCCCCTGTGTCGCGTAGCCCACGCGCGCGGGCACGCTTGCGAGTGCCGCGACCAGCGCGGGCGCGAACGAGTTGGGGAAGAGGACCGCGAGGTCGAAGCGCCGCGCGCGCCACTCGCGCGCCTCGCGGAAGACGGCCGCCGGGCCACTCGAACTGTTTCGCGTGACGAGGAAGTCGTCGATGAAGTCGGCGCCCGCGAAAATCCCTTCAGCCCACGGGCGCGTCGCCAGCGTGAGGCGCGCGCGCGGCAGCACGCGGCGCAGCTCGCGCAGCGCGGGCACGGTCATCACCGCGTCGCCCACCCAGTTGACGCCGCGCACGACGATGCGCTCGATCTTCTCCGGCCGAAGAGTACGACTCACAGACTTAGTTTAGTTCAGGGAAACCGATACCGCGAGCGCGAAGGCGGTTCACTTCTTCGACCCGCGCGCCTGCGCGCCGAGTTCCTGTATCGACTCGGCGCGGCCGATGCCGATGAGCATGTCGCCCGCGCGAATCTGCGTGTCGCCCGAGGGGTTGAAGATCATCTCGCCGCCCGCGCGGCGGATGGCCGCGACGACGATGTCGAGGTGCGAGCGGATGGTTGTCTCCTTCAGCTTGCGCCCTTCGAGCGGCGAGCCTTCGGCGACCTCCACCTCCTCGAAGGCGAGGTCGAGCGTCTCGGCCGTGATGGAGTCCATGAAGTCCGCGACCGCGGGCTTCAAGAGCGCCTGCGCCATGCGGTGGCTGCCGATGATGGTCGGCGCGATGACGCGGTTGGCGCCCGCGCGGACAAGTTTCGGCTCGGCCGACTCTTCGACCGCGCGCGACACGATGCGCAGGTTCGGGTTGAGCGTGCGCGCCGTCAGCACGACGTAGAGGTTGTCCGCGTCGTCGGGGAGGCACGAGGCCAGTCCCGAGGCGCGCTCCACCCCGGCCTCGATGAGCGTCTCGTCGAGCGTGGCGTCGCGGACGAGCATCTGCGCGTCGGGGAGTTCGAGTTGCTCGGCGAGCAGGGCGTTGCTCTCGACGACGACGAAGGGGACGCCCGCGCGCCGCATCTCGCCGACGATGCGGCGGCCGACGCGTCCCGCGCCGCAGATGATGAAGTGACCTTTGAGCTTGCTCATCTCGCGCTGGCGCCGCCGCTCGCCGTAGGTCGCCAGAATCTCGGAGCGGACGAGCGACTGGACGGCCGTCGAGAGCAGGTAGCCGGCCGTGCCCACCCCGAGCACCATGAAGAAGATCGAGAAGTCGCGCCCCCTCGGCGAGAGCGGCAGCGGCGGGCCGTAGCCGACCGTCGTCACCGTCATCACCGTCATGTAGAGGCTGTCGGCGAGCGACCAGCCTTCAATCAAGGTGAACCCGACGGTGCCGAAGGCCACCACGCCCGCGAGCGCGGCCAGCGAGTAGAAGGGGCTCGCGCGTGGCTTCAGCCTCTGCCTCAGTTCTTCTGCTGGGGGCGGCATCGAACCGTGCGCCTCCACGGCGGCATCAAAGCCTCGGTCTCAAAACTAACGCGCCACGTTAGCTAAAGGGACGGAGGCTGTCAAACTGGAGAGTAGGCAGATGGCAGTAGGCAGTAGGCAGTTGAAAAAAAGTTGCCGAGAACTCTGAAATTAAACGTGAACCTGTAAGACGCGGAGCGCACTGCCTACTGCCATCTGCCTACTGCCATCTGCATTTACTATTCACGGTTTACGATTTACTATTCATTCCGATGGCTCTGCGTCATCCGCCGAAAGATGTGATACCGCCGGCCGCGCACGGGCGTCGGCGCGCGCCGCGCGTCGTGAGGTTCGAGGAGCCGCCCGAGGGCTTCTGGCGCCGCTGGCGCCGCCGCCTCATCCGCCCGGCGACCGTCATCCCGACGGTCGTCGTCACCCTCATCGTCGTCGGCGTCCTCGGCTACTACTACACGGTCTTCTCCGAGCGCATCGACAAACTGCTCCGTGGCGAGGTCTTCACGCGCAGCGCGGGCATCTACGCCGCGCCGAAGCAGCTCAAGACGGGCGACGCCGTCTCGGCCGAAGACCTCGTCGCGCACCTGAAGCGATCCGGCTACGTCGAGCGCGCGCAGCAGGCCGACACGGCGCGCGGCCGGTTCAACGTCGAAGGGGCGAACGTCGAGATCGAGCCGAGCAAGGATTCCAAGATTGACGGCAAGGCGCAGTTCCCGCACGTGCGCGTGCAGTTCGGCCGAGGGGGCAAGACCGTCGCCGCCATTCAAGACCTCGACGCTGGCGGCGCGAAGATACAGAGCGCGTGGCTTGAGCCGGAACTCATCAGCGCCGTCGCCGGGCCGCAGCGCGAGCGCCGCCGCATCGTCGGCTTCAACGACCTGCCCGACGCGCTCGTCAAGTCCATCGTCGTCACCGAGGATCGCGACTTCTTCAACCATTACGGCGTCAACTTCCGTGGCATCCTGCGTGCGCTCATCCGTCGCTACGAGGCCGACCCAAACTCCTTCCTCTCGCGGCAGGGCGGCTCAAGCATCACGCAGCAACTCGTCAAGAACCTCTTCCTCTCGCCCGAGGGCTCGCTCAAGCGCAAGGTCTCGGAGGCGTACATGTCCGTCATCCTTGAGACACGTCTTGAGAAGAAAGACATCTTCGCGCTCTACTGCAACGAGATTTATCTGGGCCAGCGCGCGGGCTTCTCCATCAAGGGCGTCGGCGAGGCGGCCGAGGCTTACTTCAACAAGGACGTGACGGCGCTGACGCTGCCCGAGGCGGCGCTGCTCGCGGGGATGATTCGCAGCCCGAACCGCTACAACCCGTACAAGCATCCGGAGGTCGCCTTCGAGCGGCGCAACCAGGTCTTGAAGTCGATGGTCGAGGCGGGCGCCATCACGGAGGTCGAGGGCGCGCGCGCGATGGCGACCGAGGTCAAACTCGCGCCCGCGAAGGGTCGCATCGACGCTTCCGAGGCGCCCTACTTCGTGGACTACGCGCAGAACCAGCTCGCGGACATCATCGCCGACACGTCCGCCGCCGAGCGCCTGCGCATCTACACGACCATCGACATGGACTTGCAGCGCGCGGCCTACTCGGCGCTCGTCAAACAGCTTGCCGCGCTCGACAAAGTGCAGGCCAAGCGTTTCCCGGCCGGGACGCTCCAGGCCGCGCTCGTCGCGATGAAGGCGGACACGGGCGAGATCGTCGCGATGGTCGGCGGGCGCGACTACGAGAAGAGCCAGCTCAACCGCGCGACCGACGCGATGCGCCAGCCCGGCTCGGTCTTCAAGCCGTTCGTCTACGCCGCCGCCATCAACACGGCCTACGACCCCGTGCCGCGCCTCATCACCGCCGCCACCACTTACAAAGACGAGCAGACGACCTTCACGTCCGGCGGCCAGTCCTACTCGCCCGGCAACTTCGGCGACACGTTCTCGAATAAGGAAGTGACGTTGCGCGACGCCCTGACGCGCAGCCTCAACGTCGTCACCGTCAAGATCGCCGACGAGGTGACCGTCAGCCGCGTGATGGGCTTCGCGTCGAAGGCGGGGCTGCCGAAGCCGAAGGCGAACTACCTCGCGAACGCGTTGGGGACGAACGAGGCGACGCCGCTTCAAGTCGCCTCGGCCTACACGGCCTTCGCGCAGTTGGGGACGCGCGTGACGCCCGTCGGCATCAGCCGCGTGACGACCGGCTCGGGCGTGACCATCGCCGCGCCGCAGGGTCAGAAGAACGAGGTGATGCGCCCGCAGGTCGCCTACATCATGGACTCGATGATGAAGGACGTGGTGAACCGTGGGACGGCGGCGAAGGTGCGCGCGCGCGGCCTGCGCGCCAACGTCGCGGGCAAGACCGGCACCTCGCGCGACGGCTGGTTCGCGGGCTTCACGCCGAACCTCGTCTGCGTCGTCTACGTCGGCTTCGACGACGGTTCTGATTTGGGGATGACGGGCGGCGACTCGGCCCTCCCCATCTGGACCGACTTCATGACGGCGGCGCTTCAACAACATCCCGAGTGGGGCGGCGACTGGCAGGAGCCGCCCGACATCGAGCACGTCGAGATCGACCCGCAGACGGGCCTGCTCGCCGGCCCCGACAGCACGGAGAAGCGCACCGAACTCTTCATTCGCGGCAGCGCGCCCACGGCCGAGAGCCTTGAGCCGGACGAGTCGGCCACGCCCGAAGAGTTGCCGCTGCCCGAGGCGGACGTGCCGCTGCCCGACGCCACGCCCGGCCCCGTCTACGTGCCGCCGTACCCGGAAGAGAGCCCGACGCCGTCGCGCCGCAACCAGCCCGGCCGGGGCGAGGATGACGACGAGGACTCGTCGCGGCTGACGGGCACCGTCACGCTCGACATCGACCCGACGACGGGGCTCATCGCCGTCCCGACCTGTCCCGTCATACGCACGCAGACCTTCCGCATCGGCACCGAGCCGCACAAGCGTTGCGGCCCACAGTTCCACCAGAAACAGGTCATCATCCCCAACGAGACGCGCCCGCGTCGCGCCTCGCCGCCTTGAAGATGACGACGGTTTCCGACAAATCTAAAAGTTAACGTTTCGGAGGGCGGTTAGATGAAAGCCTCTCGGAGTTGGTGCGTGCTCCTGCTCGCGGTCACGCTCACTGCGGCGGCGGCCGCGCCGCGCGCGCAGGAGTCGAAGAAGAAGCAGCCCGCCGAGCCGCGGCCCCTCACCGTGAGGCTGAGCGCGCTCGTGCTCGACGCGCGGGACAAGCCCGTGGGCGACCTCCGCGCCGAGGACTTTCAGGTCGTCGAGGACGGCGCGCCGCAGAAGGTCACGCACTTCGAGAAGCTTGAGGGGCCGCACGCCTTCGGTTTGCTCGTGGACAGCTCCGGCTCGTTGCGCAGCGACATCAACTACGTCGTAAGCTTCGGGAAACTCGTCGTCAACGGCACGGGCGAGAACGCCGCCGGCTTCGTCGTCTCATTCATCTCCAGCGACAACATCAAAGTCTTTCAGGACACGACCACCGACAAGCGCGCGCTCAACGCCGCGCTCGACGACATCTTCATCGAGGGCGGGCAGACCGCCATCAACGACGCCGTCTACCTCGGCGCCGAACGCCTCGGGCAGTTCAAGAAGATCGAGAAGATGCCGCGACGCTACTCGGTCGTCGTCGTGACGGACGGCGAGGACCGCGCGAGCTGGTACAAGGACGAGGATGTCTTCAAGAAGGTGCGCGAGGCAGGGGTGCGCCTGTTCGTCATCGGGCTCGTGCAGAAGAGCTACAGGGCGACGACCGCCGAGAAGGCGAAGCAGTACATGCGCCGCCTCGCCTCGGAGTCGGGCGGCTCGGTCTACTTCTTCAAGAAGGGCGACGAACTCGCGCCGGTCGCGCAGCGCGTGCTCGAAGACATGAACGCCAACTACCTCATCGGCTACGAATCGACGAACCCGCGCCGCGACGGCTCGGCGCGGAAGATCGCCGTGAGCGTGGCGGCCGGGGCTGGCGGCGAGGCGCGCAAGGTCTTCGCGCGCGACGGCTACGACGCGCCGAAGAAGTAGGGCGCACGGAGTTAAGGAGAAAGTCTTTTGAGCAACGTGAGCAGACTCTCAACCGCTTTCGCGTGCGCCGTGCTCCTGTCCTTTGCGACGGCCAACGTCCGCGCGCAGGAACAGGCGACGCAGACGGCGGCGGCGCCGACCGCGCGCGTCGAAGTGTTGCTGACGGGCGGGAGGGGGCGCGCGGCGCCGGAGCCGACGCGCGAAGACGTGCGCGTCTACGTTGACGGCGTCGAGCGGCCGGTCGTCTCATTCGAGAAGGAGGCGCGGCCGGTCAGCTACGGGCTCGTCGTTGACAACTCGGGCTCGCTCCGCTCGCAGGCGAACGCGGTGGTGTCGGCGGCGAAGCACATGGTCCGGCAGAACGGGGCGGAGGACGAGACGTTCGTCGTCAGGTTCGTCTCCTCCGACAACATCCAACTCCTCCAGACGCTCACGGCCGACGTGGCGGCGCTCGACAAAGCCTTCGACACGATGCGCATTCAGGGCGGCCAGACGGCGCTGCTCGACGCGCTCTTTCTGGCGGGCGACTACCTCGTCAAGAACGCGAAGCGCGACGGCGCGCCGCCACGTCGGCTCGCGCTCGTCCTCGTCTCGGACGGCGAGGACAGGCAGAGTTGGCACAAGCTCGAAGAGGTCTTGAAGCTGCTCAAGGGCGGCGGCGTGCAGGTCTTCTGCGTCGGCCTGACGGGCGCGCTCGAAGACCAACGCGGATTCGTCAGCAAGGGCAAACGCGAGACGGCGAAAGACCTGCTCGCGAAGCTCTCGACGGAGACCGGCGGCCGCGTCTTCTACGTCGAGAAGGACGGTCAACTCGAAGAGGCCGTCGGCGCCGTCGTCTGGAACTTGCGCACGCGCTACGTCATCGGCTACACACCGCCCGAGCCGGGCGCCAGGGGGCGAGGCAAGGTCGAGGTCAAACTCGTCGGCGCGCTGAGTAAGGAGAAGCTCAAGGCTGAGATTGTCTCGACGGCCGAACAGAAATGAGAGGCGCTAAGTCTGAAGCAGCTTCAACGCCTCGCGCAGCGTTTCGACGGCGAGCGCGGCGGCGTGCTGTTTGCGCGCGGGCAGTCCGCCGGACGCGTCGGTTATCTCGGCGCGCGTGAGGCGCGCGGCCTCTTCCAGGGTCATCCCTTCCAACATCGACGCGAGCGCGGAGCCGCAGACGAGCGTCGGCGGGCAGCCGTAGGCGAGGAAGCGCGCGGCCTCGATTCGGCCGTCGCGCACGCGCAGCGCGAGCCGCAGGCGGTCGCCGCAGACGGGGTTCGTCTGCTCGGCCACGGCGTCCGCGCCTTCGAGCGTGCCGGCGTTGCGCGGGTTGGCGAGGTGGTCTTTGAAGGTGTCGGAGTAGGCCACGGACTCAGGCGGGCGTGCAGGCGCGCGGGCCTTGCGCCTTCAGATAGAGCGGCGAGAGGCGGCGCAGGTTATCGACGGCGCGGGGCAGGACTTCGAGGACGTAGTCAACCTCCTCCTCGGTCGTGTCCTTGCCGAGACTGAAGCGGATGGAGCCGCGCGCCAACTCGTCGTCGCGACCCAGAGCGCGGATGACGGGCGACGGTTCGAGCGAGCCCGAGGAGCAGGCCGAACCCGTCGAGACGGCAACGCCCTGCATGTCGAGATTGATGAGCAGCCCCTCGCCCTCGATGAAGCGGAAAGAGATGTTCGAGACGCTTGGCAGCCGCCGCGCGCGGTCGCCGTTGTAAACAATGTCCGAGACGCGCGACTCGACGCCCGTCTCGAAACGCTCGCGCAGACGGCGGATGCGGTCGGTTCGTTCTTCGAGTTCAATTCGAGTCAGCCGCGCGGCCTCGCCGAAGGCGACGACGAGCGGCACGGCCTCTGTCCCGCCGCGCCGCTCGCGCTCCTGGTGGCCGCCGATGTTCTGCGGCGCGAGCCGGAGCCCCCGACGGACGTAGAGCGCGCCGACGCCCTTCGGCGCGTAGAGCTTATGCGCGGACATCGAGAGCATGTCGCAACCCAACTCGTCCACGTCCACGCGCATCCCCGACGCTGCCTGCACGGCGTCCGTGTGAAGACGAAGATGTTTGTGTCCCGCTTCGCGCCGTTCGCGGACGAGGGCGCCGATCTCCGCGACGGGTTGGACGGTGCCAATCTCGTTGTTGGCGAGCATGACGGTGACGAGCACCGTGTCTGGACGCAGAGCCGCGCGCACGTCTTCGACCCTGACAACCCCGTCATCGTAGACGGGCAGGCGCGTCACCTCCCAGTCGCGGCGCTCAAGCGACTCGCAGATGCCACGGACGGAGGAGTGTTCGATGGAGGTGGTGATGACGTGGCGTCCGTGTTCGGCCGTCTGCTCGCAGTGGCCACGGACGGCGAGGTTGTTCGACTCGGTTCCGCCGGAGGTGAAGACGACCTCGTTCGGTCGCGCGCCGACGAGGTCGGCCACCTCGCGCCGCGCGCGGTCCACGGCCGCGCGCGCCTCCTGCCCGTAGAAGTGCACGCTCGAAGGGTTGCCGAACTTCTCGGTCAGGTACGGCAGCATCGCCGCGACGACCCGCGCATCAACCGGCGTCGTCGCACTGTGGTCAAAGTAAACTCGGCGCATGATTACTCAAAAAATAATGATAAACCCTTGAAGGCGTTCGGGGCATCAAAAGCGGCGGTAAGCTCTCCCGCTCGGCCGTTCGAGCCGTATCGTACCCCGGAGTCTATGTCGCCCAAAGTTGGAGCGTCAAGGAGGTTGGAGGCGGCGGCTCGCTGTTGTAAGCTCGCCGTGGACGCGTCCGCCGCCCTGAATTCAGGAGATGAATAGATGAAGACCAGCAGACGTTTTTCGACCGCCGCCCTCGCCCTCGCCCTGTCGCTCGCGACCATCTCGGCCGCGTTCGTGGGGACGCCGCGAGCCTCCGCGCAGCAGTACGGCGCCTTGGAGCGCGGCTACCGCACGGGCTACTCCGACGGCTACCAGTCGGGCTGGGGCGACCAGTTGAAGGGCGCCCGCGCAGACCACCAGGCGAAGCCCGACTACCAGGCCGCCGACCGCGCCTACATCGCCGCCTACGGCGCGCTCGAAGACTACCGCGACGGCTACCAGCAGGGTTACGAGGTGGGCTACAGGGCCGGCTACGCGCGGCAGGGCTTCGACTCGGAAGTGCCCTCGGGCGGCATCACGCGGCGCGGCGCTGGTCCGCGCCAGACGGCCGGCAACGGCGACGTTCGCGGCGGGAGGCGAGACGACGGACAGGAGAGCGAGAGCGTCTCGCGTGGCGGCGGTGGAAGCGTCGGCCCGGGGCGCGGCGGTAACGTCGGCGGGCCTTCGGCGGTGCCCGTGGATGTCGTGCTGACGGTCGAACTGTCGAACCGTCTGACGACCGACGTGAGCCAGCGCGGCGACCGCTTCGAGGCGCGCGTCGTCGAGCCACAGGAGTTCGCGGGCGCCGTCGTCGCGGGCCGGCTCGCGGACGTGCAGCGCCCGGGCAAGGCCAAGGGGCGCGCGCTCCTCCAACTCGACTTCGAGCAGATACAGTTGCCCGGCAGCAACGACTGGCATGAGTTCAGCGCGCAGGTCGTCGAAGTCATGCAGCCCGACGCGACCGGCACGGGCGACGTTGACGAGGAGGGCGGCGTGCGCGGCCGCGACACGACCAGGGAGGACGTGGCGAAGGTCGGCGGCGCGGCGGGCGTCGGCGCCATCATCGGGGCCATCGCGGGCGGCGGCAAGGGCGCCGTCATCGGCGCGGTCATCGGCGGCGGCGCGGCCACCGGCGGCGTCATGAGCCAGCGCGGCAAAGACATCCGCCTCGAACCCGGCCAGCAGATTCGCATCCGCACGACTGGAAGAAAGTGAGTAGTGAGCGGTGAGCGGTAAGCGGTTTTGAGGTTAAAGCCCGAGGGGCGCATTGCTCTTAACTGCCAACTGCTTACCGCTCACCGCTCACCGCTCACTATGATTGTCACTCTCCTTACCGACTTCGGGACGGCGGACTATTTCGTGGGCGCGATGAAGGGAGCGTTGCTGGCGGCGAACCCGGAGGCGCGCGTCGTTGACATCACGCACGAGGTTCCGCCGTACGACGTGGAGGCCGGGGCGTTCACGTTGCGCGCGGCGTTTGAGACTTATCCCGAGGGCACGGTGCACGTCGCGGTCGTTGACCCGGGCGTCGGGTCGGCGCGGCGCGGGATCGCGGTCGAGGGGGGCGGGCACGTCTTCGTCGGGCCGGACAACGGCCTCTTCGGTCACGTCTACGAGCGCGTGCGACACTGCCGCGTCTTCCAACTCACCAACGCGAACTATTTCAGAAGAGAAGTGAGCCCGACCTTTCACGGGCGCGACATCTTCGCGCCGGTCGCGGGCGCGCTCTCGCGCGGCGTGCGCGCGGAGGAGTTGGGGCCGGAGGTCTTCGACTTCGTACGCCTGCCGTCGGCGGCGGTTGAGAGTGACGCGGACGGGACGCTCGTCGGCGCCGTGATACATGTTGACCGCTTCGGCAACCTCGTCACCAATATCACGCCGGAAGAGTTGAGCGAAGAGTCAATCGCAAGCGGCGCGCGTCTACGCATCGCGGGGCGCGAGGTGCGTCGGTTCCGACGCTTCTTCGCGGAGGACGTTGAAGGTTCGGGCGAGCCCTTCGCCGTCTGGGGCAGCGCGGGGCTGCTTGAGGTCGCGGTCTTCCGCGACTCGGCCGCGCGCGCGCTCGGCGCGAAGCGGGGCGATAAGGTCTTGGTCAACTTGTAAGTCCGCGCGCCTCTTTGCTATTTTCAAGTCACTTCGGTCTTAAGGACAAAATCGAGATGGACAAAGCAGAGAGCAAGCCGGCCGCGAAGACTGGCGCGGGGCTTGAAGGGGTGGTTGCGGCCGAGTCCGCCATCGGCGACGTTGACGGTGTGAACGGCGTCCTCATCTACCAGGGTCTCAACATCCACGACCTCGCGGAGCACTCGACCTTCGAGGAGACGGTCTACCTGCTCTGGCATGGGCGGCTCCCGAAGCGCGACGAGTTGGACGCGCTCAAAAAGGAACTCGCGGCGAGCCAGCGCCTGCCGGAAGAGGTCGTCGCGTTGATGCGACAGTTTCCGAAAGAGGCCGAGCCGATGGACGCGTTGCGGACGGCCGTCTCGGCGCTCGCCTTCTACGACCCGGGCGCGCGCGACCTCTCGCGCGAGAGCGCGCTCCGCACGGCGACGCGCCTGACGGCGCAGTTGCCCGTCGTCGTCGCGGCTTTCGAGCGCCTGCGCAACGGGCAGGAGCCAATCGAGCCGCGCGAAGATTTGAACATCGCGTCGAACTTCCTCTACATGCTCAAGGGCGTCGAGCCTTCGGAGCGCGAGGCGCGCATCTTCGACGTGTGCCTCATCCTCCACGCGGACCACGAGCTGAACGCATCGACCTTCACGAGCCGCGTCATCGCCGGCACGCTCGCGGACATGTACGGCGCCGTGACCGGTGCAATCGCGGCGCTCTCGGGGCCGCTGCACGGCGGGGCGAACACGAACGTGATGAAGATGCTGCTTGAAGTCGGCGAGCCCGCGCGCGCCGACGAGTGGCTGCGCGACGCACTGGCGAGCAAGAAGAAGATCATGGGCTTCGGCCACCGCGTCTACAAGACGGAGGACCCGCGCTCCGTGTGGCTGCGCAAGTTCTCGCGGGAACTGGCCGAGGAGAAGGGCGAGACGCGCTGGATCGAGATTCTCGAACGGCTGCGCGAATTGATGTTCGCGGAGAAGAAGCTTTATCCGAACGTCGATTACTACTCGGGCTCGGCCTACTACATGATGGGCATCCCGCTCGACCTCTTCACGCCCATCTTCGCCGTCAGCCGCATCTCGGGCTGGACGGGCCACGTGCTCGAACAGTACGCCAACAACCGCCTCATCCGTCCGCGCGCCGAGTACATCGGCCCCCGCGACGTGCCCTACGTGCCGATTGAAGAGAGATAAAAGGCGCTAATCACGGAGACAAGGAGACGCCGCTTGAAGCAATGTGTTTTCAAGCGGCGTCTCCTTGTCTCCGTGGTTAAAAAAACTTACCGTCGCACTCAAGCCGGAGTCACGCGCGCGGGCTGCGGGTTCGGGTTCTCGCCGTCGGTATACTGTCTCAACTCCGGGTCTGCTTTAAGAAGACCCGTGCGCCACGTAAAGATTGTCACGACGACGAGGGCGAGCGTGCAGGCCGCGCCGCCCTCGATGCCGTAGTCGCCGCCGCCGAGCCACGCCGGCCCCGAGTCCGCGAAATGCAGCAGCGGGTGGGGCGAGATGCTCTTGAGGCCGCTCACCGGCGACCCGAGCAAAGACCCCTGCACCCAGTTCCAACCGAAGTGTAAGCCGAGCGGGAACCAGAGGCTCCGCGTGCGCCAGTAGGCCACGCAGAGCCACACGCCCGCCAGCGCCGTGTTGAGGAACGTGAAGCCCGGCGCGACGTTCGGGTTCAGCAGGTGCACCAGCGCGAAGGGCGCCGACACCGGCAGCACCGCCACCCACACGGGCCACGAGCGCAGGAGCGTCTGGAAGGGATAGCCTCGGAAGAGCATCTCCTCGGCCGCCGCGCCGAGCAGGTAGATGACGAACGAGACGACCAACGTCTTCGCCACCCCGGCCATCGCGTCGGCGACAGTGAAGCTGTAGCTGCCCGCCGCCACGCCCACGAGCGCCGCCACGCAGACCGCCACGCCGCCGACGAACGTCCCGAAGAGCGCGTCGCGCATCCACCCGCGATGCGGCGCCCACCCGAGCGAACGCCACGGCAACTCCTCAAGCACCTTCGCGCAGGCCCACCCGACGAGCGCGGCCGGCAGGAAAATCAGGACCGACTGGATGGCCATCCACGGCCCGCCGCTAAAGAGATACTTGTAGACGGCCTGCGGCAGCAGGAGCCTGCCCGCGAGGTCCGTCACGTTGAAGACCGCGGTCGCGACGACGACGAAGGCAACGATGAAGGCCGCAAAGCGCCACACGCTCCGCAGGCGCCCCGCCTCGTTGTAGAAGAAGTCAGTCATGCTCACCCGGTAGCTTTGAACGTTCGAAGGGCCGGCCCAATATAACCGAAAGCGACGCGGGATGACGAGACTGAGCGCCGGGAGCGCGGGCATCCCTGCCCGCCAAAGCGTGCTTCAGCACGCTTGAC
>DASVGG010000049.1:0-166633 GCA_036379655.1 Pyrinomonadaceae bacterium
TTACGCGCGGCGAAGGCTCGCACGCGTGAGGAACTGGAGCAGGCGTTGGTGAGCGCCATCAAACTCGTCACGAAGTCAGACATCAGCGGCTGGTTCAAGCACTGCGGCTACCGGGTCGCATCCGCATGAACACCGCTGTAAGCATCTTGAAGGAAGCCGAACCGGTCTTTGAATCGGCTAACGACGCACTCAAAGGCAGGTGGCATGGTCAGCGGGGCATCATCCTTCTGAAGCTTTTCACGGCGGAAGGGCGCTCGGATTATGCGGATCGAGCAATCATAGACTTCACGGCTGCGATTTATCATTACGAGCAAGCCAAACATGAAAGATACTGCGCGCTGAATCTAAACAACCTTGCTTTCTTGTTCTACAAGCTCGGGCGCTACCGGGGCGCACACGAACACTTAGACCGCGCACAACTGATATTCACGAAGCTAAAAGACACCGGCAATCTGGCACAGGTTGATGAGACGCGGGCGCGCGTGCTTATCGCAGAGAAGAAATACCGTGACGCCGACCGTATCATTGCCGATGTGATTAAGACTTTCGAGGCAGGCGGCGAGTCGGGCTTACTCGCGGACGCGCTCACTGTGCAGGGTGTCGTGTGGGCGCGTCTCGGCGGCTTCGATGGCTCAATCAACATACTGAAGCAAGCTATCAGAGTAGCCCAAAACTCAGGATCACCCATTAGCGCGGGACTCGCGGTCGTAACGCTGATAGAGGAACACGGGCTGTCTTCGCGCCTGTCAGAGTCGGAATTAGCAAAGCTATACCGCCGCGCTAATGATTTCCTGAAAGGCTCAGAGGATGCCGAGGACAAGGAGAGGCTTCTAGCGTGCGCCTTGATAGTGATAAAGCGTCTTTCAGGGATGCAGCTACATGATAAGAATTTTAGCTTTTACAGCGCCGTACATGAGTTAGAGGCAAAGCTGATAGAGCAGGCTTTGGAGTTGGAAGGGGGCAGCATTACACGCGCTGCCGAGAGGTTAGGGATAAACCGTCAGTCGCTCTCAAACATGCTCCGACTCCGGCACAAGAAGCTTTTCGACAAGAGGACGCCACCGACCCCGCGCAAGCGTAGCATCATGCGGAAAGAATAAACGCAGAAGACGGCCAGCAGGCCGGATGCGACATGGCGAATAACTGTACCCTCTTCACCCTTACGCTTGCCCCGCAGCACGCGAAGATTTTAGCCACATCAATCAAATTCGCACTCTGTCATATTGTGGCATCTGTGGGGAGCACTGGCATATATGGAGTATCATAGAGACAGAAGCAACTTCTTTTGCCGCTAAAAAGTTGCTATTCGGAAATGCATGGATTTAGTGAAATGATAGATGATTTAGGTTCACTTCCAAAAGCAGACCGTAACTCGGAGCTTCAGGAGTTAAGCGTAACAGCGTTCCGCGCTGCCCTTCCGGTTGATAAGTTTGTTTTTCGGGATGAACGGATCAACGACGCTGGCGTAGATGGCTCGCTTGAAGTGAAAATAGATTCCCGCTATACCAATCTGCGAGCGCAAGTCCAACTCAAAAGCACTGACTCTAACCAAATCAATCAAGACGGTAGTGTCTCAATTCAAGTTGCAGTTGCTAACTTAAATTACCTGTTAAATGGGCATAGCCCGCTTTACGTCCTTTATATCGTACCTCGCAATGAGTTGCGCTTCGTCTGGGCGCGTGACGAACGCCATAGATTGGATGAGGAAAATCCAACTTGGAACAAACAAGACACAATAACCATTCGGTTTTATAGCGTCCTTACTACTGAAACTTCAGAGCAAATACATCAGCACATAATTAATGAAGAACGGATGCACAGGCACTTAAACGACATACTAAGCGCAGCAAGCAATACAGAGACGCTAGTTGTCGGAATTAGTCCTGAGACTCTAAACGTTATTGACCACGAAGAGGCGAAAAGGGTTCTGCTATCAAGTGGTATGCTTATCGTAACGGCAGGCTATTCAGAACAAGTAAGAAAGTTAGCAAAACTGCTCGATTCTGAATCAGAACAATTACCACGAATCTTGCTTGTTCGTGCCTATGCAGAACATTTCCTCGGACGCTATCAAGCTGCTTATGCGCTCCTATCAGAGGCAATGCTTCGTCGCGACGAGCTTTCCGAAGACGACAAGCAGTTTATGGACTTCCTTCGGAATAGTTGTGAGTACCTAACTGGACGGGTAACGATACAAGAGTTTTCTAACCGGATAAACAGAACCGTCGATCTTCAAGGGCACTTCGCACAATCTTATCGCATACATCAACTCCGCTATTCGCTCTTTTTAACTCGTGACCCATCTAAACGTAAATTATTCCTTGAAGAGTTTCATTCTTTAGTGAATCAGGTAATTGACGACTCGACATCTTCTGAAGTCTTCAAGCTATACGCAAGGGCATCGCTGTTAGAGGCTGAAGGTCTAGATGCTGCAACCGGCTTTTTTATTCAACTTGCAGAAGCAAGTGTAGGGTTAGATTTAGGCAGGATACCCAACATACCCGGCATCATTAAGAGTCATACTGAAAGGGTTAATAAATGGTCGGCCGACATAGCCGAAGCAATAAAGGATGCACAGCAATTAGGGCATTATAGGTTAGTAGCATCTGCGATCCTGACGCATTCCACTGTGCAGTTTCATCTTTTAATAAGCACCTTCTCTCTTAATCAACTACACAATATTCCACCGCCACAAATCTCCGAAGCTGAAATTCAAAAGCACATTAACGACATAGAGGCAGCTATTAAGATATTCTCCCGTGCAAATGACCCAGAAGGGGAGCTTCGAGCCAAGCTAATAACAGCGGACTTCTACGACTTAATTGGAAATGAGGCTCATGCTCAGGAGATCGCACTTGAGGTATTGCCTAAAGCGGAAGCACTGGGGTATGCGCGCCAAATCGAACACGCTAAAGACCACATTGAAGGCCGCGGATTGATAAGTAGACTGAAATCTTCAAAAAGACAAAAGACCGAAGAAGAAAGGATAATTGAGAACGCTGATTTTAGCGATGACAAAGTGCGTGAGTATGCAGCACAAATGTTAAGAATACTTGAACTGCCTACCGAACGTCTCCCAGTAATGGAGCATGAGTATTTCTCAATAAGAGGCATCGCACGGGAAAAGTTTAAATGGTGCAGACATATTGAGCTTCTCCAAGACCTACGCCATACGCAGAATTTCTCTACCATGTACAGAAGAGACCCTCCCCGTGTTTGTGTCTGCAACCTTCATCAGTACAAGTCAATTTTGGAGCATCCTGATTGGGAAATAGTTATTGCAGCTTTCAAGAGGACTTACTGTGAAGGATGTAGCGACCGCAATCCCTTTCAAACTTGATATTTTTTAGGCTTACCTTCTCAACTTTAACCTGTGGGGACATTTGTGGGGAGTACCGGTATATATGGAGTGTTATGGAGTTTCAAAGCCAACGAAGAAAGCCAGTATTTATGCCTCTGTGATACTCTGTGACAGTGTGTGCTAGTCGGTTCAAATGAACTGCAAAACCTTTATTCGTCGGTTCGATTCCGACCGCCGCCTTCTTTAGAATCAATAACTTACGGGCAGCCAATGGGCTGCCCTTCGTCGTTTGGTTTGCCAATGGTTTGCCAACGCAAATCCAAGACGTATTCAATTTTATTGACTTAACAGTTCCTTCAAGTTATAAGCCTGATGCCTTAATCACTTGAGCATGTCTCACGATACATCACCTAATCGCTGAGCATGCTTCTTACTCATAATTCGACTCAACTAATCCGTCTTCTCGTCACGCAGAAAGGCTTATGCCCTAGCAGTCATTTAGAGCCATAAGCCCTTTGTCATTGGAAATTATTTGACTGACTACCCTGACGAGATAGAGGATGTCTCTAAAGAAAGGTAGCTGTTGCTTCGTTACTGTAATGAGGTGTCAAATATGATAGTACAAGATGGCTCGTAGACCAACCTAAGCACTGAGGCGTGGTTACTACAACTGCTTAACCTAATCCTTGCATCTGCGACACGCATCGGAGGTAATCTGCATATGTCTTACCCTATCTCGAAGACCATATACATCTCTTACAGTGATGAGGATAAAGACACAGCAAATCAATTAAGCGAAACTCTGCAAAGCCTCCTCGGTGAAGATAGTTGGATGAGGGAGTTTGATCTTAATGGCGGGGGGCTACTCGTTGAGGAAATTGGCGAGGCTATAGCAGATGCAAAATGGTTTATTCTCTTATTAAGTGTTAATTCGATAAACAGCCGCTGGTTAAGGTTTGAATTTGACTTAGCGACTTTACGAGCTATTGAGGATCTAGGCGTCAAATTAATCATCCTAAAGTTAGATCAAAGCAACCTTCCAAGACATCTTGAGGTAGCGCTGTCGATTCAACCTACAGTCGATGTCTCGGGCGCAAAGGATCTCTTTAATGAATTCTTTCGTGTTGCCGAATACATAAATCAACATTCAGAGCAGGAAACACAAAATGAGGTTTATGTTGATAGAGGAGAAAGTTCAGACCAGTTCTCACTACTCGCAAGAAGAAATAAGATTATTTCTATTTTCGGTTGGCCCGGTATTGGTAAATCATCATTCGTCACACAATCTGTTAGCAAGGTTCTAAACAAATCCCCTTTAATTATTACTATCAACAAAGGCTTTTCGTTAGATTATCTAGCGAGGCAAATTCTGAGGAAATCACATGTCCAACAACCACTGAATTCAGATGCGCTCTCAGATGAGCAGTTGCTGCTTTTAGCAATAGACGCATTAACCCAGCGAGCCAGCAGGCTCTTCTTATTCCTTGATAATGCTGAACTGGCACTAGATGGTTCTGGCGAACTCCTCTCATTCTTAGAACGTTTTTTAGCTGCCTTTATCGACTCTGAAATTCCAACTCATATCGTTCTTGCGACAACCCGCAACCCGAGCATCTCTGCAAAGATTGGTCAATATGCTGACCTACTACCTCTTGGTGGGCTAGCTAAAAAGTACATTCGTGAAAGCGTTGATCTCTGGCTAGAAGGCACCGACCGCTATGAGCAAATTATTAAACAACCAGCAATTGAAGAGGTGGTTTCTTTGACTGGAGGACATCCACTAGCCGCCAAATTGTTAGCCTCTTACTTGAAGGTAAAGCCAGCAGAGCAACTTCTAACGAATACGGAAAGGCAATCTTTTGAGCTTAAACTTGCTAGGCACATACTCCAATCCACGGATACATCAATATTAGATGCTTTACAGAAGTTGATCTTACAAATCCTTGCTACTGTACAAGAAGCAATGACAGTAGAAGACCTTCTCTCAGTCGAGGAATTATCCGCATTCCCCATAGAAGATATTCATAGAGCTAAATCTGCATTATCAGATTATTTTTTAATTGAGCAGGATGGTGAATATATATCGTTACACAATTTTCTGGTTACTTATTATAGAGATCAAGTATCTGACTTTGGGGAGAGACGAGATAAGATTGCCTATGATGTAGGTATGTATGCCTACAACAAAGCACTCGCATTGAACAGTGAATTTAAAACCCTGCAAATCGAACGCGAAGTTGATTCAGACGATAAGCGAATAGCCAAACTTTCAAATGAAATATTCAGATATGCCATACCTGCGAGCAGATTGTTACTCACAGTCGGCGAGGAAAAATTAGCCGAAGAACTTCCTATTAGCGTTAAAGGAACCCTGCGCGAAATGGTCTTCTTTCTCTATCAAGAGAAAAGAGACTTTAAGAAAGCTCTGCGCTATGCGGAAAAGTGGCTAGAACTTAATCCTAACGATTCTGAAATTGTTCTATACAGAGCCCGTTGCCTTAGGAACTTTCGTGATCCTACAAGTATTGCTAAAGCGGAAGAAATATTATCAAGGCTCGACCCGGCCACTTCATCTAGATATTTTGCCACTCGCTTATATCGTGAGAAAGCATTACTCGCCGAAACAAAGGGCGATAAAGAAAGGGCAAAGGCATACTTTAGGGAAGGCATCGCACTTGATAGGGAGTATCCATACGTTCACAACTATGTCGGGTTGGCTAAACTGCTCATCGATGAATCTAGAAACCTGCATTCTGAATCTAGACAGAGGCAAAGACTCTTAAAAGAGGCAATCGGGTTTTTAAAGAAGGCACGCTCAATCGAAATACCTTTATTTGATAGGTTTCACTTAGGGCTCTATATCGAGGCTCTAACAGAGGTGGGTGATAACGAGACTGCATTGCAGCTATTAAATACCGCGCTGAAAGATAGACCTAATGACTCTAGGCTCAATTATGCTATGGCTGAGATTCTCCGAAAGCGAGATGAAATCGATCAAGCCGAGCCATATGCGAAACGTGCGTTTGACAGCGGTGCGCAAAAGGCACCTTTATCATTGGCAAATATTTTGTATGATCAGGCGCAACGTCTGCTAGTAAGGCGTGCTGAAAGCGCTGCTAGGACAAAACTTCGTAACGCAATCTCAGTTCTCGCTAAATTCAAGCCTGAATACGGTGACGACGAAGAAGTGGCTGATACAATCCGTTCTAAAGTCTTCCGCGCACTCAATGATTATCAAAGCGCTCGGGACTGTATTAAGAAGTATTCAACTTCTACCAGGACTTATACTATTTATGAGCACTGTAGAGTAGATGTTGGTGAAGCTATGCTAGCAGAGAACAAGGGGAGGGTTGGAGAAGCATTGGCGCTACTTAATAACGCAATGGAAAGACTCAATGTACATAGTAGCCACCAATCAACGAATCACCCTCTTGCGGAATTGAGAGACGAGGTTCAAAGAATTATCAGCAGAATTGAAAGCCGCTTTGCATGAAGCATAGTCTCTTCTAAGAAGGAATCACTCCAATGAGTAATCCAAATAAATTTGACGTGTTCATTAGTTACAGCCACAAAGACAGTCGATGGGTGCGTAATGTACTTCTACCTAAGTTGGAAAGCCATAGCTTTTCCGTCCTTATTGACTTTAGGGATTTTAAATCCGGTGCCCTCAGCGTCGATGAAATGCAGCGAGCGGTACTTGAGAGTAAACGTGTAATTCTTGTTCTCTCAGAAGAGTATATTCAAAGTGAGTGGGCGCATTTTGAAAATGCTATGGCACAAACGTTAGACCCAGCCGCAGCCAATAGAAAGATGATACCCATACTACACAAAGACTGCGTTATTCCCCTCCGTATACAAATAATGACTTATCGTGATCTAAGAGTTGAAACTGACGAAACATGGCAACTACTCATGCAAGATCTTATATAAAGTCTGTCTCATAATTACTCTGTGGCGCTTTCAGCCTTTCGGCTCTTTGATGATGCTTCGCAGCCGCTTCACTCGCGGCGTCCGCTTCTCCAAGAATTTCTTATGCCTCTGATTGAGCATTGAACTGAACGTTTGATGTTTAAGGCCGAGAAGTCTAGCCGCTCTTACTACGCTGCCCTGAGCCTCCTCTAAAGCCCATTCGATAAGTTTCTCCTCGAATTCTTGTACCGCGCTGAAAAATGTAAAGTTCTTATCGTCCGGCTGGATGCCTACTAGCCGCCGCATCACTATGAGCGCGCACGCGCGCAGCCGCCCGTTAGTTTCGGGATTCTGAATGTCTTTAAGCAGCCTGTTGGCGCGTTGGTAAAGATCATAAAGCTCTTTCTGCGGGAACGTGCGCCGCGCGCCGTGTTCCTCTATGAGCGTTAGAATCGCAAGACCAGCGTGAGACCGTGCGCCCGCATCTTCCGCAACTTTCACGGCGCGGCGCAGAGTGTTGATAGAGGCTTCAATCTTTCCGAGCCGCGCCCACGTCACGCCCTGCGTTGCAAGCGCATCCGCGAAGAGTGCGGCCGTACCGCACCCCTCTAGGTTCTGGACGGCTCGCGCGATTACCCTTTCCGCCTCATGGTATTTCCTCTCCGCGATAAAGACGCTGGCTCTCGTCTCATCCACTTGTGCGAGCAAGCCGGGATCATTCAGCCTTCGGTAAATTGCGCCTGCCCGGTCGAGGTGGTCATGCGCTTGTCTGTAATGGCCTAGCTTGCGGAGTAAGTTGGCGAGATTGTTTTCATTAGTCGCGCGGTATCGCTCATGCCCTGCTTGCTCTTGATGGTGAATAGCTGCCGTGAACTCGATTATCGCCCTGTCCAGATAATCAGGGCGTCCCTCTATGACTCCCAACTGCTTCAACACCAAAGCCAAATTGTTGTGAAAGCTGCCTCGGACGGCATGGCTCACCCGCTCGTCAAACAAGTGCGCGTGTTCCGTCAAGACCGCGAGTGCGTTAGTGTATCTGCCCGCCCAATACTCGACGGTAGCCAACCGCGTAACAAGTCTCGCCCGCCAGACCGTTTCCGTTACGCCTTCAAAAGCGGTCGTTAAGAGATCGCGCGCCTCGTCATACGCACCCTCTCGCCAGTAGCACAACGCCAGATCGCCACGCGCGCCAGCGGCGCGAGCCGTCTCTCCGAGTGATTCAAAGAGCGCGGCACTTTCGCTTATAAGGTTTTTCGCCGCCTCTTGCGCGTCCGCTACCTGTTTGCACGCGCCAAGCCAGCCGGACAGCACGCCAGCCTGTAACAACACCTCGGCAGACGTGCTCTCTTCCAACCCTTCGATATTAGGGCGTTGCCCTATGCCGCGCCATAGCTCTCCTAGAACCTCGCGCGCCTCTTCATATTGCCCTCTAAGAATGAGGTCGGCGGCTACCTCACACCGTAGAAAAGCGCGCTCGTCAACGGTCAGTGAGGGGTTATCTAGTTCCTTAAGGCGTTGGTCTGCTAATGTCATGTGAGGCAAGCCTTTCCGTTGCGCCCGCCGAATTTTAGGCGGACACGAAAAGACCGCCGCCCTCCGCGAAGGGGGCGACGGTCATCCCGACGAATAACTCCATAAAGGAAAAGAACGATGCGAAAGACTCTCTGTGCCTCTGTCCTGATGCTGGCACTCTGCGGCTCCGCCTTTGCGGGCGACATGAGCAACCCGTCTGCCCCTCAACCGCCGCCGCCGCAAAACGTGACGGTCGAAGAGACGGCGACGGATGGCGTGATACAGACCGGGACAGCGGACAGTTTCACCGAGACGTTGTTGAGCGTGCTGGAAACCGCGCTCGAAAGCGTTCTTGCGCTGAACTAACCCGCACACAAGCCCAACTCAAATAAGCTGCCTGTCGGGGCGGCTAGGTTGTAGTGTGCTTTGTGGGCGTCGAGTAGATGCGGAACGCCCACGCGCGCGAGATTACCGCCGTGCAAAGGTAATTGCAAGAAAAATTTCCTGCGGCCTCTTTCGCAACGGCAGCAACGATTAAGAGGCTTCTTTACGCGACGCTACCTCTGAGCCGCCTTTCTTGTAAAGCAGCTTTTCAAGGCGCGCGGTCGCGCCCTGCTGCATTGTCGGCAAGACGTGGCTGTATGTGTCCAACGTGAGCACGATGGTTGAATGTCCGAGCCGTTCGCTAACTACCTTCGGATTTTCCTCCGCAATCAAAAGCAGCGTCGCGCATGTGTGGCGCAGATCATAAAGCCGGATGCGCGGCAGTTCTGCCTTTGTGAGTATCGGGCGGAAGTAACGATAAGTAATGTTAGGGATAGAAAGCGGCGTACCCTCATCACTACAAAAGACCAAATCGAAGGCTTGCCACGCCGCGCCGAGTTTTAATCTGGCCTCGGCTTGCTTGCGTTTGTGCGCGGCGAGTTTTTGCAGAAGCGGCGCAGGTAAGAAAACCGTGCGACGGCTGCGCGCCGTTTTCGGTTCCTCAAAACTCCAACTCTTCTTATGCCTGACAAGCGCACGCCTGACTTGAGCCGTTGCGCGCTCAAAGTCAACGTCTGACCATTGCAGCGCAAGGTATTCTTCCGGTCGCATTCCCGTTAATAAAGCGAACTCGAATATCAAGCCGTGAGGCATCACGTCTGCGACCTCTAAGAAACTGGCGGCCTCATCTGGCGACAAGACGCGCCGCTCTTTGTGCGGCACTTTCGGAAGCTCTACCAGATCGGAAGGGTTGCGCGAGAGCAGACCCCATTTGACCGCCTGCCTTAACGCATTGTGCAAGGCTGAATGAGTGTGCCGGACGATGCGCGCCGAGAGGCCGCGCGCCTGCATCTTGCCGTAAACGCTTTGTATGTCCAAAGGTTGTAGCTTGTCTAAACGTTTGTGTCCTAGCGGTTCGCGGACGTATCGCTTGAGCAAAGCGGCGTAACCGTCTGCCGTGCGCCGTGAGACTCGCGGACGCGCCGCCGCCTCAAGCCAGCGGTCAAGATAGCTGTTGACCGTGTAAGTTGTCGGCTCAACAAACGTGCCTGAGTCCACGTCGCGCAAAGCGTTGTTGAGGTACGCTTGCGCGTCCTTTTTCGTGCCTTTGATTTGCTTTCCAACGTAGCGGCGTTTTCCGTTTGCGTCGCGCCCAACAAAGACGCTTACAATAAACACGCCGTCGCGCTTCTTTATGATCTGGCCGCTTCTGCGCGGCTGCTTTGTTTTTTCGGTCATGGCCTTTTTTATTGCCGCCGAAAACTCAACCGTGATAGTGTTCGGCGTGTTCGGTGGCTTCTGTGTCGTTGCTGTCGGACTCGGATCAAAAGGGGTCTGGTGAGTGTTCCCGCACTTACCAGACCCTTTCCGGTTAAGCCGCTAACTGTTCGGGCTGCCGCGTCGCCGCGACCATCACATGAAGGGCAGCCGCCGCGCTCAGATGCTTGCACGCGATGTTGTTCAAGCCAGCCTTGCAAGTGCAATGACCGAACCGCTTGCCATTTCGCACAAAGAAATCAACGACGTACCGCGCGCCGGTCGCACGGTTAGTCACGCGATACTGCCGCCACTGGATAGCCTGCACGAATAGCTTGCTCGCCTTAGCGCGCTCCGTTGCCTTGCTGATTGCCTCCGCCGTTGTTAACTGAATCATTAGCCGTTCCCTCTCACTTGAAGATAACTAACTGACATGGATATATTACTGCATGAAGCAATTACCGTCAAGAGTATTATTAGCTCTTGAAGCAATATATGTGACGTGCTACTCTGCGGCCTATGATTGAAGTAAAGATAAGAGAAATCGCGGAGGCGCGTGGCATTACGACCGCGTATCAGTTGCAGAAGGGTTTGAACGTTTCGCCCTCGGTCGCGGCGCGGCTCTGGCGCGGCGAGATAACCAAGATCGGGCTGGATACTCTCGACAATCTTTGCCGCGTACTCAAAAGCAGACCGGATAAGCTGTTGAAGTACACGCCGGAGGGCGACGAATAAGCCGTCCCTGCGCGATAGAGCCGTTCTGAGCCGCGTTTCCCGCTTGAGCCATATCACGGGCATACCTCCTACACGCGCGCCTTTGTAGAGGCTTTATTCGCTAAAGTCAGCGGCAGCGCACTCTATGACGCCCATGCAACAGCGAAGGCGTGTTTGCTGGTATCAGGCAAATTCTTTCGGGCGGGTCAGGCCAACGACAAAAGCCGCTTGCCGGACGGTGCGGCCATTCGTAAGCGATGCACTTGCACACGATGTTAGGGCGATGCAAGGGGCGATACTCTTTAGCATCAGGCCCGCGCGTATGACCGCCGTGCGCCGAGCAAAGTTGCCGCTCGTCTCTCCACATCGCAAAGGCGCGACATGGCTCGCCATCATTCCGAACGGCTGTGCAACGTCGAATCTTGAGAGCGTTTTCGCTGTAAGCCATACAAACACCACGCAGAGTGTATAAAGTCCACTTTAATGCAGCTTGAAAACTACTGCTTACTTCGTCGGCGTTTGGCCTTGCGCGTCTCTTTCTCTGCGATGCGCGTCTCTTTCTCTGCGAGTTGAGTAAGCGGATCAGAGAGAAATTCGAGCCGTTCTAAATCTGTCTTGAAACGCCGCGAGCCATAGCAAACATCAACGGCCTCATCAACGGCGCGCGGTTCTCTCACCGCCTTCCACCGCCTCAAGATGCTGGCTCGCATTGCACAAGCTGTTAGCAAGCCCATCGGCAACATCTTGTGTTAAGCCGTTATCACAAGAGCCTTTGTCAGCATCGTTTACTACAAGATGTTGCCCGCCTTTTTCTTCAACGTCTTGTGTGACATCGGCCGAGGCGTCAACGTCTTGTGCGTCGGGCATCTTCCACATCCACTTTGCGCCCTTGCCGCCGAACTCGCCGCCCTCTTTGGTTGGCTTTATCTTTAGGCGCGCACGCGCCGTCCGCAAATTCTGTTCAGTCAAACCAGCTTGCATGGCTTCGGCTTTAACTTCTTTCGCCGGACGTGCGCCGTCTTTAAGCGCGTCACGTAGGAACTCGACTGCTTCGGCTTGTGCGCCGCGCTCGTCCGTGTCGCTTTCAAACGACAAGATGCGTCTGGCCGTCAGATCACTTGCGCCTGTCCAACGGAATTTACCGCTTTCGATTAGGTATCCTTGCGGCTCGCCGAACTCGGCTAAATTGTTTTTGGTCTGACATAAAGCGCGCTTTGATTCATTGTCGGGGTCTTTACCGACAAGTAAGACGCTTCGCGCTGCCGCGTGGAAATCTATTGAGCCGAGGCCAGCATTATTTGAGTTACCGCCGCCGCGTGACTTGTTCAAGTGGCGAACGGCGACGATAGCGCACCCTTGACGCTCGGCAATCGCCGCAAGTGGGGCGGTTATCGTACGCGCTTCATTAGCGCGATGAATGTCCACCTTGCCGCCTGTGAAAGCGAATAGCGGGTCAATAACGACGAGTGCGGGCGCGTGCTCGATGATTGCGTTTTCGAGTTTGATTAAACCTATCGTGTCTAGGGTGAGAGGTTCGGCAAGCGCGTATATACGCGAAACGTCCGCCCCGACCGCATCCAAGCGAGGGCGCATAGTGTCACCAAGCCCATCTTCGGCGGATAGAAAAAGCACGCTGCCAGCCTCAAAGGGATCGCTTGCGGGAAGTTCGACACCGCGCGAGATAGCGGAAGCAATCCCGCATGTGAGCCAAGATTTTCCGATGCCGCCGTCGCCTTCGATAATCGTTAACTTCCGTTTCGGAATGAAAGGAAACCAAAGCCAAGCGACTGTCTCAGGTTCAATATCCGCCATGCACGCGACGCGCAGAGACGCCGCACCAAATTTCACGCGCTTCTTTATTGCCTCAAGTTGCGCGCTGGCTTCCGTTAAGACTTCATCGCAAGATGCGCCGCCGCCTCGTATTTGTCCCTCTATTAGTGAAGAGGCTCGTAAGAGTTGGCGGAAAGCCGTGCGCTGCCTGAGCGTTGGAATATATTGCTTTGTGAGAGTGTCTGCGGATATAGGCGGCAGCCCATGAGTGAAATTGCTGATTGCGAGTATCACGCCTTCAACGTAAGAGCCTGCGCGCTTCATCTCTTCGATAAGCAAGAGAGGGTTGATCTCTTCCGCCGAATCCCGTTCGTGCATGGCTTTCATCGCGGCGAAGGCGTTGCGATGAATCACCCTATAAAAATCTTCCTCGAATAGCTCGCTTGTGACGATTGACGCCAAGCTATTATCTAACAGAACCGAGCCTAAGACCGCGCGCTCTGTCTCTTCACTTTGCGGTTGCGAAAACTCGCCGTTGCTTTCGCTCATGGCGCGTACTCTTCCCCTTGCTACGTGCGACCGTGCAACGTAGAATCACGCGCAGAGGAAACGCTGCGCGCACGGTCGCGCCGTTGTAACTTTAGGCGCCGTCAGTTGCCGCTGGCGGCGGCTTCATCTTTCGAGACAAACACGCTCAAGCGGTCGCCGACTCGATGCCGCTTGCGTTTGAGCCGCCATTCTTTGCCCAAGCACGCAACGCGGCCTCGTCGTAAAGCAGCTTGCGACCGATGCGGATAAAGCAGCCAGCCGGAAATACACCGCGCCGCGTCCACTCGTAAATCTGCTGAACGTTCGTGCGGAAGATCGGTGCTACCTCCTTTGCGGTCGCATATTTTTTATTGTCTTGTTGCTGTTCCATATTCACCTCACGGCTGAGAAGGCACGCCCAAAATAAAAACACCTCGGTCGTCTCCGAAGAGACTACCGAGGCGCAGCGACATGAACCCTCGTTTTTGCGCTACCGGTCGCAACAACGCCGGTCACGTTCCGATGCGTTGTGCCCCCGCCGTGATTTACCTTGCACGGTGAACAAGGATCGCAACGTGCGTTACGTTTCGCACGTTCCGCATCGCCGTATTACCCTGCGGCGACGTTATCAGGGAAGGCAAATATAGCACTACATAAACAGACTGACAATTAGAAAAATGCACATTAGAAAACGCGGCTAGATACAGCTTGAGAGTACCTTAAACGGCTCAAAGTTGGTTTGCCAATGGTTTGCCAAAATGCCAAAACACGACTATAAAGGGCATTACTCAGCCATACTCTAAGAAGCGCAAAAGCCAATAAAAACGCACTCAAAACAACTCGGCTTTACTCAGATAAAGAGGCTCTTTGAATCTGCAAAACCTTTATTCGTCGGTTCGATTCCGACCGCCGCCTTTTTATTTCAACTACTTACGGGCAGCTAACAGGCTGCCCGTTTTGCTTTGTGTGCCTGTAGTGTGCCAACCTAGCGAAATGATGAATAATGTGAGGGAATAACGTCATCCTCCCTAGTCCAAGGCTGAGCCGAAGGAGCGGAAGCATATATGGCCTACAATGAACAAAGCATCAGTCTTAGGTTTGTGCAAAAGTTCGGCCCTGAGCTTGAGCGAGCGGTTACGGCCGCGTTGAACTGGCCGGAAGGTAGAGGACGTGTTGTATATTTTCATAATGACCAATTAACTTTAAAATACGACCTTCAAGTCGATGCTTTCTATCCGAACGCGGCTGAACCTCAAATCTTTGTCTCTGTAACTTACTGTAAACCCGACAAGCCTGGTCATAGCAACGAAAACAAACTCCAGTTGAAACTCGGTGAACTGATGCTGCTAAAGGCACGTTTCCCTGAGATCAGGTCCGTGCTAGTTATCGGTGGCAATCAAGGGACTTGGCTGCCTTATGTGCTCAAGGCATTCCAGTTCTTCTTCGACCGCACGATCTTCGCGTGGGAAGATGGATTCGATGCCGCCATCGAAGAAGTGCGTACTAGTCCATTCGGCGTACAACGTAAACACGCCGAAATATGGCAGAGACTTGCGAGCGAATGGACCGCCGTGCCTTTGTGGGAAGGTGAGCCTATCGACTCGTCGATGCGCGAGAGCATGTGGGAGTTGATAAGCGAAACTGGCTGCGAAGGGGAATTGCCAGAGGATATCTCTAACGATATCTTCCGCCACTGCATGCAGGCAGCTTTTGATCGCCACAAGTCGTCGCGTGGGCGAAGCGGCAAGGAATGGAGTAATTATGTCAACGAAGACTGGGAAGCTCTTTGGCAGTCTCGCTCGTACGTCAATCCAGGCGAAGCTGCCATACAACTACTGCTTGAAAAGGCCGGCCTAGCTTATGAGGGTGGGCTGGCTAAAGATGTCCCTGTACCCTCGTTGATCCACCACCTCGGCGGGAGGGAGGTTGACAACACCAAAGTCTCTGAAGACTTCGTGCTCTACTCACGTGCGCTAGATAGACCCGTCTTCATCCAGTCGAAGGCGAGCGGGGGCGGCAAAGAAGGTCACGGCAAGAACATTCAGAACAGGGCTAAGGAACAGCTCGCCCGTAGTCTTTTCTACCGCGGCGGACTGGATGAGCAAGGCAACATAATCATCAGACCAAAGGACTACTACTGGATAGGCTTGCTCGACGGTAACTGGGGAGTTACGAAAAAGGCGCCACTAAAATACCTGCACATGTTGCAGTGGGCTGGCTATGACATGCTCCTCCCAACAGACTCGCTGGTTAATGACGATATGAGTCTTAGCGATGTCAATACAAACATGCTCATCCAACGACTACTGGAATTAGACTGCCTAACCGACCAGGTTGAATTTGAGCGCAGGTGGAAGACCTGGCGTGCCCAAAGGATGTTACAGCGTCAAGGTAGTGCTTAGCGCCGCAAAATTACGATAGACTCTCGCATAGGGATGCGCCCGTAGCGCCTCATCTGCTGTGGGCTGTTACCCTTCAATCGCGTTACAAAGATACGCTCTACTTCGTAACCTAATCTTTGAGCGATAAGGGCCAACAAATGATCTACAGGCACTACTACCCCACCCCACCGCGAATTGCCCACAACGAACGCCAACTTACCACCCGGCCGGACGACCTTAAGCAACGTGCGCAGCGTCTTCTGTAAATCATCGAAGTAGCCGCTTACCATGTGCGGGATTTTCGCGTTGTTATTCTCCGTCAGCTCAATAGCGTTAACAATAGACTGCACTTCGGGAATGCTCGAAGCTGAGTCTTTTGGCAGGTGGCTCTCGACGTGCGAGCGGAAAGACGAGCGCACCAACTCGCGATAGTCTTCGTAGCTCGTTAGCAGCCTTAGGAGCCCGATCTCACCCTTTTGCTGCGCGATATAGTTGTTTCGATTTAGGTACGGAGGTGAAGTTATAACGATATCAGCCTTTCGCCCTTCTGGCACCTGCGTGGTCGCATCGGAGCAGTAAATATCGCAGGTCGCCAGTGGATACCTGAAGGTTACAGCCCGTACGTCCGCGCACATCTGTTCCAGCTTATCAAGGAGTATAGGTTTAACATCACTGCCCGAGTCGATGGTCGGAATATTGAGCTTGCTGATTCCAATGTTCTCGACCTTATTTAAGTATCGGTAGTGCGAGCCGTGCTTGCGAATCTGACTAACATCTTCAAGGATGCTCACCAGACCTAGCAGCATAAAACTCCGCAGGTGCTCAGGAAGTTCTCGGCCTACAATCCATGCACGCCAACCAATGATTTGCGTTAATATCTCGGGGGCATATGCTTGACTAAAGAACTCACGGAAGAGCATCCCATCGGCGGACCGCGGCTCCGGTCGCACATCTCGAACCAATTCAATGAGCTTCTGTAACTCGTCGGCATCCCACGGATAAACCTTCTGGCGCGCCACCCAGGCGATGAATGGTGAAATCTCCGCCCCAAAGGAAGTGAAGCCGAGTTGTCTACAAGTCAGGGTGGTTGTGCCACTTCCGACAAATGGGTCATAGACGGTAGCGCCGGGTTTAAAGCCCAACTCGTCAAGTAGTTGCGTCACCAGCTCGCCTGAGTAGCCCTGTGTGTACTTGTACCAGCGATGGATCGGCGCAGATTTGTTATTACTAAACGTTACAAGGCGACGAAAGTTTTCCCGGCTCCTGTGCAGTGCGTAAAACTCTGGTAGTTCAACCGGGATATAGCGCTGACGCAACTCTGGCGTTAGATCTATGACATGATGCCTGTGCTGCTCATGCTCGTCAGCCTTTGCCTGTTTGTCGGCGGCATCGGTATCATCTTCTATATCCGCGCCATCTTCTACATCAGCTTCAGACCACTCCTGTTTCCGCCGTTCAGGTTGTGATGTAGCGTGGAAGGTATCGAGGTGCTGGCGAATCCGCCGGCGCATCTCGGCAGAAAGACCAAAGGATGCTGCCACCAATGCGTCCAGCCTCTCCCATTCAGCAGCATGGGATGGATTTCCATTCAGCTTGCGCATCACGCGTAACGCCTTTTCGCGCTCATCATCGGAGAACTGTGGTAGGCGTACACGCTTTAGATGATGTTTGAGTATCCTAAACCAACCGCTATGAAGTTGAGTTGCCGTAAGGCGCAGTTGGAATTCCATCGTTGGGGTACTTAGCACCGCGGCCCAGAGATGCAATTCTCTGCCATCCATCTTCATGGGAGCAACAAAGGCATAGCCGGAGCAAAGACTGTATTGTCCTTCGGGGTCCGCTGCGAACTCAGCCCATGGCATCATCTCGCGTGCGAGAATCTTGGGGAGACGCTGTAGTTCTAAATTTTGCGAGCGACTATAACCATACCAGGGAGCACCCGGCTCAAGGTCACGCTCCGTTAGTTCCTGTCGATGGTTAAGCAGATATGACCACGCTTTAGGAAAATCCCGCTCTAATTCATTTGGCCTTAAAGGCAAAACAGCACCGCTAACCTCCTGCCGGTAGGGCCACAACAAGAATTTATGCGAAGGCACGACGCGCCCCCTGCGTATATTTTCCCCACTTACGTATGGATATAAGAGTTCTGGCTCAATCTCTTGGGCAATATTGCCCTTTATTACAAAGATATGGTTCGCACCGGTCCGTACGCCTTGGCTGATATTGGAGAAGACATCCATGAGTCGGGGAAATTCCGGGCGCTGCATTTTGTGCAAGATTTCATCAAGGCCCTCTCCTGTTAGATTCCAAGGGACGCTTTGTAGTCGTTCGAGCGGAAGCTGAGACTTCTGCCCTAACTCAAGATGCTTACCATCGCTATCCCACTTAAGTCCTGGCGGAAACTTCACTAAAAATGTCGGACTGACCGGTGGCAGTTTTGAGAACGTAATTGCGCAGGTATAAGTGACCTTATTTGGAAACACCTGGCCGTCGCCGAAGTCCATGATTTCCAAGATCCGGGATGTCGAAGCCAGATGTCGGCAAATCTCCATGCCGTAGCGCGACGCCATGAATTTGTTTGAGACTATTAAAGAGGCAATACCACCTGGGGCCAGTGCGCTGAGTGTTTGCGCCAAGAATAGTACGACAAGGTCAAAGTTACCGGATGTGAACTGTGGGTATAGACGCTTGAGTGTGCGCGAATAACTTGCCTTAAGCAATTGGGAGCGAATGTATGGCGGGTTACCAACAATTAGATCATATCCTTCAACCGGCACGCCTAAGTTTTTAATGAAGAGATCATTATTGCCTGCTTGCAGGTCAACTAGTGTGTCTAGACACTCAATAATAGCGGGGCGGCGGCCAACGGCGTCAAGACGCGCTAAACAAACGTATTCGGCACAGGAGTCAACACCCACAATGAAGGTCTCGGCCGGCAGGGTTTCACGCATCTGTGAGAGGAATGCTCCCGGGCCACAACTTAAATCCCCGGCCAGTCTGGGACTACCTTTTCCAGGATTAAGCCGCTTCCAATGCCGGAAGGCTTCATAGGTAGTGCGCTGTGCCAGCCAGTCCGGCGTGAAAATCGCGCCCTTTCCCTTAGCTTCATCGGCAGAAAACAGACTATCGCCGATGCTGTTAATAGGTTCCTTAGAAATACCCAACCCATTTATTTCATACGTAGATAGTTCCTTGAACCAAGAACAGAAATCCTCACATAATTTTACCGGCAAGACTTCGAGGGCAAGTCTTATCTCACGGGCCTGAAGAATTTCCGAGGGTGTTTTATAAGTTTGATTATGGTGTGCACGCGCCCAGGCTGATAAAACGGCGGAGGCAAGAGCGGAATAATTCGATGGTACAATTGTTAACCCAGCAAGATTCACATTGTCTTTAAGTTTAGAAGAGGTGGCTGGCACGAAATTTTCCTTCAGGAATCGTATAAGTTGTGTACTACATCTCGTGATACCACGAGATGTAGTGCGAAACTATAACAGAGGGATAGGGTATCGTAAACATTGGTGAAGAGGTTCATAGTAGATTTAGAAGACTCTATCTAGCATCTGATTTGTGTTAGTACAGCGGTCCAATGTCCGTGCAAGTGCCAAGTGCGCCAGCCGCGAGAGCGCCTAATGTCTCGACCGACCACCCTTCATCCTCCAGAGTCAGGCAAACACCGTCGGCCACGAGCGCGTCGTCTTCAACGTGCGGGACTGAGACGGCGCGTGTGTCGGGACAGTTCAGTTCGTCGCGGAACATCAGGCTGCTGCGGCGCGGAGCTACAAGCGTGCGCAGGTGCAAGAGGTCTTTGGTGGCCGGGTGCCGCGTGCCTGAAAGTAACTCCGCAGCCCTGTCGAAGGTAGTGCTTAGGTCTTGCGCCGACAAGTGGTCGCCCAATTCCTCTACGAGGGTCAGTGAAGTCTGCCAGAAGAAGAAGGTCGAACCGGCTCAGGGCGAAGCGCCCCGCGTCAACGCCACCATCGCCATCGTCCGAGCGGTGCTCAACGATCGCCGCCTTCTTTAGAATCAATAAGTGAAGGGCAGCCAACCGGCGGCCCTTTGTCGTATGGTCTGCCAAAATTTACGACCGTGCGAGGAAGCGGCGAGACGTTACAGAACTCAACCTTGCGGAATCCAAGGTCAGACGATTAATCACTAACCAGATCATCCGACAACGAAGATTCTGATGTGACCATCACTGCCGTTCCCGCCAAAATAGTTTGATGGGCCTGCAAAGGCGCCCCCGCCACCGCCACCGGCCCCCCATTGCTTTGGGTCTGGCGCGGAACCAGCCCGGTCAGGCTGTCCGCCGCCGCCGCCACGACTAATCAACGTGCCCTCCGCGGAATAGACATCGCCTCCGTCATCTCCACGACTTGACTGGCCGCCGTCTTTTTCTCCCGCTTTGCCACCCTTACAATGAAGGCGCACAAGTCCAGTCCAACTTTTGAGCGTCGAGTTACCGCCCGCAGTGGACGGGGCATCCGCCTCGTTACTTTGATGGCACCTTCCACCCCTCCCTCCGATACCCTGTTGCAAGAAATAAATACCTGGGTCGAGTGACATTTCGACGAATTTGTATTCCCCGGCACCGCCACCGCCACCACCCTTCCCAGTTCCCCGGAAGCTCCCTCCCCCACCGCCTCCCGCACCAAACATCTCAACATGTACTTTCACGGAACGGGGGCACTCCCAGCTATAACCTTTCTGTGCCGCATCCCACTTGACATGCGTATGTTCGGCGTCCAATCCCACTATTTCCACTGCGTCACGCGGGTCGCTCTCACCTTTGATATGCTCTTCTGACATTTGCTCCTCCAGTAATTATGTGAAGTAATCGGAGCCCAACTTTTATACTTAATTTCAACAAAACTCAATCATTATTTGACGTGGTATGCGTCCGCAATTCTACACATCAAGCAAAGCTCCGCGACTCTGTTATTCTTTCGGCTCTTTGATGATGCTCCGCAGCCGCTTCACTCGCGGCGTTCGCTTTGAATTACCGGAGGGGGTTCGCGCCCGTCGGGGCCCGGAGTCTGTCGCCCGCGGCGCGGGTGCTTTCGCGGGTGACGAGCGGATTGTTGAGCGCAGGTTGAAGTTAAAGACGAAGTCCCCTCCTTCGTGCCCGGAGTTGCGTAGGGGGTTGTACTCGGGAACCTGCGCGGAGCCGCCCGCGACCGCCTCACGGAGGTACTTGTGATAAAGCTCTTCCCCGGTGAAGACGCTGCCACCCATCTGGTTGAGCCCGCGAAGGAGGGCGTTGGCGAAGACCGAGTGCCCGCCGGGGCCGTCGTCCGCGACCGGTTCGTTGCCGCCGCTGGCCAGGAGCATGCGGGACTTGCTCTGGTTCATGCGCTGGAGATACCGCTCGCGCTGGGCCGAGGTGATGGTGCCGAGTTTGATCCCCCGGCTGATGGTGCCCGAGTAGCAACTGTCGGAGACGATGAGGATGTGCTGGGCGGCAATCCCGCGAGTGAGCGTGGTGATGTCGTCCGCGCTGATCCAGTTCCCGCCGTCTTCCTTCGTGGCATCCACCGGCAGCCAGTACGCCTTGTCAACCTCCCGGTCGTAGTAACCGTGCCCGGCATAGTAGATCAAAAGGTTACTGTCCGCCCCGAGTTCCCGCCGGTACTTGTATAACTCGGCGAAGATCTGCGAGCGCGTCGCGTTCAGCAACAGCCTGGTCTCGAAGCCGAACTTCTCTTTGAGGACAGCTTCGAGGGTCTTCGCATCGTTCTCGGCCGTGAGCAACCTGGGGAGGTGTTTATATACGTTGCTGCCTACCACAAGGGCGTGATAGCGGTTCGCAATCGGAGGCGCCGGCTTCAGAGTCGCCTCGTTGACCGGCCGGGCGGGTGGTTGGGCCTCAAGCTTATACTCCAGGGTGAGGTCGCCGTTTACCTCCACCGTGTCGGACTTGGGGCGGAAGGCGACATCCTCTGGGACGACTCTGACTTCGTAACTGCCCGGACGCAGTCCCTTCAGCACCACCTTACCCCCCTCCAACCTGGCGACGAGGCGCGGCCCATCCTTCTGCCCGAACTCGACCTGTCCCTCGGCGAGGTTGGTTTTAACCGTGCAGTCGTACGTGATTGACTTGAGCATCAGGTCGAGGACGGGACGTAACTGGGTGGCCGATATCACGACCTCTCTCGTCTCGGTCAAGTAGCCCTCGCGCGAAGCCGTAACGCGGTAGACGCCGAACGCCAGGGGTTCCGAAGTGAAGACGCGTTGGTCGGCCGGCAGCGTGGCTTTCGTGATCCAGCCTTTGCCCCCGGAGGCGGGCTCGATGACGAGCTGCGCCCCGGGCTCCGAAAATATCGAGAGCACTCCCGCGGTCAGAGACGGCGTGGGGCGCGCGAGTGGCGGAGCCTTCGGGGGGGCGGAGTCGGAGATGACGAGGTCCATGCCGTAGCCCTCCATCTCCACGTACGGCCGCTGTTCCCGACCGCTGAATCTCGCGAGTCTTGGGACCTCGGTCGTCACGTATTCGACGAGGTGTCCCAGTGTCACCTTACCCGTGTTGGGGTCGCGCGCCGCGCCCTTGAGGCCCTCGACGAAGGCCCAGGAGAAATAGCCCTGCTTCTTCTCCTGATACTCCCACGCGCGCTGCCCCTCGGACGCGGCGGAGAGTATGACGAACGCCTTGAGGCTGTTGTTCTTCAGTCTAAAGGCGTCGAGGTAGTTCTTCGTCAGCTTGTTGTCACTAATGCTGCGCCCGGCCGTCGGGTCGTTGCGGAACGCGTCGAGCAGCAGCATGACCTGGCCCGCGCTCGTCTGAGTGATCAACTCCTTTATGCGCTCGACCGCAAGGGCCGTCTCCTCCCACTCTTCAGGGTTCGAGGAGGCGTCGGCCGGGAGCAGAAAGACCTTGTGGTCCGACTGCCGCTCGACGCCGTGGCCCGAGAAGGCCACGACCAGCATCCCGCCCGGCTCGATGTAGCTCTTCATGTTCTTGAGCGTGCGTAAGATGATCATCCTCGTCGGCTGCTTCGTCGTGTCAGCCTCGTCCGAGGTCAGTACCACGACGTTCTCACGGTCGAAGTCGGCATACTTCACCAGCGCCTCGGCTATCGCCTTCGCGTCGTTGGCCGCGCCCTTCAGGCTCGCGATGTTGGCGTCGGACGTATACCTGTCGATGCCGATGACGAGCGCGTAGCGCCTGGAGCGGTCGGGCAGCGTCGTCAGCCGCTCGTCCCGGAGCTGCGTCAATCGCCTGGAGCCGGGCTCGTCCTGTCCGCGAGCGACCTGCGGCGGCGAGACGGCGGACAGCAGCGTCACGGCCAACGCTATGAATGGTGCCACAAACCGTCTGCGGGATGATTTGTAAAACATGACCTCGCCTCTGAGAGAATGTCGTCGAAGTGTGCGTTTCGCACGGCAGGCGCCCGTCTGAGTGGGGCGGCGGATATGAGACAGGCCGCCCGGCTGATGAAGTCTTGTGTCCCCCTGGAAGGGCTGAAAGATATGCGGGCGGGTAGCATAAGTCAACAAAAAATCCGTGCTTACCCGGCGTGCGCGTGAGTACCGCCGGGCGGGGGCTTCAATACTTGCCGCCGAGCGCGCGGGTGAATTAAGTTAGGTCTGTTCTCTTTCACAACTCATCCCCCGGGACAGTCGATTAAATGTCTAATTTCAGAGACAAAGCCAATCTCATCTGGTCCATCGCGGACCTTCTGCGCGGGCGTTACAAACAGGCCGACTACGGCAAAGTTATTTTGCCTTTCACCGTCCTGCGTCGGCTCGATTTCGTGCTTGAGCCGACAAAGAAAGAGGTCCTCGCCGCTTACGAAAAGCATAAGGCGCAGAAGCCCGAAATTCTCGAACCGATTTTGAATAACGTCGCCCGCCTCAAGTTTCACAACCGGAGCAACTTCGACTTCAACGAGTTGGCGCAAGACTCGAACAATCTCGCTTTCAACCTTCGCAATTACATCAACGGCTTTTCGGTCGGGGCGCAGGAGATCATCGAGTACTTCAGCTTCGACGACCAGATTCGTAAACTCGACGAATACGACCTCCTGTATCAGGTGGTGAAAAAGTTCGCGGAGGCCGGCGCGATCTTCGAGAGTGTCGATTCAATCGAGATGGGCTACATCTTCGAGGAGCTGATCCGCAAGTTCGCCGAGTTGTCCAATGAAACCGCCGGTGAGCATTTCACGCCGCGAGAAGTCATCAAGCTGATGGTCAACTTGCTCTTCCGGAGCGACGAAAAAGAACTGACGGTTAAAGACGGCATTATCAAAACCCTCTACGACCCGGCCTGCGGCACGGGCGGCATGCTCTCGGTCGCCGAAGACCATTTGAAGAGGATGAACAAGACTACGAAGCTCGAAGTCTTCGGGCAGGAGATCAATCCGGAGTCTTACGCCATCTGCAAATCGGACATGCTCATCAAGGGGCAGAACCCGGCCAACATCAAGTTCGGGAACAGCTTTACGCAGGACGGACTGGAGGACGAGCAGTTCGACTACATGCTCTCGAACCCGCCGTTCGGCGTGGACTGGAAGAACGCGGAGACGCGCATCAGGGACGAAGCCGAGAATAGAGGTTGGGCGGGACGATTCGGCGCGGGGCTACCGCCCATCAGCGACGGCTCTCTGCTGTTTTTGCAGCAGATGATCTCAAAGATGAAGCGCCGCGAAGACGGCGGCAGCCGCATGGCGATTGTCTTTAACGGGTCTCCCCTGTTCTCCGGCGGCGCGGATAGCGGGACGAGCAACATCCGGCGTTGGATCATCGAGCGCGACATGCTCGAAGCCATCATCGCTCTGCCCGACCAGCTCTTCTACAACACCGGGATTTCGACCTACATCTGGGTCGTCACCGACCGCAAAGAGGAGGCGCGCAAAGACAAGATTCAACTCGTCAACGCTTCGGGCGCGGCCTACGCGGAGAAAGATAATCCGTTCTACCGCAAGATGCCCCGCAGTCTCGGCAACAAGCGCAAGGAGATCGGCGACGGCGATAACGGCAAGCCCGACCAGATTGCCGACATCACCAGGCTTTATTACAACTTCCCCGAAGAGAACGTGTTCTGCCGGATTTTCGACAACCACGAGTTCGGCTACTGGCGCATCACGGTCGAGCGACCGCTGCGTCTGAATTTTCAGGTGAACGCCGAGCGCATCGCACGCATAGTCGAGATACACGATAAGGCAAAGCGCGAATACCAGAAGAAGCTGGCGGACATCAAAGAGCCGAACGTATCCAGGCGGAACATTCTCGAAGCCGCCGCCGGATTTGAGTACGCGAAGAAGCGCGTGTTCGCGCCGGAAGAGCTGGAGGAAATCAAGGCGGCGCTGGCGCGTCTCGACGCCGACAGACTTTATAAAGACCGCGCCGTATTCTTACCCGACCTGGAACGGGCGTTGAAGGCGCGGAGGTTCAAACCTTCTCCGGCGCAAAAGAAGGCGATGGTGCAGGCTCTCTCGGAGCGCGACCCGACCGCCGAGATTTGCCGCGACCGCGACGGGAATCCCGAACCCGACCCGGAGCTGCGCGACTATGAAAATATTCCGCTCGCTTCAATCCCACGGCGGAGCGAAACCGGCGCGGACGTTCTCGACCGCGAAACGATTGACGATTACTTTGAGCGCGAGGTGGCGCCGCACGTCCCCGACGCGTGGATTGATTACGACAAGACCAGGGTCGGCTACGAAATCAACTTCACGAAATACTTCTACGACTACAAGCCTTTGCGGAGACTGTCGGAGATACGCGCCGACATTCTCAAACTCGAAGCTGAGACGGACGGCATGGTAAAGGCGTTGGTCACCGCATGATGAAAACCTACGAAAGGTATAAGCCCGCGGGCGTCGATTGGCTCGGGGAGATTCCCGACCAGTGGCGGACCAAAAGATTGAAGTACGTTGCTTACATGAAGGGGAGAATCGGGTGGCAAAATCTTCGGGCAAGCGAATTTAATTTCGATGCCAACCTGCCTTTCTTAATAACGGGGATGAATTTTAAGGACGGTGTAATCAGGTGGGACGAGGTCTATCACTTCTCGGAGGAGCGATACAACGAAGCCCCGGAGATACAGTTAAAAGAGGGCGACGTGTTGATGACGAAGGATGGGACAATCGGCAAACTTTTATACGTTGACCATCTACCCGGAAAGGCTTCTCTCAACAGTCACCTTCTTGTGCTCAGGGCACAGACCGGAGAATTTATTCCTAAATACCTCTTCTACCAGTTGGATTCGATAACCTTCAAACATCATATCGAATTAACCAAGTCGGGGACCACGTTCTTCGGAATTTCACAGGAAGCCACGGGCGAATATCCGATGATATTGCCGCCCCTGCCCGAACAGACCGCCATCGCCAGGTACTTGGATGAGAAGACCGCCCAGATAGATAAATTGATTGCCGGCAAGGAGAGGTTGATTAGACTGCTCAAGGAAGAGCGCACGGCAATCATCAATCAAGCCGTCACACGCGGCGTCGATGCGGACGCCAGACTCAAGCCTTCGGGTGTCGTCTGGCTCGGCGACATTCCGGAGCATTGGAAGGTCAAGAAGTTAAAATACCTCGTTTCAAAAGTCGGGAGCGGCATCACCCCGTCGGGCGGCGCGAACGTGTACCGGCAAGAAGGCGTGCCGCTGTTGCGGAGCCAGAACATTCATTCCGACAGGTTGGTCCTGGATGATGTTGCCTACATCTCGGAAGAAGTCGATGAGTCTATGAGTAACAGCCGAATCAACGAGGGGGACGTTCTGCTGAACATCACGGGCGCCTCAATCGGCAGATGCTATTTCGTCCCTGAAGGCTTTGGGCGGGGGAACGTCAATCAGCACGTGTGCATCATCAGACCTGTCCAGTCTTCCGTGACGACCGAATACCTGCACGCGGTCCTGGTTTCCGGTTACGGTCAGAACCTGATAGACATGTGTCAGACGGGAGCTAACCGCGAAGGGTTGAACTTTCAGCAGATTCGCGGCTTCGACATTCCGCTCTGCGACGTAGACGAGCAACGACGGGTTGTTGAATTCATCAGGACCGCCACGGGTAAGATCGACGCGACGGTTGCGAAAATCGAGAAGGAGATCGGCTTCGTGCGCGAGTACCGCACGGCGTTAATTTCCGAAGTCGTCACGGGTAAAGTCAAAGTGGTGTAAAGCGATGACCCTCTGCATTGCTTGGATCAGGGAAACGCCCGAAGAAGAATTGGTCTTCGCCACCGACAGTACGTTGACCGGCGCCGGCGAGAAATGGAACCACGGCGTAAAACTTTTCGAGCTGCCACGAACCGACTGCCTGATCTGCTTCGCGGGTGACGCCCAGAGAGCTTATCCCTTAATCTTAAATCTCATCTCGGCCATCAAGCATAACGAGTCGTTAAAAAATCCCGCCCTGAATATCCAGGAGGTGCTTTACAGCATCGTCGATATTTTTACCGAGCTGGTTAATTTAATCTTTGAAAAGCATAGCGGCGATGTCTCTCACATTGGCGGCGAGGCCAAATTCCTCTTCGGCGGTTGGGACTGGAGAGAGAACCGCTTTCGCATCTGGCGGATATATTATTCCAGCACGGAAAGAATCTTTCTTTTCAAGGAAGAGACGGAGGTCAAAGAGAAAGCGAGAGTCTGCGTCTTCCTCGGAGACCCCGAAACGCCGGAATATAGTATCGCCAAAAGGGCGGACGACGATTACAAATTGTTGCTCATCGAGCGTGATAAGTTCGACGGAAAGTTAGACCTCGAACCTTTAAACATTCTGGTCGAGATGTGCCGGAATACAGCGATACGCGAGGTGGACGGCGCCTTGCAGATTGGGAAAGTTTATAAATCCGGCACGACGGAATTTTTCGGCGTGATGTGGCAATCGGTCTATGGCTCTCCGACGTTTCTGGGCAAAGAGTACGATAAGCACAACAAGCCACGGGTTAGATACTTCGACCCGGACACCTGGCAGATTATCGAAACCGAAATCCCGAAGAGTCTTGTCAACATCGAAGATTTTAAGGGGAGCCCCGATTTTGAGTTTCTGACATCCTGTTATTCGCAGGAAGACAATTTCCTTAAGCAAGACATCACCGAGAGAGAACGTGCCCGGTTAATTTCTATCTTTCAGGATCATTCCTACACGGACTTCGTCAAAAAGGCCGAGGAAAACTTGAACTTAAAATCATCCGTGCCGACAGAAGACGATGTCGAATAGCGCGATACACACGGAGGACACGTTCGAGCGGGCGATTGTCGAGCACCTGACGGCGCGCGGCTGGCGGCTCGGCAACGCGAGCGACTTCAGCCGCGACCTGGCCTTCGACAAGCGCGCCGTACTCGAATTCGTCCGGACCTCGCAGCCCGCCGAGTGGGCGAAGATGGTCTCGTATTATAAAGAAGACGCCGAGGTCAAATTCGTCCAGCGCCTTTTCAAGGAGCTTGACCTGCGCGGGATGCTCGACGTGGTGCGGCACGGCATTACAGACAGCGGAATCAAGTTCAAACTCGCCTACTTCAAAGCCGACCACACTCTGAACCCCGAGTCGCTCCCGCGATACGCCGCCAATAGACTTTACGTTACGCGCCAGGTTCACTACTCGAAGCAGAACCGGAACAGCCTCGACCTGCTGCTCTCGCTCAACGGCCTGCCGCTCGCCACGGCCGAGCTGAAGAATCACTTCACCGGGCAAAATTTCAGACACGCCGTCAACCAGTATCAGACCGACCGCGACCCGCGCGAGCTACTTTTCCAGTTCAAGAAACGTGCCCTCGTGCATTTCGCGCTCGACCCCGATGAAGCTTACCTGACGACCAAACTCGACGGCCCGAACACTAAGTTTCTGCCGTTCAACAAAGGCGTGTTGAAAGGCAAGCACACGAGCGCGGGCAACCCGCCGAATGAGGGCGACTACCGGACGGCCTACATCTGGGAAGAGATTTTACAGCCGGACAGCTTCCTGGAAATCATCGGCCGTTTTATACACTTGCAGAGGAGCAGTTACCGCGTTGACGGAAGGCTCTACACGAAAGAGTCGATGATCTTTCCCCGGTATCATCAGCTCGACGCGGTGCGAAAGCTTTCCGAGCACACGCGTCTGCACGGCGCGGGCGGAAGCTACCTCATCCAGCATTCGGCGGGGAGCGGCAAGAGCAATTCCATCGCGTGGCTGGCTTATCGCCTGAACAGTTTATACACGGCGGAGAACCGCAAGATTTTCGACTCGGTGATTGTCGTCACCGACCGCAATGTCCTCGACCAGCAGCTTCAGCAGACCATCTATCAGTTCGAGCACAAGCAAGGCGTGGTGCAGCGCATCGACGTGGACTCGAAACAGCTCGCCGACGCAATCACGCGCGGCACCAGCATCATCATCACGACCTTACAGAAGTTTCCCTTCGCCATTCGGCACATGTCGGAAATCCCCGACCGCAGGTACGCCGTCGTCATCGACGAGGCGCACAGCTCGCAGGGCGGCGACGCCAGCCGCAAAATGAATGAAGTTCTGGCCGGGCAGACCGTCTCGCTGGAGGATGCGAAAAACATCGAGGCGCTTTTGGAGAGTGGAGAGATCGACGGCGACGACTTTATCCGCGAGACCATCCGCAGGCAGGGCCGGCAGCCGAACGTCAGCCTCTACGCTTTCACGGCGACGCCGAAGCCGAGGACGATTGAGGTCTTCGGGACGCGAGACGCGACCGGCGAGGCACGCCCGTTTCACCTCTACTCGATGCGCCAGGCGATAGAAGAAGGCTTTATCCTCGACGTGCTGAAGAACTACGTCTCCTACCGGGAGTATTACCGTTTCTCCAAGCAGATCGAGGAAGACCCGGAACTGAACCGGCACAAAGCGGTGAAGGCCATCGGGCGTTTCGCCGCGTTCCACCCGCACATCCTGGCGCAGAAGACCGAAGTGATGCTCGAACATTTCCGTCAGGTGACGATGAAAAAAATCGGCGGCAAGGCGAAGGCGATGGTCGTCACCTCTTCGCGCAAACACGCGCTCCGGTACTACCTGGAGTTCAAGGATTACATCGCGACGAAAGGTTACTCGGACATTACGCCGCTGGTCGCCTTTTCCGGCACGGTGACCGATGAGTCTCACCCAGAGGGCGTGACCGAGCCCGCGCTCAACGGCTTCGGCGAAAGGGAGCTTCCCGAAAAATTCGAGACGGACGAGTACCGGATTCTGCTCGTCGCGGAGAAGTACCAGACCGGCTTCGACCAGCCGCTGCTCCACACGATGTACGTGGACAAAAAGTTGTCGGGCGTGAAGGCCGTCCAGACCATCTCGCGCCTCAACCGGACCAGTCCGGGCAAGCACGATACTTTCGTCCTGGACTTCGCGAACGACCGCGAAACCATCGCCGCCTCGTTTCAGCCTTACTACGAAGAGACGAAGATGGAGGAGACGACCGACCCGAATCATCTCTACGACCTCAAGGGAGAGTTGGACGCTTCGGGGGTCTATCACCAGTCGGAGGTGGACGACTTCGCCAGAGTTTTTTACCGGCGGAACAGCGTCTCGAACCCCAGGGAACAGGGAAAGCTATATTCGAGCGTGGCCCCGGCGGTTGAACGTTTCCGCGACCTGGAAGACGAGGGCGCGAAGGACGATTTCAAGAAATCTCTCGTCTCGTTCGTCAGGCTTTATGCGTTCCTGTCTCAGATAATGCCTTTTCAGGATGTCGATCTCGAAAAACTCTATTCCTTCGGGCGCTTCCTTCTGCCGAAACTGCCGAGGATTGATTTCGAGGCCCAATTAAAACTCGATAACGAAGTGGCGCTTGAGTATTACCGATTAGAGAAGCTCATGGAGGGCGATCTGGTCCTGGAGATTGAAGGCGAGTACGCGCTGGCTCCGACCACGGAGGCCGGTATCGGCCGCGAGAAGGACGAGAGCGCGAAACTTTCCGACATCATCACCAACTTGAACAACAAGTTCGGCACGGACTTCAACGAAGTCGATAAGCTGTTTTTCGACCTGATCGAAGAGGAGCTTTTTCAGGATGAAGATTTGAAACAACGTGCGTTGAATAACCCTCTGGAGAACTTCAAGTACGCCTTTGAAGACGTGTTCATCAACAAGTTGATTGAGAGGATGGATACGAACCAGGAAATCTTTGAGAAGATTATGGAGAATACCGAATTCAAGAATGACGTTAAGGAATGGCTGACCAAAAAGATATACGACCGTTTCCGAGCATGATGACGTAGAGACCTATTCTCGGGCCGGCATGAACGCCATCGGACGTGGCTGTGTGTGTTCCAGCGGGGGCGCGCGTTTCTTATAAAACGCGCGCCCCCGCGCATGGGTTTGGGATGGGTTTAGGTGGTCGGTGGTTTGTTGGTGCGGGTGCGGTGGAGGCCGGACTTGTATTCGCTCTTACGGGTGTAGCCGAAGGCGGCGTAGAGGGCGCTGTCGGGGCCTTCCGTGGGGTCGGCGAGGACGCCCGCGACGACGAGTTGAGAGCCGGCGTTGAAGGATTCGTCGGCCTGTTCGCGGTCGGTGGTGGCCTGCGTCCGCTGGTTGTCGAGGTCTTCGATGCGGCGCCGCGCTTCGAGCGCGGGAGCGGCCAGCGCCTCGAACTGCGCGAGCGTCATTCCGCCGAAACTCTTCTCGGGCGCGAGCGTCCGCCAGGCGTTAATCATCCTTTCGATCTTCTCCAGGGTGGTCTTGGGACTGGTAGGCATGTCATGGACTCCTTTCCGCGCGCCGTGGCGCACTGTCGGGGCGTCTGGGTTGGTCGTGCTTTGTGAGGCACGCGCGTGACTGGCGTTACGTCGCGGGCGAAGGCTGAAGCCCGCCCGTTGAGGTCCTGTGCGCCGCCCTCTGTCCGCTCGGGGGACGCGAGCTAACGGCGGAACTCAAGGAATCCGTTCCCGCCAGCGAGGTGTCCGCGTCCGGAATCGCATTATTAGCAATTCATAACGCGATATTCAAGCTTCATCTTGACCTACTCGAACCCCGTATCGCGATACAAGGGCTTTGTACCGCGATACGAGGGCTTTGTACCGCGATACAAAGCCCTCGTATCGTGATACGAAGCCTTCGGATTGCGATACGAAGCCTCCGTACTCCGATACAAGGGCCTCGTCGCGCGATACAAAGCCTCCGTATCGGAGTACGAAATCCTTGTATCGCGGTACGAGGCCCTTATGTGTATCGCTTAACGCCGTGTGCCTCGGTTCCGAGGGGCGGGCGTTCAACTTCCGGCCGCGCGCGTGGCCGTGACGACTCGGACCTTCCAGTTCTCCATCGGCGTGCCCTGCGTGCGGAGGTTGGAGGTCAGGTAGTAGAGCCGCCGCGTGGCCGGAGAGTCCGGCGCCTGCGTGAAGCGGTCGTGAAGGTAGTGCGGCGGGATGCTCTGGTAGTAGAGCGTGGCGCTCACCTTCAGGTTCTTCGGGTCGATGCCGTCCGGCAGTAGTAACTCGTAGCGTACAAGGTTCGTCCCGCTGCCGTCGTGGTAGCGCGGGTCGTCCCAGACGCCCTCGGCGTGCGTCGGTTCGAGAAACTCCTTCGGGATGACGGGCCGCCCGTCCGGCCCCAGAGGCCCACGCTCGGTCCAGCCGAACGGGAGGAGCCGATTGTCTTTAACAACGAAGTCGCGCCGCAGGAAGCTGCTCGTAAAGATGCAGTCGGCGTTCAGGTCAAGCTCCTCGTAAATCTGCACCTGGTTCTGCCGCGTGATGGGATAGCGCGCGCCCCAGAAGTGCGGCTGGTATTGCTGCTGCACGACGTTCTGACACTGCGCGGGATAGTCGCTCCGCTCCGGCTTCTGCCTCGGCTGGTACTTGTCGAAAAGCTCCGTGGGCAATGGCGGCCCGCCGTCGCCGTTCGTGATGACGCCGAGGCTGTCCGTACAGCCCGAGCACCAGAGAGTCTGCTCGCGCCCGCCGGTCGTGTCCACGACTTTCAGCTCGACGAAGCCCCGGCGGAAGCCGACGCCGCTCGGAAAGCGGTGGCCCGCCTTGTTGGTGACGAGCACTTCGACCGACATCTTCCGGAAGCTGAGCGTGACGGGCGCGATGTGGATGTCGGCGGTCGTGCTCGCCGCCTGCTCGACCATCGCGTCGATGGCGTTCGGCAGGTTGTCCGCGATTGACTGCATGTAATCGTTCTGCCGCACGCCGAGAACCGGGTTCGACAGGAGGTTCGCGCCGTTCGCGTAGCCCTTCTCCATGTACTGGCGGAACATCTCAAGCAGAGGGATGTTCAAGCCCTGCAACTGGTGGCGCGCGTAGCCGCTCTCGCGGATGCGAACGTGCGTCTTCAAGGCCGGCAGACGCCCCTCGGTCGCGGGATAACGGTCGTCTTCGATGGCGGCGATGGGCTGCTGGATGAGCGGCACTTCAAGCGTCCCCTTCGCGTTGCTATAGCTCGGGCGCATGTGGCAGTCCTGGCAGGTCTGCGCGCGTGGGCCGCCGTTGAACTCGTTCCGGTAGCCGCTGTTGAGCCATTCGAGGTAGGTCAACTGCTCAAGGCTGCTGTGTGTGACGGGGCGCTGCCCCTCCGCGTCGTTGCCGCGCCGGACGGGCGGCTTCCAGTCCAAGACTGGCAGGTTGATGGTGTGGCAACTGCCGCACATCCGCGCGCTCTTGATGTAGGGGTCGTGCTTCGGCTTGATGGCGAGCGAGTTGTTCATCGGGTCGGTGACGATTTCGTCGTCCTTGAACGGGCCGTACAGCTCGGCGGGGTCGCCCACGGTGAACTCGCCCGTGATGGCCTTCTCAAGGAAGTGCGTGAGCGGCGCGACGCCCGGCGGCGGCTTGTCCGCGACGATGCGGTGACACGACATGCAGCTTATGCCGTCGCGCGCCAGCGCGCCGTACTTGAAGTTGGGGTCGTTCTCGTCCGTGAGGTAGACAAATTCGCGCTTGAAGTCGCCCTTACCCGTCCCGCCGTGGTCCGCGTCGAGCGTGCGCTTGCCCATGACGCCGTGACACTTGAAGCAGGTGTTGATGACCATCTTGATCTGCTGTTCGGCGTCGGGGCGCGTCTTGAGGTAGGCAATCTCACTGTCTAACTGCGCGTAGAAGATGGGGTCGCGCCCGGCCAGACCCATCGGCGACCAGCGCCACTCGGCGAAGGGCGAGACGTTCATCGCGGGCGCCTTGCCGTCTTTCTGCGTCTCGCCCACGTAGAGCATCGGGTTGCCGCTGTACGTGATGGCGCTGTGGCAACCCACGCACGCGTCTGAGGTGAGAAACGGGCTCGCCGGCTGGCCCGCCGCGTTCTTCCGCGCCCAGACGTGGTCGTAACTCTCGCCCGGAAGCCTCTGCGGGTTGTTGACAGGCTTGATGGAGTCGTAGAAGGCGAGGAACCGAGGGTCCGGCGTCCGCGCGCGGACGGGCGGCAATATCCTTAACGGCTCAAGCCGCTCCTCCTCGTCGCTCTTGCCCGGGTCGTGACGCACGGCGGGCGTGAAGTCCGTGTGCCCGCCGGTCTCACGACACGGAGGAGGCGGCGTGGGCGTCGGCGTGGGCGTCGGCGTCGGCGCGTAGAACCAGGAGTTGTCGTCGTAGTAGGTCAAAGGCTCGCCCGGGTTGTTCTTGATGTTGTTGAGAGAGCTGAAGGTCAACTCCTTCTCGGCCGTCGCGTGGCAACGCACGCAGTAGAGACCGAAACCCGCGTTGCGCATGGCGAACGGCGGGTCGTTGTTGTCCGCGCACTGCTTGTCCCAAATCTCCGCCCAGTACCAACCGTCGGCCGAGCCCTTCGCGTCCTTGACCATCACCGTCCAGTCCGCGACCGGCGGCGGCTCCTCGAAGCGATAGCGGCCGGCGGGCGGGTGATACTGCTCCTTGACGATAACGGCGCCGTCGGGAATCGTCCCCTCGCGCTTATCCTTCAACCATTCGACGATCTCCGGCGAATAATAAATCTTCACCGCCGGGTGAACGCCGTAGTAACTCCCGCTGACGTACGGCCCCGTGTCGCGCACGCCCTTATCCTCCGCCCAACCCATCCTGGTGTACTGCCGGCACTGTAGGAACCGCGCGAGCTGCTCCTGATACTGCGGCATACGCGCCGGCAGGAACGTGCTCGGCAGCGCGAGCGGCGGGACGTTGCGGCACTCGGGCGAGTCCGACGCCGTGGACGGCTGCTGCGCGGCGGCGCGCGCGCCGTCGAGCATCTGGGGCAGCGCCGAGAGAATCAACACGCCGCCGAGCAGACAGACGAGAGCCAAGAGCTTTACGTGACGGGACATCGTATGCGCTCCTTGTCAACCAACGGTTAACTTGATGACAACGCTGTTCGACGCAGCCCGCGCCGACGTTCAGAAAGAGAACTTCAGATGAAACTGCACGCGGCGTCCAGGGGTGAGAGTTGAGGTCGCGCGGCCGAAGCCGGGGGCTTCGAGGTGGCGAATGGGGACGCCGAAGTTGGCGCGGTTCGTGAGATTGAAGACCTCCGTGCGGAAGACGAGGCTGCGCGACTCGCCGAACGCGAAGGTCTTGACGACGGCGAGGTTCGTGTCGAGGTAGCTGCCCGCGCGGAAGGTGTTGCGGCCGACGCTGCCATCCTCGCCGAGCGGCGCGCGCAAAGAAGCAAGGTCGCCGGTCGTTAAGATGAGCGGACGGTTGCGGTCGCCCGTCACGACGATGCCTTCCGTCGTGTCGAGCCGGTCGGTGAGGTTGCCGTCGAGGTTCACGTCGTAGATGGAGTTGACCGTGAAGGGCTGTCCCGTCTGGAACTGCGCCGTCCCCGCGAGTTGCAGGTTGTTGAAGACGAAGCGCGCGGCCCTGCCGTCGAACCGAGGGAAGTCATAGACGGCGTGCGCGGCGAAGCGTTGGCGCACGTCGAAACTGGCGGGGCCGCGCTCGCCCTCGAACGTCAGACTGTTCTGCGGAAGCGCCGACGCGCCCGCGAGGTCGAACACGTCCGACACGTCGTCGAGCACTTTCGAGAAGGTGTAACCCGCGCGATAGAGGAGGCGCGAACGCAGACGCCCGCGCAGTTCCAACTGAAGCGCGTCGTAGCGCGACGTGGCCGTGTTCTCGAAGAACTCGACGCCGCCGACGTTCCGCACGGGGCGCCCGCCGACGAACGACTGCGCCTGACCGTCCGTGCGCGCGATGGTCGTCCCCGGCTGAACGGCGACGCCGAAGAAGCGCGGCTGGAAGCGCAGCGGCCCTTCCGTGTTGATGTCGAACGAGCGCAGCAGGGAGACGGCGTTCGTCCCGAGGTTGGGCGTCGCGAAGCGCGGCAGGTTGCGTGCCTGCGTGCCGACGTACGCGACGGAGAGAAACGTGTCGCGCCCGATGCGCTGCTCGAACGAGAGCGCGTAGTGATGCGCCTCCGGCGCTTCGAGCTTGCGCGCGGGCAGCGTCGCCTCCACGCCGCTCGCGCCCGGCAGCACGCCGCCCGCGCTCGCGAGCAGGTTGATGCGGCTCAGGTGCTCGTTGAGCGGGACGTTCGGGTTCAGCGTGTTGAGCGTGCCCGGCACGACGAGCCCGAGGTTCGGGTTTGAAGGGTTCAGCAGGCCGAGCGGCAGAAGCGGGAAGAGTAAGTTGCCGAAGCCGCCCGCCGTGTTCACCGTGACGAAGGTCGGGAAGACGTTGCGCGACTGGCTGACGACGGCGCCGAGCACCTGGTCGTTGAAGTGGCCGTAGCCGACGCGGATGCGCGTCGCGCCCGGCTCGCCGAACCAGTGCGGCGCGTAGGCGACGCCGACGCGCGGCGAGAAGTTGTCGCGATCCGGTTCGTAGATGCGCGCACGGTTGTTGATGAAGGTGTTGAGCCCCGGCACGGGCGCGTGCTGCTCCGGCGTGAACGTGCCCTCGATGCGGCCGCGCACCTCGCGCGCGGGCGTGTTGGCCTCGTAGCGCAGGCCCAGGGAGAGCGAGAGGTTCGGGCGCACGCGCCAGTCGTCCTGCACGTAGAAGCCGAGTTGATAGAAACGCAGGTTGATGCCGGAGTCGCTCCCGCGCGTCAAGGTCTGGAAGAAGCCGCTGGCGGCGGACGCGGCGGCGAGCGTCGAGGGCGCGACGAACTCGTTGGTGATGACGAGGCCGCTCGCATTCGTTGACAGGATCGGCGCGCCCTGAAAACTGAGCAGCGGGCGGAAGTTGCGCGGGAGGATGCTGTTCAACTCCGTGCGCCGGTTGTCAGTACCGAAGATGAAGGTGTGGCCGCCGCGCTTCAAAGTCATCTGGTCGGCGATCTGGTACGTGTTGTTGACGCGCCGCTGCGGGAAGTGGAACACGTCCACGCCGACGGGGCTGTAGCCCGCGACGACGACCTGTCCCAGAGGGCCGAGTCGTTGCTCCACGGTGCCGCCGTCGCGGTAGAGGACGGCGCCCGTGTTCGGCGTGACGCTGTTCGTCGCGGCGTTGAAGTTCGGCAGCGTCAGGTTCTCAAGCACGCGCGCGTTCAGCAGGAAGGGCGTGTCGGGGAAGGCCGCGCCGTCAATCATGTGCTCGCGGTCGCGCACCTCCTCGAACCGCAGGCGCGTGCGACCGTAGGAGAGGCGCAGTTGATTGAAGAGGAGCGTGCGCGCCTCCGGGCCGGAGAGTTCGCTGTTGAAGAAGAAGGAGAGGTTCTGCGTGCGGACCTCGGGCCGCAGGGTCGAGAAGAGCGCGCCGCCCGTGACGGGCAGTTCGCGCCAGTCGTCGGTGAAGTTGTAGCGGCCCGTTAAGGATTGCGCGCGCCCGCCGAGTCGGAAGTCTCGGTCGAGCTTGGCGGAGAAGATGCGGCCGCGCGCGCTCGCGGGTAGTTGCTGCGTGAAGGTGTTCGCGCCGTAGACGCCTTCGGGGTTGTTCGGGAACGGGAAGAGGCTGAAGACGGCGTCGCCGCCGGAGGTGGTCGGGAAGGCGAATTCGGGCAGGTTGCGGAAGCGATTGAAGAAGAGGCCGCTCGCGCCCGAGTTGAACGCGCCGCGCTCTTCGATTGTCGGCACGGCGAAGCTCGCTTCCCTGCTCGCGTTCAGCAGTTGCCCCTCCGCGCTCACGAAGTAGAAGAGCTTACGCTTAACGACGGGGCCGCCCAGCACGAACCCGCCCTGCCCGAGCGTGAACGAGTCCTCGCCCCCGCTCCCGTTGCGCGTCGTCAACGCGCGCCCGCCGACGGGCTCGAACCTGAGCGTCTGCTGGTTGAAGTTGAACGACGGAGCAGCAACGACCGCGCGCCCGCCCGCCGTGAGCGGCGAGATGTTGTCGCCGTTCGCCGTGTCGAAGTAGTTGCGCGCGTTGAGTTGGCTCGCGTTGAAGAGTCCGAAGGCCGTCCCGTGCGTCTCGCTCCCGCCCGAGCGCGAGATGGCGTTGACCTGCGCGCCGACGTTGCGCCCGAACTGCGCGGGCGCGAGCAAGGTGACGACCTGATATTCCTTGATTGATTCGACGGGCTGCGGGACGAGGGAGAAGAAGCCCTGCCTTCTCACGCCGATGTCTTCGTCGTTGTTGTCCGAGCCGTCAACGGTGAAGTTGTTCGCGCGCGAGCGCAGACCGTTGACGGAGAACTGACCCGACGTGCCCACGCCCGCGCCGACGCCGGGGCCGCTCCCGCCCCCGAGCGTCTGCGGCGGCAAGGCCACGTCCGGCAGGTAGAGCGCCAACTCGTCGAACGTCCGCGTCAGCGTCGCGCCGCCGAGCAGAAGACCCTGCACCTCCACGTCCGTGAAGGCGCCGCCGCGCCGCGAGTCCTTCGCGTTGATGCTGCCGCGCAGGTCGGTCTGCGCGGCGGTGAGTTGCGGCGTCGGCGCGGGCGTCGGGGTTGTTGTTGCCGTCGATGATGAAGGAGTCGGGGTCGAGACTGGGTCGGGCGTCCGCGTCGTCGCGGGCGCGTTCGTCGTCGCGGGCGTCGGCGTGGGCGTGGCTGAAGGCGTTGGGTCGAGCGTGATGGGGACGGGCACGACCTCGCCCGTCCTCATGCCGATGAGCCTCTGCACGGTCTCGCCCGGCTCGTAGCCCGGCGCCGTCGCGCGGATGGTGTAGGTGCCCGGTTGGAGTAGTGCTTGAAAGAAACGGCCCTGCGAGTCGGACAGCTTCGAGACCGTGACGCCCGTCTGCTGGTTGACGAACTCGACGCGCGCGCGCGCGATGGGGCGGCCCGTCAAAGCGTCCGTCACCGTCCCCTCGAACGCGCCCGTCACCGTGTCCTGCGCGGCCGACGCGGGCCGCGCGATTGGCACGAGCGCGACGACGAACACGAGGGCGACGGCCAGGAGCCTGCACAGCGGAGAAGGATTAGAGATTCGAAATTTCAAATGCGAAATTTGAAATTGCTTCATCCTGAATATCCTGTCCATCCCTGTTAATTTCCCTCTCCGCGTCATCAAGGCTGTCCGAAGCGCGAGCGGTATTCGATTGACGTGATGAACGCCTTGACCATCTCGGCGCGGACGTAGTCGCCGTTGAAGGCGTTGAGCTTCGAGAGCCAGAAGTTGAAGCCGGCGGCGTCCGGGTCTCTTCTCAAATACCCGAAGTACTGCATCTGCACGAAGGCGGGGCGGAACTCCGCGTTGATGAAGGCTTCCTTCTCCGCCATCGTGAGCAGCACGTCGGCGCGCGTCGCGCGGCGCGTGAGGAGGTTGACGACGAGCGCGGTGCGCTCCTCCTCCGCGAGCGTCACGCCGGCCCCGGCCGCGAGCGCGTCCACGTACTGCGCGTCGTTGAGCGGGTCGAACTTCGCCTTGAAGGCCGCGCGCGCAACGAACTGACTGGCGAAGAGTCGTTTGTTCAGCTCAAGCCGTTGGAGCGCGCCCGGCTGGCCGACGACGACGCCCTCGCGCACGGCCGACAGGTCCGGCAGGTACTCCGCGAAGAGCGGCGCGCGCCCGTACGCCAGACGATAGAGGCGATGGACAAAGTAGCCCGTCCCCTGAAACTCGATGGAGAGGAAGAAGGCCGCGCTGACGTTAATCCTCTTCACCTCGCGGCACTGCAAGTCCGGACCGCATGACCTGATCTCGTTCGTCCAGAACTGCAAGCCTTCGTCGTCGGGCTCGCGCCCGAGGAAGTCGAGGTAGTGCTGGCGGACGAAGAAGGTCGTGTCGTTGATGGGGTTCTCCGACTCGTCGTCGAGGATGGTCAGCGTGGCCTGCGCGACCGTGCCGAGCCGCCCCCCCGTCGGGTTCGAGAGCGTGAGGTTGATGGTCTCGCCGCCCTCGGTCAGGTCGTCGTCGAAGAGGGGGATGTTGAAGCTCTTTAGGCGCTCGCCCGCGTTGAAGGTGAGCGTGCCCGCGACGTGCGCGAAGTCGCTCCCGGCGGTCGCCGTCCCGTTGCTCGTGGCGTAGGCCACGGTCAGGGGGCTCTCGTCGCCGCCCGTGCGGACGACGTTGACGCGCGCCGTGCCGTCCGACTCGCGCGCGACGAAGGCCGAAGTCTCGAACTGCACGCGCGGCGAGGGCGAGACGAGGAAGTTGTCGAACAGCGCCTCGCCGGGGTCCGCCGACGCGCGCAGCGTTCCGGCCGTGAGTTCCGCGATGAGCGAAGTCTGATTGGCCGGGAGCCCCACGCGGGCCTGCAACGTCCAGACGACGGAGTCGGGGCTCGTCTCGAAGATGATAACTCGCTCGGGCGCCTCGTAGCGGAAGCGCCAGAAGCGGTGCTGCACAGGGTCGTACGGGACGCTGGTGGAGAACTTGCTCCCGTCGATGCCGAGTTGGAACAGCAGCGTCTGATCGATTGAGCCGTTCGCGGCGCGTGCCTCCGCACCGTCCTTCGCGGCGGACGGCTCCGTCGCGTTCTGCACGACGAAGCGCACCCAGTTCAGGTTATCCGCGCCGAGGCCGAAGACGGTCTGCGTGCCGTCGCCCCGCGCCGCCTGCACAACCTCGACGCTGACGACGGGGTTCGCGTTGAGGTCGATGGCGCGCACGGAGACGATGCCGCCGAAGGACTCGCCGTTCGCGTCGGAGCGCGGCTGCACGTGGAGCAGCCCGCCCTGCTGGAAGACGCCGACGAGCGGGTCGAAGGAGGTGGGCGGCTGTGTGACCGTGCCCTTCACCCAACGGCTCGGGTCGGGCTGCGGGCCCGCGCCGCCGAAGTCGTCGCTCTGGTCGGGCGTCGGCGTCGGACTGGCCTGTACCGTGCCGACCGTGTCGAACGTCACGTCGGCGCCGATGTTGTTGATGATGAAGTTCGGCGGATTGAAGCTGAAGCCCTCCCGCTCGGGCGTGACGACGTAGCTCCCGCTCGCGGGGACTGAGAACGTGTAGTTGCCCGTGGCGTCGGTGAACTCGACGGAAGAGGTCGCGCCCGCCGCCGTGAGCTTGACGCCCGCGAGCCCCGCGCCCGACGCGTTCGTGACTCTACCCGAGATGACGTAGTTGATGAGCCTGCCCGTGAAGTCGAGCCCCGTCTGGTCGCCTTGCAGGTTGCTGACCGTGCGGCCCGGCGGCTCGAAGATGTAACCGTTCTCGGAGGGCGTGAGCGTGAAGCTCCCTCCATGCGGGAGGTTCGTGAACGTGTAGTTGCCCGCGGCGTCGGTCGTCGTGTCCGCGCTGACCGAGCCGGAGAGATGCACGTTGACGCCGAAGAGCGACGCCGTACTGACGTTCGTCACGCGCCCGCTCAGCGTGTAGGTGTTGAGCGTACCGACGAAGTCGAGCCCCGTCTGGTCGCTTTGCAGGTTATTGACCGTGCGGCTCGGCGGGGTGAAGTGGTAGCCCGTCACCGTGGGCGTGATGATGAAGTTGCCGCCGTGCGGGATTCCGACGAACGAGTAGTTGCCAGCGGCATCGGTCACCACGTCGCGGTCGGCCGAGCCGGAGAGGTGAACGTTGACGCCCGCGAGCGGCGCCGCGTTCACATCAACGATGCTGCCCGTGACGGTGTGCGTGTTGAGCGTGCCGACGAAGTCGAGGCCCGTCTGGTCGCTTTGCAGGTTGTTGACGGCGCGGCTCGGCGGGCTGAAGTTGTAACTGGCGTCGGAGGGCGTGACGACGAAGTTGCCGCCCTGCACGAGTCCGCTGAAAGAGTAGTTACCCGCGGCGTCGGTCGTCGTGTCCAGGTCGGCCGAGCCGGAGAGATGCACGTTGACGTTTGGGATCGGCTGCGCGCTCTGGTCCGTTACGCGCCCGCTCAACGAGTAGGTCGCGGCGACGACCGCGCGGCAGGTCGAGAACTCAGAAGTATTACCCGAAGGGTCTGTCGCCGTCGCCGTGATGACCTGCCCGATGGCGACGTTCGGCAGCGAGACGTTGAAGGCCGCGTTGCCGTTGCCGTCGGTCGAAACGTCCGACGAGCCGAGCAACTGCGCGCCCTCGCCGCCGCCCGCCGCGTCGCACGTCGCGTTCGAGAAGAACTCGACGCGGAAGACGGTCGAGAGCGTCGAGTTAAGCGTGCCCGCGACGGCCGTCGTCACGCCGTTCGTCGCGGCGGAATTAATGACGGGGAAGTTCTGTAAGTTGTTCGCGCCCGCGTCGCCGTCGCCCGCGTCGTTGTCGGTCACGCCGTCGGCGCCGAGGTCTATCCCGAGGTGCTGCGCGGTCGTGCCGTTCGTGTGAATCGTGTTCGAGAGAACGCGGTTGTTCGTGCCGGAGTTGATAGAGACGCCGTCCGCGCCGTTGAAGGCGATGAGGTTCGCGGCCCCCGCCGTCGTGCCGCCGATGGTGTTGTTGCTCGCGTTGAAGACGGCGACGCCCGAGCCGTTGTTGCCGAGCGCGACGGTGCCGGTCCGGTCCGTGCCGATGAAGTTGCCCGTGATGCTGTTGCCGCCCGCGTTGGCGATGCGGATGCCATGCCCGCTGAACCGGTTGATGACGAGGCCGCGCACGTTGCTCCCGCCGCCCGTGATGTTGAGGCCCGCAATCGCCCCGCCCGCGCCCGCGCCGTTCAACTCGACGAGCGGCGCGTTGGTGAAGCCCGGCTGCGTCGTGCCGTCGATGGTCACGGGGTCCGTGACGGAGGGGAGCGGCGCGGCGAGGACGATGGTCTGCGCCCCGCCGCCGCCGATGTTGAAGTCGATCAACTCGGCCTGACCGGGCGTCGAGTTCGACGTGAGGATGGCTTCGCGTAGAGAGCAGTGCGCGGCGTTGCACGAGCCGTCGTTGCCGTCGTCCGTCGTGTTGACGGTGAGCGTCGAGCCGGCCGGGCAGACGGTGAACGTCCAGTTCGCGCCGTTGTTGCCCGAGTCTGTTCCGCTCCGCACGGCCACGGGCGCCGTGCCCGCCTGGTCGCTCACGTCCACGTCCGAGAGCGAGAAGGTGCCCGTGCCCACCCACGCGCGCTGCGCGCCCGCGACGGACGAGCGAATCAGTATCGAGTCGGCGTCGCCGCACGCCGCGCCGGCCCCGTTGATGTTGACGACGCCGTCGTTCGACACGTCGCCGCCCAACGTCAGGTCGCCCGCGCCGAGGTTCTGGAACGTGCCGCCCTGCACGACGGTCAAAGCGCCCACCGCAAGGTCCGACGTGTCGCCCTGCGTGAACCTCCCGCCGCCGTCGATGGCGAGCGCGCCGAGCGTGTGACTGTTGCCGAGCGTGACGTTCGCGCCCGTGAGCACGTTGGTCTTTGAAGACGTGACCGTGCCTGTTCCGACAAGCGTCTGCGTCGTGCCGCCGAAGCGGAGCACGGCGACGCTGATGGTCCCGTTGTTCGTCAGCGTCGCGCCGTCGAAGCGAAACTCGGAGATCGCGTCGCCGCCCGTGAGCGCGCCGTTGAGCGCGAGCGCGCCCGCGAGCCTTCCGGTCTGCGCGGCCGGCACGTTCAGCGTCGCGCCGCTGTCGATGGTCGTCGTGGCGGCGGTAAGGCTGCGGCCGTTGGTGATGGTGAGCGTGCGCCCGGACTGCACGTTGAGGGTCGAGACAGACGCGTCCGTACCGGAGATGGTCGGCTCGTTCGTGACGCCGGCCGAGGGGACGACGACGATGTCGGCGGCCGTCGGCACGGAGTTCGTGTCCCAGTTGGCGCCGTTGTGCCAGTCCGTGTCGGCGCTGCCGTCCCAGTGGAAGATGGGGGCCGCGACCACGCGGCAGGGGGAGAACTCCGACGTGTTCGGGGATTCGCCCGTGGCCGTCGCCGTGACGACGTGACCGATTGTGGTCAGCGCGAGAAGGCCCACGTTGAACGTCCCGTGGCCGTCGTCGGCGGTGTTGACGTTCGCGGAGCCGAGGTAGGTCTGCCCCTCGCCGTTGCCCGAAGGGTCACACGAGGGACTTGAATAGAAGTCGATGCGGAAGTTGCTCGCGGGCGACGAGTCGATTGTGCCCGCGACGTTCGTGCCGTTGGAGGTGCTCGTCGCCGAGTCGATGACGGGGAAGTTCTGAAGGTTGTTCGCGCCCGTGTCCCCGTCGCCCGCGTCGTTGGGCGTGACGGTGCCGTCGGGCGGCCCGTCCTGGTGCAGCTCTATGCCGAGCCCCGCGTTCGCGTGGATTGAGTTGCCACGGACGGGGTTGTTCAAGCCGGAGTTAATCTCGACGCCGTCGCCGCCGTTGTTGGCGATGACGTTGCCCTCGCCCGCGTTCTCGCCGCCGACGGGGTTGTTGTTGCCGAAGATGTAGACGCCGTTGCCCGCGTTCGGCAGCGCGGAGCCATTGGCCCCCACGCCGATGCGGTTACCCTGGATGGCGGTCAGTTCGCCGATCAGGAAGACCGCCGCGTCGCCGAGGTGGACGCCGTCACCGCCGTTCCCCGCGATGATGTTGGACTCGTCTGACAACGGGCCGCCGATGGCGTTGCTGTTGCTGTCGATGACCGCGACGCCGTGCCCCGCGTTGCCGAGCGCGGCCGTGCCCGTCGCGTTCGTGCCGATGAAGCAGCCCGTGACACGCCCCTCGGCGTTCCCGTTGAAAAGGATGCCGTGACCCACGAAGCGATTGATGACGAGGCCGCTCACGTTCACGGTGTTGCCGTTGATCTCAAGTCCGTTCGCGCCCGCGCCGGCGGATGAGCCGTCCAGCTCGACGAGCAACACGGCGTTGTTGCCTATCCCGATTGAGTTGGCGACCGCGCCCGGCTGCGTGAAGCCGTCGATGGTGACCGTGTCGGTGATGGCCGGGAGCGGCGACAGGGGCGTGATGGTGTGGACGCCCGCGCCGGGGATGTTGAAGGTGATGGTGTCAACGCCCGCGTTCGCGTTCGCGTCGAGGATGGCTTGACGCAGAGAGCCCGCGCCCGCGTCGTTGGTGTTCGTGACGACGAAGGCCGCGAAGAGCGGCGCCGACGCGCTCACCCCGCGCGCGTACGCGAGACCACAGACGAGTCCCGCGAGCGTCAGCAGAAGCAGCAGCGCCCAGGTTGAAGACGATGTAATGCGGCGAGGGGGTTTGGGCAAGAGCATCGGTCGCTTTCTTCGGCGGAACGGTGGCGGGGAGCCTTGCCCCGCGACCACGGAGGAGCGAATGTAAGAAGCACGGGAAACGTCAGGCTTGGTCTTGCGACGCCTCGCTCGGAGCGGAGGCGGGACGAGCAGTAATTCGGATTCGCGGCCCGAATTCGGCTGGAACAGCCGCAGAGGAAATTAACACCCGCCCGCCCGTTCTGGCAACGTCTTCGACGAAAACGTGCGCCCCTCTTTTCGGCCGGCGGACCTTGCGGCCGCGCGCGTTGAAAGTGCTTGACAACGCTCGGGCGCGTGACCTACCGTGAGCCGTCTTTCCGTTCGGGCATCCGTTCAAGAAACTTCTCGCCGACGGGTTGCTCCTTAACCGCCGCTCCGATGAAAAGCAGAACACAGTGGAAAGCCTCCGGAGCGCCGTGCGCGCTCCGAACGTTGCTGTTCGCGGCGCTTGTGTCGGCGGCGCTCGCCCTCGTCTCGGACGCGCCGCGCGTTGCCGACGCGCGCGCCGCCGCGCCGCGTCCCGAACTCGTCATGCAGACGGGCCACGCGATGCGCGTGGACGCGCTCGCCTTCAGCAACGACGGCCGCCTCGTCGCGTCGGGGAGCGCCGATAACACGGTGCGCCTGTGGGACGCCGCGACTGGGCGCGAGTTGCGACGACTGTCCGGGCACACGAACTACGTGCGCGCCGTTTCATTCTCACCGGACGGCGCGACGCTCGCTTCAGGTTCGAACGACGGGAGCGTGCGACTCTGGAACGTCGCGACGGGCGAGCAGGTGCGCACGTTGAAGAGTTCGGGCGGCGTGGTCAGTCTCTCCTTCAACAAGGACGGCCGTCTGCTCGCCGTCGGGACGACGGACAATCTCTTGACGCTCCTCGACGTGAACGGGAACGAAGTCCACAAAGAGACGGGACGCAAGAGCACGACGACGAGCATCGCCTTCAGCAACGACGGCCGTCTCGGCGCCGCGGGAGAAAGGAGCGGCGCGATCACGCTCTTCGACGCGACCTCCGGCCGTACTGTCCGCACGCTCTTCGGGCACGCGGGCCTCGTCAAGTCGCTTGGCTTCAGCCCTGACGGTAAGACACTTGCCTCCGCCTCTTTCGACGGCACGGTCAAGGTCTGGGATACGAAGAGTGACGGCGAACCGGGCACGCTCCTCGACTTCAAGGGCAAGCCCGTCGCGGTCGCCTTCGCGCCCGACGGTCTCTCTTTGGTCGCCGCGTCGAGCGACCGCTCGGTGCGCGTTTTCGAGACCCGGACGATGAGCGAGACGCGCACGCTGCGCGGCTCGGATGAAGCAGAGGCGCCGAGCGAGGTCGCGGTCTTCAGCGCGGACGCAAAGTCGCTCGCGACGAGCAACGGCGACAAGACCGTTCAACTCCGCGACCTCTCGTCGAACGAAGCGAACACGACGCGCGTCTTCGAGAGTTATTCGAGCGGCGTCTACGCGACGGCCTTCAGCCCCGACCGCCGCTGGTTCGCCGCGAGCGGCAAGGACCGCACCGTCCGCGTCTGGGAGATAAGGACCGGGCGCAAGGTGCGCACGCTCGCGGGCCACGCGGGCTGGGTTACTTCCCTCGCCTTCAGCCCCGACGCGCGCCTGCTCGCCTCCGCGTCGCACGACGGCGGCGTTAAGCTCTGGGACAACGAGACTGGGCTCGAAGAGCGCACGCTCAACGCGCACACGGAGAGCGTCAACGCCGTCGCCTTCAGTCCCGACGGGAAGAGCATCGCGACGGCGAGCAATGACGCGACAGTTAAGCTGTGGGACGTTGCGACGGGACAGACGTTGAAGACGTTCGCGGGGCACGCGGCGGAGGTCAACGCCGTCGCCTTCAGTCCCGACGGAAAGACCATCGCCTCGGGAGGCACGGATAAGACTATCAAGCTTTGGGACGCGCTCACCGGGCAGTTGACGCGCGAACTGAAAAGCGCGGGCGAGGTCTTAGGCGTCGCGTACAGCCCCGACGGTAAGACGCTCGCGGTCGGCGGCAAGGAATTCGCGTGGACGGTGTTCGACGCGGCGAACGGCGCGGTACTGTTCGGAGTTTCGACGACGCACTCAAGCGACATCCGCGCGGTCGCGTTCAGCCCGGACGGTAAGCGCGTCGCGACGGCGAGCGCGGACGGCGGCGCGGCCATCTCGGACGCGGCGACGGGCGGAGTGCTGTTCCGTCTGAGCGGGCACACGGACGCCGTCAACGGCGTCGCCTTCAGTCCGGACGGCAACTGGCTCTCGACGGGGAGCGAGGACGGCAGCACGCGCGTGTGGGACGTGAGGACGGGCGAGCAGGCCGCGACGCTCGTCTCGACGACGGACACGCGCGACTGGCTCGTCGTCACTCCGGAAGGACTCTTCGACGGTTCGCCCAATGCTTGGCAGCAGATCGTCTGGCGCTTCAATCAGGACACGCGGAGCGTCGCGCCCGTCGAAGCTTTCTTCAACGAGTTCTTCTATCCGGACCTGCTCGCGGACATCTTCGCCGGCCGGAAGCCGCGCGCGCCGCGCGCCATCGCGCAGATAGACAGGCGGCAGCCCGTCGTCAAGGTCTCGCTCGCGGCCGGCGCGGCGGACGCGACGCAGACCGCGCGCAACGTGAAGCTGAGGCTCGAAGTGACGGAGGCGCCGGCGGGCGCGCGCGACCTGCGTTTGTTCCGCAACGGGTCGCTCGTCTTCATCGAGCGCGGCAAGCTCGCTTCGACGCAGGGGCGCGCGGCGCTCGAAGCGGTCGTGCCCGTCGTCGCGGGCGAGAACGTCTTCACGGCCTACGCCTTCAACCAGGATAACGTGAAGAGTACGGACGCGCGCCTCGCACTGCGCGGCGACGAGCGTCTGCGGCGCGCGACGACGACGCACATCGTCGCGGTCGGCGTTAACGAGTACGCCAACGCGCGCTATAACCTGCGCTTCGCGGCGGGCGACGCGAACTCTTTCGTCGAAGAGGTGAAGCGTCAGCGCATGCTGGTCGAGCCCACGGGGCGCGTCGAGGCCGTCACGCTGCTCGACCGCGCGGCGACGAAGGCGAACATACTGACGGCGCTGCGCAGACTCTCGGGCGCGGAGACGGGGCCGCTCCCGACGGGCGCGCCGAAGTCGCTCGAAGCCTTAAAGCCCGCCGAGCCGGAGGACGTGGTCGTCCTCTACTTCGCGGGGCACGGCACGGCGCAGCGCAACCGCTTCTATCTCATCCCGCACGACCTCGGTTACGCGGGCGAGCGCGACAAGGTGGACGCGTTGGGGCTGCAAGCCGTCCTCGAACACAGCATCAGCGACGAAGAGTTGAGCGTCGCGTTCGAGCCTTTGAACGCGAGCCAGCTTGTGCTCGTCCTCGACGCGTGCAACTCGGGGCAGGCGCTTGAAGCAGAGGAGAAGCGGCGCGGGCCGATGAACTCGAAGGGCTTAGCGCAGTTGGCCTACGAGAAGGGCATGTATGTTTTGACGGCGGCGCAGAGCTATCAGGCCGCGCTCGAAGCCGCGCAGCTCGGTCACGGCCTGCTGACGTACGCGCTTGTGCAGGAGGGCTTGCAGAAGGGCGAGGCCGACTCGCGCGCGGCGCACGACGGGCAGATAGTCGTGCGAGAGTGGTTCGACTACGCGGCCGAGCGGGTGCCGCGCATGCGCCTTGAGCAGTTGATGCAGAAGCGCGGCCTCAAGATCGGCTCCGCCGTCCCCACCGCCGACAGAGTTACCGCTGAAGAGACCGTCCAGCGCCCTCGCTCCTTCTACCGCCGCGAGCTGGAAGTCCGCCCGCTCGTCATCGCCAAACCTTAATCAACCTTAACGCAGACCATGTTGATTAGTTACAAGCTCCCGTTCGCCTTCGACGCGGACTCGCTCAAGGCTGACCTCGGACAGATTGCACCGGGCGAGTGGACGGCGCACTTTAACAAGGGTTATTACGAAGGCATGTGGAAGGGGCTGGCGCTGCGCTCGACAACGGGCCGCGCCAATCAACTATCAACGCTCGCGCAGGAGATGAAGGAGGCCGTTGACACGCCCGTCCTTGCCCGTTGCCCCTACTTCCAACAGGTCATATCCGCGTTCCAATGTCACATCCACGCGGCGCGGCTCCTGAGTCTCAGCCCGGGCTCTAAGATTATCGAGCACAAAGATTATTTCATGGGATACGAGGAAGGGCTCATCCGCATTCACATCCCCGTGACCACGGACGCGCGCGTCGAGTTCTTCATCGACAACCGGCGGATCGTGATGTCGGAGGGCGAAGCCTGGTACATAGACTTCGGCCTCCCGCACCGTGTCAACAACGTCAGCGACATAGAGCGCGTGCACCTGGTCGTTGACTGCCGCGTCAACGACTGGATCGAGAAACTCATCCCTTTCGCCGACGGCGGCTCCACCTAAGCTCATACCGACTTGCGAAACGAAATAAGGCGACCTCGCGCCGGGAGCGCGGGCATCCCTGCCCGCCAAAGCGTGCGAAAGCACGCTTAACAGCGAAACTCTATCCCTCAATCTTGAGACTTTAAGTCTCACTCTATTCGCGCTAACGCGCTCATGGCGGGCAGGGATGCCCGCGCTCCCGGCGATAAGTCGCCTTATGTTGATTCGCAAGTCGATATATTGCATTACAGGCACTTTGTAACGCGATACAAGAGGTTTATATCGCGGTACAAGGTGCTTGTATCACGATATGAAGGCCACGTATTGCGTTACGAGGTTGTTGTATCGCGATACTAAGCCTTTGTATTGCAATACGGAGTCCTTGTATCACGATACAAAGGCTTCGTATCGCGGTACGAGATGCTTGTAGCGCGATACGAAGCCTTAATATCGTGATACGGAAGCCTTCTAAAGCGTGAAGATGTCCCGGAACCTTGGGTCCGCGCGCAAGGTGTCGAGGCGCGGGTCGGCCATGAGCATGTTTGCGGCCTCGGGGTTCGTGCGTGCCTTGTCGCGCGCCTTCGCGAGCCACTCGTATGCCTGTTCACGCTCGCCGAGCGAGGCGTGGACGAGCGCCATGTCCGAGGGCGCCACCTCCGCGCCCGCCGCCGACAGCTCTTCGAGCAGCCGCCGCGCCTCCGCCTTCCGCCCCGTGAGCGCGTATGCCTGCCCGAGCGCCGCCGCGACCCGCGCATCCCCTCCACCGGCCAACTCACGAGCACGCCGCAGCTCCGCGACGGCCGCCGCGCGACGACCCTGGCGCACGTAGACCACGCCGAGGAAGAGACGCGCCTGTATAAAGTCCGGGTCAAGCTCTAACGTGCGGCGCAGGCGTTCGGCCGCGCGCTCGTAGTCGCGCGCGAAGAAGAGACGCTCGCCGACGGTCGTCGCGATGATGGGCGAGAGCGGGTCGAGTTCCGCCGCGCGCGAAGCCTCGGCCAATGCCTCGTCCATGCGGCCGAGCATTGCGAGGAAGTCCGAGTACCAGTGATGCGCCGTCGGGTACGAAGGGTTCAACTCGATGGCGCGACGGAACTCGGCCTCCGCTCCTTCGGCGTCGCGGTCCTGGTAAGCCTTCACGAGCGCGAGCGAAGCGTGCGCCTCCGCGAGTTCTTCGTCCACCTCGACCGCCTTCAGCGCCGAGGCGCGCGCGCGCCGCATGCACTCGTCCGACGGCAGCGAGCCGTAACGGTAGTTACCGAGCACGCTGTAGGCGTCGGCCAGCCCCGCGTAGGCCGCGCCGTACGTGGGGTCGAGGTCGATGGCGCGGCGGAAGTGCTCAACGCTCTTCTCGACGCCCTCCGCGTTCCGCTTGTTCCAGAAATAGCGCCCGCGCAGGTAAGCTTCGTGCGCCTCGAAGACCTCTGTCGTGTGACGCCGCGCGCGCCGCGCGTTCTCGGGTCTGGAAGCATGCGCGGTCTGACCGTGACTCGACTTGTCGCGCCCCGCCCAGAGGTAAGCGGCCGCCGTGGTGGAGACCAGCGCCGCGCACACGGCCAGCGCCAGCGCCGTCCTCGGCGGACGCGCCGCGCCGACGGTGATGGCCGCCGCCTCCGCCAGCGCGGCCTCCTCGCGCCGCCCCGTGGGTCGTTCCTCGCGGACCTCGGCCGCGACCTCGCGCACCGTCTCGACGAAGCTGTAACCGCGACCCGGCACGGTTACGACGTAACGCCGGCCGTCGGCGCGCTCGCAGAGAGCCTTGCGCAACATCGAGACGTGCTGCGTCAGGTTGTTCTCCTCGACCGCCGTGTCGGGCCAGAGCGCCGTCATCAACTCGTCCTTCGCCAGCACGCGCCCGCGCCGCTCGACGAAGATGACGAGCGTGTCGAAGACCTTCGCCGTCAGCGCCACGGGTCGCCCTTCGCGCAGCAGCACGCGCCGCAGCGGGTGCAGGCGGAAGGGGCCGAACTCGTAAACTCTCTCGCTCGTCTGCTCCATGACAACACTTCCTGTCCAATCCCGAACCGGCGGGGAAACAGCTCTCTTCTAAGCGATTTCATAAACTTTTACAAGATTTCACGGCCATTGAAAGACTTGCGGCCGGCACATGCTTCAACCTCGCTTCCGAGGGGGCGCGCGGCGTAGGGAGGCGGAGTGGTGAACGTCAGGCTTACCGTCACTCACTCCCGAAGGCCGCGCGCCCTCCCTCGAATTATCTCTAAGAGGAGTCAGAAGATGCGTCTGAAGAGTCTCGCACTCGTGCTCGCGTTCTTATGTCTCGCGCTAATGCCGCCGCCGGCGCTCGCGCGTGACGGGGCGAAGGACGACGGGAAGATCATCGAGCAGGCGCCGTTCGCCCTGCCTACGTTCGAGCAGGTGCCCGACAGGTTCAAACAACTCTACGGGCGCGACGGGATAGAGCGCGTGCGCAACTCGCCCGACCTCGAACTGCTTAAGATCAAGTACATGAGCGACGGGCTCAAGGTCACGGGCTTCATCTACAAGCCGAAGGACGTTTCAGGCAAACGGCTTCCCGCCGTCATCTGGAATCGCGGCGGCGCGGGCGACGACACCATCATCACGGCCGCGAACTACCTGCACTTTTACGAGATGCACCGTCTGGCCTCGGAGGGCTTCGTCGTGCTCGCCTCGCAGTATCGCGGCTACGACGGCGGCGAGGGCAAGGACGAAGTGGGAGGCGCGGACACGAACGACGTGCTCAATCTCTTCCCGCTCGCGCGCGCGCTCGGCTACGTGGACATGGAGCGCGTCTTCATGTTCGGCTTCTCGCGCGGCGCGCAGATGACCTTGCAGGCTATACGGCGCGGCGCGCCCGTCCGCGCGGCGGGGATAGTCGGCGCCCCGACGGACATGTGGCTCAGCTTCAAGGAGAACCCGGGCATCCGCGACCTCATCACCGCGAACTGGGCGGGCGGCGAGGCGCGGCGCGAACAGAACATGGAAGAACGCTCGGCCGTGCGCTGGGCCGACAAGTTGGGCGTGCCCCTCCTCATCTTTCAGGGCGGCGCCGACCCCGCCGTCTCGCCGAATCATGCTTTGGAACTTGCGCGGAAGATGGAAGAGGCCGGCAACCTGTATGAGCTGGTCGTCTACGCGCGCGACGACCACTTCGTCACGCGCAACTTCGACGACCGACTGCGCCGGACAATTGAATGGTTCAAGAATCCGCGCGCCAACTCGATCACTTCCCCGCTCCGCAGGACCATCAGGGAGCGCGGCGTCGAGGCGGCCGTCGCGCAGTATCGCGAGTTGAGAAAGAGTCAGCCGAACCGTTATGACTTCGGCGAGACGGAATTGAACGCGCTCGGCTACGAGATGATGTTCACGGGGCGGGTCAAGGACGCGGTCGAAATCTTCAAGCTCAACGTCGAGATGTACCCGCGAGGCTTCAACACCTACGACAGCCTCGGCGAAGCCTACCTCGCGGCGGGCGAGCGCGCGCTCGCGATACAGAACTACCGCAAGTCGCTTGAACTGAACCCACGGAACACCAACGCCACGGCCGCGCTCAAACGCATCGAGCAGCAACTAACCGCGCCGGTCTCGCAGAATTGAAAGATAGGCCGCCCACGGCCCGACCGCCTCCGTGTAGACCTTCGCCATCGTCCGCGCGATCTGCGCCACGTGGTCGAGGTCGTGGACGACCCACGCCGCCAACAACTGCCCGAGCGTGACCTCGCCGAAGTCAGGGTGCCGCCCCGTCCGCCCGAGGTCATCATCGACAAGCTTCAGCCCGCGCAACTCGGCCACGTTGCGGCCACGTAGTTCGTTGAACTCGTCGAGCAGTTCTCTGAGCGACTTCCCTTCACTCTCCCTGAACATGGCCGTACGGTCGAACGGCGTGAACGGGCGCGGGTCGCCGGACAGGACGTGCCGCGTGCGCTCAATCCAGTCGGCGCGCTCGCCGTAGACGAGGTGCCCGACCACGTCGTAAGGCGACCACGTGCCCTCGCCCTCCGTCGCGCGCACGAACGTCTCGGGCAGCCCGTCCAGCAGCGCGCCGACGGCCGCGGGCGTCCGTTCGAGCATCGCCACGGCCTCTTCCAAACGCAGTTCATCTCTCGTCATTTAAGTGACCTCACAGGTATCGACTACGCTCTTGCACGGAGACCCACGAACTCGCCATAGCGGCGCGCGGCCTCTTCGAGCGCAGACCGCTCGCGCCTTTTGAGGGTCGTCCACAGGCTCGTCTCGATGAAGACCGAGTCCTTCTTCAACGTACGCTTCCAGTTGCCGACAGCCTCTCCGTTAAGAATCACAGTCGGCCCGAGGACGGCGCCCGTAGCGTCTGCCCGTCGTGTGTGTGAAGGGTGAAGGACGGCGGCGCGGTCTTTGTAAGCGACCGTGTACTCGTCGTATGCCGGCAAAAGGTGTGCGGCGGGCCGCGCGTCGTCCGCGATTACTGTCGAGGGAGAGAGCCAGTAAGTCTGTCCGTCGATGACTTCACGCTGCAAGCGTGGCCTTGCCGTCTCAAGCCCCGCGCGCGCGTCGGTCGTTGTCAGGCTCGACCACCAGACGAAGTCCTCCAACGTCGCAGGCCCGTGGCTTCTGAAGTAACGTAGGGCCAGTTCCGCCGCCGCCTCTTCGCGCGACAGACGTTTGGACGGCGGCACCCACTCGTCGAGCAGCGCGAACGTGAACTGCTTGCCGCGCCGCGCCGCGTAGCAGGTCAAGCCTTCCAGCGCGGACCTGTTCAGAAGGTGTATGAGCCGTTGGCCGTCGGTCGCGACGCCGCCGCGTTCGAGCGCCTCGGCCAACTCCGTGCGGGTCAGTTGCCTTCCGCCTCCGAGCGCGCGCGCGAGCACGCGCCTGCTCTTTTTGAACGTCGCCTCGTCGAGCCCGAGCTGCCTGTACCTGCTCGCCGCGCGCGCGATGGTGCGCGCCCCCAGAAGTTCGAGCATCCAGCGCACGTCCTCGGCCGCCGCGAAGTGAAGCGTGCCCCGCAGAGGCCACGTGCGAACGATTGAACGTTCGGTCACGGCCCGCTCGACCTCCGACTCAACCGCTCCCGGCAGACGGAGCCCGAGCGCCCACAGCGACCCGAGATAGTCCTGCGCCTGCACGGCGCCGAACCAGCGCACCACGTCCGCCGGGTTCTTAAAACGGCCCTCCCCGATGCCCTGATGATGCAGCCGCAGGCGGGCGACTTCGTTAGTCTTCATTTTTTACGGACTCGTGTCGCGGGCCTGACGCGATATGCGCAACGGTGGTCGCCGGAGACGATGTGCTCGACGCGTTCGACCTCGACGCCGGGGCCGAGCACCGTGCGGAACAGGTCCAGCTCCGTCGAGCAGAACCCCTGACACGCGTTCGCCGCCGCGCAGATGGGACAGTGGTTCTCGACGAGCAGGAAGCCGCCGCCCTCTTCCTCCGCCCGCACCTCGGCCATGTAGCCCTCCTCCGTGCGGACCCGCGCGAGGTCGTTCAGCCTCTTCTCCAGAGAGTCTTTCGGTCGTATGCGCTTCGCGTACTCCGCCTGCTGCCGCGAGCAGCGCGAGGCGAGCACGCGGCCCAGACCTTCGGCCCCGAACGTCTCCTGCATCGCGTCGATGAGCGCGACGCTCAACTCCGCGTAGGCTTCGGGGAAGTGCCGGTCGGCCTCGCGCGTGAGCCGCCACGACTTGGCCGGGCGCCCGACGGGCACGGGGCGGTCTTCGGCCGACACCATCCCCTCCTCCTGCAAAGCATACATGTGCAGACGGACGGCCATCGCCGTCAGCCCCAGGCGCTCGGCCAACTGCGCCGAGCCGAGCGGGCCTTCGGTCTTCAGGAGCTTGACGATGGCGCGGCGCGTCTTGCGCTCGCCCGTCTGTCGCGTCTCGCGGGTCATGATGCCTTTCTAAAGAAACTGCTTTACAAAGTCAAGTCCCCGTGCTACCCTCCGCCTTAGTAAAGGTTTTTCTTTAGAAAGGACGGTGGCTGAATCATGACTATCTCTTCCGAAATCTCTTCGCAAACATCAGGTACGGTCAACCCGTTCGACGGCCTGCGGGTCGCCGTCACGGGCGGCACGTCGGGACTGGGGCTCGCCCTCGTGCGCGAACTTACGGGGCGCGGCGCGCGCGTCGCCTTCGTCGCGCGCACGCGCGAGCGCGTCGAACAGGTCGCGCGCGAGAACGCGGGCGCGCACGGCATCGCGGGCGACGTGGCCTCGAAGGATGACATCTACCCCGTCGCCTTGCAGGTCGCGGGCGAGTTGGGCGGGCTCGACGTGCTCGTCAACAACGCATCGGACCTCGGGCCGGTCCCCTTGGCGATGCTCTCCGACACGGAGTGCGAAGACCTTGAGCGCGCGTTCGCGACGAACGTGCTCGGGCCGTTCCGTCTGACGAAGGCTTTGATGGGGGCGCTGGCCGCCTCCGCGCGCGAGGGGCGCGGCGCGGTCGTGCTCAACATCTCAAGCGACGCGGCGGTGAACGCTTATCCAGGCTGGGGCGCGTACGGCGCGAGCAAAGCCGCGCTGCATCACTTGAGCCGCGTCTGGGGCGAGGAGCACGCGGCCGACGGCGTGCGCTTCCTCTCGCTCGACCCCGGCGACATGGACACGCCGATGCACGCGGCGGCCATCCCCGACGCGGACCCCTCGACGCTGAAGCGGCCCGAGCAGGCCGCGCGCGAACTGGCCGACGCCATCGCCGCCGCGCTGCCAACGCACGCCGCACACGTCGAGTCAGTTAATGAAGTGGAAGGAGTAACGGCATGATCGCCGCGAACCGACCTGCACAGCGACCGCCCGACGCGAGGCTCCTCGTCGTGGACGCGTGTCGTCACATCGACCACGCCCCGCGCTCTGCCTTCGTAGAGTTCCTGCGCGCGGGCGACCTCGTCGTCGCCAACGACGCGGCGACGCTCCCCGCGAGTTTGCGAGGCACACACGGCCGCACGGGCTCGCCCGTCGAGGTACGACTCGCGGGCCGCCCTTCGCTAAAGTCGGAAGACGTGAACCGCTTCAGCGCCGTCGTCTTCGGCGAGGGCGACTTCCGCACGCGCACCGAAGATCGCGCGGCGCCCCCGATGCTCGCGGACGGCGACCGACTCTTCCTCGGCCCGCTGCGCGCGACGGTTGAGAGAACGTTGGGCCATGCGCGTCTCGTCTCGCTCCTCTTCGACGGCACGCCGGACGAGGTGTGGGCGGGGCTCGCGCGCCACGGAAGGCCGATACAGTACGCGCACCTCGACGAGCCGCTCGCGCTGTGGGACGTGTGGACGCGCATCGCCGGCCCGCCCGTGGCCTTCGAGCCGCCGTCGGCCGGCTTCGCGCTCGACTGGCGCGCGCTCTCGTCGATGCGCGCGCGCGGCGTCGAGTTCGAGACGATCACGCACGCGGCGGGCATCTCGTCCACGGGCGACGAAGAGCTTGACCGGCTGCTCCCCTTCGATGAGCCCTATCGCATTCCCTCGGCGACCGCCGAAGCCGTGCGGCGCGCGAAGGCGCGGGGCGGGCGCGTCGTCGCCGTGGGCACGACGGTCGTGCGCGCGCTCGAACACGCAGCGGCGGCGGACGGCGTCGTGCGCGCGTGCGAAGGGGTCGCGACGCAACGCCTCGGACCCGAGAGCCGTCTGCGCGTGGTTGACGCGATCCTCTCCGGGACGCACGAGGCGGGGACGAGCCACTACGAACTGCTGCGCGCCTTCATCGACGACGAGACGCTGCGACGCACCACGGTCGAGTTGGACGCGCGCGGCTACCTGACGCACGAGTTCGGCGACTCGGTTCTTATCGAGCGCGCGGTGCCGGGTGCGTGTTGAGGTGGATGAGAGTGGTAGGGTTTTGACGTTCAAGCTGTGCCGGCCGCGCAAGCCTCCGCGCGCGCGAGGAGCAGTTCCCGCTCGCGCGTGTTGCGTGTGAGCGCGGCGGCGCGCTCGAACTCGGCGCGTGCTTCTTCAAGACGGTTGAGCTTGAAGAGGAGGTCGCCGCGCACGCTCGACAGGAGGTGGTAGTTTTTGAGCGAAGGCTCGTCCGTCAGTTCGTCAACCAGTTCCAGTCCGGCGGCGGGTCCGAAGGCCATCGCGACGGCGACCGCGCGGTTCAACTCGACGACCGGCGACGGCGTTACTTCCGCGAGCGCGTCGTAGAGGGCAACGATGCGCGCCCAGTCAGTCTCCCACGCGGTGCGCGCGCGCGCGTGGCACGCGGCGATGGCGGCCTGTAGCGCGTAGGGGCCGAGCGGCGCTCCGAGGCTCTCCGCACGCGCGAGCGCGCCGAGGCCACGGCGGACGAGGAGCCAGTCCCAACGCGCGCGGTTCTGGTCGAGCAGAAGCACCGGCTCGCCCGAAGGGCCGACGCGCGCGCGCAGGCGCGACGCCTGTATCTCCATGAGCGCGACGAGGCCGTGGACTTCAGGTTCGCGCGGCGCGAGTTCCGCGAGGATGCGGCCGAGGCGCAGCGCCTCTTCGCAGAGCGCGGGGCGCACCCAGTCCGTGCCGGCCGTCGCGGTGTAGCCCTCGTTGAAGATGAGATAGATGACTTCGAGCACCGACGCGAGCCGCGCCTCCAGCTCCGCGCCGCGCGGCACCTCGAAGGGGACACGCGCTTCGGTGAGCGTGCGCTTGGCGCGGACGATGCGTTGCGCGACGGTCGGCTCGGCCGTGAGGAAGGCGCGCGCGATCTCTTCGGTCGTCAGGCCGCCGAGCAGTCGGAGCGTGAGCGCGACGCGCGCCTCCGTCGAGAGCAAGGGGTGGCAGGCCGTGAAGATGAGCCGGAGGAGGTCGTCGCCGACCTCGTCGTCGAGCACTGTGTCGAAGTCCGGCACGGTTCTCTCCAACTCCTCAAGCTCGCGCCCCAACTCTTCGTGCTTGCGCTCGCGCAGCGCGCGTCCGCGCAAAAGGTCTATGGCGCGATGCTTCGCGGTGGTCATGAGCCACGCGCCCGGGTTGTCCGGGACGCCCGACTCGGGCCAGCGTTCGAGCGCGGCGACGAGCGCGTCCTGCGCAAGCTCCTCGGCCAGCCCCACGTCACGCACCACGCGGGCGAGGCCGGCGATGAGCTTCGCGGACTCGATGCGCCAGACCGCCTCGACCGCGCGGTGTGTGTCGTTGTTCGTCAAGACTTATTTGAAATTTGAAATTTCAAATTAACTTAGCCGGGTTAACTCTTGTTCGACTCCAACCGCGCGCGCAGACGCTCTTCCTGCTCGCGCAGCTCGGGCGTGAGGTTCGCGCCGAAGTCCTCGGCCTCGAAGACCTGGCGAATCTCTATGTCCGACGCCTCGTCGTAGCCGGGGTCGCCCTCGTTGGGGGCCGGGATGCGCTTGACCCACTCGACGGCCTCCTCCATCGAGCGCACCTGCCAGAGCCAGAAGCCCGCGATCAGTTCCTTCGTCTCGGCGAAGGGGCCGTCAATCACGGTCTTCCGCGCGCCCTCGAACCTGACCCGCTTGCCCCTGGAACTCGGGTGTAGCCCCTCGCCCGCGAGCATCACGCCGGCCTTCACCAACTCCTCGTTGAACTTCCCCATCTCGGTCAGCATCTTCTCGCCCGGCAGGACGCCCGCCTCCGAAACCGCGTTCGCCTTGATGATCACCATCACTCTCATCTCGATTCTCTCCTTAGACGTTATTTGTATTCCGCTTCGAGCCGGCCTTAAACCCGCCCTCTACATACACGACGAACGAGCGGCGGCGGAATCGACACGCGCGGTAATTTTTTTTCGAAATATTTTTTTAACCCGCCGCGCGTCGTTGCGTCCAGACACAGAGACGCGGCACGGGCCGTTTAAATCGAGCCCGCGCCGCGCTCTTATTCTTCAAGCCGTTCAGGCAGCCGTCGCCGTCGTCTGCCCGAGCGTGGGGTAGTCCGTGTAGCCGCGCTCGCCCGGCGTGTAGAAGGTCGCCTGGTCGGGCTCGCTCAAAGGGGCGCCGAGCTTGAACCTCCGTGGCAGGTCCGGGTTGGAGATGAACTTGGTGCCGTAGACGACCGCGTCCGCAAGACCCCCCGTCACGAGTTCCTCGCCCGACTCCTTCGTCAGCCCCGCGCCCGCGAAGTAGACGCCCTCGTAGACGGGCCGCAGCCGCGCGTGCCAGCCCTCGCCGGTGAAGTCGCCGACGTGGACGTAGGCCAGCCCGCGCCCGTTCAGCCGCTCAAGGATGTAAGGGTAGACCTCTTCGGCGTCGCGCTCCTCTATGTCGTTGAAGGTCATGCGCGGCGAGAACTTCACGCCGACGCGCCCCGCGCCGACCGCCTCCGTCAACGCGTCCAGCACCTCGAAGAGGAACCGCGCGCGGTTCTCGACGGAGCCGCCGTACTCGTCCGTGCGCAGGTTCACGTTGGTGGTGAGGAACTGCTGGACGAGATAACCGCTCGCCGCGTGCAGTTCCACGCCGTCGAAGCCAGCGGCGACGGCGTTCGCGGCCGCCGTGGCGAAGTCCCCGACCGTCTGCTTTATCTCTTCGACGGTCAGCTCGCGCGGCGTCACGAACTCCTTCATCCCCTCGTCGGTGTAGTTCTTCCCCTTCGCGCGCACCGAGGACGGCGCGACGGGACGGGCGCCGTCGGGCAGAAAGTCAGGGAGCGCGATGCGGCCCGTGTGGAAGAGTTGCATGAAGACCCGTCCGCCGCGCGCGTGCACCGCCTCCGCGACGGGCCGCCAGCTCTCGACCTGCTCGGGCGTGTAGACGCCGGGCGTGCGCACGTAGCCCTTCGCTAAAGGCGAGACGTTGGTCGCCTCCGTGATGATGAGCCCGGCCGAGGCGCGCTGGCGGTAGTACTCCGCGACGAAGGCGGGCTGCACGCCGCGTTCGTCCGCGCGGCTGCGCGTCATCGGCGCCATCACGATGCGGTTGTCCAGTTCGATGTCACCCACCCTGAGCGGGTCGAAAAGCGTTGTCATAATCTCCTCCGTTAAGTTCTTCTGAAAACCTTTCAGACCGCCGCCAACACTTCCACGGCCGCGCGCGCGTTCAGTTCCTTGTTGTAGACGGGCGTGCCCACCTGCTGGCGCCGCCCGCCCGCGCCGAGCGGCCCCGTGTCCACGGCGGCGAACCCTATCTCCTCTATCAACCCCGACACCGTCCGCTTAGCATCCTCGTCGTCGCCCGCGATGAAGATGGCGCGCCGCTCTTCGACGGGGAGACTCGTGTCGCCCTGCTGTTTGAGGTGCTCGAACCAGATCGTGTTGAAGCCCTTGACGAGGCGCGCGCCCTTCAGGTGCGCGGCCAGCAACTCGCTCGAAGTGGTCTCGCCGCCGTCGAGTTGCGCGAACTGCCCGTCGCGCTGCGGGTAGTAGTTGTTGGCGTCAATCACGACCTTGCCCTCGAACGCCTCGGCCGGCAGCGCCTCGTACTTGCCGAAGGGGACGGCGACCAGCACGACCTCGCCGAAGCGCGCCGCCTCCTCCGTGCCCGTCGCGCGCGCCTTGCCGCCAAGCTCCGACACCAACGACTCAAGCCCCGCGCCGCCGCGCGAGTTGCTGACCGCCACCTCGTGCCCCGCGCCCGCGAACAGCCGCGCCGCCGTCGCCCCGATGTTCCCCGAACCGATGATCCCTATCTTCATCTCCGCATCACCTTTCGCTTCTGGATTCATTCCAACCGTCGGGCCGTCAAATTCACGCCGCCTCGGCCCGCACCCGCGCCCCCTGACTCGCCGCAAGCACGCCCGCGGCCTTGAGCCCGAGCAGGCCGCCGTCGGCGACTATCTCCGCGCCGACGAGGAACGACGAGTCAGAGCTTGCGAGGAAGACGACCGCCCTCGCAATCTCCTCCGGCCGCCCCAGACGCTTCAGAGGCACCTGCTCGCGCAGGCCGTCGGCCGTCGCCTTCTGCGCCTCCAGAGGCGCGCCGTCGCGCCCGAAGATGGGCGTCTCGATGGGGCCGGGGCTGATGGCGTTGACGCGTATGCCGCGCCCGACGAGGTCGGCCGAAAGCGTCTGCGCCAGCGAGAGGAGCGCGGCCTTGCTCGCCGAGTAGACGCTCGCCCGCGGCAGCCCGACGTGCGCCGCGACCGACGTGTTGAGCACCACCGACGCGCCGTCGCTCAGCAGCGGCAAAGCCCTCTTGATGGTGAAGTACGCGCCCTTGAAGTTGATGTCCATGACTTGGTCGAAGAGTTCTTCGGTCGTCTCCTCGACCGGCGCGAACTTGCCGACGCCCGCGTTGACGAAGAGCACGTCCACGCGCCCGAACCTCTCCCCGACGGCCGCGAACAGCCCGTCGATATCTTCGAGGCTCGCGGCGTCCGAGCGCAGCGCCAGCACCTCGCCGCCGATCTCGCGCGCGGCCGAGGCGAGCGTCCGCGCGTCGCGCCCCGTGATGACGACCCGCGCGCCCTCGCGCGCGAACTCCTTCGCCGTCGCCAGCCCAATCCCCGAGTTCCCGCCAGTGACAACCGCCACCTTGCCTTCTAATTTGCCCGCCATCTCTCATCCGCCTTTCTGGGTTCTGGAACGTTCGTTCCGGAAACCCGCAAAAAAATTTAGTCCAACACCGAGAGCGTCACGCGCACCACGTCTTCGAGCGTCTTGCGGTCGCGCGTCGCCTTCGACATGAGTTGCAGCCCTTGCAAACTGCTGTAGAGAAACCTCGCCACGGCGCGGAGGTCGCGCCCCACGGTTATCTCGCCCGCCTTCTTGCCGCGCACGAGCGCGCGATAGAGAGCCTCTTCGGCCGCGGCCATGCTGCCGCAAGCCTTCTCGGCCGTCTCGCGGCAGCGGCCGGCCAGTTCCGACGTGGCGTTGCCCACGAAGCACCCGCGCCGCTCGCCTTCGCCGAGCGCGTGCTCGACGACGCTTTCAAACAACTGCCGCAACGCACGCTTGACCGGGCCGGGCCGCTCCAGCATCTCGAACATCTTCCGCCCCTCCACCTCGCGGTAGCGGTCGAGCGCCGCGAGGTAGAGCGAGTGCTTGTCGCCGAACGTGTCGTAGAGGCTCTGCCGGTTGATGCCCATGTGCTTGACGAGATCGCCCACGGACGCGGCCTCGTAGCCGCGCGACCAGAAGACCTCCATCGCGCGCCGCAACGCCTCGTCCTGGTCGAACTCTTTGTGCCTCGCCATCCGCTTACCTCAACCTCGTGGAGTCTTATACTCTTTCTGGAACGACTAGTCAAGAATTATTTTTCCCGTCAGCGGCCGGGCACTTCCGCGATGCGGCGCGCGTATTCGTCGAAGAGGCCGAGGTAGTAGAGCCGCGTCAACTCCTTCCCCAACGCCTCGTACGCGGCGGCGCGCGCGGGCTCGGCGCGTGCGACCTCCTGGAGGCGCGCGCGGAGTTGGCGGAACAATCTCTCCTTGAGCCAGTAGGCGTGGTCGTGGCGCTCGCCCGTGGTGGAGGCGAAGGCGAGCGCGTCGGTCTCGGGCGTCGTTAAGCCCCTTCGCCACGCCGCGCGGTAGACTTGCAGCGCCTCGCGCCACGACTGTTCGGCGGCGCGCTTGTAATGCTCGTGCAGCCCCTTCCACCCTTCGCTGTGCGTGTCGATGAGGGGCGCGGCGTCGGGGCGCGGACGCGCGGCCGTCTTGTAGTCGAGGAGCGAGACCTTCAAGTCAATCTTGCGGTCGCCCTCGTAGTCGTACTCGATTGTGTCGAGAAAGCCGTTGCCGTCCGCGTCCGCGTACTTCACGACCTCTTCGACGCGCGGCGCGAGCGGCTTCGGCGAAGGGGTCTTGGAGCCGCCGTGGTACTCGGCGTTCTTGTCCACCAGCCACGCGCCCGACTCGGCGCCGGCCAGATGTAACTTGCGGTCGAAGACGCCGACGTAGAGCTTGCCGCCGCCCGAGTTGTCGCGGTCCCACTCGCCACGGTCGCCGAGCGAGTCGGCCTGCGGGTGGCCCATGATGCCGGGGCGCTCGCCCTCGGCGGCCATCGCCTGCCCCGCGTAGTTGCTCCGCAGCCAACGCTTCGTCGAGTAAACGTCAACCTCACTTTCAGGCCCGCCGAAGCCGTGCATCGGGTAGTACATCTCGACGCGCTCCCAACGGTGGTCGTCGTCGTCCTCGTCGAAGACGAAGAAGACGCTCGTCCAACCGGCCTTGAAGAAGTTGTCGAAGCTCTTGTCATGCGGCATGTACATCAACTCGTCGATGCGCCGCCAGTTGTTCCACTGAAAACATCCGTCGAACTTCGTGTTCCCGCGCAGCGCCGGGTACTTGTGCGTGAACTGTCTGTAAGAGACTCCCCGTCCGCCCGCGCCGCGCAGGCTCATGTCGTAGTCGGTTTCGTTGCCACGCCCCGAGTCGTTGTCGAGGTCGAAGGTGACGAAGGCTTCGCCGAGGACGCCGGAGAGCGTCGCCACGCCACGCTCGATTGGCGGCTGGTTCGAGCCGGGGTCGAGCCAGCGCATCGCCATCTCGCTCGCGCCGTCGCCGTCCGTGTCGTAGAAGGCGAAAGGGTTCTCCCAGTTGAGTCGCGGGTCTGGGAGCGCCTGCGGCGGGCGGTGAATTTTGAGGAAGACTGCGTCGCCGTTGTAGTCGGGTCTCCAATTTGAAACGCCCGTGTAGTCCCAGTTATCGCCGCCGAAGTCCCACTTCTCCCAGTCGAGCCGGCCGAGCACGCCGTCGCGCTCAACGTCGATGAAGACCATCCAGTGCGACTCGGACGCGTTCCACTTCCCCGCCTCCCACTCGGGCGGCTGCGTGACGAAGGCTTGCAGGTCCGCGCGGCCGTCGCCGTCGTTGTCCGCCCACTTGACGTTGAGGTCGAGCGGGCCGTCGTAGAGGCCATCGCCGTTCTTATCGACTTGCAGCACGTCCGACACCTGGTCGCCGCGCGTGTCGGTCGGCGTCATGTCGCCGTTCTCGTCGAGCCAGCGCACGCGCTTGCCGTTCCACCAACGCTCGATGATGTCGGGCCTGCCGTCACGGTCGATGTCGAGCCGCACGACCTCATCCGAAGGGCTTTGCGACTTGAGCGCCGTCCGCCGCAAATCGCCGCCGGCCTGTTGGGCGAGCGCATGCGCCGCGACAGACAGGACGAAGAAGGTAGTTAACAAATATCTGCGCCGTAGTTTCGAGTAAGCCATACGTCTCTTCGCAATAGCGTTCAGAACCACACGCGGTAACGGCCGCCGGCCGTCAGATGTAAACGCACGACGCCGTCGGCCTCGTTTGATAACTTCAATAACTTTCCGCCGGCCGAGACGGACGAGATGCGTTGGCCGCGCGGCGGGCGGAGTTTGTGTTCGCCGCTCACGTCCGCGCGCAGTTCGGCGTTGGTGGCGCGGCCGTCCGCCCAGTCGATGTCAACCTCGACGGCGCCGCGCGCGCGCAGACCTTTGACCGAGCCCGTGTGCCAGGCGCGCGGGAGCGCGGGCAGCAGATTTATCTCGCGCGCGTGGCTTTGCAGAAGCATCTCGGCCATGCCGGCGGTGCCGCCGAAGTTGCCGTCGATCTGGAACGGCGGGTGGTTGTCGAGCAGGTTCGGCAGCGTTGACTTCGCCAGCAGCGCCCGCAGGTTCTCGTGCGCCAACTCGCCCTCTTCGAGCCGCGTCCAGAAGTTGATAATCCACGCGCGGCTCCAGCCGGTGTGGCCGCTCCCCGCCCGCAACCTTCTCTCAAGCGAGACGCGCGCGGCGCGCGCGAGGTCGGGCGTGCCGCGCAGCGTGATCTGTTCGCCGGGGTGGAGCGCGAAGAGGTGCGAGACGTGCCGGTGGCCTGGGTCGGGCTCGTCGTAGTCTTCGAGCCACTCCTGAAGTTGACCGTGCTTTCCTATCTTGAGTGACGGCAATCGTGAACGTGCGGACTCGACGCGCGCGCGGAAGTCAGCGTCCACGCCGAGCAGGCGCGACGCCTCCGCGACGCGCGTGAAGAGCGCGTGCACAATCTCCGTGTCCATCGTCGGCCCCATGCAGAGCTTTGCGTTGACTCCGTCGGCCGTGCGGTAACGGTTCTCGGGCGAGAGCGAAGGGCCCGTGATGAGATGCCCGTTGCCGTCTTCAACTAAGTAGTCAAGAAAGAACTCGGCGGCCTCCTTCATCAAAGGGTATGCGCGGCGCGCGAGGAAGGCGCGGTCGCGCGTGAAGTCGTAGTGCTCCCAGAGGTGCAGGCTCAGCCACGCGGCGCCCGCCGGCCAGACGCCGGAGCCGACGCCGTCGATGGGGACGGCGTGGCCCCAGAGGTCCGTGTTGTGATGGATGACGAAGCCGCGCGCGCCGTAGAGTTTCCGCGCGACGCGGCGGCCGTCCGGGCGCGCGTTGTCGAGGAGGTCGAAGAGCGGCCCGTGCAACTCGGAGAGGTTCGTCACCTCCGCCGGCCAGTAGTTCATCTCGGTGTTGATGTTGACGGTGTACTTGCTGTCCCACGAGGGCTGCATCTGCTCGTTCCACTTGCCCTGTAGGTTCGCCGCCATCGAGCCGGGGCGGCTCGAAGCCATCAGGAGGTAGCGGCCGAACTGAAAGTATAAGGTCTCAAGGGCCGTGTCGCTTGCGCCCTCCTGCACGCGCTTCAGGCGCTCGTCGGTCGGGAGGTCGGGCGCGGGGTCTGAGAGGTTGAGCGAGACGCGTCGGAAGAGTCGTCGATGGTCCGCGACGTGCGCTCTCAATAGTTGCGCGTAAGACTTCCGCGCGGCGGCGAGGTACTGCTCACACTTCGCCACGGGGTCTTTATGTCTGAAGTTCGTGGCCGCGACGAAGAGGAGCGTGGCCACGTCGGCGCCTTCGACAGAGACGCGGTCGTCGTCGGCGCGCGTGCGCCCGCCCTCCGCGACTACTTTGAGCAGGCCGTTGAATTTGACTCCGACTTTGCGCTCCTGCGCGTGCTTGTCGCCGCGCGCGACGGCCTCGCCCGCGAGCATGACGCGGTCGGGGCCGACGACGCGCGTCTTGCTGTCCTGCTCGCGCGTGAGCGTCGTCTTGAAAGAGACGCGGCCGGGCCGGTCGCAAGTCAGGCGGACGACGATGACCTGATCGACGGCCGACGCGAAGACCTCGCGCGTGTAGCGCGCGCCGTTCGACGTGTAACTGACGCGCGCGACGCCCGCGTCGATGTCCAGCTCGCGGACGTAGTCATCGGCGTTGTCTTGATTCTGGAATGTGAGCAGCATGTCGCCGAGCGGCTGATAGGGCGGCATGCGTTTGGGCACGGCGATGATGCTCTTCTCGGCGAGCGCCTCGGCCTCGCGCACCTTCCCCGCGAAGAGCAGGCGTCGCACTTCGGGGAGGGCGCGCGCGCCTTCAGGGTTGACGCGGTCGCGATGCTCGCCGGCCCAGACCGTCTCCTCGTTAATCTGAATCCGCTCCGACCCGACGCCGCCGAAGACCATCGCGGCCAGACGACCGTTGCCGACGGGCAGCGCCTCGTTCCAGTTCGTCGCGGGCCGCCTGTACCACAGGCGCATCCCGCCCCGCGCGCCGCGCGCCGCCTCTCTTGTCTGTCCCACGCCCGCGCGCGCCAGCAAGCCCGCTGCTGGAAGGATGAGAAAGTCTCTTCTCTTCAAATCATCACTCCGCCGCGACGAACTTAAGCTGTGTCGCTGTGGTTAATTGTCTTCGGTTAGACTTCTGTTATCCCGAGCGCGGCGAGGACGAGCGGGTTGGCGGGATTGCGGCGCACGTCTTCGGGGACGCCGACCTGTTCGATTCTGCCTTCGCGCATGATGGCGAGGCGGTGGCCGACGGCAAAGGCATCGGCGAGGTTGTGCGTGACGTAGACGACTATCAAGCGTTCTTCCTGTTGCAATTTAACTAAGTCCTGGTGGAGCCGCTGACGCGTCGGACTGTCGAGCGCGGAGAAGGGCTCGTCCATGAGGAGCACGCGCGGCTTCATCGCGAGCGCGCGCGCGATGGCGACGCGTTGCTGCTGTCCGCCCGAGAGTTCGTGCGGGTAACGGTTCGACAGTTGCGCGAGGTGCATGCGTTCGAGCAACGCACGCGCCTGCTCGCGCGCGCCGGGCTGACGCCAGAGCGCGTAGGCGACGTTCTCAAGTGCCGTCAGGTGCGGGAAGAGCGCGTACTGCTGGAAGACGTAGCCGACGCGGCGCTTGCGCGGCGGGAGGTTGAAGGCGTGGCCGTTGTTGCCGGAGCGGAAGAAGGGTGTATCGCCGAGTAGAATCTCGCCCGCGTCGGGCGTCGTCAGGCCGGCGACGGCGTTGAGCGTCTGCGTCTTGCCCGCGCCCGAGGGGCCGAAGAGCACGAGTATCTCCGCGCACAACTCCAACCGCACGCGCAGGCTGAAGGCCGCCAGGCGCTTCTCGAAATCTATCTTGAGGCTGGGCGCTTCCATCACACGGTCGCTCTAACGCCCGGCGTCAACGCGCCGGCGCGACGGCTGCTCCAGGCGCCGCACGCACAGGAGGCCGGCGAAGGCGAGGCTTGTCAAAACCAGGAGCATCACGTTCGCCTCGTCGTACCGCCGCGCCTGCACCGCGTCGTAGACGGCGAGCGGCAACGTCTGCGTTCGGCCCGGGATGTTGCCCGCCACCATCAGCGTCGCGCCGAACTCGCCGAGCGCGCGCGCCGAACCGAGGATGAGCCCCGCCACGACCCCGCGTCGCGCCAGCGGCAGAGTCACGCGCCACAGTATCTCCAACTCGGACGAGCCGAGCGTCCGCGCCGCGTTCTCCAGCACGGGATCGACGCTCGCGACCGCCGCCCGCGACGCCTGCACCATCAAAGGCAGGCCGACTATCGCCGACGCGATGGCCGCCGCCGGCCACGTGAAGACTATCTGAACGTGGAACCACTCGACCACGGGGCTGCCGCGTCCGAGCGCGAGCAGAAGGAAGTAGCCCAGAACGCTCGGCGGTAGCACGAGCGGCAGGAAGATGACTGTCTCAAAAATAATCTGGCCGCGAAACTTGTAGCGCCCGAGCAGCACGCCGAGCGCGAGGCCGACGACGAAGAGCGCGGTGGTCGCGACCGCCGTCACTTGCAGAGAGAGTTGAAGGGCCGACCAGTTCATTTCGCCGGCTCCTCGCCCGGCAGCACGAAGCCGTACCTGCGCATCACGCCGCGCCCCTGCGCCGAGTTGACGAAGGCCGCGAAGCGCCGCGCCTCCTGTTCGTGCTTCGTGTTTTTGACGACGGCCAACGCCTGGTTCAGAGGCTTGTGCAACTCTGCCGGTATCAGCACCCAGCGCCCCTTGCTCTGCGTGCTCAAAGAGAGCGCGACGACGGCGGCGTCCACGTTGCCGCTCTCGGCGTACTGCAACGTCTGGCTGATGTTCTCGCCGTAGACGAGTTTCCGCGAGACCGTCTCCCAGACGCCGGCCGCTTGCAACGCCTCGCGCGCGGCCACGCCGTAGGGCGCGTGCTCGGGGTTGGCGATGGCGACCTTACTGAACTCGGGCCGCGCGAGGTCTTCGATGCGTTCGAGCTTGAGGGTGCTATCGTCGCGCGTCCAGAGCGTGACGCGGCCCTGCGCGTAAAGCGCCTTCGTGTCGGGGATGATGAGGCCCTTCTTCTCAAGTCCATCGACGTAGGAGACGTTGGCGGCGGCGAAGAGGTCAACGGGCGCGCCCTGCTCTATCTGCTGCGTCAACTGTCCGGTCGAGCCGAAGTTGAAGGTGACTTTGGTCCCGTCCTGCTGCTCGAACAGCCGACCGATCTCCTGGAAGGCCGGCGTCAGGTCGGAGGCGGCCGAGACGGTGAGCGTTCGCGGCTGCGTGCTCTTCGCGGTCTCGCCACGACAGCCCGCGAGCAGGACGGCGACGCAGACAATCAGAAGGAGAAGGCTTGCGCTAAGCGCGCGACTTCTGCCCGGCGTGGACGATTGTGCCGACATGCTCGCCCTCCAGCGCGGCGTTGATGCGTTCGGGGTGGCGGCCGTTGACGATCTGGAACGACCGCAGCAGTCGCGCGTTCTCAAGCAGGTCAATCAGGATGCGCTCGAACGGGAGCGACTCGAAGTTGCGCCGCCTCAACTCTGTGGTGTCGATTTCGCGGATGAGTTCGGCGGACGCGTGCTCGCGCGGGTCGCGGTCGTAGAGCCCGTCCACGTCCTTGACCAGCGTGAAGGTCTTGCAGCCGAAGCACTCCGCGAGCAGGAACGAGCCGGCGTCGGAGCGGTGCGGCGGGATGCGCCCGCTCTCGGGCAGGTGCTCCCAGAGCGAGTAGGGCGGGTCGCCGTTGAAGACCACGCCGGGCGCGCTCGCGATGAAGAGCGGCAGGAGGTGTCCGAAGATTTCAGGCGGGATGGCGACGACGCCGTAGGGCGCAAGCAGCGTCCCCAAAATGTGCGCGTTGCCGAGCGAGTCGGCCACGGCCAACTGCGCCAGCACGCCCGTCGGCAGACCCAGGTCGATGCCGATGGAGAAGACGTGACGGCTCCTGACGCCGCCGCCCGTGCCGATGATGAGCTTCTTCGTCTTGAGGCATTCGGCCAGCGCCTCGACCACGGGATAGACGACGGCGCGGCCCGCGTCCATCACGGAACGGCCGCCGACCTTTAGCACGTGCGCCTCGGGGAGCATCCTGTAAACCGGCGTCTCGGTAGACCTCTGCACCTCGCGGTCCACGAGGCTCTCCCGCATGAGCATCGACTGGACGTGATGACGGCCGTCCGTGTCTCTTGATTCGTCGCTCAAGGTTGCGCGTTCTCCTTTCAGTCAGAGGTGATGACGGTGCCGACGTGCTCGCCGTCGAGAGCCCTCGTGAGGTTGCCGCGCTCAAGGCCGTTGATGATCTGGATGGAGCGGCGGTGCGTGGCGTGCTTCATCAGTTCGAGGACGCTGCGCTCGACGACCACGTCCTGCAAGTCGAGTTCTTCCAACTCCGCCACGGTTATCTTCGGGATGAACTTAGCATTGCGCTCCTTCTTCGGGTCGGCCGTGTAGAGCCCGCGCTCGTCCTTGACGAAGATCATCGAGCGCGCGCCGAAGACCTCGCTCACGAGATAGCTGCCCGTGTCTGTCCGGTGCGGCGGGATGCGCCCGACCGACGGGTTCGTGTGCCAGTAGATGTAAGGCGGCATCCCGAAGAAGATGACGGCGCCGCGCTCGGCGAGATAGTGCGGCAGTTGCGCGAACTGCGCGGGCTCGATAAACGGGATGCCGTGCTTCGCCAGAAGGTAGTTGAGCATCCGCGCGTTCTGCATGCTGACGAAGGTGCCGAGCACGCTCAGAACGCCCGTCGGGAGCCCGAGGTCGAGCCCGACGCTGTAGGCGTGGCGCGCGCGCGTGCCCGCGCCCGTGCCGATGATCATCTTGTGCCGGCGCAGATTCTCGACAATCTCTTCAATCAGAGGGAAGACGGCCACGCGCCCACGGTCGATGAAGCTCTGGCCGCCGACCTTGACGACGTTTGCTTCCGGCAGGATTTGAACGGCCGTCGGCTCGCCGGTCTGCGCCATCAGGCGCGGGTCTTCCAGCGAGCCGGTCAACAGAGACTTGCCGAGTTCGGTCAGTAAGTTGTCATCCATCTTTCATCGCCCGCCACGGGTTTGAAGTGCAACTCTGTGTTTGCTAACGGGGCGGCACGCGCACGGGGCTGAGCACGTACGTCTCTTCGTATTCAAACTCCCCGTCGAGCCCGCCGAACTCTTCCGCCGCCCAGACTTCCAACTCTGCCAGGACCTCCGCGCGCGTCTCCGGCGCAACCGTCAGTCCGCCGAGGCCCGACAGACCGCGCCAAGATTCGAGCGACTGTCGCGGGCTCGCCGCGACGCTCCACGTCGCCACCGGCAAGGGCTCAAGCAACTCCGCGCCGAGCCGCACGCACGCGTCGAAGAGCTTACGGTTGCGCCGCTCGCCGCGTCGGCCCTTGAGCCCGCGACGACGCAGGCGCTCGTTCATCTCCCGCGCCATGCGCTCCTTCACGCTGCCGGGCGTGCGCTCGACCCTGCCGAGCAGGAGCGTCGCCCCGCGCGGCGATGCGAGACGAAAGACCTCCGCCGCGACGTGCTCATGCTCAAGCAAGTGCGCGGCGCGCGAGCTGAAGACGACGCCGGCCGCGCCGTCCGCGAACGGCCACGTCGCGTTGGCGTCGGCCTGCATGAGAGTGACAGGGCCTTGGCTCGCGCCGAGTCGTTGCTGAAACTCGCGCAGCATGTTCAAAGAGAAATCGAACCCGACGTAGCGGCCCGGCGCCGAGACCCATTGCCCTATCTGCCCCGTGCCGCAGCCGACCTCGACGACGAGGCCGCCCGCGCGCTCTTCATCGAACTCAAGAATCTTGCGCGCGACGGCGCGGCAGCACTCTTCCGGCAACCCCGTCCTTCGGTCGAAGGAGCCCGCCTGACCGTCGAACAGTTCGGGGCTCGCGTGGCCGCGCTCCGCGAGAGAGGTGACGAGGTCTTTGCGCATGTCGCTCGGTTCCGCCAAGAAAGCTTTCCGAAGGGGCCGCGCTAATGTTTCGAGAGGTGGCGCGAAGGGCTGGTATTATGTCAACGCTGTGTGCCGAGGCGACAGAATACAGTATGCCGACTGGCGGGGCAATCATCTCATTCGACGAACCACATAAAACCGGATGACGATTCTTGAGACTCAAGAGCTGACGCGCAGGTTCGGCAAACTGACGGCCGTGGACGCCCTGACCGTCTCGGTCGAGCGCGGCGAGGTCTTCGGGCTGCTCGGGCCGAACGGCGCGGGCAAGACCACCGTCATCAAGATGCTGACGACGCTGCTGCCGCCCACCTCCGGCGTCGCGCGCGTCGCGGGCTTCGACGTGGCGCGGCAGTCGGGCGACGTGCGGCGTTCCATCGGCTACGTGCCGCAGATGCTCTCCGTTGACGGCGCGCTGACCGGTTACGAGAACCTCATCCTCTTCGCGCGGCTCTACGACATCCCGCGCGCCGAGCGCACAGAGCGTGTGCGCGGGGCGCTCGCGCTCGTCGGGCTCGAAGGGGACGCGGGCAGGCTCGTGCGGCAGTACTCGGGCGGGATGATTCGGCGGCTTGAGATCGCGCAGTCAACTCTGCACCGGCCGCCGCTGCTCTTCCTGGATGAGCCGACGGTCGGCCTCGACCCCGTCGCGCGCGCGGCCGTCTGGGGGCACGTCGAGCGTTTGCGCGACGAGTTCGGCACGACCATCTTCCTCACGACGCACTACATGGAAGAGGCCGAGCGGCTCTGCAAACGCGTCGCCATCATGCATCGCGGCCGTGTCGTCGCGGACGATTCGCCCGAACATCTGAAGGCGTCAATCGGCGATTCGCGCGCGACGCTCGGCGACGTTTTCATACACTACGCGGGGGACACGCTCGACTCTGGAGGCAGCTACCGTGAGACTTCGAGAGGCAGACGCGCCGCGCGGCGTCTCGGCTGAGCCGGGCGCGTACGCGCGCCGTGGAGCGTTGACGAAGGTCGTCGGGTTCTTCGTCAAGACGCTGACGATTGCCGAGCTGGAAGTGCGCAAGCTGCGGCACGATTCGTCCGAACTCATCACGCGCGCGGTGCAACCCGTTCTGTGGCTCGTGCTCTTCGGCGGCGTCTTCGCGCGGGCGCAGCTCATCCCGACCGGCGGCCTCCCCTACCACGACTTCATCACACCGGGCATCCTCGGCCAGAGCGCGCTCTTCGTCTCGATCTTCTACGGCGTCGGCATCATCTGGGAGCGCGACCTCGGCATTACCAACAAGTTCCTCGTCAGCCCCACGCCGCGCTCGGCGCTCGTGCTCGGCAAGGCCCTGTCGGCGGGCGTGCGCGCGCTCTCGCAGGTTGTCATCATCTACGCGGTGGCGTTGCTGCTCGGGGTGAAGTTGAACTGGAACCCGCTGGCGCTGGTGGGCGTGGTGACGGTGGTCGTGCTCGGCGCGGCGCTCTTCGCGACCTTCTCGCTCGTCGTCGCGTGCATCGTGAAGACGCGCGAGCGATTCATGGGCATCGGCCAGTTGCTCACGATGCCGCTCTTCTTCGCGAGCAACGCCATCTACCCCATCGGGCTGATGCCTGAATGGCTGCGCGTCGTCTCGCGCGTCAACCCCTTGAGCTACGAGGTGGACGCCCTGCGCGCGCTGATGCTACAGGGCGGGACGAGCACGTTCGGGCTCGCGACCGACTACGCCGTGCTGATAGTCACGACGGCCGTGCTCGTCGCCGTCGGCGCATATCTCTACCCACGCGTCGTCCTCTGACGTTACGGCCGTGCCTTCTTCAACTCGATGACAAGCTCGCTCCCGTTGTCCTCTTCAAGCGTGAACTCAACCTTGTCGCCCGCGCTCACGGAGTTCAGCATCGACACGTCCCTGACCTTCCACTGCATCCGCATCGCGGCCATGTAGCCTTCGATGTCTTCGTGGTCGATCTCGAACCAGCCCTCCTTGAGGTTGACGGAGCGGACGACCCCCGTGCCGTGGAAGGTCCTGACCGGCGCCCGCGTCTGTTGCGACGCGGGCGTGCCCGCTGGGACGCCGACCTGTTTGGGCGGCTCTATCGTCCCCCAGGGGATGGGCGGCGCGGGCGACGCGGCGGCCTGCGGAGTCGGCCCCGCCGCCGCCCCTTCCTGCGGCCGCCCCGCGCAGGCGGAAGCGAGCATCAACACGAATACCGCCAACGCCGAAAGGGCGGCGCCGGGTCTGGACGTTGGACTCTTTAACAAGGGGTGCTCCTTCGACATCGCGGCGGCAACCGAAAAATGTTGAAAGCTCCGGCGGGCGCGGGCATTATACACGCGCTCGCGAGCCGAAACAGTAAGCCCCGCTTGTGGTGTTTTCGGGATAGTAAAAAGTAGGACTCATTTCCTCCCGAGGGTGTCTGAATGCTGGTCGTGCCGGCTGAATTCAGCCGCAACTCTCCCACCGTCACATCGCTGATGACGCCGGAGCAGAGCGGCGTGTGGCTCCTGGAGTGGATGCGCCTGCAAATCGGTTTCGACTCTTACGCGGATAAGAAGGTGCTCGATTTCGGCTGCGGCGTGCGCTTCACGCAGGCCATCATCAACACGGACTTCCCCTTCGGACGCTACTTCGGCGTTGACGTGCATCGCCCCATGATCGAGTTCCTTCAACGAGAGGTGCGCGACGGCCGGTTCGCATACCATTTCCTCGACGCCCACCACCCCATGTACAACCCGGGCGGCAGGCCGCTCACGCCGGAGACGGTCCTGCCCATCGCCGAGCACGACTTCGATGTCGCCTGCATGTTCTCCGTCATCACGCACCAGTATCCCGACGACAGCAGGAGCATCCTGACGATGCTGCGCCGGCACGTCGGCGCGCGCGGGCGCCTCTTCTTCTCCTGCTTCCTCGACGACTCCATCGGCACGTTCGAGGACCGCAGCCCGAATCGCAACGGCGGGAGATGTTTCTACGACCCGGACTTCCTGAAGAGCATCGTGGAGTCCTGCGGCTGGCGACTCGTCAGCACCGCGCCGTCAGTCGGCCCGCTGATCGGGCAGTCCTTCGTTTACCGCGCGGCGTAGAAGGCCGCTTGAAGTTGTATGAAGCGATGTTGATCGGAAGTCCCGCGTTGAGAAATTTCTTGAAGGCGACGACGGGCGTAGGCAATATACAATTCGCCGCGCGCACGTCCGTTAAGCCGAGGTGAAGCCCGGATGAGTTGGATACAGAGGTTCTTCACGGCCGTCTTCCCCGCGAGTTGGGCGCGGAGCATGGAGGAGGACTCGCGCCGCTGGATGATGCGCTGCGGGTGCGGCTTCGAGCGGTCGATCTGGGAGATGGGCGGCATCCGCTGGAAGGCGCGCGGGACATCGAGGAACTACATGCGGTGCGCGCGGTGCGGCGAGCGGAGCTGGCACACGCTCTACCGAAAGACGACGGACAGTTGAGCGTCCGCCGCGCGCGCGGACGAGCGGAGGCAAAAATTTGTGACGCAACACATCGGAATCGTGGCGGGCAGCGCGGAGGGCGCGGCGCTCTGCTACCGGACGATCTGTCTGGAGGCGCCGGCCCTTTTGGGCGAGCATAATCATCCGGAGATAACCATGAACTCGGTGCCGCTGGCCGAGCACATGCGTTACGTCCGCGCGGGCGACTGGGAAGGTCTGGCCGGGGTGTTGTTGGAGTCGGCGCGCAAGGTCGCGCAGGCCGGCGCCGACTTCGCCATCTGCCCGGACAACACGTACCACCACGCGTTCGAGTTCTTACTCCCGCGCTCGCCCATCCCCTGGATACACATCGCCGAGGCCGTCGCCGAAGAGGCGCACCGGCAGGGCTTCAAGCGGCTCGGCATCCTCGGGACGAAGTACCTGACGGAAGGCCCCGTCTACCCCGGCGTCTTGCAAAGGTTCGGGATCGAGAGCGAGATACCCGACGCGCCGGACAGGGAACGCATCAACGACATCATCTTTAATGAGTTGGTCAACGGACTCCTGCCCGAAGCCTCGCGCCTCTACTTCAACGAGGTGTCGGGCAAGTTGAAGGAGCGCGCGTGCGACGCCGTCGTGCTCGGCTGCACGGAGATTCCCCTCATCGTGCGGCCGGACGACACGCCCCTGCCCACGCTCGACTCGACGCGGCTGCTCGCGCGGGCGGCATTGAAGCGCGCCGTCGCCTAAGCCTTCGACCGACATCAAGCAAGGGGGTTCTCATGCCTGACTTTCACGCCGAGCCTTATCTGTACCTGGCGGGGCTGACGCACAAGGCCGCGCTCATCGCCTGGGGCGGCTTCTACTTTCGCGTGCGCAGCCGCAAGAACGGCGACGAGTGGAAACTGGTTGACGACAGCGACCTCGACCACGTCCACCCGCCGCGCCGCGAGTCAATCGGCGCGCGCAGCGAGCCCTTCGGCCCCGCGCGCGTCGAGGTCTTCGACGCGTCGGGCGCCAACCTCGTCGGCTTCGCCGACACGACGACAACCAACCACGCGTGGGTGACGGGGCTTCAGCCCGACACGGAGTACACCTATCGCGTCATCGTGTCGGGCGAGGAGTGGGCCTCGGGCGAGCGGCGCGACTGGGTCGTGGACGACGCGGGGCAGGGGTTGAAGCTGAACGGGCGCCGCTACGACAACCGCTTCCGCACGCACCCGCACCCGGACGAGCGCGCGCCCGTCACCTTCGCCGTCATCGGCGACTTCGGCATCGGCGTGCGCAAGGTCTCGACGGCGACCCGCTGCCAGCGCGAGGTGGCCGACGCTCTGGAGCGGGCCGTGGACGCGCGCGGCGTGCGCCTGCTGCTCACGACCGGCGACAACATCTACGCGGGCAAGACCCTGCTCGGCATCCCCATCGGCGCCACGGGCGACGAGGACGACGACTGGTTCTTCACCTTCTATCAACCCTACCGCTACGTCATCAACCGCATCCCGGTCTACCCGGCGGTCGGCAATCACGACACGGGCGAGACCGAGACGAGCGACGACCGGCAGCAACTCATCGACAACTTCTTCCTCAACGAACGCTTCACGGGCGAAGAGTCGGCCGGTCGCTCCTCCATCGGGCCGGGGCTGATGTACCGCTTCCGCTACGGCGCCGACGTGGAGTTCGTCTGCGTGGACACCTCGCGCCAGTCGATGCTCTTCGGCGGCAGGTTCTTCGAGCACCAGAACCACGCCTCGTTCCTCGACGCCTCGTTCCCCACGACGGAAGAGGGCGCGCGGCCGTGGCGCGTCCCCTTCACGCACCACCCGCCGTTCTGCGCGGGACCGCAGCACGGGAACTCAAAGTCACTGATTAAGCACATGCTGCCGCTCTTCAGGCGCTCGGGCGTGCGCGCGGTCTTCAGCGGGCACGAGCACAACTTTCAGCACTCGCGCGTCGAAGGCATCGACTACTTCGTCTCCGGCGCGGGCGGCAAGGTGCGGCTCGAACCGCCCTCGGAGTTCGACGACGCGCACACGGACTGCTGGGCGTCGGCGGGCAACTTCCTCGTCGCGGACGTGTCGGCCGAACGCATGGTCGTCACGGCGCTCGGCGCGCTCGGCCCCGACGGCGAGTTGAAAGAGTTGGAGACGTTCGACGCCGAGGGCAACCGCGCGCCCTCGACGTTCGTCATCGACCGCGCATGAGATTCATCTATTGCCGTTGACAGTTGAGTGTAATTGAACAGAAATCAACCACAGAGACACAGAGACACGGCTTAAAAACTTGAAGCTATGTTCCCGGCCGTGTCTCTGTGTCTCTGTGATTAACTCCCCCTCACACTCACTCAAGTCAAGACTGAGTTATTAAGCCGCCAGCTCGGTCGGGCGCGCGAGGATGCGCGCGAGGTCCTCTTGCAACGCGGGCACGAGCACGTCCACCGCCGCGCGGCCCTGCACGGCGAGGCGGAGATACTGTTCGGACGAGCCGATCTTGTTGCCGCACTCGCGCACCATCAGGCCGTGACGCCGGAGCAGACTGTCGCGCAGGACTTTGCCCGGCACGCCTTCGGGCAGCTCGACGAAGAGGAAGTTGGCCTTCGACGGATAGACCATGAGGCCGCGAACCTCGAAAAGCCGCTTCGACATGTAGACACGGTCGGCGGCCACGCCGAGGAAGCTCTCGCGGTACTCGGCCTTGAAGCGCGTCACGTTCTTGAGCACGTAGGCCGCGAGCCCGTTGATGTTCCAGAACGGCAAACGCTCGCGCATCGCACGCGCGCGCTCCGGGTTCGCCGCCGCGTAGCCGAGACGAACGCCGTGCCAGCCCAAAGACTTGCCCATGCTCTTGACGACGACGAGGTTTCGCGTCTCGGCGGCGAAGCCGGCGGCCGTCTCGATGTCCGAGAAGTCTATGAACGACTCGTCCACGACGACGGCGTCGAGGTCTTCGAGCGCGGCCGCGAGCGCCTTCACCTCTTCGAGCGTGAGCCACGCGCCCGTCGGGTTGTTCGGGTTGGAGATGACGAGCGTGCGCGCGCCCGTCTCGCGCACGCTCGCGACGATCTCATCCACCTCAAGGCGGAACGCGCGCTCGCGCCTGCGGAGGATGGTGTGGAGCGGGACGTTCAACTCAAGCGGCAGGTCGGTCCAACGGCTGAAGGTCGGCACGGACGTGACGACGGGGCCGGCGGCGCGCTGGCAGAGTTGCGTGATGATCTCGGTCGAGCCGTTGCACGGCACGATGGTCTCGGGCGCCAGGCCCGTCATCTCCGCGATGTGTCGTTGGTGCGTCTCGGCGTAGTCGGGGTAGTAGCGCAGTATCTCGTCGAGGTCGCGGCGCACCATCTCGACCAGCGCGGCCGGCGGGAAGTGCAGGTTGACGGGGATGCAGAAGTCGAGCAGTTCGCCCTCGAAGGCCGCGCTCTCCCTGACCGCGAAGAAGGAAGGGTTGTGCGAGCGCACGTCGAACAGGCTCGCGACTTTGTCGTTACTCATCGTTGCCTCCGTTGCTGGAATGTGGTCGCCCGACGAGGGGAGTTTCGGAGGCGACTTCGCTAATCGGTCTTGTTATGCGCGGGCGGAGGAGAGGCGCGGGCGCGGCTCTGGCGTCCGACAGTTTTAAAATCTTCCGGTTCGCACACTCGCCCGCGCGCAGCCTGTCTACAGTCAGGAACGTTTCCGGCGACGGGGCTTGCGTCAGAGCGAGTTCAGGAACGAATGCAGGGTTGTTTGAGTTGTGAGATGGAGGTGCGTCGTGGCGGATGTGACAGAACTCAACAACTCGCCCGACCCGATTTAGAGACCATGAACGTCCGAAAAGGTTCGACGCGCGTCAGAGACACGGGGACACAGCTAAAACAATTTCAAATCTCAAATGCGAAATTTGAAATTCTTAAAGCCGTGTCTCCGTGTCTCTGTGTCGAAATCCTACTGCGTTGTGAACCTCGCGCGGTACTCGTCCGAGGCGAGGAAGGCTTTGACCATCTCGGCGCGGACGAAATCGCCGTTGAACTGGTTGAGCTTCGCGAGCCAGAAGTTGTAACCCGTCTCGTCCGGGTCGCGCCTGAGATAACCGAAGTACTCCATCAACACGAACGAAGGGTTGAACTCCGCGCGCGTCAGCGAGTCCGACTCCGCAACCTTCTTGAGCGCCGCCGCGCGCCCCGCCGCGCCGCCCGCGCCGAACGCCTGAACGGCCGCGTCCGTCTCGCCCTGCGTCGGCTCCACGCCGGCCGACGCGTAGAGCGCCGCGACGAACTCGGCCGCCGTCCGCGACTCTGGGAAACGCGTGAGGAAATCCGCGCCGGCAACAAGTCGCTCGGCATACGCCTGCTTGTTCGCGTCGAGCCGCGCGCGCCAGTCCCCTACTCCGACGACGACACCTTCGCCGAGCGCGCGCGCCTCTGGCAGGAACGTGGCGAACGCCATGCGCGACGCGTCCGCAGACCTTCGCCCGGAGGCCGCTCGCTGCGCGCGCAGCATGTAGAAGCCCGTCTCCTGAAACTCGATGGAGAGGAAGAACGCCGCCGAGACGTTGACGCGTTTGACCTCGACGCACGCGGGTTCAAGGCCGCATTCGTTGATGTTGCCCTCCCAGAAGCTCTGTCCCACGGCGTCGGGCTCGCGCGAGAGGAAGTCGCGGTACTGCTGCGCGACGAAGAACTGCACGGCGTCGATCTGGTTCGAGCCGCCGTTCGTCGTCGCCTCGCCGAAGATTGTCATCTTGAACGCGGGCGTGACGGAGACCCCGCCGGTCGCGCCCGGGTCGGTGATGAACCAACGTCCGAAGAAGGTCTGACCGACGAGGGCCGCGCTGTCCGGAATCTGGAGACTCACCGAGCCGAACCCCTGGCCCGCGCCGCTCCCAGACAACTGCACGCTCACGCGCGCGAACGAACCCGTCGAAGGGATGTGCGGCCCCGTGCCCGGGTCGTTGCTGTCAACGACGAGCACGGCCTGCGCGCCGCCGAGCGCGTTCGAGACGGCGACGGTGAAACTCGGGTTGCCGACTAACGGCGGCTCGACGGCGGTCAACACAGGGACGTTGCCGCCGGAGCCGTTCGTGCCCGCGCCCGTGGGTGTGGGCACGCGCGTCGATTCCGTGTAGAGCATCGGGCGGTCGAAGGGCGCTTGACCTGCGGCGACGCGCGGGTCCGTGAGCGCGTTGCGGAGGAAGGCAACGAGGTCCGCGCGCTGCTGCGCGTTGAGCCCGAGCGGGCGGATGCGGTTGCGGTCGATGTTCGGCGCGTCGAAGTCGCCGCCGCGATTGTAGAAGTCCACGACATCTTCGAGCGACGCGAAGCGACCGTTGTGGAAGTAGGGCGCGCGCAGGGACACGTTGCGCAGACCGACGGTGCGGAACTCGCCGAGGTCGTTAGCGTTGCCCGTGACGGCGAAGCGGCCGGGGTCTTCCGTCTGCGGGCGCAGACCGATGTTGTGGAACTGGTTGTCCGTGAAGAGCGGGCCGGCGTGGCACGTGTTGCAGCGGCCGGGGCCGTTGAAGATGTTCTGCCCACGCGTCTCGGCCGGCGGGAGCGCGGCGATGCCTGAGACGGCCGCGTCGAACGGCGTCCGGTCTGAGTAGAGCGTGCGCTCGAACGTCGCAATCGCCAACGCGATGCGCGCGGGCGTCACGTCCGTTGTGCCGAAGGCTTCGGCGAACAGTTCCGAATAACTACGCCCGCCGATCCACTCCTTCAACGACGCGGGCACGTCGGGCGAGAGCGCGAGCGGCTTCGACGCGGCGACGCGCGCCGCAACGTCCGACCAGTCGCGCCCCGCGTGCGCCATCTCGGCGTCGCTGACGGGCGGCCCGAGCACCTGGCTCTCCAACGCCGCGCCGTTCTGGAGCACGACTTGATTGGTCAGAGGGTCCGTGAAGACTGCGCCCGCGCGGCCGTCCCAGAAGAGCGTGTTCGAGTAGCCCGCGTCGATGTACGAGCGCGACTTGCGCCCCGTCACCTGCTCGCGGAAGCCGTAAGTGGGCGAGAGGCTGTAGGTGCCGTCGGAGTTGTTCGACGGCACGCCGGGCGAGGCGAACACGTCGTCGGCCGTGTTGAAGGCGCCGTCCGCGCCCGGGTTGCGCGCACGCGCGTTGTTGATAATCGTCCGCGAGTCAGACCCGCCGTTGGCGGAGAAGTGACACGTGCCGCAAGAGACCGTGCGCGTCGAGGAGAGCTGCTCGTCCCAGAAGAGGGCTTTGCCGAGCGCGGCCTTCGCGGCGGTGACCGGATTGCCCAGGGGCGCGGGCGGGGGGTTCAACGGCGGGACGGGTCCGAAGACCGTCAGGCCGTTGGCGCGCGTGCCCGCGTCGCTCTGGCTCAAGGGGCCGACGTTCGAGCCGTTCTCGGCGCGCACCCAGTAGAAGAAGGTTTGACCCGCGACGGCGGTCGTGTCGAAGAACGCGCCGGCCGTGGTCGTGCCGAGACTGACGGCGGTGCTCGGGTCGTCCGTCGTGTTACGCATGACGCGGTAGAGCGCCGCGCCGCGAACCACCTCCCACGTCACGCCGACCTTCGTCGAGTATGAGTTGTCGGAAGCAACAACACCGGCCGGCGCGTAGAGCGCGGGCGATGTCTGACCCGAAGAGACGGAGCCCGGCAGAAGTCTCTGCGAAATCGCCAGCAACGCGGGGACGACGAACAGGCACACCACTGACATTCGAAGCGTACGCATGGCGCTTTCACTCCTCTCCCTGGATTGGAAGGATGAAGTAGGAACGATGAACGATGAACTGTAAGGCAAGCTGCTTTCGTTCATCGTTCAGCGTTCATCGTTCAGCGTTTCCGCTTACGGTCGCGGACGCCTCGCGTTCTTCGGGGGGCCTTCGAGGACGGTGTAGTCGGTGGGAACGTCGAAGAGCGAGGCGGCGGGCTCGGCGCGGTTGATGTTGGTCAGGCGGTAGACGTTCTCGCCGGTGAAGGGGTCTTTGTGGCTGCTGAGCACGACGACTTGCAGGTCGGGCGAGTACCAACGCTCGGAGACTATCTCCAGCGCGCGGTCGTTGCCGACGCGGCCGGTGGGAATGGTGATGGTGGTGCGCGTGCCGTCGGCCTCAACTCCTTCAATCGTGCGTCGCCCGAGCGACTCGGTCTTGACGTTCTCTTCACCCTCGGGGCCGGGGCCGGGCGGCGTGGGCGGCCTGTCGGGCAGAGGGAGCTTGCGCACCGTGCGTTGGTTCACGTCGAGCGCGTAGTGCTGGCGCGCGACGGGGTCGTTGATGAAGACCATCCGGACGGGCTCGCCCTCGACCGCGACGGGGCCGACGGCGGCGAGCGTCGTCTCGCGCCGCGTGCGCCCCTCGGCGCTGCGGTAGACCGCGCCGTTCGACTTGCGCGAGATGCGCGTGCCGTCGCCGAGCGTCTGCGTGCTCTCGGTCACGAACTGCGCGGAGTAGGGCGCGCCCTTCACGGGGCGGTCGCCGAAGCGCATCTCGGACGAGAGGAAGTCCGCGCGCGGCCCGCGCGGCGGCGGGCGGTGCCCTTCGGGCGGCGGACCCTGCGGCCCTCCGCGACGCGGCCCGCCGCCCGGAGGCGGAAACCCTCCGCCGGGGCCGCCGCCACGCGGGGGGCCTTGACTGAAGGCGCTCGGGCACGCCGCGAGCGCGAGCAGTCCACAGAAGATGAGACCGGCGACGCGTTGGTTGTTAAGTTTCATAAGTCCTCCCGTCATCAACGTCATCATTGCGTCAGAGAATGTCAGTCCTGTACGAGGCGAATGGCGCGCGCGACGCCGTCGTCGCCGAGCACCACGTCTGCCTTCAGAGTCTCGTCGGCGCGAGTCGGCTCGACGGGCACGCCGAGGCTGATGAGCGCCGAGCGCGACAGTTCGACGCGCACGACCGTCCCGCTCTCCATCGCCGTCGCGTCGGCGAGATAGGTCAGTGGGAGGTAGTCGTTGCTGTTACTCCGCGCGACCGCCGCCGACCCGCCGCGCGTCTCACTCTTCAAACTGTGCGCGGCCTTCGTCGCGCGCGGCCTCTTCTTCAAAGAAGTCGTCCGTGCGATGTTGCTCCCGACGAGAATGCCCGGCTTCTCGACCTTCACCTCTACGGGCGCCTGCGCCGGGAGCGGCCGCGCCTCGCTCACCTCTTGAGGCTTCGACCGCGAGCCGTCCGGAGATAAACGCACAAGCGAGTTGAGCGTCAGCGAGAGCAGGATGACGGCCACGGCCGCCGCCGCGCCCGCCGCGAACCAGATGCGCGCCGCGCGCCGCGACGGGAGCGCGACGACGTTCGACGGCGGAGCATCCTCATGCTCCTGTCTCACAATGCCGTGCCGCTCCGCGAACGCGGCGAGCAGAGCTTCCCTCACGCGCGCGGGCGCCTCTTCCGTCTCGGCGCGCGCGGCGACCTTGAGCCCTGCGCCGATGCCGCGCGCCTCCATCAGCCGTGCCGCGCACTCGACGCAGACGGCCGCGTGCGATAGACCCGCGTCGCGCGCGGCGGCCTCCATCAGGCGCCCGTCCGCCAACTCTTCGACGACCCTTTTAAAGTCTTGACAACTCATATCGCCTGCCCCGCCTTCACAACTCTTCCGCCCGCCGCGGGCCCCTTAAGCGCCCGCAGTTTCCCGACCAGCAACGCACGCGCGCGCGCCAGACGCGAACGCACGGTCCCCAACGGACACGCCAAGACCTCGCACGCCTCCGCATAGTTCATCTCCTGCAAGTGGCACAGCACGATCACCTCCCGGAAGTGCGCGGGGAGCGTGAGCACGGCTTGCCTTACTAAGCTCACAAGCTCTTCGCGCGCGAGGTCCGCGAAGGGGTCGTCAGCCGCGCTCGGCAACTCTTCGGACGGCGCGCCGTCATCTTCTTCAATCGCGATGTGCGCGCGCTCGCGTTCGAGTCTGCGGAGCACGCGGTGGCGAGCCATGCCGTAGAGATAAGATTTGACCGAGCCACGTTCGGCATCGAACTTGTTGCCCTCGCGCATGAGCGCGAGAAAAACGTCCTGCGTCACGTCTTCGGCGAAAGCCTCCGACCCGGTCATGCGCAGCGCGAAGCGGTAGACGCCGGCCTGCCTCCGGTCGTAGAGCGCCGCGAACGACTCGGCGCAACCGCCGACCATCCGCCGCAGCAAATCTTCGTCACTGGGTTGTGCTGTCACTGTTCGTCTTCGTCCAGCAGGTTCCCACTACGCCTTCTAGTGGACGCGAGGGCGTCGAATAGTTCCACATCTTTTTCCGCCCGTCCAAGTTTTTTTTCGAGCCGAAAACAATACTTTCTCTGTCGCATCGCCATCGCCGCGTGAAAGAACGCACGTTAACTGTCTTCAAATTTTCCTTGCGGGGGTCTTTACAGGATGAGAGTTCTCGTGACCGGGGGGACGGGCGTCATCGGCGAGGGGTTGCTCCCGGCGCTCGTCGGGGCCGGCCACACCGTGCGCCTGCTGTCGCGCGGGGCCGAGGGGGACGCGAAGCGTTGGCCGTCGGAGGTCGAACCCTTCGCGGCCGACGTGACCGACGTTTCTTCTCTGCGCGGCGCGGCCGAAGACTGCGGCGCGGTCGTCCACGTCACGGGCATCGTGGACGAGGCGCCGCCCGCGCTCACCTTCGAGCGCGTCAACGTGCAGGGCACGCGCAACGTCCTGGCCGAAGCGGCGCGCGTCGGACTCAAACGTTTCGTCTACGTCTCTTCGCTCGGCGCGGAACGCGGACGCTCCGGCTATCACCGCTCGAAGTTCAAGGCGGAAGAGCTTGTGCGCGCGTCCACGTTCGACTGGCTCATCCTGCGCCCCGGCAACGTCTACGGCCCGGGTGATGAAGTCATCTCGACGTTATTAAAACTGGTGCGCGCGCTCCCGGCCGTGCCCGTCATCGACGCGGGCAACCAGCCCTTCCAACCCGTCTGGTATGAAGACCTCGGGCGGGCCATCGTCCGCGCGTTAGAGACGCCGACGCTCAAGCGAGAGACTTTGGAACTGGCGGGCGAAGAGACGACCACGACGAGCGACATCATCAAGCGTTTGTCGGACATCACCGGCCGCAACGTGGCGCGCGTGCCCGTGCCCTCGTTCCTCGCCTCGCTCGGCGTGCGGCTCGCGGAGAGCGCGCAGGTCGAGAAGCTGCTCGGCGTTAAGCTCCCGCTCAACGACTCGAAGCTGAAGATGCTGCTCGAAGGCAACTTCATCGAGCACCCCTCGGCGAACGCACTGACAACGAGACTCGGCGTCACGCCGACCACGCTCGACGTGGGGCTAACGAAGCTCGCCGACTCCATCCCCGAACAGTTGCCCTCCGAAGGCGTTGGGCCTCTGCGTCGAAAAAGGTTCTGGGCCGATATCAAGGGCAGCCGTCTCACGCCGACCGCGCTCGTCGAAGAGTTTCAGGAACACTGCGCCGAGGTGATGCCTTTGGAGTTCTCGGCCGAGCCGGGCACGCCGCGCGTGGTCGAAGCGGGCACGACGCTCACCCTGGGCCTGCCCGTGCGCGGCAACGTGCAGGTGCGCGTCGAGGAGGTCGCGCCGCGCCGCGTCACCTTCTCGACGGTCGAAGGGCACATGCTCGCCGGCATGATCCAGTTCAACGCGAGCGGCGACCGAAGGAGGTCCGTCCGCTTCCTCATCGACATACACGCGCGCGCGGCGACCACGCTCGACCTGCTGGCGATGAGCACCGTCGGCGACTCTCTACAGAAGGAGAACTGGGAGGAGGTCGTCACGCGCATCGTCCGACTCAGCGGCGGCGAAGCCCCGCTCGGCGTACAGAGCGAGACCGAGACGCTCGACGACGAAGAGGCCCGCCGCATCGAGCGCCGCCTCAACGACCTCATCAACAAACGCAAGCGCGCCGAGGTCAAGCCGCCGAAGAAGAGACTTCAAGAGACCACCGCACGCAAAGGAACCGCGAAGAAGCCTTCCAAACGCACCCCGCTCAAGACCACGATCAAGATAGGGAAGGGTTGAAGCCGGGAGCGCGGGCATCCCTGCCCGCCAAAGCGTGCGCCAGCACGCTTAACCGTGAAGCGCCATCCCTCAAGATTGACGTATGGCGCTTCGTCGTATTCGCGCTGACGCGCTCATGGCGGGCAGGGATGCCCACGCTCCCGGCAGGAGGGGCGCACTTTAATGCTTGATGCCGAAGACGCGGCGGAGGGCGGAACGGGCGGCCCAGTGGCCGCACATGCCGTGGACGCCGCCGCCGGGGGGCGTGGAGCTTGAGCAGAGGTAGAGGCAGCGGTTGGGCGTCGAGTAGGGGTCGTAGCGGGGAATGGGGCGGGCGAGGAACTGGCGGAGGTCGTTGGCGCCGCCGCCGATGTCGCCGCCGATCATGTTCGGGTTGTGTCGTTCGAGCTGGACGGAGTTGATGGTGTGCCGCGCGATGATTAAATCGCGGAAGCCGGGCGCGAAGCGTTCTATCTGCGCCTCTATCCGCTCGGTCATGTCCACGTCGGAGCCGTGCGGGACGTGGCAGTAGGCCCAGCCCGTCTGCTTGCCGGCGGGCGCGCGCGTCTCGTCGAAGAGACTCTGCTGCGCGATGAGGACGAAGGGGTGCTCGGGGTGTTTGCCGCGCCAGACGGCGGCCTCCGCGTAGGCAATCTCTTCGATGGTCGGCCCGAGGTGGACGGTCGCCGCGCGCCGGCAGCCTTCGGCCTTCCAGGGGATGGGGCCGGCGAGCGCCCAATCGATCTTGAAGACGCCGGGGCCGTATCTGAACTTCGAGAGTCGCTTCCTGTAACCGTCGGGCAGTTCGTTCCCCGCTATCTCTACGACCTGTCGCGGCGTGAGGTCGAAGAGCACCGCGCGCGATTCGGGGAGGTCGCGCATGCCGTGCACGGGATGGTTGGTGCGTATCTCGCCGCCGTGGCTCTTCAGACATTCCGCGAGCGCGTCGATAATCTTGATGGAGCCGCCGCGAACACAGGGCCAGTTGATGGCGTGCGCGGCGAGCGCGAGCACCATGCCGAACGAGGCCGTGCCCTTCTTCTCCAGAGGCAATACGGAGTGCGCGCAGCAACCGGCGAAGAGCGCGCGCGCCTTCCGCCCTTTGAACTTACTGAAAGACAGACCCGTGCACGAGCGCAGACCCTTGAGCGCGAAGCGGAGCATGAAGAAGGGGTGTGAAGGGATGCGGACGGGCTGCAACGTCTCTTCAAAAAAGTCGTCGGCGCGCGCGACGAAGGGGCGCATCAGGTCTCGATAGGCGCGCGCGTCTTCGCCCAGGGTCGCGCCGGTCTCCTCCAGAGACTTGAGGAGCAGCGCCGCGTCGCCGTCGTCGAACGGGTGCGCGAGCGCGACCTCGGGGTAGACCCACTCGACGCCCCAACGTTCGAGCGGCAGCGTCCGGAAGAACGGCGAGACGACGCCGACCGGATGGATGGCCGAGCATACGTCGCTCCAGAAACCGGGCGCCGTCAACTCAAGCGTGCGCGCGCCGCCGCCGATTGTATCCTTCGCTTCGAGGACGCAGACCGAGAGGCCGCGCCGCGCCAACTCAATGCCCGCGCTCAGGCCGTTCGGCCCCGCGCCGACCACGACCGCGTCGTAACGTTTCTCGCTCATATCAAGTTATTGAAGACGATGTTGCCTCAAGTTAGCAGCAACGGCCTCCGTTTGTGAAGCATCTGTCTCGTCTCGCGGGATAAAAAACATCTGCTCGTACATCGGGAAAGAATTCGGCGCGCCGGGGTTTGCCCGGCCCTCTGCTAAGGGGTAAGCTGTCGGCGTAACCCGGACAACAGACGAGACGCCGCGAAGGCGCCGAGACATTCAAACACCTCTAAGTGAGACGCAACCCATGTCAAAACTCATCACCCGCACACGCGTGCTCCTGCTCGCGACCGTCGTCGCGGGCTCCGTCGTCAGTATGAAAGTCAACGCCGAGAGCGCGGCAAGCGAACCGGGCGCGCAGACCGCGAGCGCGCCCGCGAACTCGCCCGCCGACAACGTCCTGCTGGCCGAGTGGAAGGGGCCACAGGGCGGCACGCCGCCGTTCGACCGCGTGCAGGTCGCGCAGTTCAAGCCCGCGCTCGAAGCCGGGATGGCCGAGAACCTCGCCGAGATAGACAAGATCGCGAAGGACCCGGCCGCGCCGACCTTCGAGAACACCATCGCCGCGCTTGAGCGCACGGGCAGCAAGCTCGACCGCGTGACGACCGTCTACGGCGTCTGGTCCTCGACGATGAACTCGCCCGACTTCCAGGGCATCCAGCGCGAGATGGCGCCGCGCCTCGCCGCCTTCGGCGACAAGATCACGCAGAACGAGGCGCTCTTCAAACGCATCGAGGCCGTCTACAACTCGCCCGACAAGAAGAAGTGGACACCCGAGCAGCAACGCCTCGCGTGGCTCTACTACACGAACTTCGTCCGCTCGGGCGCCAAGCTCGACGCGGCGTCGAAGGCGCGACTGTCGGAGATTAACCAGAAGCTCGCGGGGCTCTACACGAACTTCAACCAGCACCTCCTCTCGGACGAGAACGACCTCTTCCTCGTCCTGAAGAGCGAGGACGAACTGGCCGGGCTCCCGCAGTCTCTGCGCGATTCGGCGGCGCAGGCCGCCGCGTTGAAGAAGCAGCCGCCGGGCACGTGGGTCATCCTCAACACGCGCTCGTCGGTCGATCCCGTCCTGACCTACTCCGACCGCCGCGACGTGCGCGAGAAGGTCTGGAAGATGTTCGTCAATCGCGGCGACAACGCCGACAAGAACGACAACAACTCCATCATCACCGAAGTCCTCCAACTGCGCGCCGAGCGCGCCAAGCTGCTCGGCTACCAGACGCACGCGCACTGGCGGCTGGAGAACGCGATGGCGAAGACGCCCGAGCGCGCGATGGAGTTGATGGAGGCCGTCTGGAAACCCGCGGTCGCGCGCGTCCGCGAGGAGGTCGCCGACATGCAGGCGCTCGCCGACAAGGAGGGCGCGAAGATCAAGATCGAGCCGTGGGACTACCGCTACTACATGGAGAAGGTGCGCAAGGCGCGCTACGACCTCGACCAGAACGAGGTCAAGCAGTACTTGCAGTTGGAGAAGCTGCGCGAGGGCATCTTCTGGGTCGCGGGCGAGCTGTTCAACTTCAAGTTTGAGCCCGCGCCCTCGATTCCGGTCTATCACCCGGACGTGCGCGTGTGGGAAGTGACGGACAGGAGTTCGGGCAAGCACATCGGCTTCTGGTTCTTCGACCCGTACGCGCGCGAGGGCAAGCGCTCGGGCGCGTGGATGAACGCGTACCGCAGCCAGGAGCGGATGGACGGCAAGGAAGTGACGACCATCGTCTCGAACAACTCGAACTTCGTGAAGGGTAAACCGGGCGAGCCGGTGCTCGTCTCGTGGGACGACGCGCGGACGATGTTCCACGAGTTCGGTCACGCCTTGCACGGGCTCTCTTCTAACGTGACGTACCCGACGCTCGCGGGCACGGCCGTCTCGCGCGACTTCGTCGAGTTCCCTTCGCAACTCCTCGAACACTGGCTCTCGACGCCCGAGGTCTTGCAGCGCTTCGCACTACACTACCAGACGGGCAAGCCCATCCCCGACGCGCTCGTCGAGAAGATCAAGCGTTCCGACACCTTCAACCAGGGCTTCGCGACGACCGAGTATCTTTCGTCGGCGCTCGTGGACATGAAGCTCCACCTCGCGGGCGCGCGGAAGATCGACCCGGACGAGTTCGAGAAGAAGACGCTGGCTGAACTCGGCATGCCTTCCGAGTTGGTCATGCGCCACCGCACGCCGCAGTTCGGCCACGTCTTCTCATCCGACTCGTACTCGGCCGGTTACTACAGCTACCTCTGGTCGGACGTGTTGACGGCCGACGCCTTCGGGGCCTTCGTCGAGGGCGGCGGGCCGTACGACAAGAAGGTGGCCGAGCGCCTGCGCAAGTTCATCTTCTCGGTCGGCAACACGGTTGACCAGGCCGAGGCGTACCGATCTTTCCGGGGCCGCGACCCGCGCGTCGAGGCGCTCATGCGCAAGCGCGGCTTCCCCGTGGACGAGTCGAAGGGCGGCGGCGACAGCAAGACGACGACGAAGCCCGACACGAAACGCAACTAGGGGGATTGCGGAATGCGGATTTCAGATTGCGGATTGATGAGAGCGTTGCTGTCTTCCAATCCACAATCCGAAATCCGCATTCCGCAATCGCCAAAGAAGGGGCCGCTCCGGACGAAAGCGTTCGGGGCGGCCCTCTGCTTTCTGGCGTTGCTCTGCCTCTGCGCGCCGCACTCCTTCAGCCGTCAGCGCGTCGTCGGCGACGACACGCCGCGACAACCGAACAGGCTGCTCGGCATCAGGCTCAGCCCGGAGGTCTCTTCGTGGCTGGAAGAGGTCGAGAGGAAACTGGCTAAGGAAATCTACGCGGAGTTCGCGGAACTTGACCCGGCGGACGCGGGCGGCGACTACACGCTGGGGACGAGTTACTTGACGAGCGCGGGCGTCGGCGTCGTCCGCGTGGACGAGAGCTTCAGGGGGCGCGGCGAGCGGCTGACCGAGGCCGTTATCGGCCACGAGCTGCTTCACCTGCGCCTGCGCGCGCGCGGCTATCCGCTCTTTCTCTTCGCGCCCGAAGTGAAGACTATGAGGGGTCCGGCCGAGGACGTGGAGCAGCCGAACGTCAACGACCTCGTCAGCCTCATCGAGCACCGCATCTTCCTCCCCGAGATGAGGCGCACGGGCTTCGACAAGCTCATCGACCTGACGAACTATCTTGACTCGGCCCGCCGCCTACGCGGGAGACGGGACGGGCAGTCCGAGGTGCTCAACTACGCGCGCGCCGCGCTCGAATGGGAGAACCCCGCGCTCTTAGAAGAACTGACGAAGATTTACAGGGCCAACGGCTGGACGCGCTCGCTGGCCGACGGCCGCCGCCTCGCCGACCTCATCGCCTCCTCGCGGGTGGCCACCCCCGGCGAAGTCACGCCCCTCTTCCTGCGCTGCATGTCCATCCTCTACCGCGCCGACTTCCGCGTCGAGTTCGACAAGCAATTTTCCCTCTCGCACATCCACCCGCAGATGCTCATCCACGCCCGCCGCCCCGCGCGCCCGCGCCGCCGCTAGGGCTTTTGCCGGGAGCGCGGGCATCCTGCCCGCCAAAGCGTGCGCCAGCACGCTTTGCCGTGAAACGCCATCCCTCGACGTTGAATTAAAAAGTCTCACTGCAATTCGCGCTTTGCGCTCGTGGCGGGCAGGGATGCCCGCGCTCCCGGCACGCGGTATCATATGCGTTGAGTATGACGACTTTTCTCTACGTGCTTCTCGTGTTCTTTCTGGTTCTGGCGAACGGCTTCTTCGTGGCTTCGGAGTTCGCGCTGGTGGGCGTGCGCCGCTCGCGCGTCGAGACGCTGGCCGCCACGGGCAGCCGCGGCGCGCGCCGGCTGCTCGGGCTGCTCGACGACCTCAATGCGTACATCTCCGCGACGCAGCTCGGCATCACGATGGCCTCGCTCGCGCTCGGGTGGGTCGGCGAGCCCGTCGTCGCGCACATCCTCGAAGAGCCGCTCCGGCCATACTTCTCCGAGGCCGCGCTCCACACCATCTCGTTCGCGGTCGCGTTCACCATCATCACGTTCCTGCACATCGTGCTGGGCGAGCTGGCGCCGAAGACGATGGCGCTGGAGATGGCCGAGCGCGTCGCGCTGGCCGTCTCGCTGCCGCTGCTCGCCTTCTACAAAATCTTCCGCTGGCCCATCCGCCTGCTCGACTGGGCGGGGACGCGCACCGTCCGCCTCTTCGGCCTGCGCCCGTCGCAGGATCACGCCTCGGTCTACACGGAGGACGAGTTGCGCCACCTCATCGGCGTCTCGCAGAAGAGCGGGCACATCGAGGCCGAGGAGCAACAACTGCTCGACCGCGTCTTCGAGTTCGGCGACGCCGAGGTGCGCGAGGCGATGGTGCCGCGCACGGAGGTCGAGGCGCTGCCCGCGTCCGCCACGCTCGAAGAGGTGCGGGCCGCGTTTCTCTCGACCGGCTACTCGCGCCTGCCCGTCTACCGCGAGCGTTTGGACGACATCGCCGGCCTCCTCTTCCGAAAGGATTTGGACATGGGGCAGGCGCGTCACGATGGGTTCGCGTTGGAGAAGCTCGTGCGGCGGCCGGTCTTCATCCCGGCCACGACTTCCTTAGGCGACGCGCTCAGGCAGATGCAGTTGACGCGCGTTCACTTCGTCTTCGTGCTCGACGAGCACGGGGGCCTAGAAGGGATTCTGACGCTGGAAGACCTGCTCGAAGAGATCGTCGGCGAGATTAACGACGAGTATGACGAGGAGGCGCGCTCGCAATGCGTGGCGCAGCCGGACGGGACGTTCCTGCTCGACGGGATGCTGGCCGTGCGCGACGCGAACCGTCAGTTCGGGCTCGACCTGCCGGAGGGCGACGGCTACACGACGCTGGCGGGGTTCCTGATGGCCGAGGCCGGGCGCGTGCTGGCGCCGGGCGATAGCGTCGAGTATCGCGGCGCGCTCTTCCGCGTCGAGCTGACGCAACGCTTCCGCATCCGCTGGGTGAGGTTCACGCCCCCGCAGGGCGAAGAGGTTACGACCGCCGCACCAACGCAGGTCGTTGCGCTCCTGCCTCTCGCGAGCGCGGCGGCCGTCGCGTCCGAAGCGACGCCGTTGCTGCTCTGCGTTTGAGCGACTGTTTGAAAATTGAGGCTCAACGCTTGCGCGTCTTCTTAGACGCAGGCTGCGGCTTCGACTTCGGCTGTGACTTCTTCTCAGCGGCCTTCGGCTTCTCGGGCTTGTCGGCCTGCGCCTGCTTCGTGCGCTTGCCGAGAATCTTATCGACCGACTCGGGCGCGGGCGGGCGGCCTTCGTTGAAGACGAAGATGTGGTAGTGGTCGCGCAGTTCGCGCAACGCCTCGACGCGCCCCGCGCGTTCGAGCCGCGCGATCTCGCCCATGACGAACTCCTGCTCTTCGGCCGTCATGTAGCGGTAGTAAACGTCGAAGGCGAAGCCCGTCGTGTGCGGCGGCGGCGCCACGTCGGCCGCGTTCGGGTTGCCCGACTCGCGCAGGAGCCGCTGGTACTCCTCCGTCCTCACGAGCGACGTGATGGGGAGCCTCCGCCCGAACTTCTCTTCGTAGGTCGTCCCCAACTCTTCCATCAACGCGAGCACGACGGGGCGCACGTGGCTGAGCATGCGCGCCTGAAACTCTTTCGACGCGGTCGTGTCGCGCACGTCGTACGAGCGCCCGCCGAAGTCGCCCGCAAGTCTTGCTATCGCCGCGTGCTCCGCGAAGAGGCGTTCGCCGATTTTCTCGCGCGACTTCGCGCCGGGCTTGCCGTAGTAGGCCGCGAGCAACTTCTCTTTGTCCGAGACGGCCGTCAGTTCCTTCCTGCGCGCGGCGGTCTCGGCCAGCAGTTGCGCGCGCGCCTCGCGCTCTTTGCGGCCGAGTTCCTTGAGCCTGACATCCATCTCGTTTAGTGCCTTCGACAAACGCCCGCGCTCCTCCGCGAGCGTGCGCTCCTCGTTCTCCACCTCTCCGACGTTGGCGTAGAGCGGCACGACCTTCTTCGCCTTCAGGTCGTAGTGCGTGAGCGCGCCCGTCGCCGTCAGCCCCACGCCGTAGAGCACGAAGCCACGGCCGAGGCGTGGCACTTCGACCAACTCACGCCTCTCCTCAATCATGCCGGCCAACTCCGCGAAGTCGTGCGGCGAGTGCACGCCCGCCTCGGCGGCGGCCGCGCCCTGTATGGCGAGGAAGCGACGCGCCTCGCTGTACTGTCTGAGTTCCTGCGGAATCTCTACGTCGCTCGCCTTGCGGCCGGTGGGCTCGCCACGGTCCTCTTCGAGTTTCGAGACGGCCTCGGCGTAGGGGTCGCGCGGCGGCGCGCCGGTCAGGATGTCTTTGACCTGCTCGGCGCCGGTCTTGATGCCGCCGATGACTGCCCGTTTGTTCCTGAAGTAGACGAGCGGCGCGGCGAGCGCGACGACGACGAGGAGCGCGAGCGGGAGCCAGCGGAGAACGTTTGAGCGGCGTTCGGATGAAGGAACGGCGGGAGGCTTGCTCGTTACGGCGGGCGTGCGTGGTGCGCCGTCGGCGCCCCGCGCGCGGATAACTTCGGGCGAATGCGACGCGCCCGGGATGTCTTCGTTCGACTCACCGCCACTGCCCGCTTGTTCGGATTTCACGCCCCTAAAATATCACGGGGCGCGGGGCGCGGACAGGCCGGCAAGGCTTCAGCGGATGGCGTTGGAGAGTCTCTGGCCGTTGAGAAAGACGCGGACGCTACGAACGCCGCGAAACTGTCGGGCCGTCGCCTTGATCTGCTCCTCGATGCGCGGCTCGTCGCAGACGCCCGCGACGGGCAGCGTGCCGCGAATGCGGATGGTCGCCACGCCCGAGGCGATTGTCGCGCTCTGCACGCGCAGACCTTCGCCCGCCCAGTAGTTGCCCAGGCCCTCGTACTCGCGCGGGATTGAAAGCAACTCTTCGACGGCGGCCTTCAGAGGCGTGCCCGCCGCCGCAACGTTGCGCGTGACGGGGACGAGGCTGTCGTCGCAGCCGATGCGACGCCCGCGTCTACCTTTGTCGTCGAGCGCGACGAGAAAGACTTTGACTTCCCTGCCCGACGAAGGGCCGCCGACGGAGGCGGGCTCCCAACTCTCAAGCGAGAGCCGCTGTCGTAGATTCTGATAGACGATTGCGACCACGTCGCGCGCCGCGCGCCCCTCCGTCACGCTCAGCAGCAGGCGGTAGTTGAGTCCCGCGACGACCTGCGTCTCCGCGCGCCTGACGGCTATGAGCGTCACGCGCCGCCCCGTGAGCCGCCCCCGCTCCCGCACCGCGAAGCGCGCGGCGGCCGCGACGCCCGGGTCGCTCGTCCGGCGCTCGCCGTAGCCGCCCGCGATGGGCGCGTCCTGCGCCGCGAAGGCCGGCGCCGCCGCGCACAGCATGACGAAGACCAAAGCCGCTAACAGAACGCGCTTCATAATCATTTCATCCTTCATTAATGAAGACGGCGGGCGAGCCCTCCGCCGTCAGGGGCTCGGCGAAGGGTTCGACCCGCCGTCTGTTGTTTGGTGCTCCGCCGGTTAGGGGGTGACGGGGCCGGGGGTGCCCATGTTGTAACCGAAGGACGCCCCGACGGTTGCAGCGAGGATGGCGTAGATGATGATGAGCACCGTCCAGATGATCATCAGGTTCCTGATGCCGAGCTTGCTCGCGTTCATCCATCCCCAGATAAACGCGTAGAGGCCGCAGATGAGGCCGAGAATCCCGTGCAGGGCGCCGGCGTTCTGGAACATCTTAACCACCACCAGGATTTGAACCACGAAGGCCGCCAGAAGCACTAACCAAACTAGAATACCCATCTCACTATCCTCCTTCTATCTTCTTAGAGCTGAAAAGTTGTGACCGCTACGCTCACCGGTTGAACGCACCCGGCAGGAACAGCAGGCGAACCGACCAGTAGACGAACATCGCCGCCGGCACGACGTAGGTGGCCTTCGTGCGGCGCTCGAAGCGCGCGACGAGCCCCGCAAACGCCTCGCGCCGCTCCGCCGGCAAAAGCCCCGCGACGGCGAACGCCGCCAGCGCCAACAGCAGTACGGGCGCGAAGGCGTGCAGGCTGAAGGCCGCCGCGAACTCACCCCGCAGCAGCGAGACGGTCGCGCGCGTGAGCCCGCACCCTGGACAGGGGATGCCCAGAGCCCCCTTCAAAGGACAGGGCCAGCCCCCGACCCCGGTCGCCACGGCCGCGACCTGCGCCGCCGCCAACGCCGTCACGCCGAGCGCGATTCTTCGGTCGCGCAGGAGCGACGCCAGCGTGATGTCGGCCCAGAGGGGGTTTGTCATAAGGTCTGACGTGTGTCGCGGGCCGCCCTTATACGGGTGGCTCCGGGGCGGCGGCCGGCGCGTGCCGCCCTCTGACGGGCTGGAAGTTCGTTCTGTAAGAGATCGGCTTAGAACTTGTAGAACGCTTGGAAAGGACGGGCAATTATATGTAAAAACCGGGATAAGGCAAGAGTAATTTGCGCCGGGCCGGCGGCGGCGGCGCGGGCTACACTTTCGCCGCGAGCGTCGAGCGATACCAGTCGATGGTGCGCCGCAGTCCCTCGACGAAATCGACGCGGGCGCGGAAGCCGAACAACTCCTCCGCCCTCGTCACGTCGAGCGCGCGGCGCGGCTGCCCGTCCGGCTTCGACGCGTCCCAGACGAGCCGGCCGAGGTAACCCGTCTCCCGCGCGATGAGTTCGGCGAGGTCCTTGATACTTATCTCCATCCCCGACCCGAGGTTGACAGGCTCGCGCCCGTCGTACTTCTCGGCGGCGAGCACGATGCCTTCGGCCGCGTCGTCCACGTACAGGAACTCGCGCGTGGCCGCGCCCGTCCCCCACACTTCAACTTCAGGCTCGCCCTGCTCCCCGGCGTCAACGAACTTCTTAATCAACGCCGGGATCACGTGCGACGTGTTCGGGTCGAAGTTGTCGGCCGGCCCGTAGAGGTTCACGGGAAGCAGATAGATCGCGTTCATCCCGTACTGTTCGCGGTACGCCTGACACTGCACGAGCAGCGCCTTCTTCGCGACGCCGTACGGCGCGTTGGTCTCCTCGGGGTAGCCGTTCCAGAGGTCGTCTTCATGGAAAGGGACGGGCGTGAACTTGGGATAAGCGCAGATGGTCCCGACCTGCACGAACTTCTGGACGCCGTTCAGCCGCGCGCCTTCGATGAGCTGGACGCCCATCATGATGTTGTCGTAGAAGTAGCGGCCGGGGTTCTCGCGGTTGGCGCCGATGCCGCCGACGACGGCGGCGAGGTGGATGACGACCTCGGGGCGCGCGTCTCGGTAGAGGCGGTTCACGTCCTCGCCTTTAACGAGGTCGTAGTCGCGCTTGCGGACGACGAAGACATCCTCGCAGCCGCGCTCGCGGAGTCTGTCCACCACCACCCGGCCGAGGAAGCCGCCGCCCCCCGTGACCGCAATCCTCTTACCCCGAAAGTTCTCCATAAAGCTCTCGTTCAACGGGCGGCGCGCGCCGCGTCGAGGTCTTCGAGCCACGTCGCGAGCAGCGGCAACTCCTCTTGGCCGACCAGAGACATCTCGACGAGTTTCTCGTAACAGGCCAGAAGGTTCTCGCCCAGGCGCTCGACGCCGGGCGCGAGTCTGAGGCCGGCGAGTGCTTCGCGGATGGCGCTGTTGTGCAGGTAGCCGGGCACCTCGTCGCGGAAGTCGCGCATGAGGTTATGCTCGTTGCGCTCCTGCCAGACCGTGGGCTCGTGAAAGAGCACGCCCCAGCCCTGCTCCCACGCGATGCGCTGCGCGACGAAGCTGCGCCAGATGTCCGTCATGCGGAAGGAGCAGTAGGCCGGAAGATACAGCAGCGGAAAAGCGTCGGCCCACCACGTCGTATTCTGACTGTTGAAGGGGCACCACGTGCCCGACGCGAGCGCCACGCGACGGTCGCGGCGGAACGTCTGCGGCAGTTCTTCGACGAGGCGGTAGATGGCGTCAACGTCCGGGTTCTCGTCAGCGAGCCCCTGCTGGATGGGGCAGTCGGCGTCCTTAACTTTCAGCGACTCGAACTCGGGCACGCGCTCGCGCACGCGCTCCAAAGGAAGGCCGCGCGGCCAGATGTTCGCCTCGGTGAAGTAGCGGTAGACGTTGACCCAACCCGCGCCTTCGAGCGAAGGCACCGAAACCTGACGTTGTCTTTCGTCCCAGAAGTCTTCGCGCGGGATGTTGTCGTCGTCGGTCTCGGCGATGACGCTGGCGCCCGCGCGGATGGCGACGAGGTAGCCGAGGTTCTTGCGCGCGTAGTGGCGCACGGGGCACTGGCGCGCGAACTGGAAGTCGGACTCGTACTGCGCTTCGAGGCCGTAGAAGTCGCAGCCTTCAAGTTGGAAGTCGGCGGGGCTCGGCACGTCGCCGATGACGACGAACTGCCGGCCGCGCTCGCGCGAGCCTTCGGCCAGCGCGCTCAGCACGCGGTTGGGTGCGTTGATGGAGGTGACGACGAGGGCGACGCTCTCCGTCATGCAGCCTCGTCCTGTTCGAGGGAGGCGACGGCGCGCGTGCGCGAGGAGCGCGCGCGGAAGAGGCGCCAGAGGTTGACGAAGGCGTCCTTGAGCACGTTGTTGTTGACGCTGTCGCTGGCGGCGCGGTAGTGGATGGGGACTTCCGCCACGCGCAGGCCGTGGCAGTGCGCCTTGATCTCTGTCTGGAAGAAGTGGCCGCGCGAGTTGATGCCGCGACCGAGAGCCTCTTCGAGCGCCGCGCGCGAGAATAACTCGAAGCCGCTCGTCATGTCGGTCAGACGCGTGCCGAGCAGCAGGTTCGTCAGGAGCGTCCCGCCGCGACTGATGACCTCGCGCTTGAGCGAACTCTCCGAGATGCGCCCGCCCTGGGCGAAGCGCGTGCCGAAGACGCAGTCGTGCCCCTCACTCATCTTCTCGAAGAAGCGCGGGATGTCGGAGGGCTGGTGGCTGTAGCCGGCGTCGATCTCAAGCACCCAGTCGCAGCCAGCGTCGAGCGCCTCGCGGTAGCCGCGCAGGTACGCGTCCACCACGCAGCGGTTCTCGGGCGCCCAGACGACGCGCAACTGCGGGAGGTTTGACTCCAACTCCCTCAGAAGGTCGAGCGTCCCGTCGCGGCTGACGCGGTCGAGGACGGCGAAGAAGGTCAGGGACTTGAACCGGAAGGGCTCACAGGCGGCCAGCACTTCGCGGACGAAGAACTCGGCCGTGTCGCGCTCGTTCGCCATCGGGCAGACGACGCCGAGGTTGACGCCCGTTGTAGCAGACTCGACTGGTAACGCCCGTGAGGCGACGACGCTCGTTAACAAATTCCGTTCCGACCCTTCCATGGGGAGATAAAAAAACCGAAGTTAAAGACTCTAACACGACCCCCGAAGATGCGCGAAACGCCCGCGAGAGCTTTGAACAATGCTTTGAACGATGAAGTATGAACGATGAACGATGAACTGAAGACGAGGGCCTTTAGTTCATCGTTCATCGTTCACAGTTCCTACTTCCTTCAACCCGTCCCACATCCTGTTGGCGAGGAAGAGCCAGAGGCCGAGGGCGGCGAAGAACTTGAGCGCGTTCGAGAGGCCGAGCACGCCCTTGAGCGGGAACGTGTCGTCGCGCGGGAGGTCCCAGGCGATAACGAAGAGCGCGGCCAGCGTCCCGAGCGCGGCGGGGAGGCTCGTTCGTCCCGTCAACAGAAAGTGTATGGCGAAGAGCGCCGCCGGCAGCGCGTAGACGAGGTGGTGCTCCCACGAAAGCGGCGCCACCAGGAACATCATCAGGAGGAAGAGCGCGACCTCGAAGTCGAGCGTCCTCTCCCCCTGCCCCCTGCGCGCCGAGAGCAGCGAGAGCCCGAGCGTCGCGGCCCCGACCGCGCCCGCGACGAGGTACGTGAGCGGCCTCGTTATGAAACTCGTCGGGAGGCCGAAGACCACCGGCACACGGTCCTGCACGAAGAGCATGAAGCCGTTGATGCTGTGGTTCCACGGCTCCACGGGGATGAACGGGAGGTTGAACGGCCGCAGCCCGTAGCCGCCCGTCGGCGCCACGTTCGCCAGCCAGTCGTCCCACAAGCCGCGCGGCAGAACCCAGTACGAGACGAGCCCGTAGAACACGACCAGCGCCACGGTCCACGCCGCAGCCGCGTAACGCTTCCTGATGATGAGCAGCGGCAGCAGCAGGACGGGGTACGTCTTCAACAATATCGAGAGCGACAGCGGCACCGCGACGCTCAGCGCGTGGCCGCCCCGCTTGAAGGCGAGCCACGCGAAGCAGACGAGCGCCAGTACGATCAGGTTGATCTGCCCCCACGCGAAGTTATCGGCGACGGGGTAGTAGTTCAGCACGTAAACGGTCATCAGCGCCGCGACGAAGTAGCGCCACTCGTCGGGCGGCTCGAACGGCCTGATGCGGAGGAAGAGGAGGTAGAGGATGATGAGCAGGCAGACGTGACTGACGACGAGGAGCCGCACCTTCGCCGCGTCGTAAGGAACCGTCGAGAAGGGATAGAAGGCGAGCAGCGAGGGCGGCGGGTAGAGGTACGGGAAGATGCGCCGCCGCTCGCGCGCGGCGACCTCGTCGAAGGCGCCGTCCACGTAGGGCGAGCGCCCCTCCTCGAAGACCATCTTCGCGCCCCAGTAGAGCGTCGGGAAGTCGCCGGGCGACTCCGCGGCCCGCCGGACGCCCTGCACGGACACGTACGGGACGTAGAGGAGGATGAAGAGGCAGACGAGCGCCCGCTTCAACGTTTTATCGCCCACGCGCTTGTGCTCTTCGGTCAAAGAACTCGGGCCTCACATCGGCTGGCTGAGTATCTGGACGAAGTCCATGCCGCCGCCGTAGACGATGTTTGAGACCTTCCAGCCCTGCTTCGTGTTGACGAGGCGGAACTCGATGCGGACCTTCTGCTCGAAGTTCATGAAGGTGACGGGGACGGTGGCGGCGCCTCCCTTGATGATGGAGGCGCCGACGCGGAAGTTCTTGATCCGCGTGTCCTGCGCGTTGTAGAGCGGGTCGAAGTCGATGTTACCGACCTCGCCGTCGGGCGTCTCCGAAAGGTTCTTCCAGATGAGCGCGGCGAGCTTCTGGTCGAAGAACTTCTGTTGATGCTTGCGCCCCTGCCTCTCGAAGACACGGCCGGCGCCGTTGCGGTGGACGCGGTACAACTCCTTGACGACCGTCTCGGGGAACATGACGACCGGGGCTTCGAGCTTATTCTTCGGGAGCGGGGTGATGCCGGTCTGCGCGGCGGCGGCGGCGGCAACGCACGCGATGACGACGAAGGAAAGAACGACCTTCCGCATGCTCTTCCGTGTTCTCCTTGCTGAAGGGGTTTAGATGGTGTCGAGGATCGCGGCGAAGAACTCCCTGTCCTTCGCGTGGGTCAGGAGCCCCGCGACGCTCTCGCGCCCGACCCAGCGCGCCTCCGGGTTGTCGGCGTCGCGCGGCGCGAGGTCGCTCTCGTCGGTGCGGAAGAGGAACAGGTGGATCGTCTTCAGCTCCGAGCGGTCTTCGCCGCCGTCGGCGCCGAGGCGGTGGCGGCTGTAGCTGCCGAGCGCGCGGATTAACTCAAGACGACTGACGCCTGACTCCTCGTATATCTCCCTGCGCGCGGCCTCAAGGGGCGACTCGCCCTCCTCCAGATGTCCCTTCGGCAGGGACCAACTCGTCCCGTGCTGACTGACCAGCAGGACGCGCCCCTCCGCGTCGAGGACCACGCCGCCCGCGCTCTCCGTGTGCATCATCGCTTGACTGCCGCCATAACGCGGCCAGCTAAACACAACTCGTGGACGTTGACAAGGACGCTCGGCTCAGGCGGGCTCGCGCTCAAGCTCCGCGACCTCGCCCCAGTAACGCGGCTGCAACATCACTCGTCGCACAAGCGCCCGCAGGCCCGGCGCGGGGAGCGACGCGAAGACTTCGACCGCCGCGGAGAAGACCGCGCTCTGGTTGAGACGCAACAGACTTCGCACGCGCTCCGGCACGAGCAGCGCCTGGACCTGTAGCAACATCTGGTAGCGCCACGCGCCGAGGTGTCGCCGGTAAGATTCGTAGAGCAGCGACGTGTGCCGTCCGTGAGCGAGGTCTTGCTCCATGTGCGCGCGACGGTCTTCGCGCCAGTCCGCGTAACTCTCGGGCAGCGCCTTGACGTTCAGACCCTCGCCGACGCGTCTGAAGACCGCGTACAGCTCCTCGCGCTCAGGCACGGTCAGCGCGCCGTAGAGCATCCGGTGCGCGCGCTCGGAATAGTCTATGAGCATGTAGAGCACGTCGCGGAACGCCCACTCGGGAATAGTCTGCCCGCGCTGGCGCTCGACGCCCGCGTGCGCCGCGTTGATGCGCGCGAGCGTGCGGCGCGCGGTCTCTTCGTCGGCGAAGACAATCGCGCGCGCGTAGCGCACCGTCGAGAAGAGGCGGCCGATGGGGTCGCTCGGAATCCTGCCGGTGAAGAAGAGCCAGTCCACGGCCCTGTTCAAAGCGAACTCGGCGGCCGAGCCCGCGAAGACGAGGAGCACGACCTCCGGGTCTCCCCAAATCCTGCGCACGACCGAGCCGCGCGCGACGAACTCGCGCCGGCCCCGCTCAACGTTGACGTTGGCGTGTGAAGTCACGGACGAACTCACTTCTTCTACGCCTCTCCCTTCGTGTAACTGTCGGCCCCGAGGAAGTGGAGCGAGACGTATGGCTCGTCGCCGACGACCCAACTGTCGTGCGGCGTGGGCGGGACGTAGAACAGGTCTCCGGGCGTGAGGTCGAACACCTCGCCCCCGTTCATCGCGGCGACGGCGCGGCCCGAGACGACGAGGCCGACGTGCTCGACCTCGCAGAAGGGCGTGCCCGCGAGCGGGCTGACGTGCTTCGACCACTTCCAGCCGGGCTGGTACGTCGCGCGCCCGACGGTGAGCCCGCCGATGCGGACTATCTCGAACTTGCCCAACTCGAACTCGCGCGTCTCGTCGGGACGCTCGAAACGTTTCAGGATGACTTCGTCCATCTGAGAATCTCTTCCCTTTCGGTGGAGGCGAGACGGGGCGGATTATACAGTGGCGGCCGGGCGCCGGAAACTTGCGACGTTGCGCCCCGCCGCGCTGATCCTTTTTCCGCGCGCGTCGCGCGTTAACGTTCGGGCGCCGAAGTATCCGCGCTCCGGAGTGTGCGCCTACTTTTGGGCGCGGATTCGTTCAGACGACATTCACGGAAGGTGAGACAGAGCATGAGCACGCAGTTCAGCACCGAGACTTCGAAGATTTTACCCGTCGAGATTCCCAGCCCCGAGGCTCAGGCACCGCCGCCGCAGGCCGTGTTGACGCAGATGGCGTTCGGCGCGCTCCTGACGCAGGCGCTCTACGTCGCCGCGCGTCTCGGCGTCGCGGACCTGCTCGCCGCCGGGCCGCGCCCCGTCGCCGAGTTGGCCGCCGAGACCGAGACGCACGAACGCTCGCTCTACCGCGTCCTGCGTTCGCTCGCGGGCGCGGGCGTCTTCGCGGAGGTCGCGCCGAAGACGTTCGGGCTGACGCCGCTGGCCGAGCCTCTGCGCGCGGGCGTGGCGGGCTCGATGCGCAACGGCCTCATCTTCATGGGCGAGCAGTGGCACTTCAACGTCTGGGCCAACATGATGCACAGCGTCCGCACGGGCGAGCCCGCGTGGGGCCAGACGCACGGCGCCGAGGTCTTCGAGTACTTCGCCGGCAACCCCGAGCACGCCGAAGTCTTCAACGGCGCCATGACCGACATGAGCGTCGGCGAGGCGCCCAACATCGTCGCGTCGTATGACTTCAGCAAGTTCGGCACGCTCGCAGACATCGCGGGCGGGCACGGCTACCTGCTCTCGCAGATTCTGAAGGCCAGCCCGAAACTTAAAGGCGTCCTCTTCGACGTGGCGCCCGTCATCGAAGGCGCGGCGGCGCTGCTTGAGCGCGAGGGCGTCGCGGGCCGCGTCGAGCGCGTCGCGGGCGACTTCTTCCAGAGCGTGCCGCGCGCCGACGCCTACGTCATGAAGCACATCATCCACGACTGGGACGACGAACGCGCCGCGCTGATTCTCAAGAACATCAACGCCGCGATGGGCGACAACGGCCACGTCCTTATCGTCGAGACCATCGTGCCCGAGGGGAACGGGCCGCACTACAGCAAGGTGCTCGACCTTGAGATGCTCACGTCGCCCGGCGGCGTCGAGCGCACGGCCGGCGAGTACGCCGCGCTGCTGGCCGCCGCCGGGCTCAAACTCTCTCGCATCGTCCCGACCCGCTCGGCCTTCAGCATCGTCGAGGCCGTGAGGGCTTAACGAGACGGCCAGCCAGTTTCATCTCCAAACGCTGTTGGGGGCGCCTCCGCGAGGAGGCGCGAAGGGCGCGGAGGGGACCCGGAGAAGTTGAAATTTCAACTTGAAATCTTCGGGTCCCCTCCGCGTTTCCGCGTCGAATGTCCGTTTCCTGACCCTTCAAGTAATCTCTAAACTGCGCCGTCAAAAAAGTTCTTGCGTGATGCCGGAAAACTGTTATAGTGCACGGCACTCACGAGTAGACTTCAGCCGGTACTCCGGGCGGACGTATCTACTAACCACATTCTTGCCCGCGAACAGTCAGTAATTCTCCCTTGTTTTAACGCGCATGACGTGTGCCTCCCGACGGCCGCGTCAGCCCCTTTCCCCCTTTCGCAGGTGACCTCACGGCGGGCCGCGCGTCCGCCGTCCGGCCTCAGACATCCGACAGACCTTTTGGAGGGACAATGAGAAAGACGCTTTTACTGCTCGCGACGCTCGCCCTGTGTCTCACTGCTCTGACTTCTTCCGACTCCCGCTCCTCGGCCAGCCCCGCGCCCGTGCGCAAGGGGCAGAAGCTCCACAAGAAGGAGAAGGCCATCCCCAACAACTACATCGTCGTCCTCGACAACGTGGCCGCGGGCGAGCCCGGCCCCTACTCGCAGGCCGACCAGATTACCGACGTGCTCGTCGCGGCCTACGGCGGCAAGGTCAAGCACCACGGCCGCTTCAAGGACGCGATCAACGGTTACGCCGCCGAGATGACCGAGGACGAGGCGCTGGCTCTGAGTGAAGACCCGCGCGTCCAGTTCGTCGAGGAGGATCAGGTCTACACCGCCAGCGCGACGCAGTCGCCCGCGACGTGGGGCCTCGACCGCATCGACCAGCGTAACCGCCCGCTCTCGGGCAGCTACACCTACAACTGGACGGGCTCGGGCGTCCGCGCCTACGTCATCGACACCGGCATCCGCACCGCGCACACGCAGTTCGGCGGCCGGGCCACGGTCGGCGCGGACTTCGTCGGCGACGGCCGCAACGGGCAGGACTGCAACGGCCACGGCACCCACGTCGCCGGTACCATCGGCGGCTCGACCTACGGCGTCGCCAAGAGCGTCAGCTTGCGCGCCGTGCGCGTGCTCAACTGCTCGGGGTCGGGGACGACCTCGGGCGTCATCGCGGGCGTCAACTGGGTCGCCGCGAACCGGCAACTCCCGGCGGTCGCCAACATGAGCCTCGGCGGCGGCGCCTCCTCGGCGCTCGACACGGCCGTCAACAACGCCATCAACGCGGGCGTGACCTTCGCCGTCGCGGCCGGCAACGAGAACCAGAACGCCTGCAACGTCTCGCCGGCCCGCACGGCCGCGGCCATCACCGTCGGCTCGACGACCTCGACGGACGCGCGCTCGTCCTTCTCGAACTGGGGGACGTGCGTGGATATCTTCGCGCCGGGCTCGTCGATCACCTCGGCGTGGGCTACGTCCAACACGGCGACGGCCACCATCTCGGGCACCTCGATGGCTTCGCCGCACGTCGCGGGCGTCGCGGCGCTCTACCTGCAAGGGCACACCACCGCGTCGAACGCGACCGTCCGCAACGCCATCGTCAACGGCGCGACGACGAACGTGCTCACGGGCATCGGGACGGGCTCGCCCAACCGCCTGCTCTACTCGCTCTTCTTCTGAGGCCTCGCGGCCTCTGAACAGTCCGGCGTGCGGGAAGTCTCCCCGCCGCACGCCGGCCGAAAGCCGGCGCGCACGCTCAGTCGTACGCGCCGGCTTTTTTTGCGCACGGCGGCGAGTGGCGTAGAATGCACGAAACCATCGAGAGGTGAAACGAGATGTCATCCGATACAAGCAGGCGGGCGCTCATCGTCGTGGACGTGCAGAACGACTTCTGTCCGGGCGGCGCGCTCGCCGTCGAGCGCGGCGACGAGGTGGTCGAGCCGCTCAACCGTCTCATCGAAGAGTTTCTCGCAAGCGGCGAGCCCGTCTACAAGAGCCGCGACTGGCACCCGTCGCGGACCAAGCACTTCGCCGCCTACGGCGGGACGTGGCCCGTCCACTGCGTGCAGGGCACGCGCGGCGCGGAATTTCACGAAGACCTGTTGGACGATCCGCGCGTCCGCGTCGTCTCGAAGGGGTTGGGCGACGAGGACAACTACTCGGCCTTCGACGGGACGACGCTCGCCGAAGACCTGCGCCGCGAAGGCGTCCGCGAGGTCTGGGTCGGGGGACTGGCGACCGACTACTGCGTCAAGCAGACCGTCCTCGACGCGCTAAGCGCGGGCTTCCACGTCCGCGCACTCTCCGACGCGATGCGCGCCGTCAACCTCCAACCCGGCGACGACCAACGCGCCATCGAAGAGATGCGCGCGGCCGGGGCTGAAGTCGTTTAAGTCTTAAACTGGAAATTTCAAGTTGGAAATTTCAACTTCTTAAAGCCCCGGTCCCCCGCCTCGCGCTTCTGCTCCCGAAAGGAGGAGGTGTTGTGAAAAAGAGTCTCCCGTTCGCCGCCGTTTCAACCGCGACACTTCTCGTCGCCTTAATCTGCCCGGTCTCTCCCGTCCGCGCGCAGGAGATGCATCAGCATCAACACGACCCTTCGGAAAAACTCGGGCGCGTCAACTTCAACATCTCCTGCACGCCCGAGGCTCAGAAGCAGTTCAACCGCGCGGTCGCGTGGCTCCACTCCTTCGAGTACGAAGAGGCCGAGAAGGCTTTCGGCGAAGTGGCCGCCACCGACCCGAAGTGCGGCATGGCCTACTGGGGCGTCGCGATGAGCAACTATCACCCGCTCTGGGCGCCGCCGACCGCGACCGAGTTGCAGAGAGGCATGAAGGCCGCGGAACAGGCCCAGACAATCGGCGCGCGCACGCGGCGCGAGCGCGACTACATCGCGGCCGTCGGGCTCTTCTACAAAGACGCAGACAGGCTCGACCACCGCGCGCGCGCCAACGCGTACGGCGAAGCAATGATGCAACTCTCGCAACGCTACCCTTCCGACCGCGAGGCCGGCGTCTTCTACGCGCTGACGCTCATCGCGAAGGGCGCGGCGGCGGGCGACAAGTCTTACGCCAGCGAGAAGGCGGCGGCGCGCATCCTCAACGGCGTGCTGGCGCGCGAGCCGCGGCACCCGGGCGTGACGCACTACATCATTCACAGCTACGACTACCCGGCGCTGGCGACCATGGCATTGCCCGCCGCGCGTGGCTACGCGAAGATCGCGCCCTCTTCGGCGCACGCGCGCCACATGCCCTCGCACATCTTCACGCGGCTCGGGTTGTGGCAGGAGTCGATCCAGTCGAACCTCGCCGCCAAGTCGGCGGCGGAGGCTTTCGCCGTCAGGAACCGCATGCAGGGCGCGTGGGACGAGCAACTCCACGCGATGGACTATCTGGCCTACGCCTACCTGCAAGGCGCGCAGGACGCGCGGGCGCGGGGCGTGCTCGAAGAGTTGAACAGGATTCCGAAGGTCGAGCCGCAGAGCTTCAAGGTGGCCTACGCCGCCACGGCCATCACCGCCCGCTACGCGCTCGAACGGCGGCGTTGGGACGAGGCCGCGAAATTGTCCCTGCCGCCGGGCGTGCTCGGGAACTTTCCCATGGGTGACTTCCGCTGGGCAGAGGCGCACGTCCACTTCGCGCGGGCGATAGGCGCCGCGCGCACGGGCGACGCGGCCTCCGCGCGTCAGGAGGTCGAGCGTCTGACGGCCATCCGTCAGACGCTCGCAGAGTCCAAAGGCGGCTACGACTGGGCGAAGCAGGTCGAGATAGCAAGGCAGGTCGCCGCCGCATGGCTGGCGCACGCGGAGGGGCGTGGTGACGAGTCGCTTCAACTGATGCGCGCGGCCGCCGAGTTGGACGACGCGACGGAGAAGCACCCCGTCACGCCGGGCGCGCTCCTCCCCGCGCGCGAGCAGTTGGGAGAGTTGCTGTTTGAGCTTAAGCGGCCGGCCGACGCGCTGCGCGAGTTCGAGGCTTCACTCCGCAACACGCCCAACCGCTTCAACGGCCTCTACGGCGCGGCGCGCGCGGCCGCGCGCACGGGCGACAGGCCGAAGGCCGAAAGCTTCTACAAGCAACTCCTGTCGATCAGCCGCCACGCCGACACCGCGCGGCCCGAGCTGAAAGAGGCGAAAGACTTTCTCGCCGGGGGCGGCGTGACTGCGTCACGGAAATAGCGGCTTTAACATGAGTGCGCCATCCTGCGCCGGGAGCGCGGGCATCCCTGCCCGCCAAAGCGTGCGCGAGCACGCTCAGCAGAGAGATGCTTTCACTCAAGGTTGAGACTTAAAGTCTGATAGCCTTCGCGCTGACGCGCTCATGGCGGGCTGTAGGGTGCCCGCGCTCCCGGCGTGCTGTCGCTTTCAAACGAATGCCGCTGTAACTGCCTACTGATTCCCATGCTCAACATCGACCGCTATCACGCCACGATGGGCGACGCCTCTTACAAGGAGGCGACGCGGCTGCACGACTCTCTTTTGAGCGACACGGAGGCGACGTTCTACGTGACGCAGCGCAAGCTCGCTTACGCGCCGTGCCTCGGGCACGAACGCCTGCTGCGGTCGCTGCTCGACCTGCGGGTTGACCGGCCGCGCCTGCGGACGCTCGAACAGGATCGCGGCAGACTGCAACGCTTCGCGAAGGCCGTCGAGGACATCAACTTCGTCGGCACCGTGCGGGCGGTGCGACCGGGCACCGTCATGTTCGCCGGACAGCCTTTCGCGGACATCACCGGCGCCTTCGGGCTCGCGCAGGCGCAGGAGATCAAGTTCGAGCACGCCTTCGACCTCCCGATGACGACCGCCGCCATCGCCATGCAGTTGCGACTGGTCGCGGGCGACCGTTGGCTCTCCGACTTCTCTCTGCGGCGCAACGGCGACATCGAGCGCGCCGTGGACGTGGCGACCTACGCCTTCATCGGCGGCTTCAACGACACCTCGAACATGGAGGCCGCGCACCGGCTCGAAATCCCCGCCGTCGGCACCGAGGCGCACTACTGGCAGCAGTCCTACGTCGAGTTCATGGACGAGCCCGAAATCGAGCCGCGCACGGGCCGCCCGAAGCACTTCGAGCAGGTTGCCTTCGAGCGATGGCTCGACGCCAACCCCGAAGGCACGACCCTGCTGCTCGACACCATCGACGTGCACATGGGCGCCGTGCACGCGACGCTGGCCGCGACCTCAAGCCCCGCGCGCCGCCGCGCCTTCAAAGGCTTCCGCGTGGACTCGGGCGACCTCGCGAAACTCGGTCGTTGGTGTCTCGAATTCTTCGAGGCGAACGGGCTCACGGACCTGATGCCCGTGCTCACGGGCGACCTCGACGTTGAGGGCGTGCGCCGCATCGTCGAAGAGTTCCCGCGGGCCGCCGGCTTCGGCATCGGCACCAAGCTCTCGGGCGAGGTCCGGCGCGTCGCGGGCGTCATCTTCAAGGAGTGCGTCATCGACGGCCGCCCCACGCTCAAGGCTTCGAACACGCCCGAGAAGTCAACGCTGCCCGGCCGCCTGCAAGTCTTTCGCGGCTCGGACGCCGACGGCCGCTACGTCGCGGACGTGACGGGTCTCGACGACGAGCAGGTCGAGATACACGGCGCCGCGCGCGTCGAGCGCCTGCTCCAACCCTTCTGGGAGGGAGGCCGCCACGAGTCGATTCCCTCCATCCTCAAACAAAAGTCCTTCGTCGAAGAGCAGCTCCGCCGCTTCCCCGCCCTCGACCAATACCCGCACACGCTGAGCGACAAACTCCGAGTGCTCCGCGACGAACTGACCGCCCGCATGCGCTCGGACGTGTCGGGCTGGCGCGAAGTTCTGCACGTGCCGGAGTCTTTGGCAGGCGCGCTCGCCTGACGGCTCAAACGCCTTCCTGCTCACCCACCGGCTCGTCGGAGCTCGTTTGCAGCAGCATGCGGGCGGGCGTCGTGCCGCTCTTGGGATAGAACGTCAGGAACAGCGGCTTCTCGTGACGCAGCACGTCTACGAACCAGGCGAGCCGCTCGATGCCGACGTAGATGAGCGAGACCCCGGTCTCGTTAGCGTACCCGATGTTCACCAGACTCGCCGGGTCGGCCACGAACCGGAGGTCAACGACGAGTGTGTTGTCCATCCGCAGAATGATGTTCGCCTGCCACTCGTTGAACTGGGGGTGCGAGGAGAGGTAAATCTGGTACTTGTTGATTGACTTGGTGAATGCCACGGCTGACCTCCTAATCACAAGCAAGGCGTGAGCGGCGGACTGTGTGCGGCGTCCGCCTGTTGAGAGGGCGGCTCATGCCGCCCGTTGCTTCCCCCATCGTCCGAAGGGCTAATCATGCGCCCACCCGCCCGCGCTTTCAACATTTTTCCGTCAGACATCCCGGCGCCGCGAAGGTTCGAGCATCAGACAAATGGCCGCACGGCCGCCTGAAGTTTGCGCGCGGTTGGTGTATAATTCGGGCGTCCAACGTACAAAATTCAGTCAAGAAATTTGGGAGCCAGACGCCATGAGATTTCTGATTTTGGCCGCGGCGGTGCTCGCCCTGCCCCTGTTCGGGATGGCACAGCAGGCGCGCAACAGCGGCGGCAGCAAGCTCTTCACCTACGCGTACACGATTGACGACCTGCCGAACGGGCTGCGGCTCGTCACGGTGCCGACCGACTACCCGAACCTCGTCTCGCTCTACATCGTCGTCGCCGCCGGCTCGCGCAACGAGGTCGAGGCCGGCAAGAGCGGCTTCGCGCACTTCTTCGAGCACATGATGTTCCGTGGCTCGGAGAACTACACGCCCGAGCAGCGCGAAGAAATTTTCAAGCGCGCCGGGGCCGAGACGAACGCCTACACCAGCGACGACCGCACCGTCTACTACGCGACCTTCTCGAAGGAAGACCTCGAAGAGATCATGAAGGCGGAGGCCGACCGCTTCCAGCGCCTCAAGTACACGCCCGAGCAGTTCAAGACCGAGGCCAAGGCCGTCAAGGGCGAGTACGACAAGAACAGCGCCAACCCCTTCTCGAAGATCAACGAGGTGATGCGCGAGACGGCCTTCAAGAAACACACCTACGCGCACACGACGATGGGCTACCTCAAGGACATCGAGGACATGCCCAACCAGTACGAGTACTCCAAGCAGTTCTTCTCGCGCTTCTACCGGCCGGAGTACAGCACAATCGTCATCGTCGGCGACATCACGCAGGCGCGCTCGCTCGAACTGACGAAGAAGTACTGGGGCACGTGGCAGCGCGGCAGCTACAAGGCGGACATCCCCGACGAGCCCGCGCAGAACGAGTCGCGCACGGCGCACATCCCCTGGGACGCGCCGACGCTCCCGCACCTCGCCGTCGCCTTCCACGGGCCGAAGTTCTCCGACTCGTCGAAGGACGTGGCCGCGCTCGACCTCTTCCAGTCGGTCGCCTTCGGCGAGAACTCGGAGCTGTATCAGCAACTCGTCCTGAAGGAGCAGAAGGTTGACGTGCTCGCGGCCGACTTCGGCCACCAGGCCGACCCGGAGCTGTTCACCATCTACGCCCGCGTCAAAGACCCCGCGCAGGTCACGTACGTCCGCGACCAGATTCTCAAAACCTTCGAGCGTTACAAGACTGAACTCATCGAACAGTCGAAGCTCGACGCCACGCGCTCGCGGATGCGCTACGGCTTCGCGATGGGGATGAACAGCAACAACGCCATCGCCAGCGCGCTCGCGCCCTACATCGCGCTCGAACGCACGCCCGAGACGCTCAACCGCCTCTTCGACACGTACCAGGCCGTCACGCCCAGCGACATCCGCGACGCGGTGAAGAAGTATTTCCGCGAGGAGAGCCGCACGGTCGTCACGCTCGCCACCAAGGGGCAGAACCTCGCGGCGCTCGGCCGCGCGAACGGGGAGGGACAGGACTGATGCGACGCACATTCAGCACCCTCCTCGCCGCCCTCTTCATGCTCGCGCCGCTCTCTGCCTTCGCGCAGCGGCGCACGGCCCACGTACAGACGATGTCAAGCAGCACACAGCCGATTAGCGCCGCCCCGAACGCGGCGGCCCCGATTGCTTCGGTCCTGGAGCCTTCGCAGTCGCCGCTCATCTCCTTCCGCCTGCTCTTCATGACGGGCGCGGCCAACGACCCTGCGGGCAAGGAGGGCGTGGCCGCGCTCACGGCCGCGATGCTCTCCGAGGGCGGCTCGCGCGCGATGCCCTACGAGCAGATCACGGAGGCGTTCTACCCGATGGCCGCCGGCTTCGGCTCGCAGGTCGATAAGGAGATGACCGTCTTCTCGGGCACGACGCACGTCGATAACCTTGAGAAGTACTACGGCATCATCCGCGACATGCTCCTCGACCCCGGCTTCCGCGAGGACGACTTCACGCGCGTCAAGACCGACGCGGTCAACTACCTGAAGACCTCTCTGCGGCAGGGCAACGACGAGGAGTTGGGCAAGGAGTATCTCTACCAGCTCATCTACGCCGGCCACCCGTACGCACACCCCAACGCGGGCAAAGTCTCGTCGCTCGAAAAGTTGACGCTCGACGACGTGCGCGCCTTCTACAAACAGAACTACACGCAGGCGAATCTCGTCGTCGGGCTCGCGGGCGGCTATCCCTCGGACTTCGCGGCGAAGGTCTCGGCCGACTTCTCGAAACTCCCGGCGGGCGGCGGCGCGCCGAAGAAGTACGCACAGCCGAAGGTCGCGCCCGGCATGCGCGTCGAGATCATCAAGCGCGAGACGCGCGCGACGGCCATCTCGATGGGCTTCCCCATCCCGGTCAACCGCTCGCACAAGGACTGGCCGGCGCTCGCGCTCGTCGCCTCCTACCTCGGCCAGCACCGCAACAGCGCCAGCCACCTCTACCAGCGTCTGCGCGAGGCGCGCGGCTTGAACTACGGCGACTACGCCTACGTCGAGTACTTCCCGCGCGGCATGTTCCAGTTCATGCCCGACCCGAACCTCGGCCGCGCGTCGCAGATATTCCAGATATGGATTCGGCCCGTCGAGCCGCAGAACTCGATGTTCGCGCTGCGCGCCGCGCTCTACGAGTACGATAAGCTCGTGCGCGAGGGGATGAAGCAGGATGACTTCGCCGGCACCCGCGACTTCCTCACCAAGTACGCGAACGTGTTGACCGCGACGCAGGGCGCGCGGCTCGGCTACGCGCTCGACAGCCGCTACTACGGCACGCCCGAGTACACGTCCTTCATGCGCGCGAGCCTCTCGAAGCTCACGCTCGCGGACGTGAACCGCGTCATCAAGCAGTACCTCAACCCCGGCAACATGCGCGTCGTCATGATCACGAAGGACGCCGAGGGGTTGCGCGACGCGCTCGTCAAGGGCACGCCCTCGCCCATCACCTACAACTCGCCGAAGCCCGCCGACATCATGGCCGAGGACAAGATCATCGAGAAGTACAAGGTCCCAGTCCGTCCCGACCAGATCGTCATCGTGCCCGTCGAGCAGGTCTTTCAGTAAGAAGGATAAAGGAGAAAGGGTAAGGGGTAACGGGTCTTAACCTTGACCCGTTACCCCTTACCCTTTCTCCTTCTACGTACGCCCTCCCTCACGGTCGGGCTTCTTCCTCACTCCCCCATCTCGGTCGAGTAGAGCACGCCGTAGAGCGCGTCCTCATGCTGTGCGAAGTACTTGCCCTGCGAGGCGAGCATGATGGAGACGTACTGCCGCTGGCCCTTGTAGTCGCGGTAGCCGATCCATTGGAGGCGCTGCGGGTCGTCGGAACTCTCGGGCGCGGCCTCGCGGAAGACGACGCCCTTCACGCCGCCGAGTTTGAGCCAGCGCACGTCCGTATACTTCTGCTTGTCGCGCTTGTATGTGTCGTAGTAGCTCTGGAGGCTGATGTCGGCGGGGAAGTTCGAGGCCATCGGCGCGACGCTCACGATGAGCGAGGCGGCGTCCCAACTCCCTGGCGAGCGCCACATGAAGCTCTGGCTCTCGGCCGTAAACTTCTTCCACTTCAGCGGCACCGTCCACGAAATCTCCTGCTGCTCCCACTCGGCCGTCTGCCCTCCGGCGATGGCCGCCTGCTGCTCGGCCGTCGGGCTCGGCGGCTCGGCCTCGGCGCCTCCCGACGTGGCGCCGCCGCCCTTGAGACCCTTGAGCGCCTCGGCGCTCTTCACGTTCACAGTGTCCTGCGCCCTGCGCCCAAAGTAGTAGAGGCCGCCGAGGGTGAGCGCGACAAGCAGGATGCCCCCGCCGACGACGAGAACGACGGCGACGATCAGGACTTTGATGCCCGTGGACATGCCCTTCTTCGCGGGGGGTTGCGGCGGCATGCCGTAGCCGCCGTGCGGCGGCTGCGGAGGCGGCGGCGCGGGGTTGTTGTAGTTCTGCATTGATAAAATCTCCTTTGGAGGGTTCTTTCGCGGTCGGGATTTCGGCGCGGGACTATATCACGACCCGGCGCGGGCGGGGAGAGTTTTTCGGGCGGCGCGCGGCCGCGCTTGCCGTGGGGCGTGCGCGCAAGTTAAGTTCGTGCACTCGCACTTAAGTCTAAAATTTTCGGGGGAAGGTATGGTCTGGCTCTACCTGCTCGTCTGTCTCGTGGCCGGCGCGCTGATGCCCTTGCAGGCGGGCGTCAACGCGCAGCTCGCGCGCTGGGTCGGCCACCCCGTCACGGCCTCGCTCGTCTCGTTCGCGGTCGGGACGCTGGCGCTCTTCGCCTACACGGCGGCCGCGCGTCCGCAACTCCCGCCGCTCGCGACGATAGCCTCGGCGCCCTGGTGGGTCTGGGTCGGCGGGCTGCTCGGGGGCGTCTTCGTGACGGCGGCGGCGGCCTTCGCGCCGAGGCTCGGCGCGGCGACGTTCATCTCGATCACCATCGCCGGCCAGGTGCTCGTCTCGATCCTGCTCGACCACTTCGGCGTCGTCGGCTTCGCCGCGCGCCCCGTCACCGTGCCCCGACTCCTCGGCGCGCTTCTCCTTATCGCGGGCGTGCTGATGGTGAGGAAGTTTTAGCGGAGTGAGCGGTGAGCAGTAAGCAGTTTTAATTCAGAACTGAGGCGGCGTTATTTCTTCCGACTGCTTACTGCTCACTAATAGATGTTGAAGTTGTATTCCAGCACCACGTACTGCGACACCTCGCGGCCGCCCTTGACGGCCGGGAAGAAGAGTATGTGGCGCGCGGCAATGGCGGCCCTCTCGCTCAGACCGTCGGGCAGCCCCTTCACGACGGAGATGTTCGTCACCTTCCCCGAAGACGACAGGACGGCCCTGAGCCTGACGACGCCGGTCACGTAGTGCCTGCGCGCCTCCTCCGTGAAGCCGGGCTCGGGCTTGTAGACGATGATGGCCCTCTTTTCGACCTCGACGCTCCTGTACGGCCCGGCGGCCTCGACGCCCGTGCCCGCGCGCCGCGCGAGCTTCAGGGTCTCTTCGCCGACGCCCGGCCGCGACAACCCGCCCGAGTTGCCGCCCCCGGTCCCGGGGCCGATGCCCTGCGTGGCGGGAGTCGGCGTCTCCTTCAGCGACGCGAAGGCCGTGACGGGCGGGTCGTCCGCGACCATCTCGCCCGCCGGACTGCCGCCGAGCGTGAACGAATTCAGGAAGCGCCCGATGTCCGCCTCTCGCCCCCCTGCGTCGGCGAAGGCTTCGACGAGGTACGCGTGGCCCTTCATCCTGAAGAACCGCGCCCTCCCCTTGAAGTACGTCGTGATGTCATACTCCCGCCCGGTCGTCCCGCCCGCCTTCACGTCCCCCGACGGCGTCAGCCCGCCCCCGAGATAACCCATCAACTGTTCGTCCAACTCGAAGGAGCGCGGCTTGTCGGACGAGACGATTATGTAGATAACGCCGCCCGCGTAGACGCCGAAGACGCGCGTCTTCTCGCTCTCGTACGGCATCTCCCTGACTATCCGGCTCGTGTGGAAGACCAGCGGCATCTCCGGCAGCTCGACCGAGAACTCCTCGCCCGGGTACGTGTAACGCGACCACGCGACGGCCCGCGCCGACCCCGACTGCGCCTGTCCCGCGACGAGCGGCGCGCAAGCGCAAACGAAGGTCAGAAGGATTAGCGACCGCGTCACTCTCAACTTCAACCTCATGCAGCCGCCCCCGCTTACAGCTCTGACAAAAACTCTCGCAGAAGGTTCTGCGCGACGCGCGTGCGATAACGCGCCGTCGAGCGCACGTCGTCAATCGGCGTGACCTCGCGCCCGATCTCTTCGACCGCTGCCCTCAACGTCTCTTCGTCGAGCGCGCGCCCGCGCAGCAACTCCTCCGTCCGACGGCAACGCAGCACGACGGGCGCGACGCTCCCCAGCGCGACGCGCACCTCCGCCAGCGATTCACCTTCGACCGACGCCACGGCCGCGAAGCAGACCTTCGAGATGGCCTGCGCGCGCCGCGTCCCGACCTTGCGGTAAAAGTGTTGCGCGCCCTCCGGCGGCTTCGGCAGAAGCACGGCCGCGATCAACTCGTCCGCGCGCATGACCGTCTGCTTGTAGCCCGTGTGGAACTCCGCGTAAGGCACGCGCCGCGCGCCGTCGGCCGAGACGAGCTCGACCTCCGCGTCGTACGCGAGCAGCGCGGGCGGCGTGTCGGCGGCGGGGCTCGCGTTGGCGATGTTGCCCCCGACGGTGCCGCGATTCTGGATGGCGATGCCGCCCGTCTCGCGCGCCGCCTGCCCGAGCATCGGGAAGAGACGGCCCAACAACTCGCTTCGCCGCACGTCCGCATACGTCGTCAGCGCGCCCACGCGCACGACGCCGTCCGACTCGCCGACCCCGCGCAGCTCCGACAGGTGACGGATGCTGAAGAACTTCCTCTGTTCGAGCCTCCCCGCCTCCAACAGCACCATCAAATCCGTCCCGCCCGCGAACGGCCGCCACACGCCCGCCCCCTCGCGCAGCAGCCCCAACGCCTCGCCGAGCGTGCGCGGCACAACCATCTCGTAGGCTGGAAGGTAAGCCCTCATCGCTCCTTCACCGCTTGGACCACCGCGTCGAAGATTTTCATGTAGCCGGTACAGCGGCAGAGGTTGCCGGCGAGGCCCTCGCGTATGTCGGCCTCGGAAGGCTGAGGCGTTCGGTTCAGGAGGTTGACGGCGGCGAGCACCATGCCGGGCGTGCAGATGCCGCACTGCGCGCCGCCGCATTCGACCATCGCGCGCTGGATGGCGTGCAGGCGTTCGCCGTCGGCGACGCCCTCGACCGTCCGTATGTCCGCGCCCTGGACTTGCGCGGCGGGGACGAGGCAACTGTTGACCAGCTCGCCGTCGATGAGCACCGAGCAGGCGCCGCACTCGCCCTCGCCGCAGCCCTCCTTCGTCCCCGTCAGGTCGAGTTCTTCGCGCAGCACGTCGAGCAGGCGCGCGAAGGGGTAGGCGTTGAGCGTTACCTCAACGCCGTTGACGTGGCAGCGGACCGAGGTTTTGCCTGTGACTTCTGACATCTTTTACGTTGACGCGACCGCCGCCGCTTCGAGCGCGTCCATGACGGCCTCGGGCGTGAGCGGCACGTGGTCGAAGGCGACGCCGGTCGCTTGCTCGATGGCGTTGAGGATGGCGGGGGCGGGGCCGTCCATCGGCAGTTCGCCGATGCCCTTCGCGCCGCCGGGGCCGCCCGCGTACGGGTTCTCGAAGAAGTGGACGCGGATGGGCGGGATGTCGGCGGAGGTCGGGATGATGTAGTTCGTCATCTGCCCGTTCGACATTCGACCGTCGCGCCACACGACGTTCTCGTACAAGGCCCACCCGATGCCCTGCGCGACGCCGCCCTCGATCTGCCCGGCGGCGAGGATGGGGTGGATGACGCGGCCCACCTCCTGCACGGCGACGAAGTCTTCGACGCGCGCCTCGTACGTTAAGGTGTCAACGCTCACCTCCGCGACGTAGACGGCCCACGCGTAGGCGCCGTAGGCGTCGCCGCGATAGTGTTCGTCGTCCCACTCGATGTCGCCGGGCTGTTGATACTGCACGTGCGTTTTGAGCGGGCCGTGCGTGTTGATGTACTCGGCGCACGCGCGCGTCCACTCGTCCTGCGTGAAGGTGTCGCCGACGAGGCCCGCGCCCTTCAACGTCTCTTTAATCTGGAGCGCGGCCGTCTCGACGAGTTTGCCGACGATCATCGTCGTGCGCGAGGCGACCGTGGGGCCGCTGTTGGGCACGTCGGCCGTGTCGGGCTGGACGACCTCAACGCTGTCGTAATCAATGCCGAGCGCGTCGGCCGCAATCTGCGCGAAGACGGTCTTGGTCCCCTGCCCTATCTCTGTGCTCGCGGCGAGCACGCGCAGTTGCCCCTCGGCCGTCGCCTCGCAGCCGACGATGGATTGCAGGTACTTCTCGCCCGAGCCGGTGAAGCCCGCGCCGTGCATGAAGGAGGCGAAGCCGATGCCGCGCTTGACGCGCGCCCCCGCGTTCTCGCGCGCGAAGCGTTCGCGCCTGGCCTGATAGTCGGTCAGCTCGAAGGCGCGGTCGAGGATGCCGTCGAGGTCCACGTCCTCGCGGATGACCTGCCCCGTCGCGGTCGTCTCGCCCTTCGTGATGAAGTTGCGGCGGCGCAATTCTTCGGGCGAAAGGTTAACCGCCGCCGCGACCTTATCGAGTTGACGTTCGAGGGCGAAGATTGACTGCGGCGCGCCGAAACCCCGAAACGCGCCGTGCGGCGGGAGGTTCGTCGCGACGGCGCGCGAGCGTATGCGCACGTTCGGGCAGTTGTAGGGGCCGGCCGCGTGAATCGTGCCGCGCGAGAGCACGACCGAAGAGAGCGTGGCGTAGGCGCCGCCGTCCACGACGAAGTCGATCTCCATCCCGACGAGTTTACCATCGCGCGTGACGGCCGTGCGGTGGCGCGTGCGCGAGGGGTGACGCTTGGTCGTCGCGACCATGTCTTCGGCGCGGTCGTAGATCATCTTGACGGGCCGCCCCGACTTCCACGCGAGCAGCGCGGCGTGCCCCGCGATCATCGACGGGTACTCCTCCTTGCCGCCGAAGCCGCCGCCGGTCTCTGTCTGGATGACGCGAATCTTATCTTCGGGCAGGTCGAAGAGTTTCACCAACGCCTTGTGCACATAGTACGGGCACTGCATCGAACCGCGCACGACGACGCCCGCTTCGGAGTTCGCCTCGGCGATGACGCCGTTCGTCTCGATGTAGAGCTGCTCCTGCGCGCCCGTGCGGTACTCCCCTTCGATGATGATGACATCCGGCGAGTTCCAGACTTCGTCAACGTTCCCCTTCTCGACGAGGAAGGTCTTGAAGACGTTGTCCTCGCCCCAGACGACCTCTTTAGGTTCGAGCGACTCTTCGATGTTGAAGACGGCGGGCAGCGGCTCTATCTCGATGCGAACGGCGCGGCGTGCCTCTTCGAGCAGGTACTTGTCGGGGTGCGCGAGCAGGAGAACGGGCTCTTCGGCGTGGTTGACGACCGCGTCGGCCAGATACGGCTGGTCGTTGAGGATGAGCGCGACGTAGTTCGCGCCGGGCACGTCGCGCGCGGTGACGACGGTGAACTCGTCCCAGGGGATACCTTCGCCGAAATGAATATTCGTGATGCGACCGCGCGCAACGGGGCTGCGCACGGTCACGCCGTGGAGCATGCCGGGCAGCCGCAGGTCGTCCACGTAACGCGCCGCGCCCGTCACCTTCGCGCGCCCCTCCTTGCGGGGGACGGACTTGCCGATGTTCTTGTCAGAAGACATTAGGATAGTTCGCCGGAGGCGGGGCAGATTGTAACACTAATCGCCGCCCGCGCTGACGGTATCTTCGGCGCGAGTGTCGGCGGGCTCCTCTTCACTCTCGGCGGCGGCGCGGCGGCGGCGCGCGAAGGCCGCGCGCACCTTGCGCGTGGTGTGGAAGGGGTAGGCGAGGACGTTGCCGACGTGTTTGCGCCAGAAGGCCGTGTGGCCGATGTCGTCAAAGATGGAGTAGGCGACGGGCGTGACGAGCAGCGTCAAAAGGAGCGAGAGCGACTGGCCGCCGATGACGACGACCGCGATGGAGCGGCGCTCCTCGGCGCCCGGCCCCGTGCCGAGCGCGAGCGGGAGCATGCCTGCGACAAGCGCGAACGTCGTCATCAGGATGGGGCGCAGGCGGTCGCGGTTCCCCTGGATGACCGCCTCGAAACGCTCCATCCCTTTCTCGCGCAGGTTGTTCATGTGGTCGATTTGCAGAATCGAGTTCTTCTTCACCACGCCGAAGAGGACGAGGATGCCGAGCGCCGAGTAGAGGTTCAAAGTGTCTCCCGTCAAGTACTGCGACAGCAGCGCGAATGGGACGGCGAGCGGCAGGCTCAGCAGGATGGTGATTGGGTGAATCGTGCTCTCGAACTGCGACGCGAGAATCATGTACATGAAGATGATCGAGAGCATGAACGCCCAGAGGAACTCCGTAAACGTCCGCTCCAACTCGCGCGCGCGGCCCGAGACGGCCGTCGTGTAGACGGCCGGCATGTTCATCTCGGCGGACGTGCCGCGCAGAGCCTCGATGCGGTCGGCGAGGGCGAAGCCGGGCGCGACCGAGGCGCGCAGAGATACCTGCCGCTGGCGGTCGATGCGGTCGATGCGCGAGGGACTGATGTCGCGGCGTATCCTGACGAGGTTGTCGAGGCGGATGAGCCCGCCGCGCGACGACGGCACGTAGAGTTGGCCGAGCGTACGCGGGTCGTTGCGGTCGCGCTCGGTCAGGCGGAGCTGCACGTCGTACGCCTCGTTGACCGAAGGGTCGTGATAGCGCGTCACCTCCTGGTCGCCGCCGACCATCACGCGCAAGGAGTTCGCCACGTCGGAGGTCGAGACGCCGAGCGAGGCGGCGCGCTCGCGGTCGATCTCGACGCGCAGCTCGGGCTTGTTGAGTTTGAGGGTCGTGTCCGCGTCCACGATGCCGCCGAGCTTCGCCGAGCGGTCGCGCAACTCTTCCGCGTAGCGCGAGAGTTGTTCCAACTCGGGGCCGCGAATGACGAAGTCGATGTCGAAGCGTCCGCCCGCGCCGAAGTTGAACGACTGCGCGTTGCGCACGCCCGCGCGCATCGGCGCGTACTTCTGAAGACGGCGGCGCACCTCCTGCATCACGTCCTGCTGCGTGTAGTTGCCGCGAAACGCCTTCAACGGCGTGCCGTTCAGCAGTTCGTGCCAGAGGCGGCCGAACGAGAGCGTGCGCTCTTCGTGCGGCGCGATGCGGACGTAGAGATCGCCCTGCCCGACGCCGCCGAGAAAGCCGCCGCCCGCCGTGGCCAGCACGAGCCGGACGCCGTGCGTCTTCAACACGTCCTGCTCGATGGCCTGCATCGTCTCGTTCATCGTGGCGAGGTTCGTCCCCTCGGGCGCGCTGATGTTGACCTCGAACTCGGCCTCGTCCACGTTCGAGGGGATGAACTCCTGCCGGACCGCGCGGTAGAGCGGCACGCTCGACGCGACGACCAGAATCGCCAGCACCGAGACCGCCAGGCGGTGACGCATCGAGAACTTGAGCAGCGCCGTGTACGCGCGGTCGATGTAGCCGTAGAACCCTTGGCGCGAGCCGCCCTTCGCGGCGGCTTCGCCCTCGTCGTGCCCGCCGCCGTGCCCCGACGCGTCCTCCGCGCGCAGCAGCCGCGCGGACATCATCGGCGTCAGCGTGAAGGAGACGAGCAGCGAGACCATGATGGCGACCGCCGCCGTGATGCCGAATTGATAGAGGAAGCGCCCCGAGATCGACGACATGAACGAGACCGGCAGGAAGATGACGACGAGCGACAGCGTCGTCGCCAGCACGGCCATGCCGATGTCGGCGGTCGCCTCGCGCGCCGCCTCCATCGCCGTCATGCGCTTCTCCTCTACGAAGCGGAAGATGTTCTCAAGCACGACGATGGCGTCGTCAATCACGACGCCGACCATCAGCACGAGCGCGAGCATCGTCACGCTGTTCAAGGTGAAGTCGAGCGCGCGCATCATGGCGAAGGTCGAGACGACCGACGCCGGGATGGCGACGGCCGCGATGAGCGTCGAGCGCCACGAACGCATGAAGAGCAGCACGACGAGCGAGGCGAGGATGCTCCCGAGGACTAAGTGAACCGTGATCTCGTGCAGCGCCGCCTCGATGTAGCGCGACTGGTCGCGGATGACTTCGAGCTTCACGTCCGAGGGCAACTGTCCCTCGACGCGCTCCAAAGCCTTCTTGATGCCCTGGATGACTTCGATGGTGTTGGCGCCGGACTGGCGCTGAATCTGCAAGGTCACGGTCGGCACGCCGTTGAGGCGCGCGAGGCTGCGTTGCTCCTTCGTGCTGTCCTCGACGCGCCCCACGTCGCGCAAACGCACGGCCGAGCCGCCGAGGTTGGCGATGACGAGGTCGTTGAAGGCGCGCGGGTCCGTGACACGACCCATCGTGCGCAACGTCAGCTCCTCGTTGTTCGTCGTGACGTTGCCGCCAGGGATGTCCGCGTTCTGGCGCCCGAGCGCCGTCTGCACGGCCGTGATGGGTATCTGGTAGGCTTCGAGCCGGTCGGCGTCAACCCAGACGTTGATGGCGCGGTCGAGCCCGCCGACAATCTGCACGGCGCCGACGCCGCCGACGCGCTCGAACTGCGGCCGGACGACCTTGTCGCCGAGTTCCGTTAACTCACGTAAGCTGCGGTCGCCCGTGAGCGCGATGGTGATGACGGGCGCGCTGTCGTTGTTGAACTTCTGGACGACGGGCGGGCGCTCGCGTGCCTCTTCGGGCAGACGGTTGACGACCGTCGAGACGCGGTCGCGCACGTCCTGCGCGGCGGTCTCAAGGTTGCGGTCGAGCTTGAAGGTGGCGATGACGAGCGAGATGCCGGGCGCGGAGACCGAGCGCAACTCGTCGATGCCCTCGACGGTGTTGACGGCCTCCTCGATGGGCTGCGAGACGAGCGTCTCGACCTCCTCGGAGGAGGCGCCGGGCAGTTGCGTGCGCACGCTCACCGTCGGCAGGTCAACGGACGGGAAGCGGTCCACGCCGAGCCGGAAGTAGCTCGCCGCGCCGACGACGACGAGCGAGAGCACGATCATCGCCGCGAAGACCGGCCGCCTGATACAGATTTCCGCGAGCTTCTGCATTACGTTAATTCTTCTTCTGTTCCGCCGCCGTCTTCAGCCTGCCCGCGACGTACTCGTCCGCCGACAAACCCTTCGCCAGAGCCGGGTCAAGATTATAAGCCGCGCGGTAGTTCGCGGTCGCCTCATCCAACTTCCCCTTGCGCGCCTGGAAGTCGCCGAGCAATTCACGCAGCTTCGCGTCCTTCGGATGCAGCGCGACGCCCGCGCCGATGTATTCCAGCCCCGCGTCCGTCATCTGCGGACGCTTGAGCCAGTTCGCGCCGATGTCGAGGAAAGTCTTTGCGCGCATCACGCCGTCGGGGTTCGCTTCGTACGCGCGGCGGAAGTAGACGAGCGGCCGCTCGTAGTCGCCCGCCGCCGCCTTGAGCGCGGCGCGACCCTCGGGCGACATCTCGCCGAGGATGGTGAAGTAGGCCCAGTTGAAGAGCAGTTCGTCCGAGTGCGGGTAGAGGTCAACGCCGAGCTTCATCGACTTGAACACGCCCGGCCCCGACTGTATCGGCTGGATGACACTCGTAAAATCGGGATAGACCTCCGCCCCGGCGAACTCCTTCCTTAAACGTACGCCGACCGCGTCGAAGTCCGTGCCGGGCCCGATGGTCAAGTGCCGCGTGTAGTCGTTCCAGGTCTTCGACCAGTCCGCGTCCCAGCGCGCGACCATCGTCTCGAACTCCGGCGTGAAGCGCAGCGACTTCGGAATCCTGGAGTCTGACTTGTAGAGCCGCACGTAGTCCGCGAAGAAAGGTATGGCGCCCGACGCGTGATAACGGTCGAGCCCGGCCGCGCCGTTCTTCTCCTTCAGGCGCGCGGCGATGTACGAGCCGAGCTTGATGAGATTGCCGCCGCCGACGGGGTGGCGCGCGTCGCGGATGCGCTTCGAGACGCCGTCGAGGTCGGCGCGCACGGCCTCGCGCGAGGCGTTGGCGTTGAAGAAGGCGAAGGCGTCGGCCAACTCCTTCACGTCCGACGTGAGCGGCGCGTGGTGCTCATCGAAGTGCAGGCCGCCGTAGTTAAAGGCGTTGTTGAGCGCGAGCGCGATGATGGCGTCCGACTTCTCCCTCGTGAAGACCTTCGTGTCCCAGAACTCGCCGGTGACGGTCTCGTAGAGGCGGCGGATGTAGCGTTGCGTGGGCGAGCCTTCGAGATTGCAGGCCGCGGCGATGGCGAGCCGCTTCTCGGGGAAGTAGTAGAGGTAAGTGTCGGTCCCCTTCTGGCCGCCCTGCGCGTGGAGGGCCAGGCTGCCGTTGACGGGCATCACCATCCAGCCGAGCGTGTAGTAGGTGTCGCCGTCGCCGAGGCCCGTGTAGCGCCCCGACTTCGTCGTGAAGGGCTTGAGCATCTCGTCGATCCACTTCGGCGAGACGATCTTCCCGGCGAAGGCCGCGCGCGCCCAGCGCAGGAGGTCGGGCACAGTGCCGGTGAGCCCCCCGCCCGCGAAGCGCGAGCTGACGTTGACGAAGGGCGCGTTCTTCACCTCGCCGTCGGCGAGGTCGTAGCCGCGCACGCGGTTCGGGACGAGACCACGCACGTCGTCCATCCGCGTGTCCTTCATCCCGGCGGGCGCGAAGAGGTTCTCGCGCAGATATGCCTCGAACGTCTGCCCGGTCACGTTCTCGATGGCCGCGCCGAGCAGGTTGTAGCCGCTCGTCTGGTAGTCGAAGCGCAGCCCCGGCTCGTACTGAATCGGGTACTTCGAGATGCGCGCCACAATCTCCTTCGTCGTCACCTGCTCCGTCCCGAGCCCCGAGCCGGTCTGGCCGGCGCCGGTGTGCGTCAGGAGGTTGCGCACGGTGACGGGCCACTTCTGCTTGGGGTAGTCGGGGACGTAGGTCTGAATCTCCGCGTCGAGGTTTATCTTCCCGCGCTCGGCGAGTTGGACGATGGCCTCGCCCGTCATCGACTTCGTGATGGAGGCGAGGCGGTATGCGCTCTCGGCGTGCGCGGGCGTCTTGTTTTCGAGGTCGGCGAAGCCGAACCCTTTGACCCAGGTGTAGTCTTCACGGAAGAACCCGATGGTCAGGCCCGGGACGCGGTCGCGCTTCATGCTCGCGGCGACGAACGACTCGAACTCGCGCAGGCGTTCGGCGTAAGGGTCTGCGGCGGCTTGTGACGTTGCAGACTGCGCGCCCACTCTCAGCGGCACGCAGACGACGCCGCACAGCAGCAGGACGGCGGCGAGGGCGAGGCTCAGAATCTTTCTCACGCCGAACTCCTTATAAAAATAGTAGGCAGTAGGCAGATGGCAGTAGGCAGTTAAAGCGCCGCTGTCGGAAACTGTGAATTGACCTTTCAACGCTCATAACGCGGAGCGACTGCCTACAGCCATCTGCCTACTGCCTACTGCTTTTCACTCCACGATGTTGACGGGCTGGCCCGACTGTAAGTTGCCGGGGTCTAACACGACCGCCTCGCCGACGTTGATGCCGGAGAGGACTTCGGTCCAGGTCTCGGCGCGGCGACCCGTCGTGATGGGCTTCTCCTTGGCCTTGCCGTTTTCGACGGTGATGACCTTCTCGATGCCGGCGAAGGTGACGACGGCGTTGGCCGGCACGGTGACGGCCATGTCGCCGCTGTTGGTGACGATCTCGGCGCGCGCGAAGCCGCCGGGGCGTAAACTGCCGGGGTTCGTGATCTCGGCCTCGACGACGAGGACGCGGTTCTGCTGGTTGATGGTCGGGCTCAGGCGGACGATGCGCCCGGCGTAGAGGCCACGGTCGCCCTCGACCGTGACGCGCACGGCCTGGCCGGCGCGCACGGTGGCGGCGTCGCGCTCGGGCACCTCGCCTCGGAAGCGCAGTGGGTTCACGCGCACGATGGTCACGACGGGCGACGCCGCGCCGAGGAACTCGCCGGCCGAGACGTGCCGCTCCTGCACGAGCCCGTCGAAGGGCGCGACGACCGTCGTGTCCCTGAGCGCCTGTTGCGCGAGCGAGAGTTCCGTGCGCCGCTGCGCGAGCAACGCCTGCCGGTTGCGTATCTCTTCGACGGCGTCCTGGTATTTGCCCTGCGCGACCTTGAAGGAGGCGTCGGCCGCCTCGTACTCGGCGCGCGCGACGACGCCCGACTCGACGAGCGAGGCGACGCGCTGCCGGTTCTGCCGCGCCTCTTCGAGCAGGGCGCGCGCCTGCCGGACGGTGCCGGTCTCTTCGGGGTTGAAGCGGTCGTCGTCGCCCTGCGGCTGAAGACCCAGGCGCGCGCGCGCCTGCTGGAGCGCGGCCTCGGCCTGCTGCACGCGCAGGCGGTAGTCGCCCGGCTCGACCTGCGCGATTGTCTGCCCGCGCCGGACGACGCTGCCGAGATCGACGGTGATGTTGTTGACGCGCCCCGGCACCTTGATGCTGAGCGTCGCCTCGTCCTGCGCGGCGAGCGTGCCCGTGACGTTGACGCTCGCGCCGACGGGCATCTCCTCGACGCGCGCGACCTTGACCGGCCGCGCCTCGCCGCCGCCGCGCGCGCCGACGGGGCCTTTTTGTTGACCCGAAGCCGGGTACTCGCTCTTGCACGCGGCCGACGCCGCGAGCGCGAACGTGAGCGACGCGACGAGCACGCGCCGCGAAAAGTTGTTAAGGAGAGTTCGACCGGGAGATGACATCGTGATAATGGCCTTCAGGCGTTGAAGACGCAAAGTTTATCACGGCGGTTACAGGAAAAGCAGTAGGCAGTAGGCGGATGGCAGTAGGCGGTTGTAAGGCAAGGAGTCTGTGTCGGCGCCGCCGTCCAAAAGAAGATGCCTCCGTCCAAATAATCGTAGGCGGCGAGGTGATGGCTCGCCGCCTACGATTATTTCTGGGCCTCTCTCTTGTCTTAACTGCCTACTGCCATCCGCCTACTGCCTACTCCCCTTCACTCCCCGAAGCTCTTGCGAATCAGGTAGGACATCTTGATGAAGAAGAGGCGGCCGTTGCGGCGGAAGCCGGGCTCCAGCTCGCGCGAGAAGGGGTTGAGGCCGTGGCGGTTCATGTCGTCGTTGTAGCCGACGTAGAAGCTCGTCCCCGGGTTCGGCGTCCAGCCGAGGAGGAACTGGCCGCGCGCGTTCCGTCCGAGCGACGTGTAGTCCACGCGCCCACGGGCGAAGATGAAGCGCGTGAACTGGTATGTGCCGCGTAAGGAGTAGATGTCGTCGTCGAAGGCGACGAGCCCCGTGTCCTGGCGCACGAGCCGCGCCTTGTTGTAGTTGAGCGAGAGGCGCAGCGCGTCGGTCGGCTGGTAGGTGAAGTTGCTCTCGACGGTCAACTGGTTGCCGGGGCCGGGGTCGAGCGGCGCGCCACGACAGATGAGGGGCAGCACGTCGTCGTCGTTCACCTTCTCGCACTCGCCGCGTCGCTGCGCGTCGCGCACCTCAAGCGCCAGCGGGCTCACGCGCGGGAAGCGCGGGTTCCCCGTCCCGAAGTCGAAGTCGAGCTGGCCCCAACGATAGAGGCTGAAGACGAAGAACGAGTACTTCTTCGACGGCCGCGACTCGACGTAGAAGTACAGGTCGCGGTTGTAGGCCGAACGCTCCGGGTCGCCGCCCGCGAAGGTGCAGAGCGGGACGCGCTCGCGCAGCGTCGGGTCGAAGTCCGGGTCGCTCTCCTGGCCGAGGCAGACGGGCAATGGACCCGTGCGCCCGATCACCGGGCTCGACAGGTTCTGGAACGCCAACCCCTGGCGCGACGGGCCGAACTCCGACTCGAAGACGCGCTCGTAACCCTCCTCGACGCCGAAGCCGATGAAGGTCTGCTTCTGCATCCGCAACTGAAACTGCGACTCGTTCTGGAAGAACTGGCTGCGCCCCTTCCAGTCGAAGTTGAAGGTCGTGTTGTTGAAGGCGCGCCAGCTCACAAGCATCGCCTTCGGCTTGTCGTTCGACTGGTAGCGCGCGAAGAGCGTCTGGTTGTGCGTATTGAAGCGGCGGTTGAAGCCCACGTCGGCGCGGAAGAACTGCGAGCGCCCGACGCCCGAGTAGTTCCAGCCGAAGTTGCGCCCGCTCGAATCGATGTTGTAGGCGTAGGCCAGCCCCTTCTCCTTGCGGTCGAAGCGGCCCGCCTCGTCGGCGTAGAAGAAGGGCTGGTGCGAGACGCTCCCCAACGCCTGCGCCCAGATGACCGTCTGCTTGTCGAGGCGGTAGCGGAAGTCAACGCCGCCGACCTGGTTGTACTTATCGACGAAGTTGTAGGAGGTGCCGAGGAACCCGATGTGCCCCTCCTTGCCGATGTCGCGCTTGACGCGCAGCACGCCGACGGTCGCGTTGCGGTCGAGCCGCTTCAGCAGCGAGTTGCGCTCCGACTGGAGGTCCGCGAGCGCCGAAGGGTTCTGCCTCTCCACGACCGTCAGGTCTTCGGTGCCACGGAGGAAGTCGCGGTCGTTCTCGTCGAGGTTGCCGGGCGCGTTGTCCGAGGCGAAGAGGAGGCCGTAGGTGTTGCGGCCGCGCTTGCCGGTGAACTTGAAGGCGTAGTCGGGGTCAACAATCGTGCGCGTGTGGACGGCGCTGATGAGCGTCTCGAAAATCTCCTTGCCTTCGAGGAAGAAGGGCCGCTTCTCCTCGAAGAAGATCGGGAAGCGTTGGTTGGCCGTGACGACCGTGGCGTCGGCCTCGACCTGCGCGAAGTCCGGGTTGAGGGCCATGTCGAGCGTCATCGTCGGCGAGATGCCGAACTTGGCCGTCAGGCCCGGGTCGAACCCGACGGGGCCGTTCAGGAAGCGGCCCTGGTCGGTCGGCAGGCCGATGCCGAGCGCGTCGGAGAGCGCGCGCCGCCCCTTCGTGATCGAAGGCACGCGGCTCCCGGCCTCGGAGATTGTTAACGACGGAATCAACTCGATGGTGCGCTCGGTCGAGAGACCTTCGAGCCCCGTGACGTGCCCCTCCTGCCCGAGCAGGCTTGAGTTGTCGCGCGAGATGGGCATCCACGAAGACTGTTCGTTGTTGAGCCGCTTGATGGTGCGCAGCAGGTGCAGTCCCCACTTCTTATCCTTGCCCGCCTCGTAGCGCAGAGACTTGAACGGGATGGCGACCTCGACCGTGTAGCCGTCTTCGAGCAGCACGCCCTTCGACTCGTGCACGATGTCCACGGAGAAGTCTTCGCTCACGCCCTCCGTGAAGATGGCGTCGGCCTGCACGCCGAACGGGTTGAAGATGAGTTCGTAAGCGCGGCGCCCGTCGTTGAAGGTGTCGAGCCAGATGCCGACCCAGTCGTCATCAAACACCGCGTCGCGCTTGGCGATGGTCGCGCGCACCTTGCCCGGCTCGTCGTAGGCGCGGAAGCCGACGTAGAGGAACTTTGAGTCGAAGCCGATGCGCACCTCGGTCGGCTGCGACGGCGCGACGAGATCGACGGGGCGGTTCTGTATAAAGTCTTTAAAGACGGCGGCCGTCTTCCAAATCTCCTCGTCCATCTTGCCGTCGATGACGGGCGCGCGGTCGAAGCGCACGAGCCGCGCGGGCTGCACCTTCTCGGGCGTGAGCAGCGCCGCCAGGCGCGCGGCGTTGGTGCCGGGCGCGGGGGCCGCGCCGCCACTCGCGGGAGTCGTCGTGCCCGCGGCCTTCGCCTCGGGGGCCGTCGCCTTGCCGTTGGAGTTGGCGTTCGATGGCGCCGCCGGTTGCGGCGTCGGCGTGGGCGCGGCGGACGTGTCGCCGCCGCCGCCCGTGGGCTGCTGCCCCGCCTGCGCGGCGAAGAGGATTTCGAGCCGGTTGAAGGAGGCGCGCACGCGCGGCTCCACGTGAGGCGCGAGCGTGAAGGCGATGAGCGCGTCGTCTCCGCTCTGGCCCGCCTCGACGCGCGTGAAGCCGCGCGCCGCGTAGCCGCCCGACGCTATCACCGCCGCGTCGGCCTCGGGGACGAGGACGAAGAAGCGACCGCCCTCCGTGTAGGTGCGCAAGCCTTCGAGCGCCGCGTCCGAAGTGATGCGGACGCGTGAGCCCTCGGCCGTCTCCGACGTGCTCAGCGTCATGCGCTTGAGCAGGCGCGCGCCGCCCGTCGCCGACGCGCGCGGGGTCGCACGCACCGACGCGACCTCCTGCGCCGACGCCCAACTCGAAGAGGGCGTCGGCGTCAACGATAGAGCGAGGGCGAAGAGTGCGACGGCGGAGAGAAACTTTTTCTTCATGAGAGGGTTCCGACTTCGCGGCCTCGTCGCGCCGCTCGTTCCGTTCGCTGGATTTGATGCTGCTGGATTGGACGACCCGCTCGCGGCGGCGCTCAGAGGGGGAGCATCACGACCGCATTCGCGAGCGCCAAGTTAGACGTAGCTCACCCGCCTAAGGTTTCAACGAAATGATGGCACCAACGCACTTTCTTTCAGCGAGAACGAGGGCCGTCAAACGCACACACTTCTTCAGAAGATTTCACACGTTTTCACCCCGTGTGACGCGACTAACGACCCTTCGTCAGCCCTTAAGACGTTGCGCGCGGCGCGCGCGTTAACGGCGGCGGATGATGACCTGTCCGTCGCCCGTGCGGAGCGTGAGCAACTGCCCGCCGCCGCCGACGCGCCAGCGCCGCACGCGGCTCTCGGCCTCGGTCTCGGCCACGGCCACGCCGTCGCTGTAGACGGACTCGGCGTCGGTCTCGACGGTCGCGTTCGCGCCCTCGGGGAGCGAGAGCGAGATGGTGCCGTCGCCGGTGCGCGCGGCGAGGCGGCTGAAGTTGCCGTCGAGCGTGATGCGTCCGTCGCCGGTGCGCGTCTCCGCGTCGCCGTCGAAGTTCTCGACGCGGATGCGGCCGTCGCCGGTCTCGGCGCGCAGACGCCCCTTGGCGCCCGTCACGTCGATGGAGCCGTCGCCCGTGCGCAGCTCGACCTCGCCGCTCACGCCGTCCACGCGGAGACGGCCGTCGCCCGACGAGACGAAGAGCGTGGAGTTGCGCGGGACGTAGAGGTCGAACTCGGCCTCGGCGTTCGTCGAGTAGACGACGCCGCCCTTCTCGCTGTAGACGTGCGCCTGCGTCTTGTCGAACTTGGCGCTGATGTTGACCTCGCCGCCCGTGGCCTGCGCCGTGAGCTTGATGCCCTGCATCTCGCGGTCGTCGGCGGCGCGCTTCGTGACCGTGTACATCACTTCGGACTTGTCCCACGCGTGGACGCTGACGGCGCCGTCGAAGGTCTCGACGCGGACGCGCGGGGCGCCCGAGACGGGGAAGGTTTTCGACTCGCGCTCGGTGCTGCGCGCGGCGTCGAAGCCGCCCCTGACGCCGCTCTTGAGTTCTTCCTTGAGCCGCTCCTTGTCGATGTTCTTCAACGCCTTATCGGCTTCGCTCGCGGCCTTGTCGAGTTCGCGCTGATGGTCGCGGAGTTCGCGCTGAGCCTCGCGCAGCGCGTCGCGCCGCTCGCGCTCGGCGTCGCGGACGGCCTCGGCGGCTTCGCGCGCGGCGTCGGCAGCCTCGGCGATGTCGTCGTCGAGACGGCCGCGCCCCTTCGACTCGGAGATGAGGTTGGTGACGGGGCTCAGCGGCCGGCCGTCCTCGGCGCGGCGAATCTGGATGGGGCCGTTGACGTTGCTCAGTCGCACGTCGGCGCCGCCCTGCCCGATGCGCCCTTCGAGGTTGCGCCCGACGTACTCGCCCACGCGCACGGGAAGATTGAAGTCGTTGCTGATGCCGCCGTGGACCGTGCTCGCGCGCAGAGTGGCGTCGGCGTCAGAGGGAAGCGTGACGACGAGCGGGCCGTTGACCGACTGGAGGTTGGCCGTGCCCGACTGGTTGATGTGTTCGAGCGTCGCTTCGAGCCGCCCGTTGATGACCGAGAGGTTGACGGGGCCGGAGAGCCCCGCCGCCGTCAGCCGCCCGTTGATGGAGGAGGCTTTGACCGGCCCCGAGATGCCCGCGATGTTGAGGTCGCCGTTGATGAGATTGATCTCGTCGATGTTGACGCCGCGCGGGACCGTGAGCGTGTAATCGACGCTCGCGGGGTTCTCGTGGCGCTCGTTGTCGCGGTCGCTCCAGCGCAGGGTTGACTCGGGGTACTCGGTCTCGATGCGGACGCGATTGCTTGATGCATCAATTTTTATCTGCGCTTCGCGCAGACGCTCGGCGGTGTGCGCGCGCTTGACGGCGTCCACCTTCACCTCGGCGCGGTCCCACGCCTGCACCTTCACGGCGCCGTTGATGTTCGAGAGGCTGACGCGCCCGCCCGCCGCGAGCGGATAGGCCTGGTGAAACTCCTCGGTCAGCTCCGGCCTGTCCGAACGTTGCGCCTTCACCGACGCGTCCGCCGCCGTCAACGCCAGCGCCGCCAGCGCGGCCAGGCCAAGTATGAAACGTTTGCTCTTCATCTTCTCTTCCTTAATCCATCCTTTGTGACCTTTGTGGTTAAGAAGGTCCGACTTAACCACAGAGGTCACGAAGGGTTTCACAGAGGGCACAAAGGTTACTTCATCTTATTAAGACGCGCGCCTGATTTGGACGCTGCCGTTGACGGTTTCGAGAATGAGCTGGCGGTCGCCGCCGCCGCCGATGGTGCCCGTGAGCCGGCGGCGGCTGAAGGAGCCGGTGACGGTCAGCGGGAAGTCGGACGTGATCTCGCCGTTGAGGGTCTTGGCCTCGACGCGCGCGCTCAAGGAGGCGGGCAGCGTCAGGTCGATGCCGCCGTTGACGGTCTTGAATTCGAGGCCGTCGGGCCAGTTGGCGTTGCCGAGGACGGCCGTGATGGAGCCGTTGACGGTCTGCGCGCGGGCCAGTCCCGTGGTCGAGACGTTGATGCTGCCGTTGACGGTCTTCACGTCCACGTCGGCGCCGAGGCGCTCGGCCTCGACCTTGCCGTTGACGGTGCGGCCGTTGAAGTTGACGCCCGAAGGGACGCGCACGGTGAAGTTGACGTTGGTATCGTTGTCGCGCACGTTCGAGCGGCTGTTGTTGGGCTCGCAGGTGTTGGGCTCGCCGCCGGGGTTCGGGTAGACGGCGCAGATGAGCACGCCTTCGGACGTGCGGACGACCTCGATGCGCACCTCGTCGGGGTCGCTGCGGCGCGCGCGCTTGACGGCGACGACTTCGACCTCGCCGCCCGTCGCCGGCTCGGCCGAGACGCTGCCGTTGACGCCACGGATTTCGATGGTGCGCCCGGCGGCCAGAGGCTCGTGCCAGCGGAACTCGCTTTGCCGCTGCGGCTCGGCCGCCGCGTGTGCGGTCGCGCCCGTGTGCGCGTGCAGAGACGCCGTGCCGGCGTTCAAAACCTGCTCGGCCGCGGTGAGCGCCGCCGCGGCGGCGAAGATTACGACGAGAATAAGTGTGCGCTTCATGCTTCCTCCAGAGAGTCAGAGAGTTCCGGTCTTCGTCAATTTCCAACGAAGAAACACCGCCCCGGCGCGATTCGTGGCAAAAATTTGTTCGGCTAAAAAAATTGAGTCGGAACCGCCCACGGTAGCGGGTGGGTCGTTGTTAACGGGCACAGCCGTATTACAACGACCCACCCGCTACCGTGGGCGGTTCCGACAATCCTTCTGCCTAGCGTTTTTTGAGGTGCAGCGAGCCGCTGAAGGAGCTGAGATTGACGACGGCGTCGCCGCCGCCGACCGTGCCGTCGAGCCGCGCCGACTCGTGGTCCCTGTGTGGCTTAACCTTCGGCCCCTTCCTGACCTGTGCGGGCGGCGCGGGTGGCATCGCGGCGCCGGGCGCGGGCGGCGCGGGCGGCGGCGGCGGGGTGTCGGCGCTCGAAGAGGTCAGGGCGGCGGTCTTGACGGGAAAGTCCGTGACTATCTCGCCGCTGACGACGACCTTCGCGTGCAGGTTGAAGGAGGCGTTGGCCGGCAGCTCCAACGTCACGTCGCCCGAGATGGTGCGGAAGTCGTAGGAGCCGCCGCGCGCGAGCGAGCCCGTATAGAGAATCTGCCCGCTGACGGCCGCGCCCGAGACGTGCCCGTGCCCGACGCCCTCGATGGTCACGTCGCCGCTCGTGGACTTGGCCTCGAAGTTGTCGCCGGAAGAGGTCGTGCGCACGTTGCGCGCCTCCACGTCGCCGCTCACCGACTCGACGCGCACTGGCCCCGCCGAGTCCGCGACCGACACGTCGCCGCTCAGGCAGTTGACCTGCACGGCGCGCGAGACCCGGCGCACGTCCACGTCGCCGCTCAGCACTTTGACGCGCGCCTCGGCCACGTCCGCGACCTCGACGTGCCCCGAGCGCGACTCGACCTCGACGGTGGCGCCGCGCGGGACGGTCAGTTCAATCGCCTCGTTCGAGCCACAGTGGCCCGCGCTCGGGTTCCCGCCCCGCTCGTCGGAGACGAGCACTTCGACGCGCGGCGCGGGGCGCACGTTCGGCGTCAGGAGGCGCAGCGTCCCCTGCCCTTCGGCGCGCGCGCGCACTTCGTTGCGGTCCCAGCCGCGCACGATCACGTCGCCCTCGTTCAGGCAGATCGAGACGACCGCGCGGGGCTCTGCCTCCGCGCGCCGTTCGAGCGGGAACTCCCCGGCCTGCGCTGGTGCCTGCTGCCGCGCGGCGGCGCGCGGCGCGGCGAAGAGCGCGAGGGCAAAGAGCATTGTTAAGAGTGAAAACTTCATCGCGTATGAGTCCGAACCGGAATTAAGTATGAAACCTCTAGCGTCCGAGCGCGGCGACCTGCGCCTGGTCCGCGACGCGCGTCAGCAGTTCGACCTTGCTCTGGTAGGCCGCCATGAGGAAGCTCACGGCGTCCTTGTCCTTCGGGTTCTGCGCGGCGACCTGCCGCGTCTGCTGGATGGCGCTGTCGAGGAGCGCGATGTTGCGCTCGTAGTCCGCGCGCACCGCTGGACGCAACGATTCGTCGCCGCCGGCCTTGATGGTCTTCTCAAGCGAGGCGATGGCCGTCCGGTACTCCTTCTCGCCCGGCAGCGCCTCCTCCTTCGGAGTCGAAGGCACCAACGACCGGCGTTTGACGGAGTTCCTGTTGTGGCCGGCCGGCAACACGCGCGGCCCATTGTCTGTCTTCGCGGGCGTCGCGACGGGCGCGGGCACGCCTGTCTCGGGCGTCGTCGTCACGACGGGCGCGGGCGCCGGGTCCGCCGTCCGCGCGACCGCCTGTCCCGCGCGCTTCTCCTGCTGCGACTTCTGGGATGAGATGTAGATGATTCCGACGGCGACGGCCACAAGTAAAGTAGCGAAGGCGGCGGCCGTGCGCGGCGTGAATGTAAACAGGCCCGAGACGGAGGCTAGAAACCCTCCGAAGCTCCAACCTTGAGAGTGCCGCTGATTCGGCTCCGCGTTGGCTTCGAGTTGCGCGACGGCGGCGTTAAGGCGTGCGCGCAGGTCTGCCGTCGGGACGCTCAAAGACTCGTCGGGCGCGAAGGCCGTGGCGAAGAAGGATGTTTCGTCTTCCGCCTCCGCGAGCGCGGCGGAGCACGCCTCGCACGCGGCGAGGTGCTGCGCCGTGGCGGCGGCGTGCGACTGGGAGAGTTCGCCGTCGATGTAAGCCTGTATGATGCCTTCGTCCAAATGCCTGTCCGTCATCGGCGTCCTCCGATCTTCCCGTAGACCCTCGTAAACTCTTTGCGCCCGCGCGCTATCAAACTCCCCACGTTCGCCTCGTTGACGTTGAGCGTCTGCGCGATCTCCTTGTAGGAGAGCCCCTGCTGCTTGAGCAGGAGGCAACTGCGCATCGGCTCCTTAACCTGCGCGAGCGCGCGCCGCGCCTCTTCGATCTCGGTGCGGCGCTCGTAGTCGGCCTCGATGCCGACCGGCCCCGAGCCGCCGACCGTGGCGGCCGTCGCGAACTCCTCTTCGCGCGCGCCCGCCCGCCCTCGGCTCCGAATCGCGTTGAGCGCCGTGTTCGAGGCCACGCGCAGAAGCCACGGCCGCACGTGCTCCTCGTCCCTGAGCGAGCCGATGTGCTGGTAGAGCTTGAGAAAGACCTCCTGCGTCACGTCCTCGGCCAGCCCCGCGTCGCGGACGAGCGCGTAGGCGGCGCGGAAGACGGCGCGGTGGTGCAGGGTGAAAGCTTCGTCGAAGCTTGGGGCCGCCTGCGCCGCCTGAACCGTCTCTGGCACCGAGTTAATCAAAGCTTCTGCCGCTCGTTCGCTCATTCGGCCACTCTCAACCACCTAAACACCGCCGTCAAAACATTTGTGGCACTTAATTTTAACAGAACGCGCCGCCTCCGCCCCCCCTGTTCCACGCGGACCGCGCGACCGTGCACTAAAATAGTCCGACGTTCCACCTCCGAAGGGCGCAATTCCGGTTCTGAAGCGGAAAATTCCGATTCCAAACCAGAACATTCCGGTTCCAAACCGAATCATTCCGGTTCCAGACCGGAACGTTCCGTCTCAGAACCGGAACGTTCCGGTCTGAAAGCGGAATTCTCCGGTTTAGAACCGGAACGTCGAGCCTCGGAGACGGACTTAAGCCGGGAGCGCGGGCATCCCTGCCCGCCAAAGCGTGCTTCAGCACGCTTAGCAGAGAAACTCTATCCCTCAACGTTGAGATGTAAAGTCTCACTCTATTCGCGCTTCGCGCTCATGGCGGGCAGGGATGCCCGCGCTCCCGGGGGGGCGCGTGATATATTGTCCGCGCGCGTTCACTAACCTGAAAAGGAATCAGAGATGAGCGAAGCGAGGACGAGCGTCGGCGGTATTCATCTGACCGAAGAGCTGCGCGACAGCCCCTTCATGCGCGCGTGCAGGCGCGAGCAGGTGCCGTACACGCCCGTCTGGCTGATGCGCCAGGCCGGCCGCTACATGAAGGAGTACCGCGACGTGCGCGCCAGATACTCCTTCCTTGAGATGTGCAAACAGCCGGAGGTCGCCTCCGAGGTCACCGTCTACGCCGCGCACCGCCTGAACGTGGACGCCGCCATCATCTTCGCGGACATCCTCCTCATCATCGAGCCGATGGGGCTCGAACTCGAATTCGCGAAGGGCGAAGGCCCGGTCATCCATAACCCCGTGCGTTCCGCCCAGGACGTTGACCGCGTCCGCGAGGTCGAAGACGTTTCCTCCCTCGACTACGTCTACGAGGCCATCCGCATCACGCGGCGCGAACTGAAGACCAACATCCCGCTGATAGGCTTCTGCGGCGCGCCCTTCACGCTCGCCTCCTACATCTGCGAGGGCGGCGGCTCGAAGAACTACGTCAACACCAAGCGGCTGATGTACACCGACCCCGGCGCATGGCACGCGCTCATGTCGAAGATCGCGCGCGCCCTCTCGCACTACCTCAACGCGCAAATCGAGGCCGGCGCGCAGGCTGTCCAAATCTTCGACTCTTGGGTCGGCGCGTTGAGCCCCGACGATTATCGCGAGTACGTGCTCCCGCACACGCGCGAAGTCATCAAAGGTATTACGCCCGGCGTCCCCGTCATACACTTCGGCACGGGCACGGCGACGCTTCTGGAACTGATGAAGGAGGCCGGCGGCGACGTAATCGGCCTCGACTGGCGCGTGCGTCTCGACGAAGCGTGGGCGCGGCTCGGCGACGTGGCCGTGCAGGGGAACTTCGATTCAATCGCGCTCTTCACCAACCCCGAGGTCGTCCGTAAACGCGCCAAGGACGTTTTAGACCAAGCGGCCAACCGACCCGGCCACATCTTCAACCTCGGTCACGGCATCCTGCCGGAGACGCCGGTCGAGAACGTCGTCGCCCTGGTCGAGGCCGTCCACGAGTTGAGCCAGAGGTAGAACCCGAAGAGATGAACCAACCTTACGACGCCCTGCTCGTCGTCTCCTTCGGCGGCCCCGAAGCGTTGGAGGACGTGATGCCCTTCCTCGCCAACGTCCTGCGCGGCCGCAACGTCCCCGAGTCGCGCATGCGCGAGGTCGCGCACCACTACGAGCTATTCGGCGGCGTCAGTCCCATCAACGAACAGAACCGGCGGCTGATAGCCGCGCTCGAAAGTGAACTCGCCGAGCACGGCCCGCGCCTGCCCGTCTACTGGGGCAACCGCAACTGGCACCCGCTGCTCGCCGACACGCTGCGGCGGATGCGCGACGACGGTATCAGCAACGCGCTCGCCTTCGTCACCTCCGCCTACAGCTCCTACTCTGGCTGCCGCCAGTATCGCGAGGACATCGAGCGCGCGCGCGAGGCCGTCGGCGAGGGCGCGCCGCGCGTCGAGAAGCTGCGCGCCTTCTACAATCATCCCGGCTTCGTCGGCCCCAACGTCGAGAACCTGCGCGCCGCGCTCGGGCAGATTCCCGAAGAGCGGCGCGCGCGCGCGCGCGTCGCCTTCACCGCACACAGCATCCCCGAGGGGATGGCGGCGGGCTGCAACTACGAACGCCAACTGCTCGAAACCTGCCGCCTCGTCGCCGAAGGCGCGGGCGCCGAGCACTGGCGCCTCGTCTTCCAGAGCCGCTCGGGACCGCCGACGCAGCCCTGGCTCGAACCGGACATCCGCGACCACCTGCGCGAGTTGAAGACAGAGGGCGTGACCGACTTGGTCGTCGCGCCGGTCGGCTTCATCTCCGACCACATGGAGGTGCTTTACGACCTCGACACGGAGGCGCGGCAACTCTCCGAAGAGCTCGGGGTCAACATGATTCGCGCCGCGACGGTCGGCACGCACCCACGGTTCGTGAGCATGATCCGCGAGCTGATAAACGAGCGGCTCGACCCGACCGCCCCGCACCGTGCGCTCGGCACCTTCGGCCCTTCGCACGACGTGTGTCCCGTTGACTGCTGCCTGCCGGGTGCGTCGCGACCTCCTGTTCGTGTCGAGAGTAATGCCGGTTGATGTTCACTACAGAGACACGTGGTTCAAATTTCAAATTCTCACTTGGCTGAAGAGACTGTTAAGCGTCGGCGTGTCGTCATCGTCGGCGGGGGCGTGAGCGGCCTCGCCACGGCGCACCGCCTCGTCGAGTTACAGACACAAGACAATCCGATTGACATCATCCTGCTCGAAGCCTCCGGGCATCCGGGCGGGACGGTGCGCACGCGGCGTCGCGAAGGGTTCCTGATAGAGGGCGGCCCCGACTCCTTCATCTCCGAGAAGCCCGAGGCGCTCAACCTCGCGAAGCGCGTCGGCCTCGGCGAACGTCTCATCAACACCAACGAGCAGCACCGTCGCAGCTTCGTCGTGCGCGGCGGGCGCCTGCGGCCGACGCCCGAAGGCTTTCAACTGCTCGCGCCCTCGCGGATGCTCCCCTTTCTCACCACGGACATCTTCACCTGGCGCGGCAAGGCGCGCATGGCGCTCGACCTCCTGTTGCCCCGGCGCAAGGGCGCGAACGGGCGCGACGACGAGAGCCTCGCGGCCTTCGTCCGCCGCCGCTTCGGGCGCGAGGCGCTTGAGCGCATGGCGCAGCCGATGGTCGGCGGCATCTACACGGCCGATCCTGAATCGCTCTCGCTGCGCGCGACGATGCCGCGCTTCCTTGAGATGGAGCGCAGGGACCGCAGCCTCATCCTCTCGATGTGGAGAGCCGGGCGACGCGCCGGGGCCGAAGCCAGGCACGGGCGCGGCGCGAGCGGCGCGCGCTACAGCCTCTTCCTTTCTTTCGACGACGGCGTGCAGGTGTTCACGGACGCGCTGGCCGCGCGCCTGCCCGAAGGCTGCGTCCGTCTCAACACGAAGGTTACGTCTTTAAGTCACGCGGGCGGCGCGCGACGCTGGTCGCTGACGACCGATGACGGCCAGATGTTTGAGGCAGACGCGGTCTGCCTCGCGCTTCCCGCTTACAGTTCCGCCCGACTGTTGCGTGAAACGGACGACGCGCTGGCCGATGAGTTGGACGCGATACCTTACGCCTCGACCGCGACGGTCAACATCGCCTACCGACGCGGGGACATCCCGCATCCGCTCGACGGCTTCGGCTTCGTCGTCCCCTTCGTCGAGCGGCGCGCGACGCTGGCCTGCACTTTCAGCAGCGTCAAGTTCCCTTCCCGCGCCCCCGAAGGCCAGGCCCTGCTGCGCGCCTTCGTCGGTGGGGCGCTTCAACCCGACATGTTCGAGCTTGACGAGAAACGCATGGTCGAAGCCGTCCGCCGCGACCTCCGCGACCTGCTCGGCGTCGAGGCGCCGCCGCTCTTCGCGCACGTCGAGAAGTGGCCCCGTTCGATGGCGCAATATCACCTCGGCCACGCCGCGCGCGTCGCGCGCATCCGCGAGGCGGCCGGACGCCTCCCGGCCCTCGCCCTCTGCGGCAACGCTTACGAAGGCGCCGGTCTCCCCGACTGCGTTCGCGGTGGCGAGTCCGCCGCCGAGGCAATCTTGAAGACCCTCGGTCCCGCTAAACTCTGAAGTCTCCTTTTCATATGGAAGATAAAGTCGAAGAGGTATACAACCAGCGTTGCGCCGACGTGTACGACCAGTGGTTCGGATATTTCGACGAGGCGGCCGTTGACGTGTTGGAGAAGTTGGCGGGCAGCGGGCGCGCGCTTGAACTGGGGATAGGGACGGGGATGGTGGCGCTGCCTTTGGCGGCGCGGGGCGTCGAGGTGCACGGCATCGACGCTTCGCCCGAGATGGTGTCGGTGCTGCGCTCGAAGCCGGGCGGTGACGCCGTGCCGGTGTCGATGAGCGACTTCGCGGAGGTGGGAGTCGCGGGCGAGTTCTCGCTCGTCTACGTCGTCTACAACACGCTCTTCGCGTTGCAGACGCAGGAGGAGCAGGTGCGCTGCTTCCGCAACGTGGCCGCGCGGCTCGCGCCGGGCGGCGCGTTCGTCGTCGAAGCCTTTGTCCCCGACCTCGCGCAGTTGAGCGCGGGGCGCGGCGTCCGCCTCCTGCACATGACGGACGAGCGTGTCGGCATCAGGGTCTACGAACACGACCCCGTCGGGCAGAAGATGAGGAGCAGGCAAGTTATCTTCAGCGACGGCGGCACGCGCGTCTTCCCCGTCGAGGTGCGTTACGCGTGGCCGCCGGAACTGGACCTGATGGCTCAACTCGCGGGCCTGCGTCTGCGCGAGCGTTGGAGCGATTGGCGACGCGGGCGCTTCGACGCGAAGAGCGAGAAGCACGTTTCCGTCTACGAACGGCCCGTCTGAAAGAGCGCGGGCCACGCGCGTTCAAAACATGAAGGGTAAGGCAGTATTTCAACTCACCTGGCTCGCTTTGGCCTCGGCCTTTCTGCTCGCGGCCTCGCTCTCGACGAACGCGCCCGCGCAGTCAGGCCGCATCGTTCCGACCCCAACGCCTACCCCGACGCCGACGCCCGAAGTTGAACGCACAACGGGAGTCGAAGAGCCGAAGTTTGTCCCCGACCCGAACGCGGAGAAGTACCGCCTGGTCTTCGCGACGCGTTATCAAGGCAGTTTTTCCGTCCGCACCTACGACGAATTGGAGTTGGTACAACGCTCAGCCTTCGACAACTTCGCCGAGGGACTGAATCGCGCGGGCGCGCAGGGTTACAGGGTCGTTACTTCGCTGAAGGGCGACCCGGCGGTCGTCGCGCTCGACAAGTTCCAGTACGAGTACGCCTGGACGCAGTCGCGCTCGCCCGTCGCGCGCCGACCGAGCTTCGCGGGGGCGTACGCGCTGCTCGCGAAGAGGGGTTTCCGCCTCGCCACGCACTCGCGCCTCTACGTGCATTGCGATTACTACGGCGGGGAGGTGGGCACCCCTTACGCGGAACAGTGTGAGTACGCGGACTTCTTCCTCTTCGAGCGGCGCAAGGGCTTCGAGTCGTCCTTCGAGCGCGATTCCGTGGACACCGCGAGCGCCGGGGAGCGAAGGAAGGGGCAGAGCTTCGAGGACGTATTGACGGCGGCCGTCAACGCGAAGCGGGCCGAAGGCTTCTATCCCGCGCACCTCATCTCGAAGGACGAGATACTGCTCGAACGCGAGCCGACCGAGCAGGCGCTCGCCGACGCTGGCACGGAGTTGCGCGTCGTCCGCTCCTCCAACGTCTGGAGGCGCGATGAGTCGCCGAAGAAGGTCAACGAGTTGGCGCGGCAGGGCTTCAGGCTGGCGCTTGCCGACAGGGAGATCGCCGTGATGTATCGCCGCGCGGGCGCGACCGCGCCGCTCACATACATCTGGCTGAAGAGTTCGAGGAAAGATTTGGAGAAGGAACTGGCGCGGCTGCAAGAGGCGGGGGCCGTCTTCCGCGCGACATACCCGAACGAGGAGGGAAACCGGCGCACGCTCATCTTCGAGCAGGGCGCGGCGACCACGCGGCGCGAATACAGAGTCTTAAAGTTCGAGTTACAGACGCGCCACAACGCCGCCGAGCAGGTGATGGAGACCACGCTCGCCCCCGCGTCCGCCGACGTGCGAAGGGAGTTGAATCGCCTCGCGGCCGAGGGCTTCGTCGTCCTCGCCCTCTTCGACACGGACAACTCCAAACTCACGAGGCCCGGCAAGGAACGCGAAGGACTCCTGTCGGAAGAGTACGGCGTCCTGCTCGAACGCAGGCGTTAACCCACTCCCGTTCGCGGAACGTATTACAAACACGAATATGCCGAGCATGAAAACGACGAACGCGCGACTTTTGCTCCTACTGCCTTGGCTTTCGCCGCCCGTGTTGGCCGGCGCCTACCTGCTGCTTTGGGACAGGATACCGGAGCGGATCGCCGTCCAGTTCGACTCTTCCGGCGCCGTGACAAACTCGATGACGCGCGGCCAATCGCTCGCCTTCAGCCTCGCCGTGCTCGTCTTCATCATCGTGATGAGTACCTTCAGGCTCCGCAGGCGGGAGCGCGACGAGCAAACCTCCGGCCTTCTCATCCTCAATGCCTCCGTCTTCTTCGTGATGCTCATCTTCTTCGGCCTGCTCAAGTACAACATCACGGGTTCCCTGTTTTAATTGGGGAATAAGTTGTGGGAACGGTCGTAATGCTTGAAGGCTGACGGGCAAACGTTGAAGGGCAAGCCCTTTTGCTTCAAGCAAAAGTGGTTTATGTCGAAGCACAAACCGTAATTGTTCGAACGTAACTCGCCGAGGCTCGGGGAAAAATACTTTTTCTTTCGGGAATTGCGGTTTACCTCAAAGGGAAAACCCTTATTCCTCGAAGGAAAAGTCTTTATCTTCAAACGTTATTGGTTTTGCCGCGAACAATTGGTCCAATTGTTCGCGCAATAATCATTTTAGCCTCAAGGTTATTAGACTTCTTGCGAATAAGACGACTAAACGCCGGGAGCGCGGGCATCCCTGCCCGCCCTGAGCGCGTCAGCGCGAATAGAGTGAGACTTAAAGCCTCAACGGTGAGGGATAAAGCTTCACGGCTAAGCGTGCTGGCGCACGCTTTGGCGGGCAGGGATGCCCGCGCTCCCGGCGCGGAGGTCGCTTTATACCGTTTTGCAGGTCGGTATTACGTGAAAGCCCCGCCTCGGGGCTCGGCGTCGTCTGAAAGATTGTGCTTGCGTTGGCGGCGGAATTGAATATACTCACCGCCGTTAACCTCGCACGACATCAACTCCCGCCAACTCACCCGAAAAGGAGCTTCACGCAATGGGACGTAAAAAACGCGGCTCCAACGTGCTCGAACTGGCGCGCGTGCGTCTGAACGGGCTCAAAGCCATTGACCCACAACTCGACCTTGGCAACAGTCTCAACGTTGCTAAGCTTGAACAGGCCATCGACTCTCTACAGACCAAGCTCGACAGGTACAACCAGAAACTCTTAGAGGCCGACGAAGAGCTTCTCGGCGTCGAGACGGACGAGAGTACGCTCAAGGACTTGAACGCGCGTTTCCTCGCGGGCGTCGGCGCGCGCTACGGGCGTAACAGCGTCCAGTACGAGAAGGTCGGCGGCGTCCGCACGGACGACTACAAGCGCGTCTCCCGCAAGTCTAACGGTACTCCGGACAAGCAGAACTGACGACGAGTCGGCCGAACAGTCCGAAGCGCCTTAACCGCGCGGCCCCGCCGTTTGCGTGCGTCGCTTTGCACGCCCGCCGAGGAAGGGCCGCGCGTTACAAACCGCCGAAAGAGGCGCGGACTCCCCTTCACCCCCGCGCGGCCTTCGCATACGGCTCACGCCCGGGCGACACGGCCGAGCGGCGCGTCGCCTCGAACGTCCGACGGCGCCGCCTTTTGCCTTCGACGTGGGTCTCGATTAAGCTGCACGTGCTTTCCCATCCGACATAAGACTTGCGGCGGCAACCTTGAGCAAGGAAGGACTGGTCATCGTCGGCGGCGTCGCGGCCGGGCTCGCGGCGGCGATGGAGGCGAGGCGCAACGCGCCCGAGTTGCCCGTCACCGTCTATGAGCGCACGGGCGACATCTCCTACGGCGCCTGCGGGCTCCCCTACGTCTTCGCCGGGCTCATCCCCTCGCTCGACTCGCTCGTCCTCCACACGCCCGAGTTCTTCCGCGAGCGACATTCCATCGAAGTCAAACTCAACTGCGAGGCCGTCGAACTACTTCCCTCGAAGTCCGTCCTTCGTGTGCTTGATAAAGAAGGCGCGCGCGAGGTCGGCTATGACTCCCTGGTGCTTGCGACAGGCGCGGCGGCCGTCTGCCCGCCGCTGCCCGGCCACGACCTCGAAGGCGTCTTCGTGCTGCGACACCTGCGCGACGGCCGAAGAATGCTGCGCTACTTCGACGAGGCGCGTCCGCGCTCGGCCGTGGTCGTCGGCGCGGGTTACATCGGGCTTGAGATGGCCGAGGCGTTCAGCGCGCGCGGCCTGCGCACGACTCTCGTCGAAGCCTCGGACAAAGTGATGAACGCGGTCGCGGGTCGCGCGCGCGACGTGGTCGCGGATGAACTGCGCGCGGGCGGCGTCGAAGTCATCTTCGGCGAGCGCGTCTCCGCCTTCGAGGGCGCGGCCGGGCGCGTCGGGCGCGTGTTGACCGAGTCGGGGCGCGTGTTGGAAGCGGATATAGTTTCCGTCGGCGTCGGCGTGAAACCGGAGATCACACTCGCGGTCGGCGCGGGGCTTGAGGTCGGCGAGAGCGGCGCACTGCACGTTGACGAGCGGCAGCGAACGAGCGCGCCCGGCGTCTACGCCGCTGGCGACTGCTGCGAAGTGCTCAACCGCGTCTCGGGACGGCGCGTGTGGCACCCCCTGGGACAGCCGGCCGTCAGGCAAGGCTGGGTCGCGGGCGCCAACGCCGCCGGGCAGGACGCTTCGCCCGACGCGCGTTACGCCGGAGTCGTCGGCACGAACGCCGTCAAGGTCTTCGGCCTTGAAGTCGCGCGCACGGGGCTTTCGTTGGAAGAAGCTCTCGAAGCGGGCTTCGACGCGGCCGAAGTCGAAAGCGAGTCGCACACGCGCGCGGGCTACTACCCCGGCGGCTCACGGATGCAAACGCGCGTCGTCGCGGACGCGCGCGGCCGTCTGCTCGGCGCGCAACTGGTCGGACGCGAAGGCGTCGCGCAACGCGTCAACGTCTTCGCCGCCGCGCTCCACGCGGGGATGAAGTTGGACGAGGTTGAGCGGCTCGACCTCGTCTACGCCCCCCCCTTCGCGCCAACCATCGACCCAATAATCCGCGCGGCGCACGGGGCGCGGAAGAAGGTTTGAAGGATTCGTCTTAAGGCGAGCAGAAGAAGGGCGGGCGCGAACTCCTTGAAGAGTCCGCGCCCGCCCCCTTTAACGCCCGAACGTCCCCGCGTTTAAAGCTTGGCAAAGACGATCACGAGCGTGAAAAGGACCAGCGTCTCGATGAAGACGAGGCCGAGAATCATCAACGTCTGGATGCGCGCGCCCGCGCCCGGGTTGCGGGCCACGCCCTCGGCCGCCGCCGCCGCGACGCGCGACTGGCCGATGGCCGCCAGCGCCGCCGCCAACGCGAAGCCGAGACCCGCCGCGATTGCCTTGTACTTGTTCACCGACTCGACGTTGTCGGCCGCCGCCGTCTGCGCCAGCGTCGGCGCCGCCATGGCAAGCAGACCAACGACCGCGAAGAAGGCCATTCTCAGTTTCTGCATCTGTTTTCTCCTTTGACTTAACGGCCCGTGACTTCCGAAGCTTCGGGACTGCTGTCGAACGTCTCGGCGCGGCGCGTCTCTATGATTTCGCTTCGACCCGGTATCCACCGCCCCTCTTACAACGGCGCTCCAGCGATCTCGGCACACCCCGGACTCTCGACACTTTACCGAGTCCGACAACCTCGCGCTGCCCTCGAACGTCCCCGACCTCAAAGACCCTAGCCCGCATCCGAGCCGTCTGGTTAAACTTTGCATCCCGACGTGCGCTCGCTTCAGTCACGCGCGCCGCCCGGCGGACGCCCCTGCTTTGTTAAGCCGAAATATAAAGCCGCTAACAAAAAATCTTACGTGTGCGAGGGCAGCGTCATCACGCCGCCCGCCTCTGTCGTCAACTCCTGCGAGTGCCCGTGCCCCTCTTCGTGCCCGTGCTCGTCGTGATGGTGCGAGACCTCGCTGATGTAGAGAATCGACAGCAGCACGAAGATGAAAGTCTGCATGAACGCGACGAAGAGGCTGAGCGGCATGATCAAGACCGGCAGCCCCCACTTCGTCCACGGCGCGAGATTCGAGATGGTGCCGAGAATCTGCTCGTCACCGAAGAGGTTGCCGAACAGACGGATGCCGAGCGACATCGGGCGGACGAGGTTACTGATTAATTCGATGGGGAACATCAGCCACGCGAGCCAGATAATCGGCCCGGCGAAGTGCTTCAGGTGGCCGCCGAGCCCGTTCTCCTTGATGCCGATGGCGTTGTAGTAGACGAACGACGAGATGCCGAGCGCGAACGTCACCGAGGTCGCGGCCGTCGGCGACATCAGCCCCGGCACCAGCCCCATCAGGTTCGAGATGAGGATGAGCACGCCGAACGTCCCGACGACCGGCAGGTACTTCATCCCGTGCGGCCCGACGTTATCGACCAGCAGGTCGCGTATCGCCAGCACGCCCGTCTCAAGCGTCAACTGCCTGTAGCCCGGCTTATCGACCGAGAGATTGCGCGGCTTGAGCAGGAGGATGACCGCCACCGTGAAGAGCGCCGCCAGCACGAACATCACCGTATACCAGGGGATGGCGTTCTCCACCGTGTACGGCCCGAAGACCGACTCGGCCGTTGTCCCGAAGTTGTTGAAGAATTTGTCCCAGAGCGGCTTCGTGTAGTGCATCTGGAACTCGTGCACCGGCTCGCCGACGTAGTGGTTGAGCTTCTCGACGATGAGAGGGACGTGATGCCCGGCCCCTGCGGCGGCGTGCTCCGTCCCCGCGCCGTGACCGGCCCCGGTCGCGGCGTGTTCGGCCGCGGGCGCGGCGTGCTGCGTTGCCCCGTGCTCGGCGTGCTGAAAGAACATGGCCTAGATATCCTCCCGACGTACGATGGCGAAGTAGAACTGTCTGAACCCTTCCGCGAGCAGCCCCGCGACGACCGCGCACATCCCCGCGAGCGTCGCGATGAGCGAGACCACGCCCGCCTGATATGCGAAGAAGACCAGGCCGGCGACGACCGCGTAGCGCAGAATGTACCGCGCTGCCTTCCAACTCGGCGGACGCGCGGGGCTCGCGCCCTCGAAGACCGCCTCGACCGAGCTACGGAGCCAGTGCTGGTTGAAGAGCGCGAGCGCGCCGCCCAAGGCCAGCCCCAACGTCACGCGCCACGGGGCGAGGAAGGCGCTCACGACGACCGCGACGAGCGCGGCCCAGAACGTATCCCGGAAGATGCGTCTCACCGCCTCGCGTGGGGCTTCGCCCACTGCGTCGTCCGGCCCGCCCGGGCGCGCACTGTCTGCGCCTTCGCTCATCACGGAACGGAAGATTCTACACGCCGCCGCGCGCGCCTGTCGAGCGCGACGACGAACTTTGTCGGGGGACTTACTTGTTGAGCCGCGACATGATGCGTATGAATTGGTAGAAGCCGACGGCCGCGCCGAGCACGATGCCGGCGACCATCATCCACCCGGTGCCGAACTGCCGGTCGAGCACCCAGCCGAGCCCCATGCACGTCAGCACCGAGAAGAAGATCGAGAGCCCCGCCGCGTACGCGATGCCGCTGCCGCGCGCCGCCTGGCGCTCCTGCGTGTCACCATTCTCGGGCTCGCCCTCGGCCATTGCTCACCCCGTCTACTTGGTCAGCTCCTTGCGCCTCAACTCCGCGAGCATGCGCTCGGCCTTCATCATCTCGGCCTCGGCCGGAGAGAGCGCGGCCGGCGCGTCCTCGTCCGGACCCGAGAGCATCTTGTATGCGCCGACCCCCGCGAGCGCGATGACGCCGATGATGATGGCCCACTTGACGAGCGCGTACAACAGGCCGGCCACCGCGCCCAGCAGCGCCCACGCGCCCCAGATAACGAACATGAGCGCGACGATTATGAGCACGAACTTGATGAACTTCATACGTACAACCTCCGCGAGCCGATAGAATCTCTTTTGCTTCCCTCTGCCAGCATAAACGCTCGCGCGGGCGGCCGCGTTCGCAGTCTTTACTCTTTCACCAACGGGCGCGCGTCAGGTAGTTGCGCGGCACCTCCAAAAGCTGCGCGCGGCGCGAGTGGCGCATCGAGTCGTGTATGAAGCAGACGTGCGTGCACCAGCAGGCGCGGCCCCCGTCAATCTGTTTCAATTCTTCGCGCCTCTCCTCTGCCTCCCACAGTCTTCCGAAGTCGAAGTCGAAGTCGGGGAGGCTCGCGAACTTGCCGCGCAGCTCGCAGGCGCGCACGTCGCCGTTGTAGTCGATGACGGCCGTCGTCTCGCCCGCCGTGCAGGGGAAGGGCCACGGGGTCGGCCCCGCGAAGTTCGCGTGTTGGGTGCGATAGTGCGTCGTGATGGCGCCGACGTACGCGACCGACTTGACGAAGCGCGTGGCCGCGTCGTCCGAGGCGAACATGCGACCGCCGTATCTTTCAGTCAGTTCGGAGACGCGCGTGTACATCTCGGGCAGGACTTCGGCCGGAATCTCCTTAACCCACGCGCCCGCCTTCGTCTCGCCACGGACGACGTTGAAGTAGTGCCCGTCGAGCCGGAAGTTCTCCCACATGTAGTCGGCGAGGCGCCCCACCTCCGCGTAGTTCTCGGCGCAGACGACGGTGTTGACGTTGAGGCGGAAGCGGTCGCCGTATTTCTCCTTCAAGGGGTAGAGCGCGCGAATGCAGTCGAGCGTGCGTCCCCAGTTGCCGGGCACGCCGCGCACGCGGTCGTGCGTCTCGCCGTAGCCGTCGAGCGCGACGTTGAGGTAGAGGTCAAGCTCCTCGTTGAGCGAGAGCGCGTTATCGACGAGCGAGTACGTGCGCGACTTGAGGAGGCCGTTGGTGGGGATGATGCAGCGGCGGACGCCGTTGTTCTCGACGAAGAGGCGGATGATGTCGTCCACGTCCGGCCTGAGCGTCGGCTCGCCGCCCGAGAGCCAGAGGTCCGTGATGGCGGGCATCGTGCGCGAGACGCGCTCGATCTGCTCGAAGGTCATGTCGCCCGGCCGGTTCAGCTCCTCGTGATAGAAGCAGGTCTCGCACTTCGCGTTGCAGCGCGACGTGACGAAGAAGATGACCGTGCCGAGCCTCCGCGCGCGCGCGGTCGAGCGAAGGAGCTGGACGAACTGTGCGACCTTGTTAGGCATCTGGCCCGATAATCTCAGTTTCTGTCGGCGATTTCAATACGTACCCGATGCCGCGCCAGACGATGCGGCGCGAGAGCCCGGCCGCCGCCGCGTTGTAGAGGAAGAGCGCGGCCGTCAAAGGCCACAAAAGCAGGTGCGCCCAGAGCCCCGCGCGCAGGCGCCCGTGATGCTCTTCCAACACGAGCGCCACGGCCCGCAGCCGGAAGAAAGCCTTCCACATCCCGAGCAGGAAGATGACCGCGACGACCACGAGCGGCCACACGAACGAAAGCCCCGCGACCGCGCGCCACGCTGCCAACACGAGGCCGCCGAAGAAGACCGCGACGAAGAGCAGGTTCGAGACGAGCACGAACGCCCACAGGCGCGGCGCGTAGACGCGCGTGATCTTTAACTGCCGCGTGGTGAACTCGACGAGTTCGGCGAAGGTGCAGTCCTCGACCGACGCGTTCAGACAGGCCGGCACGAAGCGAATGGGGAGCCTCGCCTCCTGCAACGCGCGCGTCAGCGCGTAGTCGTCCGAGACCGTGCCGCGCCAGCGCTCGTTCATCTTCAACCGCTCGAACGTCGCGCGCCGGACGGCCGTCGAGCCGCCCCAACAGAAGTTACTCTTCACGTTCGCGCCGAGCGCGGAGGCGATGGACGCGTTCCACACCGAGCGCAGGTGCGAGGCCACGCGGCCGCGCGCGGGCAGGAACCAGCGGTAGCCGGTCGCGGCGCCCGTCGCCTCGTCCGCGAGCGGCGCGACGAGCGCGCGCAGCCAGTCGGCTCGCGGCCGCGCGTCCGTGTCCACGAAGACGAAGACCTCGCTCGACGCGTCAACCTCCTTCAACGCCGCGAGCAGGTTGTGGACCTTCTGCCCGCTGTCGGTCGCGGGGCCGGCGACGACGAAGCGCGCGCGCGCGACCGACTCGCCCTCCAACTCTCGCGCCAGTTGACGCGCGACTTCGAGCCCCGCGTCGTCAGCGCGGTCGGAGACGAAGATGAGTTCGTACGCTGGATAGTGCTGGCGGAAGAGCGCGAGCAGGTTCAGGCTCAACCCCTGGTCCACCCCACGGCACGGGACGAAGACCGACGCGAAGGGCATGTGGAGCGCGCGCGGCGCCTCAAGCTCCCGCCGGAAGAAGCCGAGGTAACGCACGCCCCCACGCAACGAGAGAAGGCTTTGCAGGACGACCAGCGCGGCGAGGACGTAGAAGACGAGCATCAGCGCGCGCATGTCTGTGCGCGGCCGCCGTCGATGGAGTAGGTGGCGCCGGTTATCCACGCGGCGCGGTCGGAGGCGAGAAACAGGATGAGTTCGGCGACCTCTTCGGCCGCGCCGACCCGGCCGAGCGGGTGCGTCGTCTTCGAGTGTTCGAGGAAGTCCGCGTACTTCTCCTCGCTCATGCCGCCGCGACGATGGACCTGCGTGACGACGACGCCGGGGTTGACGGCGTTGACGCGTACCCCCTTCGGCGCAAGTTCAAGGGCCGCGCAGCGCGTCAACTGGTCCACGCCCGCCTTCGAGACGCAGTAGGCCAGCACGCCGGGGAAGGCGCGCAGCCCCGTCACGCTCGACACGTTGACGACGTTGCCGGGCCTGCGTTCGAGGTGCGGCGCGGCGAGTTGCATGAGGTGGAAGACCGAGCGCAAGTTGACGTTCATCATCGCGTCCCAGTCCGAGAGCTGCGTCGTCTCGACGGTGCCGTTGGCGAGGATGCCGGCCGCGTTGACGAGCACGTCGATGCCGCCCAGAGCCTCGGCCGTCGTCTCGACGGCGCGGCGCGCGTGCGCCTCGACCGTCACGTCGGCCTGCACCTCGACGGCCTCGCCGCCGCCCGCGCGAATCTCTTCGGCGACCGTGGCCAGAGTCCCCGCGTCGCGCCCGACGAGCGCCACGCGCGCGCCCTCGGCGGCGAACCTGAGCGCCGTCGCGCGCCCTATCCCAGAGGTCGCGCCCGTGACGAGCGCCGCCCTTCCCTCAAACTCGCGTGCCATCGTTACTCCCCTCTTGTTCTCGTGTGTGACTGTGAATACGGAGCGGCTCACCTCCGCGCGACGGGGGCGGCGGCGGGCAGCACCGCCGTGACGACCGACTCGGCGGCCTTGATGAAGGGGTGCGGGTAGACGCCGATGAGGATGACGGCGACGGCGCAGACGACGAGCGCCGTCTTGAGCGGCGCCGAGAGCGAGAGCGGGCGCGCGTCCGCCTCGCGGTCGCCGATGTACATCGCGCGGATGAAGCGCACGTAGTAATAGAAGCTCACGACCGTGTTGAAGGCCGCCCACGCCGCGAGCCAGTAGTACCAGTTCTTCCCCTCGGCCGCGCCGCGCTGGATGATGCCGCCGAAGAGAAACCACTTGCCGATGAAGCCGCCCGTCACCGGCAACCCGCCCAACGAGAGCATGAAGATCGCCATCATCAGCGCGAGCCCCGGCGCCTTCTGCCCGAGCCCCGTCAGGTCGTCCACCTCGTCGCCGATGACGCCCTGCCGCCGCAACGCGATGAGCACGCCGAACGCGCCGACGTTCATGAAGGTGTAGACGACGAGGTAGACGACGAGCCCCGTGTAGCCGTATCGGTTCGCCGCGATGACGCCGAGCAGGAGATAACCCGCGTTCGAGATCGAGGAGTAGGCGAGCAGCCGCTTCGCGTTCGTCTGCGTCACGGCCGCCCAGTTGCCCACCATGATCGTGACGGCCGCGACGATAGCCAACAGCGGCGCCCAGTCAACGCGCATCCCGCCCAGTGCTTCGAGAAAGATGCGCGCCAGCAACGCGAAGCTCGCGGCCTTCGACCCCGTCGAGAGGAAGGCCGTGACGGAGGTCGGCGCGCCCTGATAGGCGTCGGGCGCCCACATGTGGAACGGCACGGCCGCGATCTTGAAGAAGAGCCCCGCGCCGAGCGCAATCATCGCGAGGATGACCATCGGCCGCAGCGTCGCCCCGGCCGAGGGGTCTGCCAGCGCGGCGCGCGCCACCGCCGGCGCGATGTCCGCCAGGTTCGTCGATTGCGCCACGCCGAACAGCAGAGACATCCCGTAGAGCAGTATCCCCGACGAGAAGGCGCCGAGCAGGAAATACTTCATCCCCGCCTCGTTCGACTGCCGCTCGCGCTTCGTGTAGCCGACGAGCACGTAGAACGTGAGCGCCATCAGTTCCAGACTGATGTAGAGCACGATGAGGTCGTAGCCCGACGCGAGGAACATCATGCCGACGGTCGCGAACAGCACGAGCGAGTAGTACTCGCCCCGCTGCTCGCCCTCCACGTCGAGGTAGCGCAGCGAGACGGCCACCGTCAGCGCCGCCGACAGCAGGAAGATGAGCTTGAAGACGACGGCGAACCCGTCCACCTTCACCGTCCCGTAGAAGCCCGTCAGCACGGCCGCCTCGCCGGAACGTTCCGCAAAGAGTCGCCCGACCAGCGGCAGTTCGTGCAGGAAGCCTCCCACCAGCGGCCACCCGAGCACGCACACCGACGCCGCCGCGAGCGCCGTCGCCCCGAGCGCGAAGTAGCCCACCCAACGGCTCTTCCGGTACGGCAGCACCACCTCCATCACCAGCGCCACGCAGGCGCACAGCGAAAGGATGATCTCCGGCGCGATGAGTTTCAGGTCGCCCGCGTCGAACAGTGCAGTTGTAGAGGCTTGAAGAAACATAAGTATGAACTATGAACGCTGAACGCTGAACCGTAGGGCTTTCGTCTTCACTTCATCGTTCAGCGTTTCTACTTCCGCGTTTGGTTCTCCGCCGTCTGCGGCGCGCGCGCGGGCGCGGCCGGGTTGACGGGGTAGTCGGGGCGGACGTGTTTGACTATCGCGGCGACCGGTTTCTGGATGAAGTCGATGAAGGGCTTGGGGTAGACGCCGATCCAGAGCGACATGACGAGCAGCGGTATCATGTAGGCCCACTCGCGCCCCTTGAGGTCTTTGAGCGACTGGTTCTTCGGGTTCTCGTTGTTGCCGAAGAACATCCGCTGGTAGAGCCAGAGCATGTAACCCGCGTTGAGGATGATGCCGAGCGCGGCCCAGCCCGCCCAGTACGGGTTCGCCTCGAACGCGCCCCGCATCGCGAGGAACTCCGAGATGAAGACGCAGAGCAGCGGCAAGCCTATCGCCGTCATCGCCATCGCGAGGAAGACCGCCGCGTAACCCGGCATCACGTGCGAGAGTCCGCCGAACTCGTTGACGGCGCGCGTGTGCCGCCGCTCGTAGATGATGCCGACCAGCAGGAAGAGCGCACCCGAGTAGATGCCGTGATTGATCATGTGGAGCACGGCGCCGTTCAGACCGTTCGGGTTCGCCGCGAAGAGCCCGAGCATCACCACGCCCATCGAAGAGACAGACGAGTAGGCGACGAGCTTCTTCACGTCGCCGTCGTGCTTGACGACGAAGTACATGGCCGCCAGCGCGCCGTAGATGATGCTGATGAGGGCCATCACGACCATCACGTTGCGCACGCCGAAACTCCCGCCCCAGAAGTAGGACTGGTCGATGGAAGCCTTCGGGAAGAACGGCAGGTTGAAGCGGTAGAAGCCGTAGGTGCCGAGCTTGAGCAGGACGCCCGCGAGGATGACGGAGCCGGCCGTCGGCGCCTCGACGTGCGCGTCCGGCAGCCACGTGTGGAACGGCCACATCGGCACCTTGATGGCGAAGCCGATGGCGAAGGCGAAGAACAGAAGCACCTGCATCGCCCCCATCGGGATGACCGACCCGAGCGCCTGCATGAACATGATGTTGAAGGTGCCCGTGCCGTTCTGCTGCGCCAGGGTGAGGCTGTTGTTGAGCATCGCCAGCGCGGCGTCGTTGCCCACGCCGGCCACGAGCGCCTTCGTCGCGGGCGTGATGGCGCCGACGAGCGCGGCGTCCTGCGTCAGGAAGTACATCTTGATGAGCCCGAGCAGTAAGCCCACCGACCCGACCAGCGTATAGAGGAAGAACTTGATGGCCGCGTACAGCCGCCGCTCGCCGCCCCAGATGCCGATGAGGAAGTACATCGGCACCAGCGAGACCTCGAAGAAGAGGAAGAAGAGGAAGAGGTCGGCCGAGCAGAAGACGCCGAGCACCGAGGTCTGCAAGAGCAGCAGCAGGACGTAGTATTCCTTCTCGCGCTTCTGTATGTACTCCCACGAAGAGAGCGACGCGATCCAGCCCAGCAGCGTCGTCAGCAGGATGAGCAGCACGGCCACGCCGTCAACCCCCATCTGGTAACGCGCGCCGATGACCGGAATCCACTCGCAGTCTTCGAGGAACTGGTAACCGCCCGCGCCACGGTCGTAAGAGAGCAGCGCGAGCGAGGCCACGAAGTCGAGCGCGAACCACGCGGTCGCGAAGCGCTTGATGGTGCCCGTCTGCTCTTTCTTAAAGAGAAACAGCACGACAATCGCGCCGAGCGCCGGCAGCCACGTGATGAGCGAAAGCAAGTAGGGGATGTTCACGAACTCCTCCCGAACCGACGATTAGTGCAAGAACAGTATGACCTTTAACGTCCGCCCCAGAGGGACGTGACGATGTCGCCGCCGAAGTAGAGGCCGACGGCCGCGACGAGCCCGAGCAGCATGGCGAGCGCGTAGTTGGCCGTCACGCCCGTCTGCGCGGCGCGCAGCAGCGGCGACATCAGAAGCTTGATGAAACCCGCGACGAGGTTGACCGCGCCGTCCACGACGATGCGGTCGGTGTTGCCCGTGAAGCGGCTCAGTTGGCGCGTGAGCCACGCCGTGCCGTTGACCGCGCCGTCGATGCCGCGCGAGTCGGCGGCGTAGACGCCGCGCGCCGCGTCCATCGTCCGCCGCGTGAAGAGCATGCCGTAGAGTTCGTCCACCCAGTACTTGTTGAAGCTCGCGCGGTAGAGCGGCCCGAGCCTCTGCGCCCACACGCCGGGCAGGTGCGGCTTCCAGACGTAGAAGAGGAAGCCGAGCCAGATGCCGAAGCCCGCGACGACGAGCGAGACGATGATGAAGAACCACTCGGCCCGCGCGTGGCTGCCGAGCGCGTGCTCGACCGAGTGCGCGAGGTTGAAGGCGCCCTCGTCGCCGTAGGGCTTGAGCGGCGCGCCCTCGTTGACGGCGGCGCTGTGAAGCACGTCCGTGCGCGTCGGGAGCGGCGCGGCGTGGCTCCCCTCCTCCTTGACGGCCTCGTGCCCGGCCGTCTCCTTGTCGTGTGACTGGAGCGCGCCCGTCTGTTCGTGCGTGTGCTTGCCGAACTGCGTCGTCAGAGGGTTCCAGATGATTGGGTCGAGCCAGTTGACGATGTTGAGCTTGCCGCCGACGTGCTCGCCGCCCGCGAACGCGGGGCTGATGCCGACGAAGCCGCCGATGGTCGCGAGCACCGCCAGCACCGCGAGCGGCACCCACATCGACGGCGGCGACTCGTGCGGCAGAACAGAGCCGTGCGGGTGGTGGCCGTGGCCGGCGGGCTCGCCCGGGTCGTGGTGGTCGTGTATGTCGTGGCCGCGCGCGTCGGCGCCTTCGGGCTCGCCGGCTTCGGCCGACTCAAGCGCGTGGGCCGCGCCGACTCTCTCTTCAGGGCCGTGGTGCGGGCGGTCGCCGACCGAGGGCGTCGCGGCCTTGTGCGTCGTCTCGCCGTCTGCGTACTTCTGCGCGTGCGCCTCGTCGGCCTGCCCGCCCGCGGGCACTTCAAGGAAACGCTCCTTGCCCCAGAAGGTCAAAGCCATCAGGCGCGTCATGTAGAAGGCCGTGCAGGCGGCGGCGATGGTCGCGATGAGCCAGAGCAACCAGCCCTGACTGACGTAGTCGGTCGAGGCCGCGTTCCACAGTATCTCGTCCTTCGACCAGAAGCCCGAGAACGGGATGATGCCGCAGATGGCGAGCCAGCCCGCGAAGAACGTCCAGTAGGTCTTCGGCATGTACTTCCGCAGGCCGCCCATCCGCCGCATGTCCTGCTCGTGGTGCATCGCGTGGATGACCGAGCCCGCGCCGAGGAACATCAACGCCTTGAAGAAGGCGTGCGTCATCACGTGGAAGATGCCGACGACGAACGCGCCCACGCCGCACGCGAGGAACATGAAGCCCAATTGCGAGACGGTCGAGTAAGCCAAGACCTTCTTGATGTCGTTCTGCGTGATGCCGATGCTGGCGGCGAAGATGGCGGTCAGCGCGCCGACCACGGCCACGACCGTCATCATCGCCTGCGAGTGCTGGAAGATGACGTTACACCGCGTCAACATGTAGAGCCCGGCCGTCACCATCGTCGCGGCGTGGATGAGCGCCGAGACCGGAGTCGGCCCGGCCATCGCGTCCGGCAGCCACACGTACAGAGGTATCTGCGCGGACTTGCCGCACGCGCCGATGAAGAGACCGAGCGCGATCCACGACATGATGCCCCACGCGGGGCCGATGCTCGAAAACGCCTCGACGGGGAACGTGCGCGCCTGCTCGAAGACGGCCGTGTACTGCGTCGTGCCGAAGGTCGCGATGACGCCGAAGACCGCGAGCGCGAAGCCGAAGTCGCCGATGCGGTTCGTGATGAAAGCCTTGCGCGACGCGTCGCCCGCCTCCTTGCGGTCGAAGTAGTAACCGATGAGCAGGTACGAGCAGAGCCCGACGCCCTCCCACCCGACGAACATCATCATGAAGTTCGAGCCCATCACGAGGATGAGCATCGAGAACATGAAGAGCCCGAGGTATGCGAAGAAGCGATAGAAGCCCTTGTCGCCGTGCATGTATCCCGTCGCGAAGACGAAGATGCACAGCCCGACGCCCGTCACGACGAGCATGAAGATGGAGGAGAGCGCGTCTAACTGATAACTCCACTCCACGTCGAGCACCGCGCCCGCGCCGCGCTTCGGCTCGACGTGTGGGCGCGCGACGAGAACGCCTTCGCCCGGCTGGATGTTCTCCTCCTTCGCCTTGCGCGCCGCCTCCTCGTCCATCAGGCGGCCGCCCTCCATCCGCGCGCGCGCCTCAAGCCCCTCGGTCAGCTCGACCGCGCCGCCCGGAATCCACGTGTAGGAGAACGCGCCGTCCTCGCTCGTCACGTAAGGCCGAGGCCACACGTTCGAGCCGTAAGAGATGACCGCCGCGAGGCTGATGAGGAACGCGAGCGCCACCGAGCCGACGCCGACCGCGCCGACTACGCGCTCCGAAAAGCGGAACCGCCGACCCAGCAGCCCGTTGATGGCCGCGCCCAACAGCGGCAGGAGGGGGACGAGCCAGATGTACTTATGCATAAGATTTAGTGAATGGTGAATGGTAAATAGTGAAGGGTAAGAAACGCTGTCTCCATTCACTATTTACTGTTCACTATTTACCACTTCAGCAGGTCAATCTTGTCCACGAAGATCGTCTCGCGGTTGCGGTAGAGCGCGATGACGAGGCCGAGGCCGATGGCCGCCTCGGCGGCGGCGACGACGATGATGAAGACCGTGAAGACCTGGCCGGCGACGGCGTTTGCGTGGCCGGTCTCTTGCAGGTAACGCGAGAAGGCGATGAAGTTGAGGTTCGCCGCGTTCAGGATTAACTCAATCGACATGAAGATGACGATGATGTTGCGGCGCGTCAGCACGCCGGCCACGCCGATGGTGAAGAGCAGCGCCCCGATGATGAGGAACTTCGAGAGGTCCGGGTGCTCTATCCCCTGCCGCATGTTGTCGAAGAGTCCCCCTTGCAGGAGTAAGAGCGCCGGTGTGAAAAGGCTGTTCATAAGTCTTAACTTCTCGGGTTAGACCTCGAAGGCTTTCGCGCGCGAGGCGGCCTCGATCTCGGCCGGGGTCAGCTCGCCCGCCGCCGAAAGCTCCGGGATACGGCTCGGGTCTACGTCGTCGTGGGCCAACTCCTGCTTCGACGTGCGCGCGAGCAGGACCGACCCGACGATGGCGACCAGCAGCAGCACGCTCGCGATCTCGAACGGGAGCGCGCCGAAGCGGTAGAGGCTCGCGCCGACGCGCTGCGTGTCCTCGGAAATTTTCGAGACGCGCGTCTCGGCCTGGCGCAGGCCCCGTTCGTCGGTGTCGCGGCGCGAGGCGGCCGGCGCGTCCGGGTCGGGCACGAAGCGCCCGGCCGACTGGTTGATGGCGTAGAAGAGCCCGAGGACGAGCAGCGCGACGAAGCAGACGGCGGCGGCCGTCTGACCCGGTCGATTGAACAACTCCTCGCTCCCGCGCTCCTCGGCCGAGACGTTGACGAGCATGATGACGAACAGGAAGAGCACCATCACCCCGCCGACGTAGACCAGAATCTGCACGCCCGCGATGAACTCCGCGCCGAGCAGCACGAAGAGCGCCGCCACCGAGACGAGCGCCGAGATGAGGAACAGCGCCGAGTGCACGGCGTTGCGCGCCATCACCGTCAGCAGCCCCGCCACCAGCGCCGCCAGCGCGAAGACCCAGAAGAAGACGCTTTCCCAGCCCGATAAGACCATAAGATTTAAGCTTCGAACTTGCGCGACTCGCGCCCCTGCTCAAGCATCTCGCGGTTCCAGACGAAGCCGGCGCGCGAGTAGGTGGCGAGCTCGAACTCCTGCGTCAACTCAAGGCAGGCCGTGGGGCACGCCTCCTGGCAGAGCGCGCAGAACATGCAGCGCGAGGTGTCGAAGATGAACTCGTCGAGCACCTTCTTCTTGCGCGGCTTGCCGCCGACCGTCATCTCGATGTCCATCGCGATCACGTCGATGCAGTCCTCGGGGCAGGCCAGCGCGCAGAGGTTGCAGGCGATGCAGAGACTCTCGTGCGTCTCCGGGTCCATGTTCAGGCGCGGCGCGCCGTGGAAGCGCGGCGCGACCTGCGGGCGCACCGACGGGTACTGCTCGGTGTAGATGCCGTAGCCGCTGACGGAATTCTTGTCCGTCAGCGCGCCGACGTTGTACTTCAGCGTCAGCCACATCCCCTTAAACATGTCGGCCATGAAGAAGCGCTTCAGCCTCTCGCCCCAACCGGCCTGCGGAACTTTTACTAAAGGCATACGACCTCTCCCGAACCCTTCTGTGACCTATGCGTTCTCCGCTGCGGCGGCGGTCGTCGCGACCGCTGGCGCGCCCTTCGGCACGTCCACGAGTTTTATCTCGCGCCGCTGCGTCTTGAGGTTGAAATCGCGCGAGCGGCGGTTGAGGTAGGCGAGGAAGAGCGCCGCGATGAAGAGCCCCGCCACGCCGAACGCGACGGCGACGCCCTTCCCCTCCGGTGTCAGGTTGAGCCCGCGCGCCAGCAGCGCCTCGCCCGGCCGCGCCGGCTCAAGCGTCGCGAGCGTGCCCGAGGCGTTGAGCGCCTGCAAGGTGAAGATCGTCACGGCCGTCCACACGATGTTGAGAAGCGAGGCCGGAATCATCCACTTCCAGCCGAGGTCCATCAACTGGTCGTAGCGGTAGCGCGGGAACGTCCAGCGCAGCCAGAAGTAGAGGTAGAGCAGCAGCGCCATCTTGACGAAGAAGACGACGAGGCTCAGGAAGATGTAGAGATTGCCGTAGCCGCCCGCGAGCCAGAGCACGCCGGGGAAGTACCAGCCGCCTAAGAAAACGGTCGTCGCCACGGCCGCCACCACCACCATCGCCGCGTACTCGGCCATGAAGAAGAGCGACCAGCGCATCCCCGAATATTCCGTGTGGAAGCCCGCGACCAGTTCCGACTCGGCCTCGGGCAGATCGAACGGCGCGCGGTTGTTCTCGGCGATGCCGCTGATGAGGAAGATGACGAAGGCGAGCGGCTGGTAGAAGATGTACGGCAGAGGCCCGTCGGTCGCCTGCGCCATCGTGATGCCCGACAACGAGAGCGTCCGCGCGAACATCAGTCCGCCGATGAGCGAGAGCCCCATCGAGACCTCGTACGAGACCATCTGCGCCGACGAGCGCAGGCCGCCCAGCAGCGCGTACTTCGAGTTTGAAGACCACCCGGCGAGGATGAGCGCCAGCACCCCGACGGACGAAATCGAAAGGACTAAGAGCAGCCCGATGTTCACGTCCGTGATGACGCCCCAGTTCGGCGCGAACGGCACGACCGAGAAGGTGATGAACGTCGCCGCGACCGAGATGTAGGGCGCGTAACGGAAGATGTACGGGTCGGCCTTCTCCGGCACGAGGTCTTCCTTGGTGAGGAGCTTGACGGCGTCGGCGATGGGCTGCAACAGTCCCCACTTGCCGACGCGCATCGGCCCCAGACGCGCCTGCATGAACGCCGAAATCTTCCGCTCAAGATAGCTCGCGTACAGCGCCCACACGGCGACCAGCGTGATGACCGCGCCGATCTGTATGAAGGGCCAGACGACGTAGTTGACCGTCTCCTCGCTGAAGAACCGCAGCAGGAGGTCGTCCAAGAAGCTCGGGGGTGCGAAGAGTGCGAACATAGAAGCCTAAACCCTTCGTGTCCTCTGTGAAATCCTTCGTGACCTTCGTGGTTTAAGAGTGCCCGAAGCTAACCACGGAGGACACGAAGGCATGCACAAAGGTCACAGAGGCTTACAGATCAATCTCAAACGTGCAGGCGCGGGCGACGCGCATGTCCACCAGTTCAAGGTCTTCGTCGAGCGTGCCCTTGCGGTCCACGACGAGGTAGGAGTACCACTCGCCGGTGGCGAAGGGCGGCGTGTGCCATGTGCCACGGAAGTATGCGTAGGGCAGGCGGCCTTCGACGAGGAAGGCGACGACCTTGTCCGCGTCGGGCGCGTCGAGCCCGTTGGGCGGCGCCACGCAGATGACGGCCTGCGAGCCGGCGAGCGGCGAGAAGACCTGCATCGTGTGGCGATGGCGCGCCATGAAGTCGAACTTGAAGGGGCGCGGGTCGGCCGTCGCGCCCGTGATGGACGGCACGCCCATCCCGATGTCCACGTCGATGGACCCGCGCCGGTCGAGCAGCACGCCGTACGGCGCGAACGCCTCGCGCGTCATCTTCTGCACGGGTAGTCGGATGACCTCGGCCATCTATCTGTCTATCTCTCCTAACACGATGTCGAGCGTGCCGATGATGGCGACCACGTCGGCGACGAGGTGGCCGACGCACATCTGCCGCAACGCCTGGAGGTTGATGAGGCACGGCGGGCGGACGCGAACGCGGTACGGGCGGCTCGTGCCGTCGCTCACCAGGTAACAGCCGATCTCGCCCTTCGGCCCTTCGATGGAGTGGTAGTAGTCGCCCACGGGCGGCTTGATGACCTTCGGAACCTTGGCGTTGACGGGGCCGTCGGGCAGTTGCTTCAGAGCCTGCTGGACGATGCGGCGCGACTGTCGCATCTCTTCGATGCGGACGAGGTAGCGGTCGTAGGTGTCGCCGTTCTCGCCGACCGGCACGTCGAAGTCGAGGTCGGCGTAGGCCGCGTAGGGGCGCGACTTGCGTATGTCCCACGCGACGCCCGAGCCGCGCAGCGCCGGGCCGGAGAGCCCGATGGCGATGGCGTCGGCGGCCGAAATCACGCCGATGCCGACGGTGCGGCCGAGCCAGATGCGGTTCTCGGAGAGCAGCGTCTCGTACTGGTCGATGCGGGCCGGGAAGTTATCGACGAACTGCTGCACGTCCTCCGTAAAGCCTTCGTAGGCGTCGTTCGGCATCCCGCCGATGCGCCACGCGTGGCAGGTGAGACGCGCGCCGAACTGCTGCTCGAAAATCTTCAGAATCTCCTCGCGCTCGCGCAGCGCGTGGAGCAGCACCGTGAACGCCCCGATGTCGAGCGCGTGCGTGGCGAGCCAGAGCAGGTGCGAGGAGATGCGGTTGAGTTCCGTGAGAATCGTGCGGATGTAGTGCGCGCGCGCGGGTACTTCGAGCCCGAGCATCTGCTCGACGGTCTCGACCCAGACGAGACCGTTCGAGACGGCCGCGATGTAATCGAGCCGGTCCCAGTAGGGCGCGATCATCGGGTAGAGGCGGTTCTCGGCGATCTTCTCCATCCCGCGATGGAGGAAGCCGATGTCGCAGTCGAGGTCGATGACGGTCTCGCCGTCGAGGCGCAGGACGACGCGCAGCACCCCGTGCGTCGAGGGGTGCTGCGGCCCCATGTTCAAGACCATCTCGGGGTTGTCGAGTAAGGTCTCCTGCGTCGTCGCTACTTCTACTTGGTGCATGATCTGAACTATGAACTCGGAACGATGAACGATGAACTGAAGACCTTTTGTCTTCAGTTCATCGTTCATCGTTCATACTTCATCGTTTCCCTTAAACGCTCCCGCGACCGCGTTGACTTCGAGGATGAGCGCGACCTCCGAGACTTCGCCCCTTTTTCTCTTGCCGAGCAGGTCGAAGAGGATGGCGGAGGCGGCGGAGTCGCGGTTCCAGACGTTGCGGGGGCTCATGCGCTGGCCGAGTCGGAAGCCTGCGGCTTCGGCGGCCGTGGGGCTGTCGAAGACCTTCACTTCGTACTTGGCGGCGAGGTCTTTCGGGTGCATGCGTCTTACTTGTGCTCCTTCGGCAGCGGGTCGCGCCCGTCGCGGAAGATTTCGCGGATGCGCCGCTCGTCGGGCGTCTGGAGGATTTCGAGGCCGTAGGCGCGGCGCTGCGCCAACTGCTCGCGCTGGACTTCGTTGAACTCCGGCAGGTGGCGCGTCGTCCACTGGTTCTCCATGAACTCCAGCGGGTAGTCCTTGCGCAACGGGTGGCCGTCCCAGTCCTTCGGCAGGAGCAGGCGCCGTAGGTCGGGGTGGTTGTTGAAGACGACGCCGAACAGGTCGTACGCCTCGCGCTCCATCCAGTTGGCGGTGGGCCAGACGTTGGTGACGCTGTCGATGCCCGCCTCGCCCGTCGCGGCCTTCAGACGCACGCGCTCGTTCTTCGAGATGGAGTAGAGGTTGTAGACGACCTCGAACGGCGTCTCCTCGCGGTCGGGCCAGTGGACGCAGGTCAGGTCCGAGAGATAGTCGAACGGCGTCTCCGCGTCGTCGCGCAGCGCCTTGCAGACTTCGACAATGGAGTCGGCGCGGACGTGAATCGAGAGTTGGTTGACGAAGGTAAAGGCGCTCTCGACCGCGTCGCCGAAGCGCTCGCGCAGTCGCTTGAACAGTGGGTGGTCGGGTGACTCGACGGGCTTCGGCCCTTCGTCCTTCTTCTTGACGGGCGGCTTCGGGACGCCCGCCCCGGCCGCGCCCGTCGAGACCGGTGCGGCGGGCTTCTCGGCGGCGGCGGCCTCTTTCGCGGCGGCGGCGCGCGCCTTTGCTCCCGCAATCTTGGCGGCGCGTTCGAGGTCCGCTTGCGAAGGACTTTTCAAAGGGTCGCCGACCTCCGGCGACTTACCGCCGGGCGGCGGCGCCTCCCCTCCCCCCGCAACCGCTTGCGCGCCTTCGCCTTCGGCCTGCGCGGCGGCGGCGGCGGCCTCCTTCCTGGCCTTCGCCTCGGCGATGATGCGTTCGAGACGTGCCTTCTTCTCTTCGGGGGTTTCGTTCGCGGGCGGGGCTGCGGGTTTCGGCTTCGACGGAGGGGCTGGACTCTTTTCTGCTGCGCCCGTGGAGGCCGGGACGGTCGTGCCTGAAGTGGAACTGCCCGAGGGCGCTTTGCCGGTCAGAGCCGCCTGACTCTCGGGCGTGGGTCGCGGCTGTTCGGCGTCGGGCGGCGGCGGAAGCTCTCCTGCGTCTTCGTGGGCCGTAGGAGAGCCCGGCGCTTTGCCTTCGTTTGGAGATGTATCTGCCGCGCGGCGTGTTTCGTCGCTTTCAGACGGTGAGGTATCGCCGGATTCCGGAGGGTTTTTGGGTTCGTCCGTCATCGCGTCCTAGAGGTTCGACTCTCGTGTAAGGACGTAGCTCGGGGAACAACGCGCGTCCCTACTCGCTTATGAGTGCGGCTTGTATAACTTTCAAGGTACTCTAACGGAAAAGCTTCAAAGGTGTGTTCGCTGCGTTTGTAACACGCGGTTTCGACGCGTGTCAACAGACCCGACACGCGCGCCGCCCCTCCCTGAAAGCGCGGGCAATCGGCGCGCAAGTTCGTGCATCCAAGTCCTTGCACAACTTGACGATGCGCGATGAGCGCCGCTAAGATGGGGCTTTGTTCGAGGCCGCACGCGGCCCGCTATCTGAGAGGAAAGAGAAATGAAGCAAGGAATTCACCCCGACTACCACGAGATCAACGTCCACTGCGCCTGCGGCAACGAGTTCAAGACGCGCTCGACGAAGAAGGACGACCTCCACATCGAAATCTGCTCGGAGTGTCACCCGTTCTTCACGGGCAAGCAGAAGCTGATCGACACGGCCGGCCGCGTTGACCGCTTCAACAAGCGTTACGGCAAGAAGACCGAGGCCCCGGCCCCGGCCGAGACCGCCAACGCCTGAGCCCTTCGGCCAGTGTCCATGACACCGATCCGACGCCGCCAGTATTAGCTACCCTAAACCCGGACGCCGACCTTCCGCGCCCGCGGCCGACCTCTTTCTCCCCGCGAGGGACGACGAAAGAAGCGCCGCCACCGAAGGTCGGCGTCTTTCTTTGGTGGATGGTAAATGGTGAACAGTAAATGGTAGTTTACTAACAGGCGATTCGCGCCGAGCGTGACCTATCCATTTACGATTTACCATTCACGATTTACTTCACGGAGTGAACATGAGCGCCAGCGAAAAAGACCTGATTGTCGGCGGCCAGGCCGTCATCGAGGGCGTGATGATGCGCACGCCCAGTGCGTACGCCATCGCGGTGCGCCGTCCCGACGGCACCATCACGCACACGGGCGCGAGCCTGCCGAAGTGGAGCGACAAGTATCCGGCGCTGAAGTGGCCGGTGCTGCGCGGCGCGGCCGTGCTCATCCAGTCGATGGCGCTCGGCATCAAGGCGCTCAACTACTCCGCCGCCGAAGCCTTCGTCGAGGAGGAGGAGACGGCCAAAGCGGTCGCGCTCACGCCCGCCGTCGTCGAGGGCGAGGGCGACTTCGCGGGCATCACCGGCGGCATCCCCGGCCTCTTCCCCGTCCCGACAAAGAAGCGCCCCGAGGACGAGTTGAAGCGCGGCTCGGCCGCGGCCTTCGGCTCGATAGCGTTCGCGCTCGTCTTCAACGTGCTGCTTTTCGTCGTCGCGCCGCTCGTGCTCACCAACGCGCTCTTCATCGGCATGGGCTGGGCCGAGCGCGGCGCGACCACGCCGACCACCAACGTGCAGCAGGCGCGGACGGCCGACGCCGCCGCCACGACCGACGCGACGCAGGCCGCCGCACAGACGGCGGACGCGCCGTGGTACACGCGCGCGTACGAGAGCGTCCGTGGCTACCTGAAGCCGGTGAAGCCGAACGTCTCTTTCAACCTCATCGACGGCCTCATCAGGATGGCGATCTTCATCCTGATGATTTCGAGCTTCTCGCTCTCGAAGGACATCCGGCGCGTCTTCGAGTACCACGGGGCGGAGCACAAGACGGTCTTCAACTGGGAGTCGGGGCTGCCGCTCTCGGTCGAGAACGCGCGCGTCCAGCCGCGCCAGCACCCGCGCTGCGGGACGAGTTTCCTGATGGTCGTCATGCTCGTCTCCATCGTGCTCTTCTCGGTCGTCTCGTTCAGTTCGTTCGCCTACAACATCGCGGTCCGCGTCGCGTTCATCCCCATCGTCGCCGGCCTCTCCTACGAGATCATCCGGCTCTCGGCGAAGAAGGAGGGCGGCTTCATCTTCAAGCTCATCACGCTCCCCGGCGTCTGGCTCCAGAACATCACGACCAAGGAGCCCGACGACCAGCAACTCGAAGTCGCCATCGTCGCGCTCAAGGAGTCCCTGAAGCTTGAGCCGCAACTCGCCGAAGCCGCGCCCGCGCCTTTATCGTAAACAGCCATGCTAGACAAACTCGAACAGATCGAAGCGCGTTACGAGGCCCTGACCGAAGAGCTTTCACAGCCCGAGGTCTACAACGACCCCGCGAACTACGCGAAGCTCAACAAGCAGCATCGCGGCATGGGCGAGATGGTGTCGAAGTACCGCGAGTGGAAGCAGATTAAGTCGGAGCTGTCGGACGCCAAAGACCTCTTCGACCTCGAAGAGGACGAGGAGATGCGCGAGATGGCGCGCTCCGAGATGACCGCGCTCGAAGAGCGTCTGGAGAAGGTCGAGGAAGACCTGCGCGTGCTGCTGCTGCCGCGCGACCCGAACGACGAGAAGAACGTCATCCTCGAAATCCGCGCCGGCACGGGCGGCGACGAGGCGACGCTCTTCGCCGCCGAGATGCTGCGCATGTACGGCCGCTACGCCGAGCGTCAGGGCTGGAAGATGGAGATTCTCGACGCCTCCGAGTCCGGCATCGGCGGCCTTAAAGAAGCCGTCGCCTCCATCGCCGGCGACAAGGTCTACTCGAAGCTCAAGCACGAGTCGGGCGTCCACCGCGTTCAGCGCGTGCCGCAGACGGAGACCTCGGGGCGCATCCACACCTCCGCCGTCACCGTCGCCGTGCTGCCCGAGGCCGAAGAGGTTGACGTGAAGATCAACCAGAACGACCTCCGCATCGACACCTTCTGTTCATCGGGGCCGGGCGGGCAGAGCGTGAACACGACCTACTCGGCCGTGCGCATCACGCACATGCCGACGGGCGTCGTCGTCTCGATGCAGGACGAGAAGTCGCAGATCAAGAACCGCGAGAAGGCGATGCGCGTCCTGCGCGCGCGCCTGCAAGAGTTGGAAGAGCAGAAACAGCACGAGGCGCAGGCCAGCGAGCGCCGCTCGATGGTCGGCTCCGGCGACCGCTCCGAGAAGATTCGCACCTACAACTTCAAGGAGAACCGCGTCAGCGACCACCGCATCCAGCTCACCGTCCACCAGCTCGACCTCGTCATGGAGGGCGCGCTCGACGAATTCATCAACGCCCTCGTCACGCACTACCAGGCCGAGAAGCTCAAGGCCGAGACCGTCGCCGCTTAGGAAAGTACTGAGTGCCGAGGACTGAGGACTGAGTGGAAGAC
>DASVGG010000050.1:0-4830 GCA_036379655.1 Pyrinomonadaceae bacterium
AGATGCCGCAACGGCGGCAGACGAGTCCAGGATCACCGGTCTCTTCGTAGAGGCTGATTCACTTGCGGCGGGCTTGGAGCACCTGCGTTGAGTCGCTCATGCGCCGGTTATATCATTGAAACGATCTATGTGATCGCCACACCTCAGCCGAGTTACGAATGAGGTCGGTGTCACGCCCAGGTTAAGGATGACCGGCGGGCGTCGCCCGCGCTCGTCCTCTCAGTTTGTCTTGAGACCCACTCGCATCGTCGCTCCGTCGCCGCCCGAACATCAGGGAGTTCACGCCGCATTCTCCCAGTCAGCCGCCCGGCACTGTTTCGGAGATGGCGCCGTAGAATGCGCGCCGATTATCTTTATTGCAGCCTGAGGCGTTTCGTCAGTGCGTCGTAGCGCGGGTCGTCGCGCAGGGAATCGAACCACGGGGCGACTTTGAGATAAACGATCATATTCTCGCGACGCTGATACGCCTTTTCGAGATATACGAACGCCCTCTCTTTATCCCCCATCGGGGCGTAGACGTACGCGCCGAAGATGAAAGCCGGGTTGTCTCTATCAAATCTTTTCGCCTGCTCGCGCAAAACCCCCTGCCAGCCCGACGCCTGGTATGCGGTCTTAAAAAGCCGCATGGTTTCCTCGTCAAATCCCGCTGACTTTTGAAACCTCGCCAGCCGTTCGAACGCCGCCGTGTGATTCCCCCGCGCGGCCAGCCCGCCGACCAGCCAGAAGCGGCCGACGGCGCTGCGCGGCTCCATCGCGGCGAGCGCCTCTAACTGCCGTGCGGCCTCGTCGTGGCGCCGGGCAGGGCGGAATCGCCGTCCTGAAAAACCTCGTCTCGGTGACCCCAAGAACGGTCACGTCCTACAAAGGTGACGGCAGCACCTATAGCTGGACGCCCGTCATCAAGTTCGACACTAACGGGCCGATCCCGAGCGGCACACAGTACCACGCCACGGTCTCGCTGCCGGGCGGCGCCCCCTGGGCCGAGATGGACTGTAAATGGGTGGGTGGCTCGCAGAGCAACTACTACCAGTGTGGCGGCCCGGACTTCCCCGAGGATAAAGGCACGACGGCGACGGGCTTGTTCCCCTTCGCCATCAAGATGCGAAACGAGCTGAAGGGCACCGACGAGACACTCTTCACCGGCAAGGTCAAAATAGAGAAGGCACCCGGCGACGAAGGCACGCCCGCCGAGCGCGCCAGGAGAGCCTTCTACTATCCCGTCCACGACTGGGCCCTGCCCGTCGGCTACGTCTACTATGCCCCGGAGGAGAACTACCTCTACACCGCGTTCTGGGTGCGCGGGAGCGCCTACAACATCAAGCCGCACCTGTTCTACAAGGGCAAGGAGCTGGACTACGAGGGCACCGACAAGGCGAGCTGCAACGACAGGGCGGAGGTCGGGGACGCCTACATCCGCTCGGTCAAGCCCGCCCCCGTCTGGCACCTCGTCGAGTGCAGGCTCAACACCGCCATCGTCAGTGAGAAGGGGAACAAGGACGACACGCGCCACCGCGTGATGTCGAACCCCGGCGAGTACGAGATCAAGGTGCTGTGGAATGACGAGCTGGCGCGCTCGATCAAGTTCAACGTCGGTTCCGACGGCAACTTCTCCGGCGGCGTCCCGCTGCTTTACAGGGTACGGGACGACGGCGAGCGTTTGTCCGGCGTCATCGTGCCCGTCCAGATCATCGGCGCACAGGACGGCCCGCTGAACAAAGCCGCGTGGAAGACCGACGCCTTCTACGGCAACCCGCCTCGGGGCTTCGCGCCCGCGCCTTGAACGTCATTCACCGGAGAGCAACGCGAGGAGTCGTGATGAAAAAGTCTACGTCAATGCGGTTGATACCGGTCTTACTTCTGTTCGCGGGAGTCCTTAGCGTGGCGGGTTGTGGCGACGGCCTCTCGTGTGAAGGCCGACAGTTGCCGGCCAGTTGGGCTCAGGCCAAACTCCCGCTCCTCGAAGGGGGCACGGTCTGCACCTGGGACGGAGATAAGAACGCCTACCTCACCTACAACGGCACCGAGTATTTCGAGCTGCACGACAAGTACGCGGAAAGGCTCAGGAACGACGGCTGGAAGTTCAGCCTGGGGAAGCAGGACAGGACTTTCTTCGCCGCCGACAAGGACGGAAATTCCTTCACCTTCGGCTTCAACGACTGCCGCAGGATGGTTCTGTTGCGAGAACCGCTTCTCGGCTATAATCCGTCCCTCACGATCTCCTAGCAAGACTTATCAGGTCTGTATATGAAGCGTAACTCCTCGCCCTTCAAGTGGCGCCACTACGCCCCGGACGTGATTCTTTTGTGCGTCAGGTGGTATTGCCGCTACTCACTCTCCTACCGTGATCTGGAGGAGATGATGAGCGAGCGCGGCCTCTCGGTCGATCACGTCACCGTCTTCAGATGGGTACAGTGCTACGCGCCGGAGATCAACAAGAGGCTGCGGCCACACTTGAAGATGAGCGGCACCTCTTACCGCTTGGACATCGAGTTCATGCAAGAGCGCGAAGCGTGACGTTTCCACGGCAAAACGGTTCTTCAAGAGGCTAATGAGGGCCGACCACCGTCGCCTACCCTTTACTATCGGCACGGACAAGCACGCCTCCTGGCCGGAAGCCTGCGCCACCTCTGTTGAAGAGAAAGTCTTGCCTGCTGATTGTAAGCTTCGGCGCGTCAAGTACCTTAACAACATAATTGAGCAAGACCACCGCGCGATTCGAAGGAGGTGGCGAGCGGCGCAATGCTTCCGATCATTGCACACAACTGAGCGGACGCTGGAAGGGATCGAGTCGCTGCACATGATGAGGAAGGGACAAGTGAAAAGGCTAGACGGAAGAGAATCGGCGGGGCAGGCGAAGTTCGTCGCAAGCCTCTTCGGGGTCGCCGCATAATGAGGATGCAACTCACGAACCCTCGCTGGCCTTTAGCGGTTTTCGCAACACGGCCACTTTGCCTGCTCTACCGAATCTCTGCGGTCTAACCTTTTGACCTACCCCTTCCTTATCATGTGAGCTGCTTCGATACCTTCCACTCTTGAGCATTCCACGGGTCATCCAGTGTTATCAACAACTGCAAATCTTCTTCACTCATGGGAACCTCCTGCTGTTCAAGCGGTCGCCAGCTCTCGCCCGCGCGGCGCGCGTCCTTGGTGTGCATGTCGAGGCAGAAGGCGCAGCCGTTGATCCGCGAGACGCGCGTCTTAACGAGTTCGAGCAGCGAGTGCTCCAGCCCCGACTCCTGCACATACTTCTCCAGTTTGTACATCGCCTGCACCGAGCCCGGCGCGGCCTTCATCTCGGCCGGGCTCAGCATGCGCCGTCCACCCGCGACTGTCTCTCATCCTTTGGTATCAGTTCTGTGCCCGACCGCACGGCAGACTCATACTGAGGTATGAGAGAAATCCCGCGGATTGATACCAAGGTCTAATAGAAACCCCGCCGCCGAAGTATTACCTTCGCATACGTAATCATCGCGTAGGTGAAATCCAGAAAGGAGTGCGTCTCCATGTCAGCAATCAAGCAAACGGAGCTTTTGGTTCCGGGGGGGCTGAGTGGCGGGACTGCCGCGCACTGGATCGGTGGCAAGTGGCTGGATTCAGGTGAACACCTGGCAAGCACCAACCCGGCGACGGGCGAGGTCATAGGCAGCTACGCGAAGGGCGGCGGCAGGGAGGCCGAACTGGCCGTGAGCGCGGCGCTGCGGGCATTCCGGGAGGCGGACTGGAAGGACAACCGACCGCTGCGCGCCCGTGTGCTCAACGCGATGGCCGCGCGATTCGAGGCTCGCGCCGAGGACCTGGCCCGGCTGCTGGCCACCGAGGTCGGCAAGGTCCTCCCGGACGCGCGGTTCGAAGCGGGCACCGTCCCCCCCAATCTGCGTTTCAACGCCGCCCTGGCGTTGACGGAGTACGGCCGCGCCGCCGAGGTGGGTAAGGACCGCCTCTCGGTTGTCATCCGCCAGCCGGTCGGCGTGGCGGGCATCTTCGCGCCGTGGAACGCGCCCATCGCGCTGGGGATTCGCTCGCTGGCGCCGGCGCTGGCCGCCGGCTGCACCGCCGTCGTCATCCTGCCGAAAGAGACCGCGCAGGTGAACGCCCTCATCGGCGAGGTGATTTCCGAGACCGACGGCTTGCCTCCCGGCGCGGTCAACATTCTTACCGGCGGGCGTGAGGGGCTGGAGTACCTGGTCGAATCCCCGGACGTGCCGGTCATCAGCTTCACCGGCAGCACACGGACGGGGCGGGCGATCTCCGCCGTCGGCGCGGCCCGTCTCAAACGGTTCGGCCTGGAACTGGGCGGCAAGGCGCCGATGGTGATCTTTGACGACGCCGACCTCGACGCCGCCGTGGCGAAGGTCGCGGCGGGGCTGACCGTCTTCGCGGGCCAGTTCTGCATGACCGGCAGTCGCGCCATCGTCCAGCGGGGGATTGCGGAGCGGTTCCGCACCGCGCTGGCGGAGCGACTGGAGAAGGTCAGGGTCGGCCCGGCGTCCGACCCGCGCAGCGAGATGGGGCCTCTCATCAACAGGCCGAACGTGGAGCGCGTGAACAGGATGGTCGAGGAGGCCATCGCGGCCGGCGCGAAAGTCATCGTGCGCGGCGGCCCCGCGACGGAAGGGCCGCTGGCGAAGGGTGCTTTTTATCGGCCGACTCTTCTTGAAGTGACGGATTCCAGTCTGCCGATAGTACAGCAGGAAGTCTTCGGGCCGGTGCTGACGATGCAGGTCTTCGACACGGAGACGGAAGCGGTGCAGCTTGCCAACGACAGCGAGTACGGGTTGTCCGCCAGCGTGTGGTCGCGTGACGTGGACCGGCCGCCGCGCGTGGCGCGCG
>DASVGG010000051.1:0-2949 GCA_036379655.1 Pyrinomonadaceae bacterium
CATCAAAGAAACTATAACTGATTTAATGAGCCATTCGCAGTTTCACAGTACAAAAGAGTTTATACTTACACATGCATGGCTTAATCTTTGAGACAAGCATATGACTACTGGCAGGATCAACCAGGTAGCTATTCCTCTCCAAAGTACGGCCCCCCTCCCTTTTCCTTCCTTCCTCATTCTCCCAAGTGCCACGCACCCCGATCGGGCGGCGCCATGCCTGCGATCGCCAGCCACCACTCGGCGGTCGTCATATCATCGCTATTATTGTGTCCGCCAACCGAGCGCCCAAGTGCCCGGCCCGGTCGACACAGCCATCCGAGGACGAATGTCCCCGCGCGCCGTTCCCCCCCATCGTGTTCCCGCAACACTCAACCGTCCCCACCTTCACCCCCCCAAAAAAGGCTCACTCTCCCGGATCCGGTGCTTCGAGGATGATGATCAACAACTAACAACAACTTCTTTTTTGTTTTTTTATTACTACTTCAGGTTTGTGCAATGTGATACCACTCCGCTGGAGGAATTCTTACCGCCGTACCCATTTTGCTGGATCTTCCGGAGCAACCCTAAGACACCGACGCCCTCCGTCTGAATGAACGACGCCCCTTTTCTTCAACTCCCGCCGCGCTTTCCCCTCAAAGTTTCCAGTCGTCTGCCTTCGTGTGATTCTCTTATGAGAAGGTGTCCACTGCGAAGAAGGGAGAGGAGTCTTTCATCCTCTCTCTCTCTCTCTCCCGAGTCCATCGCATCATCCCCAAAACCGTTGTTACACGGCGGGGGCGATATACCCGGGCAGGCGCCACCGTCCTCTCAGCGGCGCCCCAATAGTATTATATACTTCTTCGTTCATTCGTTCATTAAGCAGGTATGCAGCTCGACTGGTTATCTGAGTTCTGGTGCTCGACCAACTGTGTGTTGAAGTATCCAAACGCGATACCAAGGGGGCCAAAACCGACGGGTTCATAGGCTACATGTGCTCGTACGTTAGAACCGTCCCCACATCATCAGGCATCCTCCAGTTGCCGCGAAGTAGTAATCACCAACCATCCATATCATCATCGCTCACCCCGTCCGCACCATCCCGTTCCCGAAAGCCCCAATGGGAAGGCTCCAGCAAGTAGGCCCTCGCCACGAGTCCCGCCAAGGCAGAAACAACCACCCGGTTAGTCCATCCCCGAACCGCTGCGCCCCCCAAGCCCAACACGAGACACGACAGCAGCTTCCCCATATATACCATATGCATATGACCCCACCCAGAAGCACCTGCCCACCGACAGACACGCGCCGACACACCGCCTCCTACACCACCCCCATCCATCATCCAGCCGCCCGAGCAACACAGCCGTCCAGGGAACGAATGTGCCCCCGTCGCATCCCCCTCATATTCCCGCGGCACTCGACCACCGCCCTTACGCCCCCCGACTGTTACAAGACCCGCTTCGCGATCGGGTGCTTCGTGGATACAACTTCAGGCGGAAAACTCTCGCTTGGAAGCATTGAGCTTGGACATACCAGGCACAACCTTAAGACACTGCATCCATGATCCACGTCACCGGGTGCCCGTCCCGACCAGCCCCGACCTATGTGATGATAGGTCTTTAGACTACTCCGGATGGGCACCAAGTCGCGCTTCTCAAAATATGGCTCGCAGGCTCGCACGTTAGAACCCTCCATAAAGCTTCCGAGTCAATACCTTTTCTCCCCACTCCACACCGTCTCCTTCCGCGACTCCTAAAGGGTAGGCCAAGGGAGGATTTACGCCCCTCGCCACGAGTCCACTCGGGCTCCGCCACGACGACGTCCTCGCTCCCCGAACCGCCGCGCCCCCCAGGGCCACCAGACGACACGTCAAGATAGCAGGGCCAGCGGCATCGGGATCCATGCGCACCACCAGGGAAGAATCAGACAGACGTCAGAATCAGGCAGGGGCCTCTCCCCCCCGAGGGGGGGGAGCCTGGATAGCAACATCGAAATTTTACCGTGAGTGTGGAGCGCGGACCGACTTTTACATCGCCGCGCATCCTCGCATTCCGACCTGAATGTAACCCCCCGGCCCACACTACGTCCGCGTCACGGACCGCAACCTGCGACTGCAAACGCTTCTCCCCGATCCCCCCCTCTACACGAGGTGGACCGGCTCGACAATACAGTAGGCGCGCCGATGGCGGACGTCGTGGGGCCGACCCGGCGGAGCTTGGCGCCACCAGCGAACACTTCTCCCCGACCCCCTCTACACGAGGGACGGTTTGACAACACTGATGGCGCCGCCTCCCGCAAAGCCATTACGAGCTCGAGTGACACGATGCGGCCAATCCGCGAATCGGCACAAGACCAACCAGCCACGCCCCCCGCGCCGACGCGGGGGACTAGTCACCCCATGATCACGCGGGACAACTGGGCTCAGCAAACCCCAATCGGGACAGTGGTTCGCGTCGCCCGGAGGCCCGCCGCCGCGACTCAGAAGTTGACGTCGAGCGACACCACTACCAGGCAAACCGACCGCGGGTGACACCGTCAGCCCCCGTGGGGACTGAGCAGCTCGTGCGGTCGCACCTTTCGTGGGTCGTCAGCTTCTGTTCGCGGCGGAGGAGTCTTCCCGAGGAACCCTTCCCCCACATAGTACTCTCTGTGGGATTCGGCAGGCCCCCCCCTCCTGCGTCGAAGAGAGAGTTCCGAGACACACTTTTTTTTGGAAGACCACCCACTGTCCCGACCCCCCCTAACTGTCCCGACCACTAACTGTCCCTAACTCTCCCTAACTCTCCCTCTCCCTAACTGTCCCTAACTCTCCCTAACTCTCCCTCTCCCTAACTCTCCCTAACTGTCCCTAACTCTCCCTCTCCCTAACTCTCCCTAACTGTCCCTAACTCTCCCTCTCCCTAACTCTCCCTAACTCTCCCTAACTCTCCCTAACTCTCCCTCTCCCTAACTCTCCCTAACTGTCCCTAACTC
>DASVGG010000052.1:0-15768 GCA_036379655.1 Pyrinomonadaceae bacterium
CCCCGGGTAGGAGGCGATCGGGATGCGGAGGGAGTTGTCGCGCCCGGACCCGACGCTCCCCTGGGTGAACTGGACGTTCTGGCCGAGGGCCGCGGCGGACACGCAGAGCCAGGCGCAGACGACGACCGCCAGGCGCGCCGCCAAATGCTTTGGCGCAAGTGACCGACTATCGCGGATGGTTCGCACATGTGTGAGGTTGCGGTGCTCTCTGGCCGTCCGTGTCATAGCGTGGCGTCTCTCTTTGAAGGTCTCAAGCGCGGCATTTCGGGCCGCTTTCGGTCCTGGTGATGCAGGGGCTACCGCCCGGTGGTACTTTGCCGCGCGTAACCTCTCAGCCTGTTGTCACTACTGAAGACTTAGCAGCACCAAGATTTCGCCCGTGCCCTTCTCCAGCGGCTCCAGCGCCTTGCCGATGATGGTGCCGGGGCGGTGGATGGGCGTCCCGCCCAAGTCAACCGGCACCGACCTCATCGCCACGCCCTCGACCCCGCTCGTCACCAAAAGGTCTCCGACCCTGATGGCCCCGCGCGACGCGTCCGCCTTCACTTTCACGCGCCCGGTCGTCGCCACCATCACCTTGCCCTCGCCCGCCACCCCGAGGATCACCCCCGGCTGCGCCGACACCACCCCCGCCACCTTCGTGTCGTAGGCCGAGCCCGAGGCCATGACGTGGTTCGTCCTCCCCGCGTCGAGGATCACGACCGTCCCGGCCTGAAGCTTCCGCACGCTCGGCACCCATTCGGCCACATCCTGGAAGCTCGCCTGCACGTTCCCCGACGCAATGATGTCCCCCGTCACCTTGACGTTACCCAGCACGTCGAGCGCCTCCGCCGGGTTCTCCCGCCCGATGCCCACCTTCCCGCCCGGCGTCACGCTCATCACGTCCGTCCTCATCGTCGCTCCGTCGCCCGCGTTCAGCCGCAGCCGGTCCCCGAACTGCTGCCACTCCGACCACGTCGCCGCCCCCGCGCTCTCCTGTAGCATCAACGCCGCCGAACTCGTCCCCGTCGCCCGCGCCTTCACGTCCCCTGCCCCGCTCACGTCGAGTAGTTGCCCGGGGCTCGCCGTCCCGATGCCGACGTTGCCGGAGGAGTTCGCCACGAGGATGTTCTGCTGGATGAAGTTGCCGTCGGTGTCGTTGACGAGCGACATGCGGAAGAGGCCGCCCCCCGACCGCCACTGGTACCGCCGCTGGTTGGCCGCCGCCCCCGTGTCCACGAAGCTCATCGCCGCCGCCCCCGAGCCCGAGAGGCTCATGTCGCCCAGCCCCGACGGGTTCGCGACGTGGAAGAGGCTCTGCGGCGCGGCGGTGCCGACCCCGACCCGACCCGTCCGGCCTATCGTCAGCACGTCGGCGAAGATCGAGCCCGCCGAGTTGCCGATGTTGAAGCGCAGGTACTCGTCCGCGTTGGCCCCCGGCGAGTACATCTGCATCTCCGCGAACGGGTGGTTGGGCAGGTCCTTCGAGTAGAGCTGGAACTTGCCGTGCGGCCCCACGCCGCCGACGACCGAGTTGCCGCCGAAGGTGGCGCGCACGGCCGTGCCCGTCCCCTCCACGTCCAGCTTGGCCTGCGGCGCGGCCGTCCCGACGCCGACCTTGTCCGTGGTGGTGGTCTTCTGCGCGCCCGCGTCGGTCGTCCACTGCGCACGCGCCCCGGCCGGCCGGCACAGGCAGAGCGTCAGCAGGAAAAGGGCCGACGCGGCGAAGGCCGCGGGGTTCGTTCTGGGTCTCTCCGTTCTCATAACTGTCTCCTCGGTCCTGCGTGCTTGTGTGTTGACGGCCGACGCGGCGGCGGCGGCTCGCGCCCCGCTACTCGCCGACGCCCTGCGCGCCGCATCTCGGCTCGGCGTACTCGGCGCGATAGGGGCCGGCCAAGCTCTTCAACTCTAAGTAGTCCTCCCGCCCAGGTCCGAGGCAGGCGCGGGCCGAGGAGGCGAGGTTCGAGGCCGTGACCCGCACCCACCGCTCAGCGGAGTTGTTCCTGGCGCAATACTGTCCCTTGCCAGCGTCGAAGGCGACCGTCACCTGCGCGCAGGCGTCGCCCTCACATTCGTCCACCGCCGACGCGCGCCCGTGGACACCAGGCTGCCCCGTCAGGGCGAGCATGGCCGTAACCAACATGTTGGCGAAGAGACTTCTTCTTCTTCGGCTTCTCTGCTTCGTCATCGTTTTGACCTTTCTCTCGATCTCTCGTGACTCCCGTGCCGGTGTCTCCGGCGGGGCGCGCTCACTTGACTCGCTCCCTGATCTGCTCGAAGTGCGCGGCGTGGACCTTCTCGAACCGTGCCAGCGGCGGGTCGTCGGGATAGGGGGTCTTCAGCCCTAGCTGGTCGAGCGCGTCGTCGAGCCGTGTGCGCAGCTCCCGCACGTCCTCCAGGTAGATCTTGCGCCGCTCACCTTCGGGCGGCGCGACCGGGTCGGGGTAGCTCCAGTTCGGCGGCGCGGTCACACCGGCCAGCGCGCGCACGGCCTCGACCGCTCGCCGTAGCTCCCACAGGTGCGCCGCCTTGATGCGCGTGTTCGGGTTTTGAACCGGGATAGGGTCGTCGGTGAAGATAACGGTCGTCGCGAGGTCCTGCCCGCTGTACTCGGAGCAGCCGGAAGCGTAGATGGCCTTGACGCGGTAGAGGTAGGCGAAGGCTCCCGACTGTGGGAGCGCGTCGTCGAAGGAGGCGGCATCGCTCTGGGTCGTGATCTCCACGGGCTGCGCTTCGAGGCCGTCCCTGCGCTCGACCACGTACTTGATCGCCCCGGTCGTCGCGACCCACTCAAGGTGGACAACCGACGCCGAGGTAGCCGTAGCCTTCAAGCCCGTCGGCCTCGGGCCGGCCGGCGTCGGTGTGGGCGTCGCCGCCGGGGCGGGCTCCTCGGTGGCGACGAGACGGCCGCCGGCGTAGACGTACTCCTTCGCGAGCGGGAGAGTTCCCTGCCCGCTCCGCCGCGCGGCCGGCGCGAGCAGCGGGCGCATCCCGACGGCCAGACGCACCGAGTCGTAGCGCGTGGCCCACGCGGTCACGGCCAACAGGCCGAAGGCCGACAGCGTCAGGACGTAGTACCTGGCGCGACCCGCCCGCGACAGGGCCGCCCCCCCGCCCCTCCGCTCCGCGTCACGGCCTCCCGGCCTCTTTCTCTTTGACCTCTTCGACATGGACCTCTCCCAAAGGACACACTTCTCCGTGCCCGTGCATCACGGCGGCGCGCGCACAGGGGCGCGGGCGTGTCGCGGCGGCGGATCGGGTTGAGCCTACTTGTCCGTTTTCGTGAGACTAGCGGCCGGACGAACTTGATCGGCAGTTCGCCAGGTGGGGAGAAGAATCCTAATGGCGCCCGGGTTCCATTTTCGGGCCGAGGCAGGGCGCGCCATCACGGCGGAGGGTTGACGGCTGTCACTCCAACACTACTGGTCGGTATAGGACGCGACGCCTGCCTTACTATCCTTCACCGCCCGTGAAGCGGAAGCGCGGCCTGGTCTCCGCGCCGACCGCGACCTCCCCCGTGAACATCTCCAGCGGGCGGACGGCCATCTGCGCCCCTCCGTTCTCCGGCAGCTCGTAGAGCGGGACGTAGACGGCCATCAGCTCGCCCGTCTCGGTGTGGCGCGCCACGCCCAGCAGCAGATACTTCTTCCCCTTGTAATGCTCGTAGACCCCGCACCTTAGTTGTCCGCCCACACGTCACCTCTTCGAGAAGTTGTTCACGGCCGTCACGCCGCCGCACCATTATACCGGCCTGACAGCACCCGCCGCTTGAGTCCAGAGGTGAGGCCGGTTACAAACTCACGGCATGGACGAACACAAGGAGCTGCTGCACGTGCGACTGGCCGAGGAGGTGTTGGGCTGGTCGGAGGTCGAGCCCGCGCGCGGGGAGGGCGGAATCAAATTCCACGGCACGATCCACACCAACCGCGGGCCGCAGCGGCGAGAGGTGCCGGATTACTCGAACGACCTCGGCGCGATGTGGGGCGCCGTCCGCCTCAACCGGGCGTAGGTTCGGTTCGGAAGGTTTGCCACGCGCGCGGTGCTTCGCCACGCTCTAAACGCCGGCCCCGTGTGCTGTGCCGAAGCGACGAGATGACTGAACTTTTAGTAGACGACCACGCTGAAGTCGATGCCCTTTTCCGCGACCTGTGGCGGGAGTTCGACGGCGGTGACGCGCGCGGAGTGTTAGAGAGGCTCGACTATCTCTGGGCGCGGCTCGCCGTCCACATCAGGGCAGAGCACCTGCACCTCTTCCCTGCTCTGCTCGCGCCCTCCGCCGGGAGGCATGGCCAGGGGAACGACGCCGCGCCGGCTCCGGGGGAGGTGCGCGCGGCCGTCGAACATTTACGTGAAGACCACGACTTCTTCATGCGCGAGTTGGCACGGGCAGTGAACGCCGCGCGCGAACTGTCGGCGCGGGGCGGCCCGCCCGAAAGCGAGCGGCTGCTGCCTGTCAGGGGTATAGCGTCGGCGGTGGCCGAGCGGCTTGTCGAGCACAACCGCGCGGAGGAGGAGCAGGTCTACCGCTGGCCTGTGTTGCTTCTCGCCGATTCCGAACTCGACGCGGTGCGCGAGGGAATGAGGCGCGAGATTGAGAACCTTCCCCCGCGCTTCTCCGAAGGGCGGCAGCACTAGGCCGCGCCCCTCCCGCCCAAAGCTTCAAGACGGCCCCGCGCGTCCCGCGTTGCAGTCCAAAGGGACCGTATCTGAGCACTGCACATCGTCACCGGGTCTATCCCGAACGCGCGCCCCTTATTCATACCGCATCGCTATCAGGGGATCCACCTTGGTCGCCCTTCTGGCGGGCACGTAGAAGCGTTGCGGCGCCACGGAGTCCGAGACCAACTCGTCCATCCGCCGGAACTCCCAGACGAGGGCGCCCCGCACCGAAGCCGCCATGCCGGCCAAATCGGGCGCCGCCGAGCGGACGACGAGCGTCATCCGGGGCGGGGGCATCTGGAGGTAAGAGAGGGTTGCCGTCAGGACACGCGAAGGGTCGTAACCGGCCGGGGTGCCGAGCAGCGCGACGAAGCTCCTGATGAGCAGCCCCGCCCCGACCAGCAACACCAGCGAGAGCGCGACCTCGGAGACCACCAGCAGACCGCGCACGCGGTCGCCCGCATGCCTCCCGGCCGAGCCGCGCCCGCCCTCTTTCAACGACCCGTTCAGGTCAAGGTTGGATACTTTTAAAGCCGGGGCCAGTCCGAACAGCACCCCCGTCAGGACCGAGACGCCGAGGGCGAAGGCCAGTACACGCCCGTCGAGACTGACCTAAGTGGCGCGTGGCCACTGATGCGCCGCCAGGGCGGCCAACTCCAGCCGCGCGCGCCACGGCACGCGCTGACGGCTCTCCGCACGGCCAGGCGTGGTAGCCGCTTGTGGAGACTGAGAGCGTCCGGCATATCACGCGCGGCGGGTAGTGGCCGCGCGGCTCTTTGATCATCTGTTAGCGCGCGGCGACTCCTGCGCGAAGTACGCGCTCGCTTTTTTTAGGATGTCGCGCTCCATCCGCCTCGGCGTTCTCCCGCCGCAGCCGCGACAGTTCGGCCTCGGATTCCGGCACCTCGCGGCGTGGCGCGGCGGAATTCACTCGTGTAAACCTGGCGGGGTAATTTCTCCGTCGTGGACTTCTCCAATCATCATGCTAAAAGCCGCGGTTGATGGCGTCCACTTTTTCTACCCTACCTCGATTCAAAAACTAATGGCCCGCGCTTCACTCAGGCGCTTCCGTGTTTCGGGGTGCTCCACTAATAACATTCTTGGTTTTGGTAGTCCCACACCAGTTGCGTGCAGGCGGCGTCCATGTCGCCGTTCTGAAGCACTAACTGATCCAGGTAGCGTTGCTGCCAAACCGGCGACATCATGGGCGAGTAGTGCGGCATGCTACAGGTGGTGCCATACATCGTATGGGCCATCTCACAGTCGTTATAGCACGACTGACATCCTTGAATGCCCCCGCACTGCACGGTGCAACTGTAGTAGCACGCTTCCAGGTTGGAGAAAGCAGCGTTGCAGTCGTCGTAGGCCTTCACCGGGGCGATTGAATTGTCATACATGAGGAATCCGAGGGCGCAGAGCAAGACAACCAGGGTTAAGACTTTACGCGCGCAACCCCGAGCCGTTTCGGCCAGACTTCTTTCATACGGAGGAGACTGGCCCCGGCGGTTCATAATGCGGCCGCCACCTCCGACTCCCGGTCGGATTGGAGCTTGCCTACCCAGGACGATGCGACCTGGCCTTTGTCATCGACCAGAATCAGCGTCGGGGTCCCGCTCACGCCGAGCGAGTCGAGAGGCGACTGTCGGACTTCGGAGACGGGGATCGCCAGTTCGCTGAGATATTGCCGGGCCTCCGACTCGGGCTGGGGTAAAACGGCGATGACCTTGACGCCCTTGGCCTCAGCCGCCCGCGCGAGCCTCTGATAGAACGGCGCGCTCTCGGTGCAGAAGTGACAGGTCGTCGAGAGCGCCAGCAGCAGAGTCTTGTTGCTCCGCCCCCAGTCCACCCCGGGGAGAGATAACTTCGTGCCGGGCTGTATACGCGCGCTCGCGGCCGGCCCCGGGTTCACGGGCTGTGGTAGCAAGTACCGCTTGACTAGGACGGCGCCGAGCAGCAGGGCGACGACAACAATGGCTACGTTGGCTATTAATTCGATCTTCTTCGCGAGTGAGTTCATGCGGGTTTTCTTCGCCCTGGGGGAAGACACTGCGCAGACGGGTGCGGCAGTTACGCCCCTTGGAGTGCGTTCTCTTTCTGGAATTTGCGTGAGGCCGGCAACCGTTAAAGAAGTCGCCGGCGGGCGGATGACTGGAGACGCGACAAAAAGTACCCTCGCGCCGGATGGTCTGTCAAGAAAAAGTTTTTCGAATGGCGGGGCGATTACCTCACCCGCCAGTGTCGTTCGAGGCGCTCTGTGGCTTGCGTCTTCCACTACGGAGACAGTGATGGAATCGCCCTCGATGAACGAGCGCCAGCAAGCTCACATAGATTATTACCAGTCTACTTCGCGGCCCTCCTCGGCCTTGAGGAGATGAAGAGCGTCCGCTTCCTCGTGACGCCCGGGTCGGTGAGCGAGGAGGAGTTGCTCGCCGCCCGGGATGAGCGGTACCGGCAGGTCAGGAAGCGCGCGGCCAGGAATATGCGAGCGCGGGACGCGGAGCGAGGGACGCGGATCAGGGCCGCCACGGTCGGGCAGGATGAGGGGCCGGGACTCGACGGCGAGGGCGGCTGGTCTTCGGCGTAGTCGAGGAAGTTCATCGCGTTCTGGTCGAGATTCTCCCGCGTCCAGTTGGGTGATTCTTATTTCACCGGCGGGCGTTGCCAGGCGCTCTTTAACTTGCCGCGCGCTTACGGACAATGACACGGCGCGAAGTTATCCCGTGGACTTCTTAATCTTCTCCGAGAGGGTTGCGATGATCGACACCAGGGTCTCCGGCTCGACCGGCTTCGCCACGTGCTCGTCGAAGCCGGCGCCGAGAGCGAGCAGGCGGTCGCCTTCGCTGGCGTAAGCGGTCAACGCCAGCGAAGGCGTGTGCCACCCCAGCCCTGCCTCCAGCGCACGAACCATGCGCATCAATTCGTAGCCGTCCACGTCGGGCATCCCGACATCGCTGACGAACACGTCAGGCCGCACCTGTTCAATTTTTGCGAGCGCGAAGGCGGCGGAAGTGACCGCCGCGACTTCCGCGCCGTGCCTCCCGAGCAACATGGAGAGCAGTTGCAGCGCGTCTTCGTCGTCGTCCACCAGCAAGATTTGTAGCCCCGACAGCGCGTGCGAGGGTCGGTCGTCCGCGCCCTCCCTGCCCGCCGGCTCTCCCGCCCACGCCTCCAGGGTGTGATTGACCGGCGAGTCTGGCTCCGCGACGGATGCCAGCGGCAACTCGACGGTGAAGGCCGCACCCTGCCCCAGCCCGGCGCTGTACGCGCCCACGGACCCGCCGTGCATCTCCACCAGATACTTCACAATTGAGAGCCCGAGCCCCAAGCCCCCCTGTGCGCGCGATGGCGAGCTGTCAGCCTGCCGGAAGCGGTCGAAAACGTAAGGCAGAAAGTCCGGGCCGATCCCCCGCCCTGTGTCCCTCACCGTGATCCGCGCGTGCCGGAGCAGTTGCTCGACCTCTACCCAGACCTCTCCCCCGGCGGGCGTAAACTTCACCGCGTTCGACAGCAAATTCCAGAACACCTGTTGGAGACGGTGGGGATCAGCTAACACGCCGCCGGTGTGAGGCTTTAAATCACAACCGAGCCGGACACCCTTGGCCTCGGCCGCGGGACGCACCACGTCAACGGCTGCCCGCACAACCCGCGACAGTTCGACGGGCCGGGTTTCGATGTGGAGCTTGCCGGCGATGATGCGCGACGCGTCCAGGATGTCGTCGATGATGTGCCGTTGCTGTTCGGCGTTCCGCCGGATGGTCCCGATCCCCTCGCGGGCCACCTGCTCTTCCAGCCCGCCATCGTCAATCATGATAGCCCAGCCCAGGATGGACGTAAGGGGCGTGCGCAACTCGTGCGAGAGGGTCGCCAGGAAGAGGTCTTTCATCCGGTTCGCCTCCTCTGCCTCGGCGCGCGCGGCCTGTTCGCGCGCCCGCTCCACGCGCTCCTCTTCGGCGCGCCTGTGCTCTGTCATGTCATGTGAGATGCCGAAGAGGCCAACGACCCGTCCCGCCCGGTCGCGGACGACGCCTTTCGTCACGCGGAAGTCCTGCGTGCCACCCGCCCCCGTGGCGAGGCCCTCGAACACTTGCGTCTCCCCGGACTCGATAACCAGCTTATCGGCCTCGATGAACCGGCGCGCCGTCTCCGGCGGATAGAGTTCGAGGTCCGTGCTGCCGATGATCTGCTCTTTAGGCTTGCCGATGAATTTCGCGCAGGTTGAATTAACCAACAGGTATCGCCCGTCGAGGTCTTTCGCGAAGATTGCGTCCGGAGTGCCTTCGAGTATTGCCTCCAGGATGCCGACGCTTCCCGGCTGTAGTGCACTCAACCCGCTGTCTTCTTGTTCGGGCATACCTATTCAGTCGCAATCGGCCTGAGAGATTTAACGCGGTCGCCCTCCAGCAGTCCCGCCGGAGATTGGCATGAATACTGTCAGTAAAGCAGCACCATCCTCCTGATCCTTCCCTCCCCTGTCATCCGGTCAATCACTCCTTCGGCGCCCTTGATAAACGCCTTGAGCCGCTCGTAGCCCCGCGCATCCGGCATGAGCATCAAGCCGTCTTTACCCGCGCTCGAAGGGTCCGTTGCGTAGACCTGAATGTGTGCGTCTCCCTCCCTGCTCACGACGAAGGTGAACTGGAGGCTGCCGGGGAGCGTCTCGACGGCGCCGAGGTCTATGTGGAGAGGGCTTCTTGCAATTCATCTGTCATCTTCCTTTTGTTGAGAGAGTCGGCACCCTTGAGATTTTGGTGGCCGCACCTGGCAACGCCTTTCTCGAAGCCTTCCGGGTGCTTTTTCCGGATTGGCGCGGGGAAGGCGGGCCGAACTTATGTGCGCTGTCTCGGCCTACTCCGCTTACGGGGCGTTCGCTTCCTCGCCGGGGCTTTCCTCTTCACGACCGGTGCGGCGGCGGGAGTGACGGTCGCGGCTGCCGGCGTGTTACGAGGGGCGGCCTCCTTCGGCGCCAGGGTCGCGGCCTTCAGCCTCACGGCCTCCGCCTCGGCGGCCGCAATCTCCGCCTCCAGCCTGGCGCGTTTCGCCGAAGCCTCCGAGAGCTGCCCGGCGACATCTGCCTTCTCACGCTCGAGCTGCTCGCGTCGCCTGGCTCGCAGCGCGGCCGCGTCGGTGGTACCAATGGCCGCGACGCTGCGTTCGACGTTCTCCGGGCGGAGGTCTTCGTCGAGCCGGGCGGCGCGGTCTTGGAGTTGAGCCTCACGGTCAACCACGTCTCGCAATTGCGCGCGCAGGCGCTCGATCTGCAACTCGACCGCTGAGACATCCTGCGCCCATGCCGGGGAGGCCGCCGCGAGTGCGAATAACAGGCTGACCAAAATGTGCCGCACGTAATGACCTTTCATCTCAGGAGCGGGTAAGTGGGCTGGAATGGAGTTCACTTCCCTTTCTTCGGCCCCACCTGCGCCGTACTCCGGAACGTCGCCCAATCGACCGGATGCATGGTCGGCGCGAATCTCGTCTCGACCTCTTCGATAGACCGCCCTTCCCCGAGTAAGTCCGCGGCGGTTGCCGTGAAGGATTGGGTACGCTTATGACATCGTCCACGTCCTCAGATGTAATGCGCGTACCCGCTTCACCCTTTGCTCTTCTCCATCGCCGTCACTCACCTCCACCGGGCGGCTTCATCCTTACGGTCTCCATGGATGCCCGCTAATCCCTGGATGGTAAGCGGCGCTCACTTCCCGCGTAGCTTCGGGTGCTGGCACTTCTTCACACCGCCCCTCCCTATGGTGCCAGAGGGCCAGCACATCCCCGACCCGAGACAGTCGGGACAAGCTGAATAGTCCTTCCGCGCGTGCGCGCCCTTTTGATTATTTTCTTTTAATGCTTTTATTTTAATGGTGTCGTTCCCCGGTAGGCTATCGGCGTCCGGTAGGCTGTCGGGAGACGATATCCAATAGGTCGTTCCCTGCTCTTTGTTCCGGCCGATCTCGTATTCGAGCTTCCTGACTAGACCCTTGTCGATGAGGCGATTGACGGTCGCCTGTGTTGTCGTCTTCCCCATGTTCGCGCGCCGGGCGAGTTGCGGTAAACCTATCTTGCACGTAGGTTTACCGTAGCCGTGCGAGAGCCGGTAGAGTTGAGTGTAGATGGCTTGCTCGTAAACGTCTAAGACCTGGCAGAGCCCGTCGGTGTATGCGTGAGGCTGGCGAAGGTGCCCCCGCTTGTCTTTGAACGGCGCCCACAAATCAGGTCTTTGACTGTCGGGACCCGTTAGACTATCGGGACCCGTTAGACTATCGGGCGGGTAGGCTATCGCGTCAGGCGTTAGGCTATTCTCGGCGGGTAGTCTAACGGGAGCGGGTAGACTATCGGGAGCGGATAGACTATTAGGAGCGGGCCGCGGAGGTGCCGAGGGTTCTTCTTTGTGGGCGTCCGCGTCAGGTTCGGGCGTGCGTCCGGGCTTACTGCGAAGCGCCTGCGCGAAGTTCAGCGGTTTCCGATTCTCCATTGCGCTCCGTAGTTAGTATGTTCTCGACCGCCAGCTTGATGATGTCGTCGGTAATCGGCCTTGTGTCGTTCACGGCCGCGAGGAGAAGGGAAGCGTTGGCTATCTTCATGATCTCGCGCGGGACGCCCCTGCTTGCGACGTAGAGGGCCTTCAGCGCGTCCTCGGCCATGATGTCCAGCTTACCCCCGGCGAGGCGTATCCGGTGCTCCAGGGCGGCCACCATGTCCTCGAAGGTGAAGGTGTCGAGGTAGTTCGTCAGGATGATGCGGGAGACGAGCGCCGGTTTGGTCGCCAGCTTAATTTCAATCTCGGGTTGGCCGGCCACGATGATCTGAATGGTCTTCGCCTCGTTGCTCTCGAAATTAAGCAACTCCCGCAGGAAATCGAACTGCGCCCCCTTGAGGTTCTGCGCCTCGTCGATGATGAGGATGATGGTCCCACCCTCGCCGTAAATTTGGAAGGCGTAGTCCCGTATCTCGTTAATTTGAGCTAATAACGAGCGACGACCCGGGAGTCCTAACTCACTCGAAATGGCCTTGGCGAGCTGCATCTCGGAAGGGAAGCTGCCGTTCGGGAGCATCGCAATCTTGTACGTCTCGTCATCGATGTAGCCGTTTAGCAACTCCCGCAGCACCGAAGTCTTGCCGTAGCCGATTTTCCCGACAATGAGCGACAGCCCCTGCCTCTCTTCAATCACGAATTTGCACTTGAAGAGGCATGCATTCGTCTGGTCGGTCAGGTAGAGGAAGCGCGGGTTCGGACTCGGCACGAATGGATTCTCTTTAAGGCCAAAAGCCTTATACGCCTTCATGACAGGGGGTTATAAGTGCAACAGGGAAGGGAAGTCAAGACAATTCTGAGGGGGGTGGGTAGGAATTGAAGGTTAATTGAACGGATTTACCAGAAATTATGTGCAGAATCTGCATACGGCTGTACCTCACGTCTGTCATATCTCTTCAGCCGACTTAACATTGCTATTGTCACCAACCTAGTCGGGCCACCCACGACCTCTGACATCTGCAACGTTACTTCTGCATCATTCAGGCGTTATTCCCGGCGTTACAGACGCGCGTCACTCTCCCATCACATATCTAGAGCCTTGCCCTTTTTGATTGATCTAAGCTTCAGCGCAGCTTTTACTATCGATCCTTCAATTCTACTCCGGCCTCCAGCCTAGACTCAGCACAACACGGCGCGTCAGAACCTTTTGACTCATTACGACTAAAATGGAGGCGCCTTCTGACGCGAACTTTTTGCGCGCTAAACTATCTATTTGCTTGAGCTTACAAGGAATAAAAATATCCTGAGTTTCTGACGCGAAAAATTTCGGCTGTAAATGGTTCTACTGGTGAGAGTTAACCCCCGTCAGAGAGGTCAAAAAAGGCCTCCGCGTCAGAGACTCGCGTCAGAGGATTTTGGCAGCGTTTTAGGTGGAGTGTCCCTATTTTGGGCACACTTTTGACAGGGAAGTGGCTACCGGAAATTTCTTTCGGTAGCCCCCTTTACACCAAATGGTGATTACTTCTTAGAGCCTTTTTTGGCGGACTTCTTACTCGCCTTCGCCGACGGCAGCGCCTTGTCGAGATGTACCTGCGCCAGCTCCCGAGCGTCGGCCGCGGTGAGCAGTACCTCAAGTTCCTCTCGTCCGGGCTCGTCAGGAACGGCCAGACGATCCGGGCGCTGCGGGAGAGCTTGGGGAGGCGGGCGAGGAGATAGAGAACGAAATGGGCCGTCGGCATGCCCCAAACACGCCGACGGCCCACGGCCACAACCTAACCAAAGAAGGGAATCAGTTATGACCATCAAGAAACTACCGAAGGGCAAGGCCGAAGGTAGCGATATAGTGACCGCCGAACGCTGCGCGCCATCCTCGAAAGCCCCGACGCGAGTCAGCGCGTTAAGGACAGAATCGAATACCTCGTTGGGGAATACCAAGCGGCGGGACAGTGCGACACGCTCCTCGGCGGCTACGGCATTGTCGTGCTCGAATTTGAGGAGGCGGAAGGAGTCTTTCTTTTCCGCAAGGGGAGGGCGGGCCGACTGAAGCCCAAGAGGCTGTGCGCGCCGAACTGGCCGAGTTCGTCAACCGCCGCGAGCCGAAGGACGTACGCACGGCGCTCCGCCTCTCCGAAGTCCTGCGTGATGACCTGCGCGTGGCCGCCCCCGACCTCATCCTCGAAGCCCTCAACAACCTCGCTAACACGACGCGCGCGAACGACCTTCACCCCGAGATTTTCCCGGTGCTCGCGCAGGTGCTCATCCGCGAGGCCCGCGCGTCGCTCCGGTCGAAGCAACTCGAAGGACTCAGGAAGCGCCGCGCGCATTTGAAGACGGTTGAAGACAACACGGATTGGGAGAACCTGCTGAGTTCGACCCGATACAAGATCGAAAAACAACTCTTCGACATCCTGCACCCGGTCGGGGGCGCCGGCCGAGTCGTTAAAGCACCTTGAGGAAAGTCTGATTTGTGCCTCGGTCTACGTCATCATAGCCGTTTTGACCGCCGAACATATTTGGTCCGACGTTGACGTAGAATATGCTCGTACCCTGCAAACCATTCATTAAGTGCGGCGCATATCTGCCGAAACTACTCAGACAGCGACGGCAGCCGGGGCACGGGCCGTAAGTTGACCGGATGTAGACGTAGTAGGCTGGAGCCGCATTATTATTAGCAATCCATCCCTCCACGTCACACAGAACCTTAAGTTCGGCATCGCCGCGCCGCTGGGGGATGACAGGGGGGTGGGCTCCTGGTACACCCAGCCGGGCACTTCCCCCCCGGGGCCGCTAGACCGAATGGGCGTGTCGTGCAGGACAACTCCTAGCGGATCGCAGATGGTGGCGCATGCGTGAGCGCCGTCGTTTATCCCGAGCATGCGACCTCGTAGATGCGCATCCATCAGCGCCTCCCGCTGGGAGAATGGGCGGTAGTTGACCGGCATAAATTACCTCCAAATGAGAAGTGAGGCGTCCCGCGCCAGCGACGCGGGATAATATCAATCCACGCCAAGGAATGGAAGGTTTATGTTCGGCGTGGGCACCCATAACGGTATGGCCCGCAGCATATTCTTCAGTACAATGCGGGGCGTTTGTGCAAACTTACACATAATAACTATTATAGGACGCTGCGGTTGATATCTTCCGGGCAGATAAGGTGAGGAATCCTCTTCAAGCTGCTAGGCCGCGCAATTCTTAAAGAAGTCGCGGTTCGTTTTCATAAGAAATTTCACGAACAGGTTACCAGAAATATAGACCTCGACTTGCCCTAAGCCGTTTGTGGGTTCGCCTTGGGCGGTTACAATGTCATGCTCCTGCACACCACGCGTCGCCATTAAATATCCGCGTATATTTTGAAGTCTCCGGGCAACTATGGTGGACGAGCGTTCTCCTCTGCCGCGGCGAGCAATGATAATGATCAGGCCGCTCCTGGTCGCACTGGCGATTGAGTCAAAATCCGACTTGGTGGTTTCGCAATTTGTCCCATCAATGCCCTCGGTTCCACCAATGACGAGGGGTTGCCGGGCGTCAGTTGTCTGCGCCGGGATGACCTTTGTAGCCGTGCAACAGAGAACGACCGCGATGAGCATTAGCCGGACGAGTCCGTGATGGAACATAGTACCCTCCCAAATTGTTTCGAATACTACTTGAAGACTCTGTAGAAAGGTATCCTCACTGCGTCCCGCCGAGGCCCATCGGCCAGAACAGCAGCGTGCCTGCCACGCCATACCTCGAAATGGGCGTGCTTATTCGGGCGGCCGGGTCTAAAGACAGTTTCATCTCCGCCCTTCCCTCCGGTGGTCCCGATGCGCACCCGCGTGCCTACCCGTTGCGGGTTAAAGTTTGCCACATGGAATATGGCCAGCGTCACGTTCTTCTGCTTACCGAGGACCGGGTAGTATATCAACACCACATTAGCCCCAACCGTCGGCGGCGTGGGTTGTCCCTCGTAATTACCAGGGACAAGAATGTCGGTATTTTGGGTGCCGGCCATATTACCCGAGAGGTGTGGTGAATTGGCTAAATGTTCTGAGTCCCAGACCGGGTCATACTCCTGGGGCCTGCCATTCCGTGCCACAAAAGCAATGGCGCGCGCTACGGCGTCTGCATCGAGCCCCCGGTAGATGCCGGTATAGTCAAACCTCGTTCTCATGACCGCGCCTTCGCCGCCAAACGTTGCGGCAAGCCGTTGTTCGTACGGAGTCTGAGTGAAAGGGTCAAAGTAATTTTCAAACCTTTTCGAGCCAGACGCCTGCATGCCCGCGATGAATGACGCCTTGGTCTTCTCCTCTATGGACTGCGTCTGCTGTCGCTCTGCCAGTTGCGCGTTAAACTCCGCCACCCTCGCGGCTATGATGCCCTGCCCGCCGAAGTGTGGGTCAAGAAATCCCGGGCCGCCGCCGAACCCGCCGAACCCGCTTATACCTTGCTCCGCGCCTGCCATGAGCCCTGTCGGGTCAGTAAGATTAACCGGATCGTTACCGACGTATGAATAGCGGTTGAACGACTGCGGGTCAGCCACGCTAATGCTCCCGCCGTAGGGGTCGGGGGCCGTCCAACGCGCGGAGAGTGAGTCGAACTCTCGCCACAGGGTGTGGCTCATCCCCGTCGCCTCGTCCTGCTCCATCCCCGCGTACTTCTGCCTCGGGCCGGTCGTCTGCGCGTAG
>DASVGG010000053.1:0-1017 GCA_036379655.1 Pyrinomonadaceae bacterium
GCGTGCGGCGGTCACCATAACGAAGGCAGAATAAGCAAAGAGTGAGCCGCGCGTGAAGCGGCGTGAAAGTCTTGTCCGCGGCGTCAGTGCGCTTTGCAAAACGCCACGGGGCGCGCGCGGCGTGGCACAGTGCGAACGAAGGCTCAGCCGCCTTCGTCGTCCGTCGTCGGCCCGGTCGGAGTTGTGTCGAAGGGTCGGCCTTGCGGGTTCGGGTTGACGCGGTGCATGTAGAACCGCGGGTCTTCGATCTCTTTGAAGCCGAAGCGGCGGTAGAGTTCGTGCGCGTCGTTTGTGCCGAGGAACCAGCGGCGCAGGGTTTGAAAGTCCGGGTGATTGAGCACGGTCTCGACGAGGAACTTGCCTAACCCTTCGCCGCGGAACTCGTCGAGGACGAACACGTCGGCGAGCCACGCGAAGGTCGCGTAGTCGGTGACGACGCGCGCGAAGCCGACGAGACGGTCTTCGAGATAGACGCCGAAGGGGAGCGAGTTTTCGATTGAGCGGCGGACGGTTTCGAAGTCGCGCCCCTGCGCCCAGTAGCTCGCGGTGCTCAGAAATTCGTGGACGGCTTTAACGTCGAGGCGCGCGCGGTCGGTGCTGATGACGTAGGGGCCGCGCCGCCATTCGTGCTGTGCCATGCTGTTTCGTGTTGGTGGTCGGTGCCGGAAGAGAAAGTGTTAGTCGCCTTCGACGGCCGCGGGTTCGGCCGTCGTCGTCGGCAGACCGCGCCAGCGCGTGCCTTGCGGGTGCGGGATGCCGAACTGGTCGAGGATGCGGAAGACGAGATGATCGACCAACTCTTCGATGGTCTGCGGCCGGTGGTAGAAGCCGGGGCTGGCGGGCAGGATGCGCGCGCCCGCGTGCGCGAGCCGGAGCATGTTCTCAAGGTGAATCGTGTTGTAGGGCGACTCGCGGACGACGAGGACGAGCTTGCGCCCTTCCTTCAAGGTCACGTCGGCCGCGCGGTGGATGAGGCTGGAGCCCGCGCCCGAGGCGAGCGCACCGAGCGTCCCCATC
>DASVGG010000054.1:0-31596 GCA_036379655.1 Pyrinomonadaceae bacterium
TGCAAGCCCGGCGCTTGCCTGCCCGCGCTGGCCATCGAATCCCCCGTGTTTGCGCAACAGGTCGTAGGTCTCACGCTGTGCCACGCGCACGGCCTTCGGCAGCGCCCTGGTCTCGAACCACTCCCGGGTGCGTTCCATTTCACGCGAGGTTAACTGGGCGGCGGCGCGCGTCGCGACCTCCTTCACGCAGGGTTCCAACTCACCCTTCACACGCTCGATGATCTCTTGGAGAGAGATGATGCCGGTGGTAGCCGGTGCGGTGGCCGGTTCTCTCTCCTCAGAGATGTGGGGCGTACGCATGACGAGTGGCTGTGTTTGGGGTGGGGGTGAGAGCGTTTGACCAACCGTCTCTGTCCCCGCGCCGTTTTTCGGCGCGCGCGGATTAATATCTGTTTCTAAACTTTCTGATACAGCGAAGCTGTCATTAAAGGGCGTTCCCACTGTGGGAGTGTGAGGCTCTTGAACGGGAGTACGGACGAGGCGTAAATTTTTTTGCCCCGCGCGCCTCCCGATCGAAGACACGGCGCGGTTGATGAAGATGCGGATGCCCGCGCCGTTCTTCCCCGCGTAGTAACCGATGATTCCACGGGTGTGCATCCAGTCGAGAGCCTTCTTGGCCGTCGTGTTGCCGCACGCCAGCAGCCCGACGAGCTGTCGCCACGCCGTACTCGACCCGCTCTCCCCGCCGTCGCCCGTGAAGCGCAGCACCCCCTCGCGCTCCCAGTACTCGGGCGGCGCGTCGATCAGCGTGAGGTACAGGGCGGCCATCAGGTGAGTCACACACCTGGCCTCCGGGGATTTCAACAGCTCGATGGCGTCGCGGTCGATCTGGCGAAAGTTCGTGCGGTACTCGTCCTCGCGCAGCGTCGTGCGCCTGACGAATCGGTTTTGGGTGGCATTCATGGTCAACCCCTTTTTTAGGGCTTGACAGCGGGGCCGAGTTACACTTAAATACACATATCACGGCTCGCCGTACAAGCGAGTTTAGGATTGACCTGGAGCGTTCGGTGGCCAAACGTCGCGCTCCAGGTCATTATCTTTTTCGGGCGATGCTAGCGCCCGGTTTTTACCTTCTAATAGTCACCATCAAAATCTACTCGCGTCTTACATCTTTCGCGGAGGTGATGCCCTCACCGCATAGAATTGCACCCGGGCTCCGAACCGACGCTGGCCATATCTAACCTTTTTTTAGATACTTTTCAATAAGAAATTTACAGGGTCGTGACTGTAAACCATTGATTTTACAGAGCATCCATGCATGCATGAATGGTTGCCAGCATGCATGCATGGATCCATCCATGCATGCATGCATGCTGATATATTCCGTAAATGATTGAAAAATAATGCTTGCCAACATTCGTTTAGATATTGTATTCATGCATCCATGTATTCATGCATCCATGGAAGCATTCACCCATGGATGCATGAATGCATGCCGACGTGGGTGAAAAAAAATCCGAGGAGTGACCCTAATGCCGCGAATCAGGCCGGGAGTTGTCATCGCCGTGGGAAACCAGAAGGGCGGCGTCGGGAAGAGTACTAACACGGTCCATTTGGCGACGGCGCTCGGTGAGAAAGGTTATTCATCGCTCGTTATTGACCTCGACCCTTCGGCCGGCTCGACCAAGCACCTCGGGATACCGCCGGAAAGCTTCGCCGGGACGCTGGAGCTCCTCACGACGGAAGAGACGCCCGAAACACTTGCTATTACGGAAAAGCTGCCAAAAGGTGTACACCTCATTCCGGCGCGCGCCGAGTTGGCGGAACTCGACCACCTGGTCTCCAAATTCGTCGATAAGACCCGAATTCTCGAACGGGCGCTCTCGCTCGCCCGCCCGGCCTACGACTTTATTTTTCTCGATACGCCGCCGAACCCCGGAGCCAGCACGACCGTGGCGGCCTACTCATCCGCCGACTGGTTCCTACTCTCCGCGTTCCCGCATCCCCTTGCGGTTGGAGGACTTAACGAGGCTTTGAAGGATATCATCGACGTTCGCGCGCGTCGGAACCCAGGTCTCGAAGTCCTCGGCGTCGTGGTCTCGGCCGTCGATGGCCGCAGTAATCTCTGGCGGGAAGTAGAGGAGGTAGTCAATCGGGCGCTGCCAGGCAGGGGGTTCAAGACGAAGATTTCCCAGGCCATCGAAGTCGCCAAATGTGCCGGACGCGGCAAGACCATCCTCCAGTTGAAGGGACTTGAGAACCATCCGGTGTCGAACCAATATCGAGCGCTGGCGGCCGAGATTGAGGAGCGGGTGCTGCACCGGGACGACTTCATGGCCGGCCGCCTAACGGCCGACTCCTCCCCGGAAGTCAAAAAAATGCCAGTAAATGGTGAAAATTTCGACGGCTCAGCCGCCGTGGCGGCAAGCGAATAAGGGGTCGAAGTAGAAGAACATGCCAAAGCCACTCGACAAACCGCAACCGACGAGCTCCGTAGCCAACATGCTCGATCTCGGCGTGGGCGCCGCCGCACTCGCCAAGCCTCCCCGCCGCGATAACGTTCCGCCCACGCCTGTCTCTAACGAGATACTCCCGCAACCGGCGCCGCCACCGGCGGAACCCCCGGGCGAACCGGCGAACATACATCGGCAGTTCATCCTGACGCGGTCTGCCGACGAAACGCTGAAGAAATTGGTGCGGATATACAGCAGGGCGGGTGGCGTTGACCTGAAGAGCAGTGAGGTGATGAGAGCGGTGTTGGTCGCCCTGGAGCATGCCGCACCGGAGCTTGAGCGGGAGGCGGCCCGCATTGGCCGGCTCAAGCGACCCAAGAACGACCGGGGGAACGAAGGGCTGCGGGATCGTCTTGAGCGCCGCATCGCGCGCGCGCTCATCGCCGGTCTGAAGGCGACGACCCCGCCGGAAGAAGAGGTAGACGGTCGTCTTTCCACGCGCTAAACGTTCCGACTCGGGCAAAGGCCCGACTGTTTCTGAAAGCGTTTCACCGACGTTCACACGCGCTAATCAGGCTACAATTTCAAGTTAAAAACATTATTCGTAATTCACTGTTAATAGAAGCTTTTCCGCCTCTCACCTTATCACCTCAAATCCGCGTCTGGTCGCCCTCAAGGTCGGGTCACGGCTCCTGACTGGGATAAGGTTACACAGAGATTTATATCACATGTAGGAAAAGTGATATTGCACTATTTAGGAGAGTGGGGCACACAAACGCGTCAGTTGTGGACCCTTAATGCTATAGTAAGTTTGTGAATGAGAAAGCCCCGGAAACATCGCTTGCGCGCGCCCAGACTGATTTACAGGTGGCGCTGCGCGGCGCCGTCTCGCTTTGGGCATCGGCCACGACCTCCGAGGGCGAGCGCCGCGCAGACTTGTTACGAGATAAGCAGCGGATAGTCTTGTCTTTCTTCCGCCACGCCGAAAAGCTCCCGTCGGAGGTCGAGCCAGCGGACGTGCAGGCGTGGCTGCGGGATTTGGAAGGGAAGGGGATCAGCGCCGGCACCACGTACCAGCACGCCTGCCTGCTCTCCTCCTTCTACTCCTGGGCCACGCGTGACCCGGAGGTCGGCCGGCACATCCGCCGTAACCCGGCGCGGCTGGCGCGGCCGAAGGCGCCGAAGCCTTACCAGACCGAAAGTGTTAAGGCACTGTCGGACGAGGAGGTCGGGGCGCTGGTGGCGGCCGTGCGGGGGCGCGCGCGGGCGGGCGACGTAGTGGCAAAGCGTGACTACGCGCTGCTGCTGCTCTACCTGGCGACGGGGCTCCGTAGAAGCGAGGCCATCGGGCTGCGGGGCAAGGACGTGCACCCGGGCGAGACTCTGGTGCTGGAGTACAGGGCCAAGGGGGGCGACTACCGGAGCAGGGAGGTCAGGGAGCCGCAAGTCAGGGAGGCGCTCGTCGATTACCTGACGGCGTCAGGCAGGCTGCACGCGCTGAAGACTGACGCGCCGCTGTGGACGCGCCACGACCGGGCGGGCCGGCCGGGCGAGGCGCTCACGTCGCACTGCTTCGTCAAGAACCTGAAGAAGTACGCGCGGGAGGCGGGAGTGGAAGGCTTCCACCTACACCGGACGCGCCACACCTTCGCGCGCATCGTGTCGGAGGTGACCGGAGACATCACGGCAACGCAGAACGCGCTCGACCACCGGAGCCGCTCGACGACACGCGTCTACGTGCAAAGGATTGCCGTCAAGCGCGACCCATACAGTGAGGAAATATCTAAACGGTGGCGCGACTGACTCGTGACGCGGGAGGGCTGTTTCGCGGAACTGGCCTCGACCCCGCACACGGACGTGGGGGACAAACTCTGCCTTCATTACCCGGACTACGGAGATCGGTGCCGACCTTCACGTAAGTCTCGTCGAAGGGTCGAGTTGGCGTGTGGGTTATGCCTTAGATACTATTGCTGCAACACAACGCGCGCGGGAAGTTTTATCTTGCCGGCCGCGCTTGGGGTGCTACAATCTCGCCCGCCTGACGAACCCGCCCGCGGGTCCGTCACTTCCGCGCTTTGAGCCGGACACGACCTGATCGAAATAAACCAGACAGATGAGCAAAGACGTAAACGGGAAGTCCGGCGGCGGCGCCTGGGACCTGACCGGACAACTGCTTGACGGGCGTTACCTCGTCGAGAGCCAACTCGGGCGGGGCGGCATCGGCGTCGTCTACCTCGCGCGCGACACGAGGCTGATGGACAGGCGAGTCGTCGTCAAAGTGCTCCTCGACCAACTCGGCGACGACGACACGCAGCACTGGGTGCGCCGGAAATTCCGCGAAGAGATCGAGGCGCTCGCGCGCATCGACCACCCCGGCGTCGTCGGCGTGATGCACGCGGGCGAACTCGCCGATGGCCGCCCCTTCATTGTCATGCAGTACATCGAGGGCGGCAGCCTGCGCGTGTTGATGGAGCAGGGGCCGATGGCCTCCCCGCGCGCCGCCAACATCCTCCGTCAGGTCGGCCACGCCGTCGGCAGCGCGCACGGCCGAGGCATCATCCACCGCGACCTGAAGCCGGAGAACATCATGCTCCAGTCGCTTGAAGAGGGCGAGGAGTACGTCCGCCTCATCGACTTCGGCATCGCCAGTGTTCACGACTCGCAGGCCGCGGCCGGGGCGACCAGCACGCGCGTCGCGGGCACGCCGTATTACATGGCGCCGGAGCAGTTGGAGGGGCGGCCCTCGCCCGCGAGCGACATCTTCGCCATCGCCGTCCTCGCCTACGAGATGCTGACGGGCGCGCGCCCCTTCGACCCGAAGACGCCCTATGCGATCCTTGAAACTCTGCGCGCGGGCGTGCGCACGCGCCCCACGCGACTGCGCCCGGACCTTTCGGCCGAGGCGGAAGCGATAATCCTGCGCGCCCTCTCCTACCACGAGTCCGCGCGCCCGGCCAGCGCGCGCGCGTTCGTGGACGAGCTGGCCCGCGCGCTCGTCAGCCCTGCTGCCGGCCATTCGATGCCACCCACCGCCCCGCCGCAGGGCGATACGACCGAAGTGCTGCCGGCGACGACGAACGCCCCCGCCTCCTCCAACACCTCCGCCTCCTCTACGTCCGCCGCCCCCGCGTCGCACGTGGCGCTGCTCTACAAGCGCAACGCGGAGCCCGACGAGCACGTCCTGCGGCTTCTCGAAAGCGCGCTCGCGGCGGCCGGACTCGGAGTCTTCGTGGACCGCAACATGAAGGTCGGCGTCGAGTGGGCGAAGGAGATCGAGCGACAGGTGCGCACCGCCGACGCGGTCGTCCCGCTCATCTCGGCGGCCTCGGTATCGAGCGAGATGCTGGCCTACGAGCTACAACTCGCGCACGAGGTGGCGCAGCGCGGCGGCCGCCCGCGCATCCTCCCCGTGCGGGTCGCGTACGAGGGCGGGCTGCCCGAGGGCATCGCGGACATCGTCGCGCCCATCCAGTACGCGCTCTGGTCGGGGCCGGAGGACGACGAGCGGCTCGCCTCCGAAATGCTGGCGGCGCTCAAGGGCGGCGAGTCGGCCGCCGTCGGCGCCGAGCGCAAGACGGAGCCGCCGGGCGGCGCCGTCCCGCTCGACTCGCGCTTCTACCTCGTCCGCCCGACCGACGCGCTCTTCCTCGACGCGCTGCGCCGCCGCGACAGCATCGTGCTCGTCAAGGGCGCGCGGCAGATGGGCAAGACCTCCGTGCTCGCGCGGGGCTTGCAGCAGGCTCGCGCCGAGGGCTCGCGCGTCGTCGTCACGGACTTCCAGAAGCTCAACGCGAGCGACCTCGAATCGGCCGAGAAATTCTTCGTCGCGTTGGGCGGTCTCATCGCCGACCAGCTCGACCTCGACGTTTATCCGGAGGACGTTTGGAAGGAGCGACGCGCGCCGAGCGTTAACTTCGAGCGCTACGTCCGCCGCGAGGTTTTGGGGAAGGTGGACGGCCTGCTCGTCTGGGGCATGGACGAGGTTGACCGCCTCTTCACCTGCCCCTTCGGCAGCGAAGTCTTCGGCCTCTTCCGCACCTGGCACAACGAGCGCGCCGTGGACCCCGACGCGCCGTGGGGACGCCTCACGCTCGCCATCGCCTACGCGACCGAGGCGCATCTGTTCATCACGGACCAGAACCAGTCGCCCTTCAACGTCGGCACGCGCCTTGAGCTGCGCGACTTCACGCCCGAGCACGTGGCCGAGCTGAACGCGCGCACGGGCTCGCCGCTGCGCGACGCCGACGAGTTGGAACGCTTCTACCGGCTGCTCGGCGGACACCCGTACCTCGTCCGGCGCGGGCTGCATGAGATGGTCACCAACGACCTCACCTTCGACGCCTTCGAGAGCGTCGCCGGCCGCGACGAGGGACCGTTCGGCGACCACCTGCGGCGCATACTCGTGCTCCTCGCGCGCGACCCCGTGCTCGCGGACATCACGCGCGCCATACTCTCGGGCCAGCCGTGCCCGACGAGCGAGGCGTTCTACCGTTTGCGCAGCGCCGGGGTGATGTCGGGCGACACGCAGGCCGAACTGGCGCCGCGCTGCCAACTCTACGCGGACTACCTGAAGCGCCACCTGCTCTGACGAACTATGAGCACGACTCAGCCCTCCGGCTTCTACGTCACAGGCGGGACGCTGCGGCGCGACGCCCCGTCCTACGTGGCGCGCCGCGCCGACGAGGAGCTGTACGGCGGGCTCAGCGAGGGGCGCTTCTGCTACGTGCTCACCTCGCGGCAGATGGGCAAGTCTTCCTTGATGGTGCGCACGGCCGCGCGCCTGCGCGAGTCGGGCGCGGCGGTCGCCGTCCTCGACCTGACGGCCATCGGACAGAACCTCACGCCCGAACAGTGGTACGACGGACTCCTCGGCCGCGTCGGTCAACAGCTCGACCTTGAAGACGAACTCGAAGACTTCTGGAGTGACCACGAGCGGCTCGCGCCCTTACAGCGTTGGACGCGCGCCGTGCGCGAGGTCGTGCTGAAGAAGGTGAAGGGCAACGTCGTCTTCTTCGTTGACGAGATTGACGCCGTGCGGAGCCTCCCGTTCTCGACCGACGAGTTCTTCGCGGCGCTGCGCGAGTTCTACAACCGGCGCACGGAAGACCCGGAGTTGCGCCGTCTGACCTTCTGCCTGCTCGGCGTCGCCACGCCCTCCGACCTCATCAAGGACACGCGCACCACGCCCTTCAACGTCGGGCAGAGGATTGAGCTGACGGACTTCGACGAGGCGGAGGCGCGACCGCTCGCCGCCGGACTCGGCCGCGAAGAGCGGCTCGGCGAGTCTCTGGTGCGCCGCGTGCTTCACTGGACGGGCGGCCATCCATATCTCACGCAGCGGCTCTGCCAGGCGGTCGCCGAGGACGCGTCCGTCCAATCGACGGCGGGCGTGGACCGTCTGTGCGAGGAGTTGTTTCTCTCGAACCGCGCGCGCGAGCGCGACGACAACCTGCTCTTCGTGCGCGAGCGTCTGTTGCGCGGCGAGACCGAACGCATCGCGCTGCTCGACCTCTACGAGCGCGTGCGCGCGGGACGCCCCGCGCCCGACGACGAGACCGACCCCATCGTCAACGCGTTGCGCCTCTCCGGCATCGCGCGCGCCGAGCACGGCCGGCTGCGCGTGCGCAACCGAATCTACGGACACGTCTTCGACCGCGCCTGGGTCGTCGCCAACATGCCCGACGCGGAGGTGCAGCGCCAGCGCGCGGCCTACCGTCGGGGCTTGCTGCGCGCGGCGGCGGTCGCGGCCGTCATCTTCCTGCTGCTCGGCGCGCTCTCGGTCGCCGCGCTCACACAGCGCAACCGCGCGCTCGAAGAGGCGCGCCGCGCCGACCGCAACGCGCGCGACCGCGAGGCGGCGCTCTCTGAGTTGAAGTCGGCGTTGGGTGAGGCCGAGCGGCAGAAACAGGTCGCCGACGAGCAGCGCGCCGAGGCCGAGCGTCAACAGCAGATCGCGCAGGAGAAGAGCCGTCTGGCCGTCGAGCAACAACGCGTCGCCGCCGCCGGCCGCGCGGAGGCCGAGCGCCAGCGGGCCGCCGCGCAGGACGCGCAGAGGATGGCCGAGGCGCAGCGCAAACTCGCCAACGAGCGCGCCGCCGAGGCCGAGACGCAGCGCCTCCGCGCGGAGAAGCAGACCAAGGTGGCGACCTCGACGCTCTTCGACGTAATCATGTCCGTGCGCGGGACGGCCGAGAAGAAGCGGGCCGTCGAGTATTACGACAAGCTCGCGAACGTTTACCACGAGACCGGCGACCGCAAGAACGAGGCCGAGGCGTTTCTGAGCGCGGTCGAGGTCTGTCTCGAACTGAAGGACGTGAAGGATGGAGCGTGCGCCGACAAGTACGTCGGCCGCGCCCTCAAGGTCTATCTCGACGCATCGGACGTGATCGACAAGGGCGACACGTTGAGGAAGGCCGGCGACCTTTACAAGACGGCGGACGGCAAGCGCGCGTCACGCTACTACACCGAATCGCTCGACCTGCTGCGCGCCGCGCTGCCGGCCATCCGCGCCGGCTCCGACCGGCAGAAGGAGGCGTACACGCTCTACTATCTCTCGCGCAGCTACGCGGCGCTCGGCCACTACGCAAAGGCCATCGAGTCGTGCGGCGAGGCGCTGTCGCTCTTCCGCACGTTGCAAGACCCCGTCATGCCCGGTGTCGTGGAAGACAGTCTCGAAGCGTGGACGCAGTCGCTCAAGGACGCGAAGAAGTGAACGCGCGCGGGGAGGGCGTTGACGCTCGGGCGCGCACTCCCATAAGCTACCGACAGTCGCTTGCAAGACTAACGTCACTCCACTTGGAATCGCCGCGAGACGGGCGCGCGTGCGTTGGGGCGAGGCATCATGATTCTTAAACTTCCGAGAGCCACGGGCGTCGTGCTCGCCGCGCTTAGTCTCGCGCTCCTTCCGGCCGCGCGCGCGGGCGCGCAGGTCACGGCCGGGCTCTCGCTCGGGTCGGCCGACGCGAATGCTTCGGGCGGCGCGTCGTCGCGCAGACTCCCGAAGCGGCTCGTACTGCTCCGCGCGGGCGGCGGCGAGGCCGGCGGCACGCGCGTGACGATCTCTTCAGACTCGCCGCTCGACGACTGCGAGTCGTCCCGCGACGGCGACAACTACACCGTGCGCATCCCCTGGGCGGTCGCGGCCGGCGCCGCGCGTTTGAGGGCCGAGGGGCAGTTCTACAAGAGCGCGCTCGTGGAGGAGAGGGACGACGCCGTCCTCGTCACCTTCGCGCTGCGCGAGGGCGCTTCGGCCCGCCTCGACAGGGGCTTCAACCGTCTGGAAGTTACCTTCGCGGGCGCGACGACTGCGGCCACGCCCACGCGCGAAAACGTGGAGGCCGAGACGCTCCGCGAGATGAGAGAGCAGATCGCCGCGCTCGAAGCGCGCGTGCGCGAACTCGAATCAAAGCAGCCCGCGCAGCCGTCTCCCGTCCCTACTGTTGAAGCGGCGGCCGTCAACACCAACGCACGGCCCGCCGCACCCGAAGCGGTCGCGGCGCACGGCGCGGCCGGGCAGCACGGCGAGCACGACGCGGAGCAGACGGGCGCGCCGCGTCTACAGATTCAGGGCTTCGCGGACGTGAACCTGAACGCGAGCAACCAGCGTGGGAGTCACACCTCCTTTGCGCTCGGGCAGCTCGACCTCTTCATCACCTCGCGCCTCTCCGAGAAGTTCGACGTGCTCAGCGAACTGATCATCGAGGCGAACAGGCGCAACGAGTTCACGTTCGAGATTCATCGCCTGCTCTTGCAGTACACGGCGAACGACAACCTGCGGCTCGGCGTCGGGCGCTACCACACGGCCATCGGTTTTTACAATACGGCCTACCACCACGGCTCTTGGTTCCAGACCGCCGCCAACCGTCCTTTCATCTTCTCCTTTGAGGGTAAGGGCGGCATCCTTCCGCTGCACAACGTCGGCCTACAGGCCACTGGGCGCGTGCCCGGCGCGCCGTGGGGGCTGCGCTACGTCGCGGAGGTCGGTAACGGCCGCGCGTCGCGCTCGCCGCTGGACGCGGCCGTCCAGACCGCTCTGGACGAGAACAATCGGAAGGCGTTCAACCTCGGCCTCTACTCGCGGCCCAAGTCTGTGCCCGGCCTTCAGGCAGGCTTCTCGGTCTACCGCGACCGGCTCGCGCCCGAGGGCGCGCCGACCGTGAGCCAGACCATCGGCGCCGGCTACGTCGTCTACCAGAACGCGCGTTACGAGTCACTTAACGAGTTCGTCATGATGCGCCTCGCCTCGAACGGGAGGGTCTACAACACGCCGGCCTTCTACACGCAGTTCTCGCGACAGTTCGGGAGCTACCGGCCGTTCTTCCGTTACCAGTACGTCAACGTGCCGAGCGATAACCCGCTCTATACAGACGTGGGCCGCCGCAACGGCCCGGCGCTCGGCATACGCTACGACGTGACGGACTTCGCGGCCTTCAAGGCGCAGTACGAGCACACGTCGCGCCGCAGGCAGACGCCGCTCGACGAGCTGTTCCTACAATTCGCATTCACGTTCTGATGAAGAGCCGAACTTTACAGAGGGCCGTCTGCGCGCTGTCGCTCGTCGCGGCGCTGGCCGCCGCGTGCGTGGCGCCGTGCACGCCCGCGACGCGTGCGCAGGCTCCGGCCGAGATAGCCGTCATCGTCAACAAGTCGAACCCGGTGGACGACCTCCCGCTCTCGGAGTTGCGCGAGTACTTCCTGGCCGAACGCGGCCACTGGCCGAACGGCGGGGGCAAGGTGCGTGTCCTGATGCTCGAACAGGGCGTGCCCGCGCGCGAGGCCGCGCTGCGCCTCATCTACAACATGAACGAGAAGGCGTACGTCAACTACTTCCTCGGCAAGAAGTTTCGCGGCGAGACGCTCGAAGAGCCGCGCAAGCAGAGTTCCGCGGCCGATGTCATCAAGTTCGTCTCCTTCGTCCCCGGAGCCATCGGCTACGTCCGCCCCGAAGAGGTGGACGCCTCCGTGAAAGTCCTCCGCGTTGACGGCCTGGCGCCGGGCGACCCGGGTTACAAGCTCAAGCTCTGAATCTTCTGGTGTGTCGGCCACGCCGAAGAGGCTCCCGACGAACTTCGCCTGCCCCGCCGCGTCTCTGCCGTCCAATCTTTTCACCTGTCCCTTAAAAAAATGTTGCAAGCGCGGCGCGGTGTTGGTAGACTGCGCGGCGCAATTTGGCCCCGCTTGCACATCATCATCCTCGTCCGCCGGCGCGCGCCCCGTTCCCGGCCCGCCGCGACCAATGTCGCGGTAGTGGATAAAGGGAATACAGCTCCTGCAACGACGCTTACTCGGGTGTACGGCCACGCTCGGTAATTTCGCGAGTCGCCCCAAGGTCGCGAGAGCGTAGCCGACCCCGAGATAGAAGAATCACCCACCTTACGGCACCGGGACTTGTCGATCGTACCGGTGCGCCCGCCGGAGTCTTCACGGCTCCGCCGAAATCCCATACTCACGGAGAGGGGAGACCCGCCATGACTCAAGAGTTCACGGAGACGGACACATTCAAGCAACGGCTGCGCGACTCGCTCTCGCGCGAGACGGCCGGCTCGCGCCTCATCCGGGTCGCGAAGCAGCAGACCGTCTACACCTGCGGCGACCAGGACGGGATGATCTATTTCATCGAGAGCGGGCAGGTCAAGCTGCTGATGCACTCGCCGAAGGGGAAAGAGTGCCTGCTCGCCATCTACACCGCCGGGGACATCTTCGGCGAGCTATGCCTCTCGGGCGCGGGCGTCAGGGTCGAGACGGCGACGGCCATGGAGCGGAGCGTCCTGAAAATGATCCCGGCCGCCCGCTTCTACGCGCACATCGGGAACGACGCGCTCTACGAGGGCTTCGTCCGGTATCTGGTCGCGCGCATCGCCGAGCAGCAGGAGTCGATCACGCAGCTCATGACCGCCAGCAGCGAGCGGCGCCTGGGCAAAATCCTGCTGCAACTGGCCCGCAAACTCGGCAAGCAGGACCCGCGCAGCGTCCGCATCGAGCAGAAGATTTCGCACGAGCAGTTGTCCGAGATGGTTGGTACCACGCGCCCGCGCATCACCGAGTTCATGCGCAGGTTCCTCGAACTCGGCCTCATCGAATTCAGCATGGAGCACTTCCTCATCATCAAGGAGCAGAAGCTGACCGACTACCTCGCTGAGATCACCTGATTGCTCCGACGCCGCCGGGCGGTGCCAAAAATTTTTTAAAATTCTCGGAGAGTTGTTCAAATTTGGACAGAAATTCCTCCCCGGTTAGGCGTATCGTGCGCGAGCCCTGAAAGCTTCTTCAAACGCCGGCGCCACCAGTCTCCCTCCTGCAAGGGGTTGACCTCAGGATGAAACACCACATCGTTCTTAAACTCCATCAACAACTTTCGGACGACAAGGATGTCCCCGACTGGCAGGAGTTTATCAACAACAAGACGGTCGTCCGCGAGAGCGTTAACCCCGAAGTAGACCGCCTGATGACCGGTTACGACCTCCCGTTCTGGCTGACCAAGGAGTACAAGTCGGCCGGCGAACAATGGAACCGGCAGGAGATGGAGCAGGGGTTGAACCGCACCTATCGGCTCATCCTCCAGAAGGATTGCGAGCTGCCCGCCGACCTGCTCACGCGCCTGAAGCACCTCCCCTCGGTCGAGGACGCGCGCGAGCTGGCCGTCGCCGAGGCGGTGCTGCCGAAGCCCAAGCTCTCGACGCAGACGGCGGTCATGGGGCAGCGGGCCTCGGAGGTCATCTACCTGCCCTACGCCAAGACCCTGACGCGCGGCGTCGCGGACATCAAGATTGCCGTCCTCGACACGGGCGTCAACCTGAACCACAAGGAGCTGGAGGGGAAGATCATCAAGCGCGCCGACTTCGTCAACCTCGAAGGGCTCGACACGTCCGGCTTCGTCGGCGACTTCAAGGGGTACGACGACACGCCGGAAGACGAGGTCGGGCACGGGACGCACGTCTCGGGAATCATCGCGGGCAGCGGGAAGCAGATGGACGAGGGCGTGGCCCCCAATTGCAGCATCATGGCCGTGCGCGTCCTCGCCACGATGAAGAGCGGCGACCGCAACGTCGGCGCCGGCATCGTGGACAACATCAACACGGGCATCAAGTGGGCCGTGGACAACGGGGCGGACGTGATCAACATGAGCCTCGGCATCAAGCACGTCGGCGGCGGGTTGCCGCACGAGGACGTGATCCGCTACGCGCTGAGCAAGAACGTCTCCATCGTCGCGGCCAGCGGCAACGACGGCACGGCCGAGCGTTACTACCCCGGCGCGCTGCCCGGCGTCATCGCCGTCGGCGCCGTGGACGACTCCGGCGCCGTGACCGGCTTCACTTCCTATGGCGCGAACATCACGGTCGTCGCCCCCGGCCTGAACATCTACAGCTCCTTCGCGAACAACACCTACGCCTTCGCCTCCGGCACGTCGCAGGCGTCGCCCTTCGTCGCGGGCGCCGTCGGCCTGGCGAAGTCCTACGCCCTGCAACAGGGGCGGAAGCTGACCAACCGCGACATCGCCTACGTCCTGAAGCACACCTCGGACCGTGTGGACAGCCGCCTGCGCAACGTACGCGCCGGGTATGGCCTGCTCAACCTCGCGGACGCTTTCAAGCTCCTGACGCACCTGTTGAACTGAGAGTCCGGCTCTCAGTGCTTCCGACCGTGGGAGCCAGATCAAGGGGACAACTTGCTGCCGGGGCTTTGCCGGGCGCCGGTCGCGGAAGTTTGACGGCGTGGCGGCGGAGACGTTCCGCCCGTGACGGGGGTAAGTATGGCGATTCAGATGCGGGCGCGAGAGGCCCGCACCGAGGATTGTTAAGCCTGCCGCGGGGGCACCCGCCCCGGCCGTCTTAACCTCATAGACCAAACCCGAAGTTATTGAAAGGAGCATGATGGCCACCATCAACAATTTGAACGGCGGTACCGCCTTCCGGCTGAAGAGACCGCTGATTACGACGAGCGGCTTTGTCTCCGACATGGACGCAACCGTGAAGAGTCAGCTCGACGAGCTGAACGAGATACTGGGGAGGAGAATCTTCAGGCGCGAGACGACCCGCGAGGATCAGATCGAGACGGCGGCCGAAAGCTTTGCCAAAGGGTTCGTCACGGACCTCGATGAAGAGGGGTTCAAGGCGGCGGCCGAATCCAACCCCCAGATCACCGTCGAGCGGAGCAGCGTCGAGCCCGACATCCAGGAACTCCTGAGCCGGCCGCTGACCCCGAAGCGCATCCCCGGCAACGAGTGGGCCGAGGACAGTCTCGTCGCCCGGTTCAGGGAAGAGGACGAGGCCGACGAGAACATCACGCTGTCGGAGTACATCGACCTGACGCCGCGGCTCTCGTCCCTGAAGTACGCCTTTCAGGCGAGCCTCGCGGCCGGCTGGTTCGGCCTCAGCTACAACACGAAGGCCGTCCTCGAAGGGTACCCCGCGATTGCCGACTACCTGGTCGCCTACGCCCACCAGGTGATGAACCTGCGCGACGTGAGCGGCGTCAAGAGCTTCATCCTGAGCAACAAGGCCGGGGCGAGTAACGTCGCGAACTACGCGGCCGTCAGCGCGGCCCGCCAGCTCGTGGACAAGGAGCAGCTCAACGTCCCGAACATCAACGACGACGCGAGCCCGGTCGTGCGCGCGCTCCGGGCCAAGGCGCTCCCGCTCTCCTCGACCTCCTTCAAACCGGCGGCGCGCAAGATCATCAACCAGTTCGTCTTCGACGCCGTCTACTACCAACTGATCGAGGGCGCCAGCATCGGGAAAATCCCCGACAGCATCAAGCCGCTGCTCGTCCAGTACATCAAGGCGTCGCCCGTCCCCATCACCGCGCAGAACGTCAACTTCTTCCTGCCCCACTTCATCACGCAGATTCAGGGGACGACGGAGATCGCCGACGTGGCGGAGACGGACGTGGAGGAGTCCGACAAGGACTTCGAAGTTGACTTCATCGAGGACGACCAGTCGCGCCTCCAGATCAGCAAGTCGGCCGTCCGCTGCGCGGCGCAGCTCTTCTACTCGATGACGGTCGGCGACGAGCTGGACGTTTTCAACATCGTCAACTTCTTCACCCACAAGTACCTCATCCGTGGCGGCGTCGAGATTCAGGACCACCGCCTGCGCGAAGACCTCCAGAACTACGTCTTCTCGAACCGGTTCTACAACCTCAAGTCGAAGAAGTACGAGGACCGCACGCGCCCGGCCGAGCGGCAGATGTTCTACCGGCAGGTCTTCAACTACGGGAACGTCCAGACGACGGACGACCTCATCCCGAACCAGGAGTTCCCGCGCCTCTGGAAGGTGCTCATCCTGGAGTCGGCGAAGTACCTGGAGCGCGCGCAGGCGAGCCCCAACCCCGACAGCTTCGTCTCGCGCCAGAACGTAATGCAGGCCGTCGAGGACTTGCAGTACAACCTCTCCACGCACTGCACCGGCATGGCGAACGTCATCACGCCGCTCATCTACGCGGAGCTCGACTTCGTCATCCGCCGCATCTTCATGCACCCGGAAATCCTCCGGCAGGTCGTCCCGGCGGGCGGCACGTGGTGGAGGGTCGTCGAGCAGCTCTACATGATGATGAAGAACGTCAGGCCGCGCGCGACGGTCGTCTACAACAAGGCGAAGCTCGGCCACGACATCATCCGCTCCATCGCGGACTACAACCCGGCGACCTTCGAGGACGACAAGAACTTCTCGGCCTTCATCAGCAACGTGGACGCCTTCATCACGACCCAGAGCATCCTCCAGGATTCTCTGAGCGACAGTCTGAGGCGCCAGGACGCGGAGGAGGAGGAAGAGGCCGAAGAGGGCGGCTCGCCGAGCATGTACACCAACGGTAACGGGGCGTCGAACGGCGCGCAGAACGGCGGCGGCGGCGACGAGTGGGACTTCTAACGCGCGGACAGCGAGGGCAAACAAATCATGAGTAACAACGTGGAGCTGATACCCAGCGAACCGCAGATCAAGGAGCGCGCGCGCGCGCAGGCCCGCGACATCCTCGGCGGCAGCGATGTCTTCAAGGCCATGTCGGTCGATGAACAGCGGAGCATCTACAACTCCCTGGTGCAGGACCACATGGCGAAGGAGATGACCCGGTACGGCCTCGCCTCGCCGATGGCGACCGACTCCGGCAAGGAGATGGGCTACAAGGGCTACGACCCCGGCTTCAAGGGCGACACCCAGGCCTTCAACGAGCTGGTGGACTCGGTGGACTTCCCCAAGTTCGTCGCCGACCTCCTCAAGGCCGTCTTCGACGCCAACATCCACGTGATGAAGGTGCAGACCGACAGCTACATCAAGCTGATGAAGGAGGCGACGAAGTCCACCGCCGACTTCATCAAGAAGATCAAGGACGACGAGAGCTTCGCCAAGCTCGCCGAGACGCGCAGCGACCAGTACAACGTCATCAGCGAGAAGCAGTCCGACGGGTCGAGCAAACTCGTCCTGACGAACCCCGAGGGCGAGAAGCAGGACGTGGAGGACAACGAGGTCAAGCGCCACATCCTCGAAGCCAAGATCAACATGGCGAAGGAGCACCGCGCGGCGCTGCGCGAGGTGTTGCTGATGGGCGTGACGCGCCTCGTCGTCGAGAAGGGCGAGATCGAGGCAGGCGTGGAGTTCAGCATCAAGGCGACCCGCGAGAGCAAGGCGCACCACGACGACCAGAACATCAACACCGTCGGCGTCAACCTCGAATATGGCGGCGGCCTCTTCGGCGCGATCTTCGGCGGCCCGAGCGGCAGCGTCAACATGACGAACACCAACATCCAGGTGAACACCTCGGACAAGAAGGCGACCGATGATTTGTCGGCGGTCCTGAAGGGCAGGGTCAACATCAAGTTCAAGACCGACTACTTCAAGCTCGACAACTTCGCCAACATGTACGCCGACGGCGGCATCGCCGCCCTCAAGCAGGGCACCGCGGCGGGGGCCGCCCCCGGGCAGCCCGGCGCCCCGGCGATGAAGTAGAAGCGTGAACCGACATGGCCTTAGCCGTCCTTGAGTTGCTCGACTTCGACCGGACGCGCCTCCGCTTCCGCATCGACACGGGCACCAACAGGTACTACCAGCTCAGTGTCGGGCGGGCGGTCGAGCGCAGGCAGGGCATCGACTGGGTGGACCAGGTCGTCTTCGCCACCGAGATGAGCGTGAACGAGGCCGGGGGCGGGCTCTTCAACTCGTCGAAGGAGGTCACGGTCCCCGCCCCGCGCTTCGACGGCGGCCAGAAGGCTTACGCGCAGTTGTTCAGCTTCAAGACGGCGGAGCGTAAGTCGCCCGCGTTTTCGAGCGTCGTCAGGGTGCCTTTAGGCGCCGCATCCCTGATGGAACCGCCCACCGACTTCGCGCCCGTATTCTCGCTCTCAACGTCTACGGCCATGAACACGATCGACTCATTCAACGAGCCACGCAGGGTTGCGTGCAGGACGTACGGCGAGGTCTACGCGCGGCAGGCTTCGGTCGAAGACCTGCTCGCGGGTCTCATCAAGCTCGCCGCCCCTACGGTCACGGGCCTGCTCGGCGGGGCCGCGGGCGGCGGTGGCGCGGCGGGCGCGGCGGGCGCCGTCTCGCCCGACGTGCTGGCGCAACTGCTGAAGCTCGTGCTCGGCAACCTGCCGGGCGCGGGCGGCTTGGCGCTCGGCAAGTCGATGTCGCAGGCGCAGAGCCGCTTCAACGGCAACGGGCACGGACAACTCGCGCGCCCGTTTATCTTCGGCATCGACGACGCGCTCATCGGCACGATGATCGGGCCGCTCATTCAGGCGCTGCCGGGGCTGATGAACGCGGCCAACCAGCAGCGCCTCCAGACGAAGACGGCCGACAACAAGCTGATGACGGACCTCGTCTCCGAGGTCAACAAGCGGATGATGCTCGAACGCCTGATGCAGTCGCAGCGGGACTCGCAGGCCGACGCCAATCAGACCAAGTCGGAAGACCTCAAGAAGCTTGTCGATCTGCTCCAGCAGTTGCCCCCGGAATCGCTCCAGGCGCTGGCGCCCGCGCTGGCGCCCGCGTTGGCTCCGGCGCTGACGCCCGCCCCGGCCCCCGTGGCGCCCGCGTTGACTAAGAGTCTCTCGCAGGAGAACGGCGCGCCGCACGCCCTGAGCGAGCGGGCCGTTGTCACGTTCCAGACGGGCGAGCCTGTGTCATGGAACGGGAGCCAGAAAGTCCTCTTCACGAGGGGGACGGGGATTCAGTTGAAGGTGACGCTGACCGTCAAGGAGCCCGCCCCGAAGTCGCCGCTGCCGAAGGCGATTCTGCGGTTCGTCTTCAAGGACAGCGCGGGCAAGTCAATCCTCTTCGAGAAGAGCTTCAAGCAGAAGGACGTGCCGGCCAACAGCCCGCTCGTTTTCAACTTCACGCAGGAGGAGACGGCCCGCCTGCCCGCCAACCGGAACATCGCGGTGGTGGCCGAGATGCGCTGGCTGAGCCCGAAGTCGGGCAAGCAGTTCAAGGCGCTCGGCTCGACCGAGCTCGTGCTGGTGGACAGGTACTTTTTGAAGGAGCAGGGCGCGGGCGTCTCGGACGAGAAGGAGTTGACCGACATGAAGCGGTTCCGCCCCTTCTGGAACAAGGTCTGGGAGGCGCCGACGCTCTCGCGCGACGGCGACGAAGAGGATAAGAAGTACCTCTGGGAGCTGAACGTCAACGCCAAGTACTCCGTCCTGCTCTCGGGCGCGCACGAGGAGAACGGGCTGATGGCGACGAAGATCATGCGGGGCGAGAACGACGAAGAGAGTTTGTCGGCGAAGACCGAAGGGCGCATGAAGGCCGGCGTCGAGTTGAGCGTCGCGGAGTTGAACAAGCTTCTGCCGTTGTGGGAGGGCGAGTCGGCGCTCGAACGCGACCGGCTCGAAGCGTTCATGACGGAGGACTTCGCGAAGAACAACGCCGCCGAGTTCGTCTACAACCTGCGGCTCAAGGGGCGCGCGGGCGAGCGCGGGATGGTCTGGGTCGCGCCCGTCTTCAAGCTCTTCGAGTGCACGCTTTCGGCCGTCTCGAAGACCGACGAGGCCGGGCAGGTCGTCGCCATGGCCGAAGATAAGGTGCGCTTCCCGCTGCCCGTCGCGGCGCGCGTCATCGGGTTGAAATCACAAAGGTAGAGGAAGCGATGTTGTATAGAACATTTTCAGATGACGACTCGGAAGAGGACTCGGCGGCGCGGGAGCCGGAGTACAGCTTCGCGGGCTACAACGTCGAGTTCTCCGAGAAGATCGCGCTGACGCCCGCCGCCTCTGCCGCGACTTCGAAGGCGCAGAGCCGCAGCCGCGCCTTCATCCTCGACCCGAAGAACGACAAGCTCGACGAGATGCCCCGCGCCGAGTTCGAGCGGATCGAGCGCGACGCCGACCGCAGCGACGCCCGCAAGAAGATCATCGACCTCGCCGCCGGCTCGGCGGTCGCGCGTTTCAGGTGGCCGGGGCGCGGCGTGGCGCCGGGCGGCTACATCAAGGGCATGGCGCTCACCTACGCGCGCGTCTACTGCAAGCTGAAGGGCGGCGACGCCGCGGCCACGGAGATGGCGAAGGCCGCCACGACCGACGCGAGCAGGGACGCGCTGGCGCACTACGCGTCCGAGTTCAGGAGCGCGGGCATGGCGAACGACGTGGCGGGGGCCGACACGCTCCGGCACGTCTTCGTGCTGCTCGTCGGGCTCGGGATGCGCGAAAGCTCGGGCCAGTACTGCATGGGGCGCGACCCCGGCGCGAGCAACACTTCGGGCGACACGGCCGAGGCCGGGCTCTTCCAGACGAGCTTCAACGCGAGGGCGGGGAACTCGCTGATGGAAGACCTCTTCCGCCAGTACAAGGATAAACCCGCAGGCTACGTCGAAGTCTTCAAGGAGGGCGTGTCGTGCAGCGCCGCGAACCTCAAGGACTGGGGGACGGGCGACGGCAAGGAGTACCAACGTCTGGCGAAGGCCGCGCCCGCGTTCGCGGCCGAGTTCACCGCCGTCGGGCTGCGGAACATCCGCAGGCACTGGGGGCCGATCAACACCAAGACGGCCGAAATCAACGCCGACGCCGACGCGTTGTTGTTGCAGGTGCAGAACCTCGTTGACCAGTCGAACCTCTGCCCGCTGCTTCAGGACTGAACGCGAAGATGATTGACGAAGCCTTCATGCCGTTCCGTGAGATCGTCGAGCGCATGCTCGCCTTCGAGAACGAGTTCGTGGACGAGGAGGCGGGCGTCCACACCTACGTCTACGAGTGCGAGATCGAGTCGCCCGTCGAACTGGACGTGGCGCGCGACGAAGAGGGCACGCTGCACATCGGCTCGACGCCGCCGCTCTACTACGAGAGGACGAGCTTCCTCCCGTCGTTCCACAGACTGAGGTTCACGGCCGAGATTAACCGGGGGGACGATGGCGACTGAAAACACCGCATGGGCGCTGGAAGACTTCGTGGACTCGCTGGTGGTCGAGCTGGACAAGACGCGCGAGACGCTCGCCGTCAAGGCCATCAACAAGCCGCTCAGCTACACCGTCAAGGAGGTGGCGCTCGACCTCAACATCTTCCCCACCTACGACGGCGACCAGGTGACGTTCGTCACGGCGCAGCCCGGCCAGGAGGGCGCCTCGAAGGTCAGCATCCAACTCGGCTCCATCACCGACCAGCAGGTGCGCGCCACCTCCAAGACGCCTGGCGCGAAGGACGACATCAACCTCGACGAGATCGACCTCGACAAGGGCACGAAGAAGAAGCTGCGCAAACTCGGCGTCAACTCGGTGGACGACCTGAAGCAGATCGAGCAGAAGAACATCGACATCAAAAAGGTCTCGGACAACTCCATCGACTACACGCAGCTCGCCAACCAGATTCGCAAGACGAAGCGCGACCAGTCACCGCCGAAGGTGCGCGCCGTCAGCCTCTCGCGCGGCGAGGACGACCGGCCCTACCTCGTCATCGAGGGCGAGAACCTCGCGGTCGATCCGAAGTTTCCGCCCGTCGCGGTGATCAACCAGACGCTGGCCGAGGTGATGTCTTCGAGCGACAAGCGAGTGAAGATTCAGCTCACCCGAGACCACGACTTCTCCCACCAGAACGAACTGGTCCTGACCTTCGACCCGTTCGCCGTCGTCAAAGTGAACGTCAAAGCCTGAAAGCGAGCGCCATGAAAAAGAGACCCTTTACCGCATCCTTCGACGAGCTGATGAAGAACCACTACGGCAACGGCCGTGGCGAGTCGCGCCGCGACATCTCCGCCAGCGCCGACAGGCTCTACGCGCGTTACTACGGCGACATGGCCGCCCGCTGCGAGAAGAAGAAGAAGGGCAAGCAGGCGACCGCGCTCTCGCTCAGCTACGACGACGGCGAGACGCTGCGCCAGCAGGGCGACGGCGAGCAGTTCGAGGAGTACGTCGTCCAGCAGTCGGTCTCGGACGGGTTCGAGGAGTACGTCGTCGAGTCGGCCTACGGCGCCGAGCAATACGCCGAGGGGCAGAGCTACTACTCGACGCAGAGTTCCACCGGCGGCAAGTTCGACTCCATCCCGAACGAGGACGGGAACCCCGCGCAGGAGTGCGAGGTGGACATCTTCCCGCCGCCGAAGAAGGCGCACCTCCCCGTCGCGCGGGTCACGGCCGACAGGACCCCGCCCGCCGAGCCCGCCCGCCAGCAGCAGCCGCAGCAGCACTCCGACGACGGCGGGCTCGCCGCGCTCAAAGAGTTCGCGGCGAGCCAGTCGGGCACCTCCGACGACGACTTCATGGCGGACATCCAGGCCATCCTCACCGGCGGCAAGGTCTACGACAAGGACTCGAAGCAGGTCAAGGAGAAGCAGGGACCGCAGCAGTCGCGGCAGCAGTCCGTCGGCAGCAACGGCGGAGGCGACGGCCCGCCCCTGCCCGAAGCCAAGAACGAACACGACATCTTCAACCGCATCGCGCAGAGCATGCAGTACGCGAACGCCTACGACCTCGGCACCGTCGAGCTTGAGAACCGCTTCGCGGACTTCGACCGGACCTCCGAGGAGGAACAGAGGGCGGCGCGCGAGAAGAAGGCGAGGCCGCGTGTGAAGGGCACGCCCTCGCCTTCGGCGCCGCCCTCTGCCGCCTATGTGCCGGAGGTCCCGGCCGTGGACAGCGCCGACTTCCTGCAAGACCTCGACGCCATCCATCAGAAGGCCGCCGACGCGGCGACGGCCGTCGCGGAGCAGGTCAAAGTGCCCACGACGCTCTCGATGTCGCTCGGCGAAGTGAGCCGCCTCGGCCCGCCCGACTCGGGCTGCATGCCGCTCGCGCTGTCGCTCTCCGCGACTTCCAACCCCGCCGATTACGCCCGCCCGCTCTTCGACACCGGCGAGCACGTGCGCACGGGCTGGGACCTCTACACAGACCAGCTCCGCGTCGGCAAGAGCCCCGGCGTGCTCTTCTCCTACGGCGAGCTGATCAGCATGGGCGACTTCTACCAGTCGGCCAGCCACATGATTGGGGCGGACGTGGCCGAGTTGCAGGGGCTGAAGAGGCTCATCCAGCAGAGCACGAACCACTACACGGGCAAGGGCGCCGCGGACGTGAAGGATGACGACTGGGAGAAGGTGACGAAGTTCCGCTACCTCGAACTGGCCGAGGACAACTTCCACCACTTCTCGCCCGACTACCTCTTCGCCGGCACCGTCTGGGGCAAGGCCGCCGTCTGGAAGCCCAACAACAAGAAGACGTGGGAGGAGCACCACCGCTGGGCCATCGAGGAGGCGCAGAAGATGTTCCTCGACCCCGCGAACGCGAACAGCTCCTTCTTCCCCGAGTGGCCGCTCATCATCAACGCCTTCGGCGACCACTTCCTGACGGACGCCTTCGCCTCCGGGCACCTCGTCAACAAGGAAGCGATCATCGAGTACTACAAGTACAATTTCAACGACGGGAACTCGCTCAAGCCCGAGGCGAAGAAGTTCTTCGACCGCGTGGCCGAGAGGGCTTGGTACGGCGACGTGAAGGCCAAGATCAGCGACCTTGAGACCTACGACGGGTATATTCCCGTCATCGACGTGGGCCGCCCGAACATCGACTCGGCCAGCCGCTTCGCCTCGGTGCTGAAGGGCATCGCCGAGCAGCGGCCCGACCAGATCGGCAACCTCGCCATCAAGGCGCTGCACGACAAGCTCAACAAGGACGGCGTGGAGGTCGTCAACGACGCGGGCGACGGGCCGTGGACGCTCTACGGCGACGGTATGCTCAACGACGCGAACCTCAAGATTATTCAGAAGGCCATCCAGCAGTCGGTGGACAACGTCAACGACCCGACCGTCTACGGCTCGAACCTCGACTTCGACAAGTACTACTACAAGGTCTGGAGGTTCGTCCCGAAGATGACCGCCGCCTCGCAGGCGAAGGTCAAGCAGCTCGCGAAGGTCTACACGTCTCCCGACTCGGCCGATTTGGTTCAGGCGGCGGCCGACCTCATCCATAAGAAGATCGACATCCTGATTAAGAAGCTGCTGGACGCGAAGAAGCTCAAGCGCCGGTGAGGGCCGGCGGCGCGGGAGGCTCCCCGGCGGCCGGTGACGGCGCGTGACCGAGGCGGCCGGGGTTCGGTTTGGAATTCGCTCGCGAAAAGGACTGGACGGGAATCATGGAAAATCGATTCTTAGAGATGGACGAGCATCTGCGGGGTGTCGCCGTCAAGGGGACGGGGACGTGCGTGAAGTCGCGCGGCAAAGGCTCGAACGGCGGCGGCGGGCGTCGCGGCGCGATGAGCCTCCCGTCGTCGCTCTGGTCGAAGCCGTTCGCGGCCACGGACAGGGCGCTCGTCATCCTCATCGAGAACGGCGGCGTTGACCTCGGCATCCCCGCGCTGGTCGATAAGGTCCTCTCCGCCCTGCCCGACTGGGTGGCCGAGAAGTACCGCCAGGACCTCATCGACTACGTCAAGGAGAAGATCAAGAGCTTCACCGACAACCTCGCCGAGACGGTCGAGCTGGCCGCGAACAAGTACGGCGCGGCGAAGCCTGATTTCTACGGCGACGTGATCGTGCTCCGCGACAGCACCGCCTCCTACGCGGCGCTGAAGAACACGCTCCTCGACCTCTCGCGCAGGGAGAAGATCATCGACATCTTCATCCTGACGCACGGCGGGAGCGACCGCATCTGCGTGACGGGCGACATTCGCGGCCACATGATTAAGGACATGAAGAGCGAGCTGGGCCGCCCGCTCTCGATCCGTAGCGTCTACATGATGAACTGCGTCGGGTCGTCGCTTAACCAGGCGTGGATCGACGCGGGCGCGCGTGTCTCTTCGGGCTCGATCAGGAACAACTACCTGCCGGAGCCGACGATGCACTTCTTCTGGACGAACTGGAAGGAGGGGCAGAACTTCGAGAACGCCGTCACGAACGCGTACCGCAAGACCATCAGCGTGATGAACGGCATCGTCCGGGGCTTCCTCGTCGCGCTCCCGCTGCCGGGCACGAGCCTCATCGCGGCGGCCATCGACTTCGCCGACATGGACTTCGTCAAGGACAGCGCGCCGGTCATCCAGGGGCAGCGCAGCCTGACCATCAGCTCGGACAGCCTCTCGGCCGCGCAGAGCGTCGCCAGCAGTCTCGCCACGACCGTCCTGCCCGTCTCGTACCTGCGCTCGCTCGGCAACGGAAACGGCAACGGCAACGGCAACGGCTACTCGCGCGGGCAGAGCCTTTCGGGGAGACTCTCGGACGCGGGCGTCGAGCTGATCAAGAGCTTCGAGGGCTTCATCGACAAGCTCTACAACGACCCGGCGGGCCACTGCACCGTGGGCTACGGGACGCTGGTGCATAAGGGCAACTGCGACGGCCGCTCGTCCGAGCAGCCCTACACGGGCGGCGTCACCAGGGATAAGGCGACGGAGCTGCTCAGGCAGGAGGCCGAGCAGTTTCAGAAGGTCATCAACGACAGCGTGAAGGTCGAGCTCAACCAGAACCAGAACGACGCGCTCGTCAGCTTCGTCTACAACGTCGGCACCGGCAACTTCGGACAATCGACGCTGCTGAAGCTCTTGAACAAGGGCGACTACGCGGCGGTGCCGACGGAGCTGAAGAAGTGGACGAAGGCGCGCGTGGACGGGAAACTGGTTGACCTGCCGGGCCTCGTCAAGCGCCGGGCCGCCGAGGCCGAGTTGTTCCAACGCGCGGTCGGCGCCGCGAAGGCGCAGAGCATGTCGGGCGGGACGACGGCGCGCGCGGCGCTGGTCGCGCTGCTCGACAAGTGGGCGGGCACGGCCGAGGGCGTCACGCAGGCCGCGCCCGGCAAGCCGCTCTTCAGCGACTTCAGGGATGAGAAGTACCTCGAAGCGCAGCGCAAGAACGCCGCGCGCAACGGCGTGACCTTCACGACCTGCATCGAGTTCATGGGCTGGGCGCTGGCGCAGGCGGTGGCCGAGGCGAACACGACGCTCAAGGTGAGCCCGACCCTTCTCAACGCCAACCTCTGGTACAAGGAGAAGCGTGCGAGCCTGCCCCCGGGCGCGTGGGTGGACTACACGCCGGGCACGACGGAGCGGCCCGACCCGGGCGATGTCTTCGTGCTGACCTTCGCCGAGCACGTCTACAAGGACGGCATGCCGAAGACCGACGCCAACATCAAGAACTGGAAGGGCTCGTTCAGCCACATCGGCTTCTTCCGCTCGGCCACGTCAAATCAGGTGCAGCCGGGCGAGAAGGCGAGCGAGACGTGGGAGACGATTGACGGCGGGCAGGGCGCCGCTGGCCGATACAAGTACGACAAGGCCACGGACACCTACACCCTCGTCCAGAAGGGCGCCGAGCGCATCGACCGCATCTCGCGCGTCTTCTACCCCGAGGAGAACAGCTTCCCCGGCGGCGTGCAGAATCAGGCCGCGTCGCCGCGTCGCCTGCTCGGCTGGCTGAAGATCGACAAGGTGACGGACTAACCCGCCGAACTTCCGCGCGACTTAAAAGTGAGGGGCCGCCGCTTCAAACATGAAGCGGCGGCCCCTCCGCTGTTTGCGCCGCAAAGATTGAGCCGAGGCGCCGGGGACGAAAAGTTTTGGCTTTTCATACTCGCGTTGTGTAATTAGGCCAGACCGTCTGGCACAATAATATTTAGACCGCTGTTGAATACTTATGAGTGAACTACTTGAATTGAGGAAGGAGCTTGAGGAGACAAAATCCAGGCTTCAACGGCTTGAGGAGTTACAGGGTATATGTAGGATTTGGGTGCGGCTGAGTCGGAAGCTGTTTCCGTCGAATTGTAGCGGCATGGACATCCGGGGGATTGATTTAGTTACGTTGGATTCAAACGTCGCCGGTTGCGTTTCGTCGTTCCTGGAACGTGGGTGCCTTGAAGCGAGTTCAATGGACGCCCTGTCTTATTGCAACGATTGTCTGGATACAGTATTGCTTGAGTTGCAGGGGTATGAAGGCTGGTATTACCGGCAGTTGAAGACCGTGACCTCGGCCATCATGGAATATCAAACGAAGTGGGTGACCGCGCCCTAACGACGGCCTGCACCCGACTACCGACACGCTGCTTGTCATCTTCAAATAATCTCGCGGGGCGGCGGGTGATGCGTGGCGTTAGATGCTCGGAATCATGAGCGGACTAAGTGAAGGAGGTAGTATGCAGAATAATCAAAATTCAGCGACGGAAGCAGTATCGGCGGCGCGGGACTGGCTCGAATTGATTGACAGGGGCGATGCCTCGGAGAGCTATGACCGCGCCGCGAGCCTCTTTAAATCGGCGGTGACGTTGGAGCAGTGGCGGAGCTCGCTGGCGGCGGCACAGTCCCCGCTCGGGAAGCCGCTTTCAAGGTCGCTCAAATCCAGCCGCTACGCCGAGGAGTTGCCGGGCGCGCCCGACGGGAAGTATTACGTCATCGAGTACGACACCACTTTCGAGCAGAAGAAGAACGGGACGGAGACGGTGGTGCCGATGCTGGACGTTGACGGCGTGTGGCGCGTCTCCGGCTATTTCGTCAGGTAGACGCATGTGACTCGACGGGAAGAGAGGGGAATTTATGAAGAAGGTTGCCGTACTCATCCTCGGATTGATTTGCGTTGTGCTCTCCGGCTTCACTACCGAAGCCGGCCGTTCCGGCGACGGCATACACCTTCCTTCGGGTGCGCCGAGGACGGTCGTCGCCCGCGAATGGAAAGGGCGGGTCGCGCCGGCACGCGCCGACGAGTATCACAGTTACCTCCTCGGGGGCGTGGCGAAACTCCGTTCCGTTCCAGGGAGTCTCGGGGTCCAGGTGATGCGGCGGGAAGAGGCGGGCGCGGTCGAGTTCACCGTGATCTCATACTGGGAGTCGCGGGAGGCCATCAAGGCGTATGCCGGGCAGGACATCGAGAAACCTCATCACCTCCCCAAAGACCGCGAGATGCTGCTCGAACTCCCGACGCGCGTGCTCCACTACGATGTCACCCATACAGAGCTGGCGCAGGTCCGCGTCAGCCCGTAGAAGGCGCCGTTCAACAGATGCTCGCGGCGGGAGCAAGCGCGGCGGGTGATGGCGTGCGTTCGGCGTCTTCGTTGATGTGAGGGTAAAGGTATGAGTCAAAATTCCGACCTGACGATTCGTCGCGCCAGCCTTGAGGACGCGGGCTTGCTGGCCGAGTTGGGCGCGCGCACCTTCACCGAGACGTTCGCCGCGGATAACAGCCCGGAAGACATGGCCGCCTACGTCGCCGCGTCCTTCAACCCCGCGCGGCAGACGGCCGAGTTGAACGACCCCGCCTCAATCTTCTTCATCGCGGAAGTCGGCGGGCGCGCGGCGGGTTACGCACAACTTCACACGGGCGAGCCGGCGGAGGGCGTCGAAGGCCCCGAGCCCGTCGAACTGGTGCGGCTGTATGTGTCGCGGGAATGGCTCGGGCGTGGCCTCGGCGAGGCGTTGATGCGCGCGTGCGTGGACGGGGCGCGGCGGGCCGGGCACGAGACGATGTGGCTCGGCGTGTGGGAGCGGAACGGGCGTGCGCGGGCGTTCTATCGCAAGTGGGACTTTCGCGCGGTCGGCGAGCACGTGTTCCAGTTGGGCTCGGACCCACAGAGGGACATCCTGATGGAGCGTGCGTTATAGCGGCGAGGTCGTTCGCTCTCATCTTCGACAATGGCTCGGGACGGCGGGTGATGTCTTGCGTTAGCCCGCTCCGTTTTTATGAGGTGAGGGTGCTCATGGTCGTTGAGCGAGAGATGCTTTCGATTCGCCCGGCCGTCGAAAATGACATCAAGGCTCTTTGCGCGCTCGACCTCATCGCGCGTCAGGAGGAGGAGCGGCGAGAATTCATTCGGCGTGAAGTCGCCTCCGGAAACTGCTTCGTCGCCGTGATGGACGAGACGGTCATCGGCTACGGGGTGTTGAATTATACCTTCTATGACAACGGCCATATCGACATGCTTTACGTAGACGCCGAACACCGGCGGCGTGGCGCGGGGGCGGCGCTGTTACGGCACATGGAGACACTGTGCCGCACCCCCAAGTTATTCACCTCCACCAACCTGTCGAATCTACGGATGCAATCATTGCTCGCCAAATCAGGGTACGAGTTGAGTGGGGTGATTCACAATCTGGATGAAGGCGACCCGGAGATTGTATACCTCAAGCGTCTCAGGTAAACCCCGCGCGCGGGCTAACAACGGCATGCACCCAACGCTCCATGACGCTCGTCATCAATCTCAGTGTGGCTGGGCGGCGGTTGATGCCGAGCGTTAGGCGTCTATCATCTAAAAGGGTCTTCGATACTTATTTATGTCATCGTTCCTCGGCCACGGTCTAGCCGCTTACACGCTCTTCTCCCTCGACCGACGGAAGTGGCCTTCCAGACCTTGGAGGGCGGTCTGGCTCGCGTGGCTGGTAGTGCTCGCCTCCGCGCCCGACATCGATTACCTCGTCCACGCGCTCGGCTCACCTGCTCACCGAGGGAGCAGGATTACGCACTCCATTGCCTTTAGTTTGATCCTGCCAATGCTCAGCGTCGGCGTGCTGTACTTCGTGAAGGGCTTGAACAGTCAACGCAGGTTGTTGAGCGTTTGCGCCGTGCTGGCCGGGTTGTCGCACCTGGTCCTGGATTTTCTGGTCGGCGTGACACCCTTACCGCTGCTCTGGCCGTTCGACTCGGCGGCCTTCGCCTCCCCGGTCGGCGTCCTGCCGAGCGCGGGCCGGATACAGTTATCGAATTACTACTTCTACCGGAACGCGCTCATCGAGGTCGGCGTGTTAGCGCCGGTCTGTTACGTCGCGAGGCAGTTATACCTCGGCGAGGTCAGCGCCCGGGACAGAGCGAGGGTCTTAATATTGCTGCTGGTCGCGGGATGCTTTGTCGCGTGGTCGGTGAGTTTGAGCAGGTGAGAAGCGGCGTGTTACCGCACCCACGCCGAGGGCTACCAGGGCTTTGTGTTCGCCGTCATTTGTTAGAGGTTGATGCGTGCTTACTTCGATTCTATTTCTCGTTGAGAAATTCCCGCAGGGTCTTCTTCTTGCTCAACACCATCGAGGTCGTTTCGTGTGAGGCCGCGGCGTCTGTCCGGCGAAGCCGGATTTTGTCGCGCGAGAGGATGGCCCGGTATGCTTCATCCCCGCTTTGCGTCCGCGTCTTGAACTGTAACTGCTGTTTAGATACCACGACGCCTGTTACCGCGTAAGGAAGCATCTCCTCTTCATGTAAAGTCAAAATACCTAACAGCCTCCCCTGGTCCCGGAGAAGGACTAATTCAGCGCCGGTCAGGTCGCTCCCTTCTTCATTGTATTCGACGTTCGAATAGAGCCCGCTGACACTCGTCGCATAATTCTTATCCTGGAGTTTGTCGTCAACCCTCCGCAGCGTGACCGGAAAAGTATTAGCGTCGTCACCGTCTCGTTGTCCTTTGCGGGCGAAACGGAAACGGCCGGTGAGCGACGCGCCCTCGGCCTGCCCGTCGAACGTGTAAGTTAAGTCGCCGAAGCCTTCGGCCGATTCAATGTGTACCTTGCCGTCCGGGCTTTGAGTGAAGCGCAGTTTAAGTCGCTCGGGCGGCATATAAAGGTTTCCTTCGCCCGTGCTCGTATTGAGGCGAAGGAGCCATGCGCGGTCCCCCGCCCGGCCGCCCGACATTCCGAAATAGAGCCCCTCCGGAAGCAGGCTCCTTGGAGTGTCGGCGGCCGGGGCGCGCGCGACCTTGTTCGCGCTTCGTAAAGGTTGGGCTCGGCCGGATCGTGCCGTCGAGGCGAGAGGGCATACGCCCACCGCGACCACCAGGAGAAAAATCAAACGACTCATCGTCTCACCTCGCGTCCACCCCTCAAAATTACTAACGCACCTGAATGAAACACTGATTGTAGTAGCCGCTCGCCCTGACGGCCGCGTCGTGCACCCTGCTCAGCCACAGCGCACGTTGTGGCGTACCCCGCGCCCCTTTAGGCCCGAACGGATTGAGTTCGAAATGTGGTCGATCCGGTCGGTTGGGCCATCGCCCCCCCCAGGTAAACCCGTGGCGCTCCATTATCTCCCTGATAATGGCGAATTGTGGCGAGCGGGTGCCGTTGATGTCAACGGCGTTTCCGGTTTCGTGTAACGAGTAGCCGACGGCCGCCGCCGGGTTGGAGCCTGACGCTCCATCTACCATCCGCTGCTGGTCGGCGGCGGTGCGGAAACTCTGGTTGATGGTCGGCACGATGCCGGCCGCGTTCATCTCGCGGATGGCCGCGCTGAACCGGGTGGCAAACTCCGGCGCATACAAGTCACGCGACCGTGCCGCGTTGACGTACTGAACGTCCGCGTCAAGCGAAGTGAGTAGTGCGGGGTTACAAGGGTCGATGGACGGCACCGGGTCCGGCGGCGGCCCGAAATAGTCTTTAAACTTATCCTTCCCCGACTGCTTGAGGCCGTTGAGGAAGGCTTCGTTCGAGCGCTCCGCCAGAGACTTTCGCTCTCCCTTCTCCCGCTCCTCTTTTTCCAACTGCTCCTGTTTCACACGGGCGTCGTACTGGTCCCTGTAATCTTTATTGACGGAGTATCGGAAGTTGTGCACGCTCAGGAAGTGCAACTGCGACGCCTCCCCCGCGCTGTTGACCTGCACCACCCCGATGTCGATGAGCATCAGCCCCGCCGGGTCCACCTTGTTGACGGGGTCGTTGTTACAGTAGGTGTAGCGGTTGAAGCTCTGCGGGCTGCCCGGGTCCATGCTCCCGCCGTAGGGGTCGGGGGCCGTCCAACGCGCGGAGAGTGAGTCGAACTCTCGCCACAGGGTGTGGCTCATCCCCGTCGCCTCGTCCTGCTCCATCCCCGCGTACTTCTGCCTCGGGCCGGTCGTCTGCGCGTAG
>DASVGG010000055.1:0-114550 GCA_036379655.1 Pyrinomonadaceae bacterium
CGCAAGTATTCCCTCGTCAACGAGGCCGACGCGATCGTGGACTTGATGGTCGGCGGGCTCGGCGTTCCGGCTCGCCGGGCCGGCGGAGGACGAAGCCGATGACGACAGCCACCCGCATCCGTCACGCCGCGGTGCTCGGAGCCGGCACGATGGGCGCGCAGATCGCCGCGCACCTCGCCAACGCAGGCATCCCCACGCTGCTTCTGGATATCGTCCCGAAGGAGCCGACCGCGGAGGAGCACGCGCGCGGTCTGACGCTCGAATCCCGCGAGGTGCGCGACCGCGTCGCGCGCGCGGGGCTCGAAGCGGCGAAGAAGGCCAAGCCCGCCGCGTTCTTCACGGGCGCGGCGGCCTCGCTCGTCACGCCGGGCAACTTCGACGACGACCTGCCGCGCATCAAGGACTGCGACATCATCATCGAGGCCGTCGTCGAGAGGCTCGACATCAAGCGCGGTCTGTTTGAAAAGGTCGAGAAGTTCCGCAAGCCGGGCTCGGTCGTCGCCTCGAACACGAGCGGCATCCCGATCCGCTCCATCGCCGAAGGTTTTTCGGAAGAGTTCCGCGCGCACTTCCTCGGCACGCACTTCTTCAACCCGCCGCGCTACCTGCATCTGGTCGAACTGATAAGAACGGAATGGACGAAGCCCGAGGTCTCGTGCGCCGTCTACGGCTTCTTAGACCAACGCCTGGGCAAGGGCGTGGTGGTGGCGAAGGACCGGCCGAACTTCATCGCCAACCGCATCGGCACGTACGGCGCGCTGGTGACGCTGGGCGTGCTGGCCGAGGGCGGCTTCACCATCGAGGAGGTCGATAAGATAACCGGCCCCGCGTTGGGGCGGCCGAAGTCAGCCACGTTCCGCACGTTCGACCTCGTCGGTTTGGACGTGCTCGCGCACGTGGCGCGCAACCTCTACGAGGCCGTGCCCGAGGACGAGGAGCGCGCGGTTTATAAGTTGCCCGAGTTCGTCGAGCGGATGGTCAATCAAGGCATCCTCGGCGACAAGACGAAGGGCGGCTTCTACCAGAAGCGGAAGGGCGAGGGCGAGAAGAAGGAGATTTGGACGCTCGACGTGGCGTCGCTCGAATACCGCCCGCCGCAGAAGGCCAAGCTCCCTTCGCTCGAAGCGGCGAAGAACATCGAGGAGACGCGCGCCCGCGTCAAGTCGCTCTTTTGGGGCAAGGACCGCGTGGGCGAGTTCCTTTGGAAGACCTCTTCGCGCGTCTTCGCCTACGCCGCGAACCGCATCCCCGAGATCGCGGACACGGTGGTCGAGGTTGACCGCGCGATGAAGTGGGGCTTCGGGTGGGAACTGGGCGTCTTCGAGGCTTGGGACGCGGTCGGCGTCGAGAAGGTCGTGGCGCGTTGGAAGGAAGAGGGACGGGAAGTCCCCGCCAACGTGCAGCGGATGCTCGACGCGGGCGCGACCTCCTTCTACAAGAGTGAGGCGGGCCGAGACTCTTACTTCGACTTCGCGTCGGGCGAGTACAAGCTCGTCAACGAGCAACCCGGCGTCGTCGTGCTGAAGTCTCTGAAGGACCGCACGGGCGTCATCAAAAAGAACGCGGGCGCGTCGCTGTTGGACCTGGGCGACGGCGTGGCGTGCCTTGAGTTTCACTCGAAGATGAACTCCATCGGCGGCGACACGTTGTCGATGTTGAAGACGGCGCTCGCGGAGGTCGAGAAGAACTTCGTCGGCCTAGTCGTCGGGAATCAGGGTCAGAACTTCTCGGTCGGCGCGAACATCATGCTCGTCCTGATGGGCGCGCAGGAGGAGGAGTGGGACGAGATTGACCTCGGCATCCGCGCGTTCCAGCAGGCGACGATGTCTCTGCGCTACTCGGCGAAGCCGGTCGTCGTCGCGCCGTTCCAGATGACGTTCGGCGGCGGCTGCGAGATGACCCTGCACGCGGACCGCGCGCGCGCCGCGGCCGAGACCTACATCGGGCTCGTCGAGGTCGGCGTCGGCCTCATCCCGGCGGGCGGCGGGACGAAGGAGATGCTGGTGCGCGCGATGGATTCCATCCCGCCGGGCGTGACGGAGGCCGACCCGTTCCCCTTCATCAAGCGCGCGTTCGAGACCATCGCGATGGCGAAGGTGGCGACCTCGGCGGCCGAGGCGAAGGCGCTCGGGTTCCTGCGCGAAGAGGACTCGTACTCGATGAACGCCGACCGGCTCATCGCCGACGCGAAGCAGGAGGTTTTGGCGCTCGCGTCCACCGGCTACACGCAGCCGAGGCAACGCACGGACGTGCTCGCGCTCGGCAACGCGGCGCTCTCGACCATCAAGCTCGGCATCCACCAGATGAAGCGCGGCGGTTTCATCTCAGACCACGACGCGGTCATCGGCGAGAAGCTCGCGCGCATCCTGACGGGCGGCGACCTCAACCACGAGACGCGCGTCTCCGAGCAATACCTTCTCGACCTTGAGCGCGAGGCGTTTCTCTCCCTGTGCGGCATGCGCCCGACGCAGGAGCGCATCGCGCACATGCTGAAGACGGGCAAGCCCCTTCGCAACTGAAAGGAGCGCGTGATGAGTCGGAACAACGGCGAGATCGACGGCCTCGTCGCGGAGCTTCAGAAGGTCGCGTCGGACGCGTTGAAGGTCTTCGGCGGCCTCTCCTCGACGCAGCTCAACTGGAAGCCCTCGGCCGAACAGTGGAGCGTCGGGCAGTGCTTCGACCACCTGATCGTGACGAACCGCTGTTTCTTTCCAGACATGGAGAGGGTCGCGGCGGGCAAGTACAAGTCGAGCCTGTGGGGGCGCATCTCGCCGCTCTCTGGCTTCTTCGCGCGGTTCATCCTGAAGGCGCTCGACCCGGGGAAGGGGCGCAAGACGAAGGCGCCGCGCGTCTTTGAGCCGACCCTGAGCGGCGTGCCGGAGGACGTGATTAAACAGTTCGCGGCGCACCAGGGAGAACTCTCCGCGAAGATGCGCGCGACCGCGAGCGCGGACCTGCGCGGCCTGAAGGTCACGTCTCCCGTCAGCGCGGTCGCGACCTACAGCCTGCTCGACGCCTACCGCATCGTCGTCGCGCACGAGCGCAAGCACTTCGAGCAGGCGCGGCGCGTGACGCGGGCCGTGGGCTTCCCCGCCGCTTAAAAATTATGGAGTACCCAATAACGCCGGCCGTGAGGCTGCTTCGTGAGAAGAAGGTCAGGTTTGAGCCGCACCTCTACGACTACGTCGAGCGCGGCGGCACGAGCCATTCGGCCGAGGCTCTGGGCGTGGACGAGCACGCGGTCGTCAAGACGCTGGTGATGGAGGCGGAGGGGAAGCGCCCCTTCATCGTCCTGATGCACGGCGACCGCGAGGTCTCGACGAAGAACCTCGCGCGTTACATCGGCGTGAAGGCCGTCCACCCGTGCGACTTCGCCGAGGCGCAGAAGCACACGGGCTATCTGGTCGGCGGCACGAGCCCCTTCGGCACGCGGACGCATCTGCACGTCTACGCCGAGCGGACGATTTTTGAGTTGCCGAAGATATATATCAACGGCGGCAAGCGCGGCTTCCTCGTCTCCATCGACCCGCAGGTCTTGAAAGATGTCCTGCACGCCGAAGAGGTGGAAGTGGGGATTGAAAGTTAATCGAAGGAATTTTAAGAGTGAGGGAAGGACTTAACCACAGAGGTCACAAAGGCTCCCACGAAGGACACGAAGAAAACCTTTGTGCCCTTTGTGAAGACCTTCGTGCCCTCCGTGGTTAAACCCTCCCCCGCAAACCGAGCCCGTCGGAGAAGAACATGAAAGAGGCAGTTATCGTTTCCGCCGTGCGCACGGCGGTCGGCAAGGCCCCGAAGGGGACTCTGAAGAACACGCGGCCCGACGAGATGGGCGCGGCCGTCATCGAGGAGGCCGTGCGCCGCGCCGAGGGCCTGGAGAAGTCAGAGATCGAGGACGTGGTGATGGGCTGCGCGATGCCCGAGGCCGAGCAGGGCATGAACGTCGCGCGCGCGGCGGCCATCCGCGCGGGGCTCCCCGTCGAGACCAGCGCGATGACCATCAACCGCTTCTGCTCTTCGGGCCTCCAGTCCATCGCCATCGCGGCCGACCGCATCCGCGCGGGCGGCGCGGACGTGATCGTCGCGGGCGGGCTTGAGACGATGTCGCTCATCCCGATGGGCGGCCACATCATCCGGCCGAACCCGTACCTGGTCGAGCACTACCCCGACTTCTACCTCAACATGGGGCTCGCCACCGAGAACGTCGCGCGCAGGTACGAGGTCTCGCGCGAGGAGCAGGACGCCTTCGCGCTCCTCTCGCACCAACGCGCCGCCGCCGCGCAGGACGCGGGCAAGTTTGAAGACGAGATCGTCCCTTTGAAAGTCACGTTCGAGGAGTTGAACGAGAAGGGCAAGAAGACGACGCGCGAAGTAACCTTTACGAAAGACGAAGGGGTGAGGCGCGATACTTCGGAAGAAGGCTTGGCGAAGCTCAGGCCCGCGTTCCACGCGAAGGGCACCATCACGGCGGGCAACGCGTCGCAGATGTCGGACGGCGCGGCGGCCGTCGTCGTCATGTCGGACGAGCGCGCGCGGCAGTTGAACCTGAAGCCGCTGGCGCGCTTCGTCGCCTACGCCACGGCCGGCTGCCCGCCCGAAGAGATGGGCATCGGCCCCGTCCACGCCATCCCGAAGGTCTTGAAGATCGCCGGCCTCAAGCTTGAGGACATCGACGTTATCGAACTGAACGAAGCCTTCGCCGCGCAAAGTCTGGCCGTCATCAAGACGCTCGGGCTCGACCCCGAGCGCGTCAACGTCAACGGCGGCGCCATCGCCCTCGGCCACCCGCTCGGCTGCACGGGCGCGAAGCTGACCGCCACCATCCTGCGCGAACTCGAACGCCGCGACGGCCGCTACGGGATGGTCACCATGTGCGTCGGCGGCGGCATGGGCGCTGCGGGAATATTTGAAAGACTGTAAGCAGTTTTCAGTTTTTAGCCCGAGCTGCTTACTGAAAACTAAAAACTGAAAACTATTGCGACTGGAAGGAGCAAATCATGAGTGCCGTAGCCGAAGATAAAAAGATTGTCGTGGGCGGGAGCTTCTTGATTGAGGAGCGCACGCCCGAGGAGGTCTTCACGCCCGAAGACTTCGACGAGGAGCACCGCATGATCGCCGACACCGCGCGGCAGTTCATGGATAACGAGGTGCGCCCGCGCATCCCGGAGCTTGAGAAGAAGGACTGGAAGCTCGCGCGCGAGTTGGTGCGGAAGGGCGCGGAGATCGGCTTCGTCGGCGCGACGGTGGCTGAGGAATACGGCGGGCTCGGGCTCGACCAGGTGGCGGGCGCCATCCTCGGCGAGGCCCTGGGGCGCGCGGCCTCGTTCGCCACGACGATGGGCGCGCAGGGCGGCATCGGGCTGCTGCCCATCGTCTACTACGGCACGGAGGAGGCGAAGCAGAAGTACATCCCGCGCGTCGTCACGGGCGAGTTGATTACCGCTTACGCTCTGACCGAAGCGGGCTCCGGCTCCGACGCGCTCGCGGCGAAGGCGACGGCGCGGCTCAGCGAAGACGGCACGCACTACGTCATCAAGGGCGAGAAGATGTGGATCACGAACGGCGGCTTCGCCGACCTGTTCGTCGTCTTCGCCAAGGTTGACGGCGACAAGTTCACGGGCTTCATCGTCGAGCGGCAGGAAGGGCTTTCGAACGGCGCCGAAGAGCACAAGATGGGTATCAACGGCTCTTCGACCACCGCGCTCGTGCTCGACGACGTGAAGACGCCCGTCTCGAACCTGCTGGGCGAGGTCGGCAAGGGTCACAAGATCGCCTTCAACATTCTCAACATCGGCCGCTTCAAGCTCGGGGCGATGTGCATCGGCGGGATGAAGCTGGCGATTGAACATTCGGTGCGCTACGCCAACGAGCGCCAACAGTTCGGCAAGCCCATCTCCAGCTTCGGCGCCATCAAGCACAAGCTCGCCGAGATGGCGGTCAAGACCTGGGTCGGCGAGGCGATGACCTACCGCACGCTCGGCCTCATCGAAGGCGCCATCAACGCGACCGCCACGGCCGAAGACCCCGAGTCGAAGCTGCGCGCGATTGAGGAGTACGCCGTCGAGTGCTCGGCCATCAAGGTCGCGCTCACGGAGTACTGCCAGTACGTGACGGACGAGATGGTGCAGGTCTACGGCGGCTACGGCTATTCGGCCGACTACCCGGCCGAGGCCGCCTACCGCGACGCGCGCATCAACCGCATCTTCGAGGGCACGAACGAGATTAACCGCATGCTCATCCCCGGCATGCTCATGCGCCGCGCGATGGGCGGCAAGCTCGCGCTGCTCCCCGCCGCGCAGGCTCTCATGGACGAGGTGCTGTCTCCTTCGATGCCTTCGCTCGATGAAGACGAGACGGTCCTCGCCGCCGAGGCGAAGCTCGCGAATAACGCGAAGAAGGTCGCGCTGATGGTGCTCGGCACGGCGGCCCAGAAGTACATGACGGCGCTCTCCGAGGAGCAGGAGGTGCTCATCGGCGCGTCGAACATCATCATGGACGTGTTCGCGATGGAGTCGGCCATCCTCCGCGCGCGGAAGCTCGCCGCCGCGCAAAGCGAGGAGGCCGCCGCGCTGTATCTCGACATGGTGCGCATCTTCTGCAACGACGCCGTCGAGCGCGTCGAGGCCGAGGCCAAGAACACGCTCGCCGCCATCGTCGAGGGCGACGAGCTGCGCACGCTCCTCGCGGCCCTCAAGCGTTTCACCAGGCACACCCCCGTCAACACCGTCGCCGCCCGCCGCCGCATCGCCGACGCGATGATCAAGGCGAACCGGTACGTCTATTAAAGGGTAAGGGGCAAGGGGTAAAGGGGAAGGGAAGGGCCGCCGCTCGTCCTTTCCCCTTTGCCCTTTCCCCCTTCCCCCTTATGATTCATTTCATGCGCATCATTCGTATTCCCGTGCCGACGCCCTTCTACGTGGGGCCCGTGAACGTCTACCTCATCGCGGAGGAGCCGCTGACGCTCATCGACACGGGGCCGAAGACGAAGGAGGCCGTCGAGGCGCTGCGCGAAGGCTTGAGGAAGGCGCGCGTGCGCGTCTCGGACATCAGGCGCATCGTCCTCACGCACGCGCACGAGGACCACTGCGGTCTCGCGAAACAGTTGCGCGACGAGGCGAAGGACGCGCAGGTCTTCGTCCACGGCTGGGAGACGGGCCATCGCCAGGGGCGCCTTGAGTATGGCGAGAACCGCGCGCTCCTCGAACGCGCGGGCGTGCCGACGGAAGAGCTTGCGGAGATGCGCCGCATGTACGAGGGCGTCCGCCGCTTCGCCGACGCGCTCGAAGACCACGAGCACGCCGAGCTGTTCGACGACGAAGAGATAAAGTTCGAGCGCGGCGCCCTGCGCGTCGTCCACACGCCCGGCCACACACCCGGCTCCTGCTCGTTCCTGCGCGAGGCCGACCGCACCGTCATCGCGGGCGACTGCGTCCTGAAGCGCATCACGCCCAACCCGGTGCTTTCGCCCGACCCGCTCGACCCCACGCGCCGCTTCCGCTCGCTCGCGGAGTACCTCGTCAGCCTCGCGCGCCTGCGCTCGCTCCACCCCACGCTCGTCTACGGCGGCCACGGCGACGCCGTCGAAGACTACGAAGAACTCTTCAACCGCTACCTCCGCGCCATCAACGAACGCCAGACAGAAGTCATCCGCCTCGTCCCCAAGTCGGGCGCCACCGCCTGGGACATCGCCCAACAACTCTTCCCCGGCTCGACCGACGTACACCGCTTCCTCGCCGTCTCCGAAGCCGTCGCCCACCTCGACCTCGCCCACACCGACCACAAACTCGCCCTCGAACTCTCCCCCGACGGCCGCGAAATCTATCGCAAGCCTTAACGAAGGACACCTCTCGTCAACGGTAAGTCCGATTAATCACTGACAGGCGCCAGTTCGTCACAAGGTGCTTCGTGGCGTGGGGCGTTGTGAATAGAGTCGGCGGCAAAGGCGCGCTCACCGAGCACCTCGCGAGCGCCCCTGGGCGTCTCCCCGCAATGTCTCTGCCCGCCTGTTGGAGGATTACGATGAGACTCTCACGCCTGTTTACCCTTGCGACCCTTCTTGTGCTTCTCGGCGGCGCGCGCGCGTCCGCGGGGCAGCTCATCCAGGATTCTTCGTTCGACCTCGGCCCGAGCAATCCTTACTGGAAGTGCTCGCACACGTGGATGGGGAGCACGAAGTTTACGTGCACGTCCGGGGCCGACAACGTCATCGAGAACGGTCAGGGGCACATCATGGCCGAGTGGATGACGGAGTTGCCGCTCGCCTACCGCAACCACGTCCACAGGCTCTACCAGAACTTCTACATCCCTTCGAACGTCACCTCGGCGACGCTCGGCTTCTGGCTCTCGTCGAGCGCGTGGGAGGCGCCGGGGCTCCCCAACCCAGATAAGATGTACGTCGAGTTGTACGACCTGAGCACCGGCTCGAAGCTCACGACCTTCGCCATCTTCGACAGTTGGGCCACGCAGCCGTTCCAGTGGACGTACGTCAGTTTCCCCGGCCTGCAAGTATGGAAGGGGAAGAACGTCCAGCTCATGTTCCGTGGCGTGAGTAACACCAACGAAGACCCTTCGTGGTGGTACATCGACGACGTGACCGTCTCCACGACCCCCTGAAGCAATATTAACCACGAAGACACGGAGACACGGCTCAGGCTCGGCTCAAGCCTTGAAGCCGTGCCTCCGTCTCTCCGTCGTTAACCTTTTCTGATTAGAAGCGACGGCATCTAGTTTCCGCCGCCGGCCGTGGTTTGCGGGGTCTTGATGCGGTCGTTCATGTCGCGGAGCGCGGCGACGTTCTTGTCGTGGAGCGCGAAGGCGGTCTTGCCGACCGAGAACTCGACGCGGTTGGCGCGCGCGAGCTTGAGGAACGTGTCGTAGGGGATCGAGAGTTGGAGCGTCTCCTTCGACTTCTCGTCCATCCAGTTCTCGCCGACGCCCTGCGAGACCAGTTCCATGCGGCCGAGCCGCAGCGTCTCGCCGTCGGCGACGGCCGTGAGCTGCCGCTCGTTCAAGGGGTGGCGCGCGTCCCAGTCCTTCGACTCGAAGGTGAGCGTGACGGTTGCGCGGCGCACGTACTCCAACTGCCGGCCCGGACAGTGGAGCGCCACGCGGAAACTGACGCAGAGTTTTTTAAACGCGCCCTTCACGCCGCGCACGCCGTCGCAGGTGACGACCATCTGCTTGAGCGAGATGATTGTCTCGTGCGCGAAGCCGTCGTAGGCGGTCTCGATCTTGCCGCCGTGTTTGACGGGCGTGGGCGCGGGCGCGGGGGTCTGGGCCGTGCCGCGCGCGGCGTCTTGCGCGCAGACGGCGGCCGCGAGCGTCACGAAGACGCAGCAGAGCGTAAAGAATATTTTCATGGCGTGATAGTCCTAGCGGGGGCGCTCGGGTCTTGTGGCGTTGAGGCGCGCGCGGCGCGGGGCTGTCTGCGAGGGCGACGTGGCATTGTGACGAGCCGCCGCGGGCTCATGTCGCCTTACTTCGATACTAGGGAGCGGCGCGCGCGGCTGTCAAGGGGGAGCGCGCCGCCCCGAGGTTGAGGAAGCAGATCGCGCGCGGCTTCAGCTCCTCGGCTTCCCGTGGAAGGTCTTGTTGACGATGACCCAGCGGCCGTCAACCTTGAGCATCGACATGTAGTCGGTGAAGACAACTTTCGGGTAGTCGAGCGTCAACTTCACGAAGGCCGCGTTGCCCGTGATGTCTATGCTGTCAATCGTCCGCTTCCGCTGTGACTCGTCGTCGGCGGGCTTGCCGGGCGCGCGCGAGATGTACTCCTCGGAGGTCCACTGCGTCACCTTGCCCTCGCGGATGAAGAAGAGCTTCGCGTCCGGGTGGAAGACCTTCCGGAAGTGCTCGCCCTGGCCGGTGGCGTGGCCGTCGAAGTAGTGCTGGATGGCCGCGCGGACGGCCGCTTCTTCGGAGTTCTGTGCCAGCACGGGCGCGGAGCCGACGAGGACGAGGAATAGGACGGCGAGCGATATTCGGTTCAACTTCCGCATGCGAATCTCCTTTTCGGTTTGAAGAACCGGGCCGGGTCCCGTTCACTTGCGTGGAATCTTGTCGAGTCGTTTCGTCGTCTGCTGCGTCACGCTCTCGGGGGGGATGGGGTCGATTTTGCCGGTCTCTAGAGACTTCGGCGTCGTGGGCGGCGCCACGGCGTCGTGCTCGTCGGCGGGCGCGGCGGCGGGGAGCGTCTTGCTCTTCTTCCGCTTCTCGCCGTCAAGCTTCTTCTTGAGCCTGCGGTTGACGATGAGGCCGAAGAGTTGCCAGACGAGGACCAGCGCGAGGAAGACGTAGACGTAGTAGATGATGCGCGGCGTGCCTTCGCCCGTCTTCGCGCGCAGCGAGTCGTAGTAGCCGTTGAGGAAGCCGAGCAGGAGTGAGCTGGCGAGCCCGGTCAACGTGTTGAGGGCGATGTTGATGTTGACCTGCGCGCGCGGGCTGACGCCGCCGAGCAGCTTGTCTATCAGGGCGAACCTGGCGGTAAAGTCCGTCAGGTACTCGCCGCAACTGCGGCAGTAAGAGTCCGGCGCCTGCTCGCCCTTCCCGCAATTCGGACAAAACATAATGACCGTGGATTATTCCGGCTCGAAGAGAATTTCCGAAGACCCGCCCGACAGGTTTACGAAAAGTCACACGGAAAGTTGCGCCGGCCTCAGCCGACTAAGTCGGTCAGCCACGTCGCGAAGGAGAGCCACGCCCGCGTGTTGCCGACGGGCAGGCGCAGCACGTGAGAGACGACGACGAGCAGTCCGCCCAGGACCGTGGCGCGATGCGGGCGTCCGCGCGTGAGGAGGTCGTGGACGAGTACGACGAGGATGAAGAGGTCGGGCAGGCCGAAGAAGGCGAGCGGGCCGAACTGCTGTATGAAGTCGAACGGGAGGCGGGCCACGGCCGCGGGCAGGACGGAGATCGTCGCCAGAAGCATCAGGCGCTTGTGCGCGTCGAGCCTGCGTCGGTAGTAGAAGCCCGCCCCGACGAGGAGCCCGAAGACCAGCATGTCGCCGAGCGGGATGGTCAGGAAGACGAGCGGCGAGGGCGCGCTCGGCGGCACCTCGACGATCTTCGCGCGGACGACGGCCGTCGTCGTCCCGACCAGAATCATCAAAGCGGCGAGTGCCGCGCCGCCCCAACCCAGCAGGCGGTGGACGTGCGTCCGCTTCGCCGCGACGAGCGCCGTCTGCGCGAGCAGGAAGAGAATCCACGAACTGAAGATGAGCCCGTGCAGGTGGAGCAAAGGCGTGAGCCTCGGCGTGGCGAAGTATGGCTTGAGGTAGTACGTCCGCGCGAAGCCCGCGAAGACGACCAGCAGGAACGCGACCGACATCCCCGTGTAGAACAGGCGCTCGCGTCGCCTGTTAACGAACGCCGTGTTCCGAGACGCGGCCTTCTGTCCGACAGCTAAAGTTTCCATCGGGGGAACTCCTTCGGGTCTGTCCTTACTACGAAGTCGGCCGCGCCTTCAGATGCCGTAGGCCGTGAAGCCGCCGTCGATGGCGACGCACTGGCCCGTGACGTAGGAGGCGGCGGGCATCGAGAGGAAGGCGACGACCGAGGCGACCTCTTCGGGCTCTCCGACGCGGCGCATGGGCGTGCGCGCGAGGATGCGCGCGAAACGTTCGGCGTCGTTGAGCACGGGCTCGACGAGCGGCGTGCGGATGTACCACGGGGCGACGGCGTTGACGCGGATCAGGTCGGGCGCCCACTCGACGGCGAGGCTGCGCGTCAACTGGATGAGCGCGGCCTTGCTCATCGCGTAGGGCGCGCCCGTGCTCGTGTGCGTGAGGCCGGAGACCGAGGAGACGTTGACGACCGACGCGCCGCCCGCTGCCTTGAGAAGAGGATGAGCCGCGCGCGTCAGCTCGAAGGCGGCGGTGAGGTTGGTCGAGATGACGCGTTCGTACTCTTCCGTTAAATACTCGACCGCGCCCTTGCGCACGTTCGTCCCGACGTTGTTGACGAGCACGTCAAGTTTGTCGAACTCTCTCAAACGACGCAGCACCTTCTCACGACCCTCGGCCGTCGAGAGGTCGGCGGCGACGCCGTCGGCCTCCGCGCCCGCGCGACACCACGCATCGACCTGCGCCTCAAGTCTCGCCGCGTCGCGCGCGACCGCCACGACGCGCGCGCCGAAGGAGATGAACTCTTCGGCCACGGCGAGACCGATGCCGAGCGTCGCGCCCGTCACGAGCGCGGTCCTGCCCTTGAGGCTCCAACGCGCGGTGAACGCCTGCGTGTCTGCTGCCGACAATGTTCGTCCCTCCACGTCCGTGCGCGGGAAAGAATAAACAGGTGTGGGCGGAAGTGAAAGCCCGGAACGCGGGGACGGGTTCAGCGCCGACGCTTCTCTTCGGAGAGGCGCCGCCACTCTTCAGCCGAGACGCCGGGAGGCACCTTCTCCGCGCGCGCGCCGATAGCTTCGGAAGAGTTTTCATGAAACCCCTTTCGGAGGATTAACGGCGCGGGGCGTCCGGGTTCCAAATGAGTGACTCTCACTTCAACTTCCGGCGGATGTCCTGGGGCAGGTAGTGGCGCGTGACGAAGTCCGTGTCGGCGGCGGCCTGGTGGCAGGCGCGGCAGCTTTCGAGCTTGCCGCGCGCGCGCACCTCGCGCCCCTGACCGTCGAGCACGAGGTACTCCCAGTCGCCGCCCTCCGGGTCGTAGCCCGCCTCGCGCTTGTACATCGCCGTGAGCAGCTCGGGCTCCTTCGCGTCGTACGCGGGCAGCTTCTCCTTGACGACGAGCGAGCCGACGGGGAAGCGCGGCCGCAGCTCCTTCAACATCGCGCGGCGCCCCGCGTCGTTGACGAAGACGTTGACGAACTTGTCTATGTGCGGGCTCTCCGCCGTCTGCATGCGCGTGTTTATGCCGATGGGGACCGCGCAGTCTTCCGCCCTCATCAGGTGGAAGCGTACGGGTTGAGGGTTGACGCGCGACCAGTTCTTGTAGCCCGCGAACATCTCGGCCCCCGCGATGCGCTTCGGCTCTTGAGTCTTCGTCGCGTTCTGCTGCGACCCCGAAGTCTTGACGCACGCGCACGACGCGGCGAGCAGCAGCACGACGGTCGAAAGCTTCGACAAGTTGACCATGCGACTTGAAGACATATGCGCGACCCTCCTTCGGCTCTGTCTGAGGTGTGAAAGGCGGCTCTACTTTCCGTCCCGCACGAACAGAACGAGGTATGCGCGTTGGCCTTGCGCGGCCGTCTCGTAGACGCGTTCGGGGCGGTAGCCGCGCTCGGCGATGAACTTCAAGGGCTGCCGCGATTCGTCCCAAGTCGTGTCGCGGAAGGCGGCCCAGAAGCGTTCGCCGCGCAGTGCGTCCGCGTTCGACAGCGCGACGCCTTCGAAGTCGCGCGGGAGGAAGTAGGCAGGGTCTTCCGTCAAGCCGGGCGCGCCTTTGACGGAGACGACGCGGAAGCGGCCGTCACGTTCGAGCGCGAACCAGAGGTGGTAGGCGACGAGGTCTTCGAAGGCGTACACGTCGGCAGCCTGCGCCGCGTCACGCGCGGCCGAGGCGGCCAAGCCTTCCCACGCGCACCAGACGTGCGCGGGTTGGCCGCGCACGACCGCGAGCGCGCCCGCGAGCAGAGCCCAGCAGCAGACGAGCAGCAGCGCCGCCGTCCTCCACCACGCGGGGCGCAGCCGCCCGAGCGCGAGGCCGGCGAGCAGCGCATACGGCCCCGAAGCGACAATCAGGTGGCGCGTCCCCCAGACCGACTGCGGCAGCACGTAGCTCGCGACGAGTGCGAGCGCGACCGGCAATGCGGTGAAGAGGAGTAGGAACTCGACCGTCCGAGTCTCTCCGTCGTCGCTTTCTTCTCTTCTCTTCAACCTTGCGAACAGTAAGGCGGCGACGGGCAGGCCGACGAACAGCAGGCCGAGCAGCGCGCCGAAGCGCACGAAGAGCGGGTCGGCGGAACTCTGCCGGAAGTAGAAGGGCTGGTTGAAGAGCGCGAACAGCTCGACGAGGTCGCCCGGCCCCGGCCGCGCTATCCAACCGATGTTCTGCGCGAGCCCCCCGCCTCTCCCCGCCGCGCTCACACACGCCAGAACCCACGGCACGTACGCGACGGCGAGCCCGACCACCGTCAACATGAAGGCGCCGAGCCTGCGCTTCTCTCTCAGAGCGAGGAACGCGGCCTCGCACGCGACGACGAGCCAGCCGTAATAGTGCGTGTAGACGAGAAGCAGGTTGACGAAGAAGAGGACGAGGAAGAGACCGCGCGCTTTATCTTCCTTGTTGAGCAGCCGCGCGAAGAGCCAGAGCGAGGTGAGCGTGAGCAGGAGCAGCAGGCCGTACATCCTGACCTCCTGCGCGTACTTGATGAGATAGCCGTTCGTCGCCGCGAAGAGCAGCGCGACGTTGGTCGCGGCCGTGCCCAGCTTCAACTCGCGCGCGAGCAGCAGCAAAGGGACGAGCGCCGCGACCGACGCGACGACGGGGAAGAGGCGCAGCCAGTAGACCGACTCGCCCCCCAAAGACACCCAGACCTTGAGCAGCGCGTAGAAGAGCGGCGGGTGTATCAGGTCGGCCGCGACGAAGCGCCACAACCCGCCCCACGCGTGGCGCGCGGCGTGGACGCCGAACAACTCGTCGAACCACAGGCACGCGGCCGTCAGGCGCCACAAACGCGCCGCGACGTAGAGGCCGACGAGCGCCGCCGTCAACAGCACTCCGGGTCGCGCCACGAGCCGCCTTAAATCCTGTGCGCCGACTGCTCCCACTCCTCCTTCAGCAGACCGTGGTCAGTAGCCATTAGGAAGGCCCTTCGTCGTCCGAACCCTCCGGCTTTCATTCTCAACCTCCGCCGCGCAGGGCCTACTGACTACTGTTCTTCTTCGCCCGCGCCCGAATCTTCGTCGAGGTTCTCGCCCGAAGCCTCTTCGAGGTCGAGCGCGGCTTCGCCGAGTCGCGCGGTGAGCCAGTTGAGGAAGACTTCGGCCTCGCGCCCCTTGGCGGTCCAGCGGGCGCGGTCGAACATCGTGAGCGCCATCGTCAGCGCGTGGTGCTGGCCGGCGCGGTCGCCCGCGAACTCGAACTGCCGGTAGAGCCGGTCGATGAGCGCGATGGACTCGCTCGCCGTCTCCACATCTTTAAAGCCGAGCTTGCCCGCGAAGAACTTCGAGTAGATGTTCTGCGGCTGCGAGGTCGAGGTGTAGAGGTCGAAGTAGCCCGAGTGCAGCCCCGCCTCCTGCAACACCGACGCGACGTAAGAGGGGCGCGCGCCCGTGATGACCGCGATGTCCTCGACCTCGCCCATCCCCGAGAGGAAGAGCGAGACGATCTGGTCCTTCTTCGACGGCCGCGACGAAGATTTGCGCGCCTTCGGCGGCGCGGCGCCCGCGGACTTTTTAGCCTTGCTGCTCATCAGAGTCCTCCCTCCTTTTTCGTCAGACATGGTCGCAAAGTTTGTTGGCTACTTTATCACCTCGAACTCAAAATAGATTGTCTTCCCGCGCACGACGAAGCAGAGGTACTGCTCCCAGAAGCGGCGCAGGAAACGCAGAGAGTGATAGCGGTTGCACGCGTTGACGGCCAGCTCGAACCCGAGCGCGCGCCAGAGCTTGAGCATCGTGACGCGGATGAGGCGCGGCCGCAGACGTACGTGGCTGTAGAAGTCGAAGTCGGGCCGGTCGCCTGTGAAGTATGCGAACGACTCGGTCGTCAGGTGATGCTTGTGCGTCGGGTCGGTGTAAGAGGCGATGTCGGAGAAGTGCGGCGTGTCGAGACGGATGAGCCCGCCTGGCCGCGTCACGCGGTACAACTCGGCCACGACCGCGAGCACGTCGTCCACGTGCTCTATCACCTGGTTGCCGACGACGAGGTCGAACTCGTCGTCCCGGAAGGGATAGGGCACCACGTCCAGGTCGTGCAGCACGTCCGCGTCCGAGCGCGGGTTGCTGTCCATGCCGACCGCGCCCGGCGTCTTGTGCTTGCCGCAGCCGATGTCGAGTATCTTCATGCGAGGGGGCAGTGTAGCGGGCGGGCGCGGGCGCGGACAAGCGGGGCCGGCGTCGCGCCCCGCGTAAATTTTCGGAACCGCCGAGCCGCGCGCGGCGTGCAAGCGTGTTGAAGAACTTTCCCTAGGAGGTCTCGTCAAGCAGTGAAACCTAAAGCCCTGCCACTCGTCGCCTTCGTACTCTTCGCGGCGTCCGCCGTGTCCGCACAGACCGAGGTGCCGGCCCCGGCCGCGCCGCCGGCATTGACGCCCGCCATAGCCGCGCCGCCCGCGCCGCCACGGCCCGCCGCCGCGCCGCCGGCTCTCGCCGCCGTCGCGGGAGCGCCCGCCGCGCCCGGCGCCCCGGCCGCGCCGCACGCGCTCGCGGCGCCGCTGCCCGCGTCCGCGCCGGAGCAGCCCGCGCCACCGCAGGAGCCCGCGCAGGCTCCCGCGCCGCCGCCGGCCGTCGCCACCACCTTCTTCGTCTCGGGCAACTTCCTCGGCGTGCGGACCGAAGAGGTGACGCGCGAGAACATGCAACGTTACGGTCTCTCGGGCGAGCCGCGCGGCGTCGGCGTCAAAGAGGTCGTCAAGGGCAGTCCCGCCGAGAAGGCCGGACTGCGAGCCAACGACGTTATCGTCCGCTTCGACGGCGAGGCCGTGACGAGCGTCCGCAAACTCACGCGGCTCATCGAAGAGTCCGCGCCCGACCACTCGGCGCGCATCACGGTCCTGCGCGGCGGCTCCGAGCAGGAGCTTTCGGCCAAGCTCACGCACCGCGAGCCGTTCCTGAGCGCGGCCGGCGGGAGCCTCTTCAACCTGCCGGAAGAGATGCTCGGCGACGCGATGCGCCTCGGCGACGAGGCCGTGCGCAACTCCGAGCAGTGGAAGCGCGCGGAGGGGCAAGCGCAGCAGAAGTGGGAGGAGATGGCGCGCAAGCACCCCGGCCTCTTCGGCTCGACGCGCCGCATCGGCGTGGCGACGAACGCGCTCGGCAAGCAGTTGGCGGACTACTTCGGCGTCACGCACGGCATCCTCGTCAGCTCGGTCGAAGAGAACAGCCCGGCCGCGAAGGCCGGCATCAAGGCCGGCGACATCGTGACCGAGGCCGACGGGCAGAAGGTCGAAGACTCGGACGACCTCGTCCGCGCGCTCTCGGCGAAGGAGGAGGGCGAGGTCACGCTCACGGTCGTCCGCGACCGCAACCGGCGCACCGTGCGCGTCACGCCCGAGCGCCGCGCGGCGCCGCGCGGGCTCTACACGCCCGGCTCGTTCCGCCTCCTCGAATCGCCCGTCGCCGCCTTCACGCTCCCGCGCATACAGATGCACCCCGACGTGCTGACGGTGCCGCGCACCGTCGTCACGCCGCGCGTCCCGACCGCCCCGCGCATCCGGGCCACGCCGCGCGGCCGCCTATTCGGCCTCGGCGACCGAATTTTGTAGTCAGGGAATTTCAACACGGAGACACGGCTCGTTGACTTATCAGCTCAACGAGCCGTGTCTCCGTGTCTTCGTGTCTAACGCCTTTCACTCTGATAAATCCGTGACGCGGGAGGATGGCGTAGTAACGTGCAAAGGGTTAGTTGATGACTAAGAGGTCTTAAGTTGACGACGAGGCGCAGGGTCTTCATCACGGGCGGGACGGGTTACCTCGGGCGCGCGCTCATCCCTCTGCTGCTTGAGCGCGGTCACGATGTGCGCGCGCTCGTGAGGCGCGGCTCCGAGTCAAAGCTGCCCGAGGGCTGCGTTGCGGTCGCGGGTGACCCGCTCGACGCGTCGAGTTTCAACGCGCGGGTCGCGCCCTCCGACACGTTCGTCCAACTCGTCGGCGTGCCGCGCCCCTCGCCCGCGAAGGCGCGGCAGTTCCGCGAGATCGACCTCGTCTCCGGTCGCGCCTCGGTGGCGGCGGCGCGCGCGGCCGGCGTCCGCCACTTCGTCTACGTCAGCGTCGCGCGGCCCGCGCCGGTGATGAAGGCTTATCAAGAGGTGCGCGCGGAGGTCGAAGCGTTGTTGAAGGGTTCGGGCCTGCCCGCGACGGTGCTGCGGCCGTGGTACGTGCTCGGCCCCGGCCACCGCTGGCCCTACCTGCTCCAGCCCTTCTACTTCCTCTGCGAGCGCCTGCCACGGACGCGCGACACCGCGCGCCGCCTCGGCTTCGTCACGCACGCGCAGATGACGGCCGCGCTGCTCCGCGCGGTCGAAGACCCCGCCCCGGACTTCCGCCTCCTCAACGTCCCGGAAATCCGCGCCTCCGTCTGAGCCGCCGTTGTACAATCTTCACGATGTCCGGCGAAAGGGAAAGCCTTAACAAGAGACAGGAGCAGTTCGCGGCGCTCGTCGCGGAGGCGGCCGCGTGCCGCCGTTGCGAGGCGATGTGCGGGCGCAGCGCCGTGTTGAGCGCGCGCAACGGGCGCGTCGGGGCGCCCGTGATGTTCGTCGGCGAGGCGCCCGGTCGTCAGGGCGGCGACCGCACGCGGGTGCCGTTCTCGGGCGACCAGTCGGGGCGAAACTTCTCGCGCTACATCGCCTCCATCGGGCTCGCGCGCGAAGAGCTTTTTATCACCAACTCGGCGCTCTGCAACCCTCGGAGCGAGACGGGCGCCAACCGCAGGCCGACGCGGCGCGAGTTGGCGAACTGCTCCGAGTTCCTGCGACGGCAAATCGAGGTCGTCGGGCCGCGCGTCGTCGTCACGCTCGGGGCGGTGGCGCTTGAAGCCCTCCGTGCCGTCGAGTATCATCCGTTCACGCTCAAGGAGAACGTCGGACAAGTGCAAACGTGGCGCGGGCGCCTGCTCGTGCCGCTCTATCACCCGAGCCCGCAGGTGCTCGCCTCGCACCGTCGCGAGCCGCAGCAGCTCGAAGATTACAAGTCGGTCGCGCGCGCGCTCGGCCTCGCAGTTGACGCGCCGCGCGCGGCCGCCGTTTAAAGAGGTGCGGAGGGACACAGTCATGTCGAAGAGAACTCATAGCCTTATGGCAGCCTTGAAGATGAAGGTGTTCGGGACGGCGCTCGCGCTCGTCGTCGTGGCGGCGGTCGCGTGCGTCGCGCAGACGCAGTCGCAGTCGGCGGAAGGGTCGAGGGCTTCCGAGAAGAAGGCCGCCGCCGCGACGGGCGAGAAGGCAGCGGCGAGCGCGGACGCGCCGAAGGCCGCGCCCGCCGCCGTGGCGCCGAAGGTCGGCGAGGCCGCGCCCGACTTCAAGCTCCCTTACGCGACGCAGGAGAAGGTCTTCATGAAGCCGGAGGAGCAGATGTCGCTCTCCTCTCTGAAGGGCAAGAACGTGATCCTCGCCTTCTACCCGGCCGACTGGTCGGGCGGCTGCACGGCCGAGGTCTGCACCTTCCGCGACACCTTCATGGAGTTCGGCAAGCTCAACGCAACGGTGCTCGGCATCAGCGGCGACTACGCCTTCTCGCACCACGAGTGGGCAAAGCACCACAAGCTCCCGTTCCCGCTGCTCTCCGACCACGACCACACCGTCGCGAAGGCTTACGACAGCTACATGGAGCAGTACGGCATGAACAGGCGCACCGTCTACCTCCTCGACAAGGACGGCGTCGTCCGCTACGTCAACCTCGACTTCAAGGCCGGCGACAAGAAGGACTACGACACCCTCCGCGCGGAGCTTGAGAAGCTGAAGTAAACGAGTAATGAGGGACGCTGAACGATGAACTGAAAGACCGTCGTCTTCAGTTCATCGTTCAGCGTTCCTCGTTCATAGTTCAAAACATGGCTCAAGCGATAGAAAGTCTGTTGGCGGAGTACGAGGCCGTGCGCGGCGGCGGCGCGGGCCTCTTCGACCTGTCGGCGCGCGGGCGCATCGAGGTGGCGGGCGCGGAGGCCGTGCAGTTTTTGAACGGCATGCTGACGAACGACGTGGCCGGGCTCGAAGAGGGCGCGTGGATACACGCGGCCTTCCCGAACCCGCAGGGTCGTCTGCTCGCTTCGACGCGCATCCTGCGCCGCGACGGCGCGTTCCTCTTCGACACCGAAGCGACGAACTACCCGACCATTCTCAAACACCTCGAACGCTTCACGCTCGCGGGCGACTTCCGCGTGCGCGACCTGACCGCAGAGACCGCGCTGCTCTCCGTACAGGGCGCGCGCGCGTCAGAGTTCGTCGGCGCCGCGCTCGGCGCGGAGGCGGCGGCGACCGAACGCGGCCACGTGACCCGCGCCGCGTTCGGCGGAGGCGAAGTCACCATCATCCGCGCGACGCACACGTCCGAAGACGGCTTCGACCTGTTTGTTAAAGTGGATGAAGCAGAGTCCCTCCGAAACGCGCTCGTCGCGGCGGGCGCGCGACCCGCGAGCCATGAAGCTTTAGAAGTGCTGCGCGTCGAGGCGGGCATGCCGCGCTACGGCGTTGACGCTTCCGACGCGAACGTCGTGCTCGAAGTAGTGGACGAAGCGGAGGCCGTGAGTTACACGAAGGGCTGCTACGCCGGGCAGGAGATCATCGCGCGCATACACTGGCGCGGCCACGTCGCGAAGCGGCTCGCCGGCATCATCCTCGACCACGACGCCGAGCCGCCGCCGGACGCGCGCCTGCGCGACTCCGCCGAAGGGCGCGAGGCCGGCCGCATCACCTCAAGCGTCTACTCGCCGCGCCTGCGCGCACGCGTCGCGCTCGCGCTCGTCAAGTACGACTTCCTCGCGCCGGGCACAGAGTTGAAACTCTTCTCCAACGACACGGAGGTCTGCGCCGCGCGCGTCGCCGAACTGCCGCTCGTGCGCGGGAGTTGGTACGCGCAGCCTTCGGGCACCGGGGAGCCCGTGTGATGTCGAGCGAGAGCGAACAACAACCCGCCGCCTCCGGCAACCTCGCCTACGAGCAGGCGCGGCTGGCCTACACAATCATCCAGGCACTCCTCGAACACACGCGCGTCACGCAGGACCTCGTCGCCCTCATGGCCGCCGCGCTCGGCGACGACACGCAGGAGGCGCTCGTCAACACACCCCACTGGGCCGCTTACATGGACAGCCGCCGCGTCCTCGAACACACCCGACAGGACGTGGAAAAATTCGCCGAAGTCTGGACGCGCCTCGCCGAAGAACTCGACCCGCCGACTGGCAAGACTGATTAGTTGAAGATGGCGGAGGGGGCTTTGTACTCCTCGTCCCAGCCCTCGTAGACCACGTCGGTCGCGCCGATGACGTACTTGACCACCTGCCACTTGCCCGCGCGCTTACGCAGCAGGGCGCAAATCCAATCGTCGAAGACGCCGTCCTCGATGCGCTGTTGGTAAGGGGTGACGCTGTAGTCAACCTTGCCTCCGCCCGGCCGTTGCGGCACGCCGCGCAGGAAGGCCCAATCGCCGCTCGCTTTGAGGTGGTCGATCTTGAAGACGACCTTCTGCTTCAGCTCCCTCTCGACGGGCGTGCGCAACGCGTCGGCGACGGCCTTACGTTCGGCCGAGCCGGGCGCGGGCGTGTGTGCCTCCTGCGCCAAAGCCGCGCCGGCGGCGGCGCAGATGATGACGAGGGAGGACACGAAGAGGCACAGCCTTCTCAACATCGGACGTTAACTCCTTGGTGTGGGTGTTTAGTCGTCGTGCCTCGTCGGCGCGTCGGCGTGGGGGACGAAGCAGCGGCGGCAGCGGGCCTCGTAGGCATCCCCGGCGCCGACGACGACCTGGCCCTCGACCTGCACGGTGCGCTGCGAGTAGTTGGCGGGCTGGCCGCAGCGGACGCAGATGGCGTGCGTCTTCGTGATGTACTCGGCCACGGCGAGAAGCTGCGGCATCGGCTCGAAGGGGCGGCCCGTGTAGTCCTGGTCGAGCCCCGCGACGATGACGCGCACGCCGCGCCCGGCCAATTCGTTGACTACATCGACGAGGTCGTTGTCGAAGAACTGCGCCTCGTCGATGCCGACGACCTCGGTCGAAGGGTCGAGCAACTCCAGAATCTCTCTCGCGCCGCACACCGCGCTCGACTCGTGGCGCATCTCGGAGTGCGAGACGATGTGGTCGCGCGAGAAGCGCACGTCGATCTCTGGCTTGAAAACCTGCACCTTGAGGCGCGCGATCCGCGCGCGGCGCAAACGCCGGATCAACTCCTCCGACTTGCCCGAGAACATCGAGCCGGCGATGACCTCAATCCAGCCCGTCGTGTTCTGCCCGGCCTTGACGAGGTGCTCGTCGTTACCTTCCGCGGTGAGTCTCTCGACCATCCTTCTCCCACGAACCTTTCGCTGAAATCTTACTCGTACAGGCGCGCGTTGTAGAACGGCGCGAAGGCCGCGACGAGCGCCGTCTCGAAGCTCATCGCGCGCGTCAGAAGTCCACGCGAGAGCACGCCCCACGCGCCCTCGCGGCTTCGCACGTCGGTCGAGGCGGCCACCTCGTCGATGACCTCGCCCAACTCGCGCCCCGTCTGCTCGACGCGCGCGACGATTGAAGAGGGCACGGTGACGGCCGGCGCGTGGCCGAAGTAGCCGCGCGCGCCGTCCGAGACGTAGGCCCAGCCGTGCAGGAACGTCCGCCGCTCGCCGTCGAACGTGATGGAGTGGAAGCCGCCTTCGAGCCCGACGTAGAAGTCCGCGCGGTCGCCCTCCGACGAGAGCAGCGCGCGGACGGCCTCCGCGCGGTTGCGCGCCCCGCGCATGAGCTGCGTGTCGTTGAGCGGCATGCGGGGCACGCCCGTCTCGACGCCGCGCGCGACCAGCTCCGCCTGCTTCCAGCGCCGGTCAACCTCGGCGACGCGCGCGCAGGCCGCGCGCAACGCCATGATCTTGGCCGGGCGCGCCGAGCCGAGTGCGATCTGCATCCTTTTCACCTTTGGCGCCGAGGGGCCTTGCGGGAGTCGTTCGGCCGGAGGGCGCGGGGCGCGACGAGGCTACAACAAACGCCGGTCAAAAGTAAAAAGGCCGCAGGCTAGAGGGACGGCCGTGAGGCTTCCGCAAATATTTTTCTTGACAGGAATCGTGTGCGGGGATATTTTGTCCAAACTTCGAACAAATGCCCGGCGGCAGTCAATGAGAAAGATCAACACGCACGATTTCAAGGTAGCGACGCGGACGACCTCGCGCGAGATCAACCGCCGCATCGCGCTCAACCTCATCCGCGAACACCAGCCCATCTCGCGCGCGGACCTCGCGCGCCGCATGAGCGTCACGCGCGGGGTGGTGAGCGTGCTCGCGCAGGAGTTGATCGAGCAAGGTCTGATTTACGAGGGCGCCACGGGCGAGGTGACGCGCGGCCGCAAGCCGACCTTCCTGCACATCAGAACGCGGGACCGCCTGGCCGTCGCCGTGGACGTGCGCTTCAGCAAGACGTACATCATGCTGTCGGATTTTTCGGGGCGCCAACTCGCGCTTGAGATTTACGACACGGTCTTCGCGCCGCCGCAGTTCGTCAAAGAACTCTCGGCGCGCGTCAAAAGAATGCTGAAAACGCAGGGTTCCGCCGGGGTTTGCGAGGGAATCGGCGTCGTCGTCCCCGGCATGGTGGACCACCGCACGGGGCGCGTGCTGAACGCGCCGACGCTCGGCTGGCGCGACGTGGACGTGCGCGACAAACTGGCCGCGGCGACGGGTCTCCCCGTCCAGATAGAGAACTCGGGGCGCGCATGCTCGCTCGCGCACCTGTGGCTTGAGCGCGGCGAGGCGGCGGCCACGCAGAGCTTCGTCTACGTGAGCGTGTCGGACGGCGTCGGCGTCGGCGTCGTCGTCCACGGCGAGTTGGTGCGCGGGCGCGACCACATCGCGGGCGAGTTCGGGCACATGCCTTTGAGCCTCGACGGGCCGCGCTGCCTGTGCGGGATGACGGGCTGCTGGGAGTCGTACGTCTCGAACCTCGCCACGCTGTCGCGCTACTTCGGGTGGAATTTGTCCAAACTCAGTCCAAAAGCCCTCCACGAGGCCGGACGCGACTCCTTCAACGTGCTCGACCTCGTGGCGCGCGCGCGCGGCGGCGACGCCAAGGCCAACGCCGCCATACAGGCCACGGCGCGCTTCCTCGGACTGGGCCTGGCGACGGTCGTCAACACGCTCAACCCCGACAGCATCTACCTCGCGGGCGAGATTACGACCGCTTGGGATTTGATTGAAGAGACGGTGCGGGTGAGCCTTGCGGAGCGCGTCCTGATTGCTTCCGCCGAGGGCACGCCGTTGCGCGTGTCGCCGGTGCAGGTGCAGCCGCGCCTGCGCGGGGCGGCGGCGCTCATCGCGGCGCCGACGTTCGCGGCCCCGCGCGTCGCCTGAAGTTGGTAGTGCCATGAATCCCGCCCACGCTTCAGTGGGCGGCCGAACAAAAGGGAAGTCCGAAACTCTTCGGGGCAAGCGCGGCGCTGTTGCTCGGCGGCGTAGTGTTGCCCGCGGCCAGTCACGAACTTCAACGTCGGAGGTGAGAGTTATGCCGGTTGTCTTCTGTTCCACGTCGCGCCGCCTCGCAGTGTCGCTCGCCTGCTGTCTCATGTTCGCCCTCGCGCTCGTGCCTTCGAAAGTTTCGGCGCAGACGATTGTCGGCCGCATCTCGGGCACGATCACGGACGCCTCGGGCGCGGTCGTGCCCGGCGCGAGCGTCACGGTGACGAACGCCGCGACGAACTCCGCGCGGACGGCCGTCGCGGACGCCGACGGCTTCTACACGGTGACGAACCTGCCCGTCGGGACCTACGTCGTCACGGCGGAGAGTCAGGGGTTCAAGCGCGCGGAGCAGCGCGGCGTGGCGCTGACGGCCGACGCGCGTTTGACGGTTGACATGGCGCTCGAACCCGGTCAGGTGACGGAGACCGTGCAGGTCTCGACCGCCCTGGGCGAGACGGTCAACAACACCTCGGGCGAAGTGGCGCGCGTCATCGACAGCCAGCAGGTGCAGAACCTCGCGCTCAACGGCCGCAACTACATCCAGTTGCTCACGCTCATCCCCGGCGTCGCGCAGACGACCGACGACCAGTTGGAACTCTCGACGAGCCTCGCCACCAACACGCAGTCGATCAACGGCAATCGCGGCCAGATGACGAACATGACCGTGGACGGCGGCACGAACTTGCAGTCGGGCAGCAACGCGAGCCAGATCAACAACGTCGGCATCGACTTCATACAGGAAGTTAAAGTCCAGACCTCGAACTTCTCGGCCGAGTACGGGCGCAACTCGGGCGCGCAGGTCAACGTCGTGACGAAGTCGGGCGGCAACGAGTTCCACGGGTCGGCCTTCGAGTTCCTGCGCAACGACAAGCTCGACGCGCGCAACGCGTTCGCGCCCGTGCGGCCCGCGCTGCGCTACAACGACTTCGGCTACAGCTTTGGCGGCCCCATCGTGAAGGACAAGTTCTTCTTCTTCGGCGGGCAGGAGTGGAAGAAGATACGCCGCCTCGCCAACCCGGCCGTGCGCACCGTGCCGACGCTCGCGGAACTCGGCGGCGACTTCTCGCTCCGCCTGCGCGGGCGCGACGGCATCGTGGGCACGGACGACGACGGCGTGCTCCGCGACCCGAACTTCGCCGCGAACACCTGCGTGGCGCCGGTCGTCAACGCCACGACGGGCGCGGTCACGACGCAGGCCGTGCGGACGGGATGCTTCGGCGGCACCAACGTCGCGCTGCGGAACATCATCCCGGCGAACCGCATCACGACCGACGGCACGGCCATCGCCAACGTCTACCGGACGATGATCGGGCTCGCGACGGGCTTCACGAACTCGCCCGTCGGCAACAACGCCATCTTCCAGCAGCCGAACCCGTTCGACTATCGCGAAGACATCCTGCGGCTCGACTACCGCTTCAACGCGTCGCACAGCATCTACGGCCGTTACATCCACGACGAGAACCAGCTCATCGACCCGTTCGGCACCTTCATCACGTCGCAGCTCCCGACCATCCCGAGCGCGCGCTCGCGGCCGGGCACGTCGGTCCAGATCGCCTACACGTGGCTCGTCACGCCGACGCTCATCAACGAGGCGAAGGCCAATCTCAGCATCGTTTCGCAGCACATCCCGCCGGACGGCGAGTTCTGGAAGCGCGAGACCTACGGCTTCCAGTTCGCGCAGCTCTTCCCCGGCGGCGGCGTCTACGCGAACAGCATCCCCGACACGACCATCAACGGCTTCTCGGGCTTCAACGGCGCGGCGCGCTCGCTCGTCTCGCCGACGACGGACATCATGGTGGGCGACAACGTGACGTGGGTGCGCGGCAGCCACACGTTGAAGACGGGCGGGCTCGTCTATCGCAACCGCATCGACCAGAACGGGCGCACGACCTACACGGGCAACGTCACCTTCAACACGGGCGGCAACACGCGCACGACGAACAACGCGTTCGCCGACGCGCTGCTCGGCAACTTCCGCACCTACAGCGAGGCGGCGCTCGACCCCGTGGGCTTCTTCCGCTTCACGCAGACCGAGGCGTTCGTCAACGACAGTTGGAAGGTGACGCCGCGCTTCAGCCTTGAGCTGGGCGTGCGCTACCAGTACGGGACGCCCTTCTACACGCAGGCGAACAACCTCGCCAACTTCGACCCGAGGCTCTACGACCCGGCGCAGGCCGTGACGATCATCCCGACCGGCACCTTCGCGGGCACCATCGACTTGACGCGCGGCGGCAACCGTCTCAACGGTCTCATCCGCGCGGGCGACGGCGTCCCGGCGGAAGAGTTGGGGCGCGTGCCCGGCGGCGACAGCGCGCTCGTGCGGTCGGTGCCGACGGGCGCGCCGCGCGGGCTCTACAACGCGCACCACTACTTCATGCCGCGCGTCGGCTTCGCCTACTCGCCGTTCAAAGACAACAAGACGGCCATCCGTGGCGGCTACGGCATCTACTACGACCGCGTCGAAGGCAACCTCATCTTCCCGTCCGAGGGGAACCCGCCGTACGTGACCAGCTCGCAGTTCTCGAACGGCAACATCGCGACCATCGCCAGCGCCGCGTCGGTCGTCGCGCCCTTCGACACCATCAACGCCGTGGACCCGAACCTCGACACGCCCTACACGCAGAGCTACTCGTTGAGCGTCCAGCGCGAGATGCCGTGGGGCTTCTTCGCGGAGGCGGCCTACGTCGGCAACCTCGGGCGCCATCTGATAAGGCAGCCCGACATCAACCAGGCGACGTTCGACGCGCTCAGGGCCAACGCCGCGCTTCCGCAGGCGCAGCGCGCGGACACGAACGCGCTGCGTCCCTACAAGGGCTACTCGGCCATCCGCATGAGGCTCTCGGACTCGACCTCGAACTACCACGGCATGCAACTCTTCGCCGCGAAGCGCACGGGGCGCTCGCGCGCGACGCTCAGCTACACCTTCTCGAAGGTGCTGACCGACGCGAGCGGCTTCAACGACAACCCGGAGGACGCCTTCAACCGCGACTACAACTACGGCCCGGCCACGTTCGACCGCCGCCACATCTTCGCCGCGACGTACACGTTCACCTTGCCGACCTTGAGCAACTCGAACGGTTTCGTGCGCGCGCTGTTCGGGGGTTATGAGCTGAGCGGCATCACGCGCTTGCAGTCGGGCGCGTACTTCACCGTCACGGGCAACACGTCCATCGGGGGCCGCCGCGCGGACTACGTTGGGGGAGGCGTGGACGTGCTGCTGCCGAACGGCGAGCGCAGTCAGGCGGCGTGGATCAACCGCGCGGCCTTCACCAACGCGCCCGACACGCGGCGCGGGACGGCCGGCGTCGGCACCGTCGAGGGGCCGGGCTCGCAGGTCTGGGACTTCTCCTTCCGCCGCCGCGTCGGCATCACCGAGAAGCTGAAGCTGCAACTACAGGCAGACGTTTTCAACGCCTTCAACCGGACGAACTTCCGCGACATGGAAGTCAACCTCGCCAACGCCGCCTTCGGCACGCTGACGGCGGCCGGCCCGCCGCGCACCATCCAGCTCGGCATGAAGTTCAACTTCTGAGTTATAAGAACGGCGGATGAACGACATGCTGAAAGCCTCGCTGCTTACCTTCTTAACCTTCTCTTTGCTCGCGCCGCACGCGGGGGCGGCCGGGCGGCGGAAGGCTCCTTCAAAAGAGGCCGCGACGGTTGAAGCGGCGGCGTTGCGCGAGGAGGTTGAAGGCTTCCTCGCGGCGGAACTGGCCGCGCACCTCGCGGACATCAGGTCGCTCGACCCGCCGCCCGAGAGGGTCCTGGGCTCGGGCTCGTCGGGCGAGTACACGTGGGGCACGTGGGCGCGCGCGCTCGCGGCCTACGCTGAGCTGTCGGGCAGGCGTGAGCTTGCGGGGCGCGACCTCGCGCGCACGGTAGGCGAGATAGGGCTGCTCGAAGAACGTCTGAAGAGCACGCGCTTCTCGCAGCTCTACTGCGTGCTCGCGCTCCGACACTTCGGGCGCGACCTCGAACGCAACGCCGTCTGGCGGAGTTTGACGGAAGACGAGAGGGCGCGTTGGCGCAAGTTGCTCGACGTGTCGGCCTTCTACGACGCGAAGGCGCAGAAGGTCATCAACCTGCCGGAGAACTATCTCGGCGTCGCGGCACGCATCGCGAGCGTCAGTTATCAGCTAGGGCTTCTGAAAGACCGCGCGCTGCTCGATGGCGTCGTCACGCGCGCCGCGCGACCCTTCGAGGGCGGCGGTCTCTACGCCGACGACGCGCCGCCGACGGGACGCTTCGACCGCTACTCGAACGAGTACGCGCGCTTCGTCTGGAACGCGGCCGAGGACGCGGGTCGCGCGGACGTGCTCGACGCCGTGCGCCCTTCGCTCAAGACGCAGATGCGTCTGTGGTGGGACTTGGTTCAGCCCGACGGCTACGGCTACGCGTGGGGCCGGAGCCTCGGCGTTGTTTCCTACCTCGACACGCTTGAGATCGTCGCCTTCCTCGCGCGCCACCCGGAGTTCCGGCCCGCGCCGCTCGCGGAACTCTCGGCCGCTTACTATCAGGCGTGGCGCTGGCTCCGCCAGGACTACGACGTGAAGGCGCACAAGCTCTCGGTCTTCGCCTTCGGTCGCGGCAACTACGCCTACATCTCGCCCGACCGCGAGTGGCAGCAGACGACGGGCTTCTTCGGCAAGGGCGCGCTCGCGCACATGATGTTTACAGAGGTGTTGACGAAGGAGAACTTGAAGCAGTTCCCGAGCACCATCGTCAGGCGCGACCTCACGCGCTTCGAGTTCTTCCGTCGCGGTGAGAGGCCGGCGGGCGTGTGGCTCGTCCGAAACGGGCCGCTCTCCTTCACGCTCCCCATCACGACGGGGACGAAGCCGGGCGTCGCGGATTATCTTCCCGCGCCGCACGGACTCGCGGGCTTCGCCGCGCCGGTCGAGCAGGTCTACCCCGCGCTCGTGCCCTTCGTCGAACTCGCCGACGGGCGCACGCTCACGGCCGCCGACGGCGCGGACGAGATAGAGCCCGCGCCCGACGGCAAGAGCGTGCGCGCGCTCTGGCGTCGCTGGGCGGTGACGGGCACGAGGTCGGGCAACCTCGAAGCCCCGGGCATCACGGCGGAGGTCGTCTGGCGTCTGGAAGGTTCGACGCTCACGCGCGAGGAGACTTTGAAGTCCGCCACCGACGTGACGCTCAAGCGTTGGCGTGTGGCCGTGCCGACGACGGCCGCGCGGAGCGAGGTCGGCTTCGACGGCGGTCAGAGGCGCGACCGCTTTGTCTCCAACGACGGAACGCTCGAAGTCTCCGCGACGGCGGACTGGCCGCTGACGGTCTTTGTGCAGGCCGCCGGGGGCGGGGCGCTCGGGCGCGGCGCACGCGGCGGTCTGCCGCTGCACCTTGTCTACGAGGCGCACGACGTAAGCCTGAAGGCGGGCGTGCCCGCGCGCTGGCGCATCACGCTCAAAAAGTATTGAGGATAGAGATGGAAGCGAAGTCGAAAATCAGCCCGCATCCGCGGCACACGGACTGGTCGCGCGTCCCCGTCGAGGTGCTTGACGACGGCACCGAGCGGCAGATGATAGTCGGCGAGCGGGTCATGGTCTGCCGCCTGCGTTTCGCGCCGCGCGTCGTCACGCCCCCGCACGACCACCCGCATGAACAAATTACTCTGGTCGAGCGCGGCCGTGTCCTCTTCACCGTCGGCGACGAGCAGCGCGTCGCGGAGGCCGGCGACGTTCTCCACTTCCCCCCGAAGAGTTGGCACGGCGCCACGATGCTCGACGAAGAAGTCGTCCTCATCGACATCTTCTCGCCCATCCGCGAAGACTTCCTCAACAACGGCCATGCGGATTAGATAGAGCCGGCCCCCGGGAGCGCGGGCATCCTGCCCGCCAAAGCGTGCGCCAGCACGCTTAACCGTGAAGCGCCATACATCAATCTTGATGTATGGCGCTTCGTCGTATTCGCGCTGCGCGCTCCCGGCGGTTATGACTTGGCTTCCCTGATGCGCGCGCGCATCTCGCGGACGGCGTCGGCGAGGCCGTGGAGCACGGCGCGGGAGATGACGTTGTGGCCGATGTTGAATTCGGTGATCTCGGGGATGGCGGCGACCTCGCCGACGTTGCGGTAGGTGAGGCCGTGGCCGGCGGCGACGTGCAGACCGTACTGCGCGGCGAGCGCGGCCGCCTCGCGCAGGCGCTGCAACTCGGCCGCGGCGCGCGCGCGCCCCTCGGAGTGGATGGCGCGCGCGCCGAGCGTGGACTCGGCGTAGACGGCCGTGCAGAGTTCGACCTGCTGCGCGCCCGCCCTGTGCGCGGCCTCGATCTGGCGCGGGTCGGGGTCGATGAAGAGGCTGACGAAGAGGCCGCCCTCGCGCAGACGGTCCACGGCCCCGCGCACCGTGTCGAAGTTGGCGACCGTGTCGAGTCCGCCCTCGGTCGTAATCTCGCCCGGCGTCTCCGCGACGAGCGAGACGGCGTCGGGGCGCGCGTCCACGGCGATCTGGACCATCTCCTCGGTCGCGGCCATCTCGACGTTAAGATAAGTCGAGACGACCCGCCGCAGCGTGTAGATGTCCTCGTCCTGTATGTGCCGACGGTCGCCGCGCAGGTGGACGGTGATGCCGTCCGCGCCCGCGTCCTCGCACATCAGCGCGGCCGCCGCCACGCTCGGCTCCGGCGCCCGCCGCGCCTGCCTCACGGTCGCCACGTGGTCGATGTTGACGTTGAGCCTCGCGGTCATAATTGTATCAACGCTGCTGAGTGACTTGCCTTTGCGCCACGTCCATCAGGAGGCGCAGCGCGTCGTTGACGGCCTTCGCGTCCGGGAATGCCGCCGCCACGTCGGGGTCGAGCCGAACCAGATTCGTCCCCTCCTGATAACGCCCGGCATACTTGCCGCGCACCCTGCCGTTCAACTGCGAGAAATCATACTCGGGCCGCATGTCATCTTCCGGCTCGGCGTCAACTCTCTTCATAAAACTTTCCCTCCCCGGATGTCGGCTCACGGGCGCTGATGATGCGGACGACTACGCGGTCATCCGTATGCGCCACGACTAACATTCTACCCCGGCCTGAAGTGCCGATGATAAGAAAACGTCGCTCGTCTACAGAGTGGTCGGGATCATCGAAGGTGTCGGAAAGAGGGTCACCGAACACGGTAGCAGCCTCCTCAAAAGAGACCCCGTGCTTGGTAAGATTCGTGACAGCCTTATCCTCATCCCACTCGAAGCGCATACGGGAGACATAGTTGCTTTCCGTTTGGCGTCCCGACGCTCACCGTCGCTAAATCCTCTGCCCGGCGAGTTCGGGCGACACGTCGCTGGTGAGTTCGGCGTCGGCGTTGAGGCGGCGGCGGTTCTTGACGCGGTCGGCGGCCTCGCGGGCGCGGGCGATGGCGTCGTCGTAGAGGCCGCGGGCGGCGTTGCGGCGGACCTCGTTCAGTTCGGCGAAGCCCTGGAGGCCGGTCTTGAAGCTGACGGAGCCGCCGGCCACGTCGTCCCAGCGGACGGGGTATTCGAGCATGCGCAGGCCCGCGCGGTGCGCGATGAAGAGCAGTTCCACGTCGAAGCCGAAGCGGTCGATGAGCGCGCCCTCGACCACCGCGCGGCATACGTCCATGCGGAAGGCTTTGAAGCCGCACTGCGTGTCCTTGAAGGGCAGGCCCGTCAGCGTCCTCATCACGAGGTTGAAGACGCGCCCCGATTGCTCGCGCGTCCAGGGCTGATGCGTGCCGATAAGTCTCCGGTCGAGCGCGCGCGAGCCGAAGACTACGTCGTACTGCCCCGAACGGATCGGCTCGATGAGCTTGGGCGTCTCCGTGACCGGCATCGAGAGGTCGGCGTCGAAGAAGGCGGCGACGGTGTTGCGCGCGGCGAGCAGGCCCGTGCGGACGGCGTTGCCCTTCCCCCTGTTCGGCTCGACGCGGATGACGCGCCCCTCGACGCCGCTCACCTGCCGCTCGGCGAAGACCGATTCGGCGACGCCGGCCGTGTCGTCCTTCGAGCCGTCGTCCACGACGATGACCTCGCCGCCGCCGGGCTGGTCTTCGAGGTAGGCGAGGATTTCGCGCAGCGTCTTCCCGATGCGCGCCGACTCGTTGTAAGCGGGGATGACGATTGAGAGAGAAGATGAAGACATCGGTTAAGCAAACTTACTGTGAAATTCCGACCGAAAAATATAACAGAAGTAGTCAGGAGACAGTAGTCAGGAGAAGAGTAAGCAGTAGGCGGATGGCGGATGGCAGAACGCCCCGCGTTATGTGTCTTGAGGGATTTAATCCAAGCCTTTAGACAGCGGAACTCTTGACCGTCTGTTGCCATCCGCCTACCGCCTACTGCTGTGCTAAAATCCCCTCACGGGCGGATAAACGCGCGGAGGACGAGGGGAGTTCGGGGGTTTCAATCCATGAGCAGCAGGACGTTCGGACGCATCACGGCGGCGGTCATCATCGTGGCGGCGACGCTGGTCGGCGGCATCTACGGCCGTCGCGCCTTCTCGCAGGTCTCGGGCGGCGGCGCCGAGAGCGGCGCGCAGCGCGTCGAGTCGGCCTACCAGGAGGCGCTCTCGGTCATCGCCGAGAACTACGTGGACAGCGTGGACTACGAGAAGGCCAACGAGGCAGCCTTGCAGGGCATGCTCTGGTCGCTCGACCCGCATTCGAGCTTCTTCTCGCCGGCCGAATACCGCCGACTGCTGCAAGACCAGGAGTCGCGCTTCACGGGCATCGGCGTCTCCATCCTGCGCCACCGCGACGGCGTCTACGTCCAGACGCCCATCGAGGGCACGCCCGCCGCGAAGGCGGGGCTGCGCTTCGGCGACCGCATCGTCGAAGTTGACGGCAAGGACGCGCGCGACTGGACGACGCAGGCCGTCTCGAAGGCCGTGCGCGGTCCCGAGGGCGAGCCCGTCACCATCAAGATCGAGCGCGCGGGTTCGCAGGCGCCGCTCTTCTTTACCCTCAGGCGCGGCAGCGTCCCGCAGCCCTCCATCCGCAACGCCTTCATGATTCGGCCCGGCGTCGGCTACGTGGGCCTGACGGGCGGCTTCACGCACACGACCTCGGACGAACTGGCGGCGGCGCTCGAAGAGCTGAGCGGGCAGGGACTCCAGCAACTAGTTCTCGACCTGCGCGGCAACCCCGGCGGACTGCTCGACCAGGCGATTAAGGTCGCGAGCCACTTCGTCTCGCGCAACCGCGCGGTCGTCTCCGTCCGCAGCCGCGACGCCGACAACAACCGCGAGTATAAGAACGTCTACTTCGACCCCGTCGAGTTCCCGCTCGTCGTCCTCGTCAACGGCAACTCGGCCTCCGCCTCCGAGATCGTCGCGGGCGCGGTGCAGGACCACGGACGCGGCCTCGTCGTCGGCGAGACGACCTTCGGCAAGGGGCTCGTCCAACGCATCTTCAACCTGCCCTACGGCGCGGGCCTGACCCTGACGACCGCGAAGTACTACACGCCCTACGGCCGTCTCATCCAGCGCTCCTACGCGGGCGGCTCCATCTACGACTACTACACGCACCAGAACCCGCTCGCCGAGCCGACGCGGCAGCCCGGCAGCCCGACGACCCCCGTGAACCCGAACGCGCCCACGGCGCCCAACGCGGGGACGGTCTTGCCGACGCCGCAGCCGACGCCCGCGCCCACGCCTTCGGGGCCGGCGATCAAGACGGCGGGCGGCCGCGTCTTCTACGGCGGCGGCGGCATCACGCCCGACCGCGAGGTCAAGCCGCTCGACGTGGGGACGCCCGTCCGCGCGCGCATCTACGAAGAGGCTTTCCAGTTCGTGCGACAACTCGTCGGCGGGCAGGTCGCGGGGCTTGAGAGCTACCGCGTGACGGCCGACGTGCAGTTCGGCAAGAACGCGCGCCCGACCGACTTCCCCGTCAACGACAAGGTCTTGCAGGCGTTCCGCGACTTCGCCAAGCGCGACCCCGAGTCGGGCCTGACGCAGCCGCAGATCGACCGCGACATCGAGTACGTCAAACTGAGGATTCGCGAGAACCTCGTCAACGCCACCTACGGCGGCGACGCCGCCACGCGCTACCTCCTCGACGGCGACCCGCAGCTCGTCCGCGCCCTCGAACTCTTCCCCGAGGCCAAGGCCCTCGCCGAAAACATCGGCCGCCGCCCCGACTCGGAATAGACGGCCAGGGCTATAAACGCAAACGAAGAGGCGCAGCTTACGACAATAAGCTGCGCCTCTTTTTTTATCTATGAAGTAACTTTCACCTGCCGCTGCTGGCGACCGCCTTCCGTCTGCGCGCGGGTTTGGGCGAGCCGAGGAGCGGTTCGGCGTGGCCGTCGGCGAGGGCGCGGCCCTGTTGGATGCTGGCGACGGGGACGACGAACTTGGTGCGGCGCGTGACGCTGGCGAGCATCTTCTCAAGCTCCGCGTCGTCGAGCGCCGAGACATCGACGCCGTTCGTGCGCAGTTCATCGCGCAGGCGCGCTACGGTGTTCGTGCGGCGGTCGTACACGTCCGGGTAGATGTAGAGCACGCCGCCCTCGACGACCAGCGTGTCGTAGTTGATGTCGAACTCAAGCGGCTCTTCGAGCGCGGCGACGAGCGTCTTCTTGGTCGCCTTCGCGTTGGCGATCTGCTTGCGGGTGACGGGGAGACTGCGCGCCGCGACTATCTTCTCCGCCAGTTCGTAGAGGTCCGCGCGCATCATGCGGACGCAGCCGTGCGAGACGAGGTTGCCGAGGTCGCCCACGCCCTTCGCCTGGTGAATAAGGTAGCCGTCGCCGAGCGGAATCTTGACCTTGCCGAGCGGGTTGCGCGGGTCGCTGGCCTTGATGACCTCGCCGGGCTTGACGCCCTTGTGGCCTTTGACCCAGTCGCTCGAAGGCGGAATCCACGCCGGGTTCCAGATGACCTCGCGCGCCTCGCGCTCGCCGATGTAGATGGGATAGTCCTTCATCCCGACGCCGATGTTCCACGACTTCACTTCCCTGCCGTTCTGCCACAGCGTCAGGCGGAACGACGGCACGTTGAGCGTGAGTCGGATGTCGGGTTGCCCCGCCTCGAACTCACCCTTCTCGATGCGCCCGCCCGTCAACTTGTCCGACCGCTCCGACTCGAAGCGGTCGTAACGTATAAAGTTCTGCTGCGACTGCTGCCGCGCGTGGGCCACGCCCGCCGCGACGACGCACGCCGCGACTAACGTCCCGACGACTCTCAACATTGCACGTCCTAACATCAATGCTTCACTCCCTCCTAAATAGAACCCGCGCGCCCGCCGGGAGGGAGAGCCGGGCGCGGGTCAATCGTGTCTCAAACGGGGGTTTGGGTAGGTATAGTTATCCGACGAAATGGTTGTCCGGCGCAAGTCGCGCCGTCACTGCCACATCAGGCGGAAGTAGAGATAGGCGGCCTGCGCGACGCCGATGACGAAGCCGATGAGGAGGCCGAAGAGCTCGATGGTGCGCAGGTGCTGCTTGGCGACCGAGAGCACGAGGTCTTCAAGCTTCTTGATGGGGTAGCCCGAGACCTTCTCCTGCACGATGCGGCCGATGTCGAACTCGGCGATGGCCGCGGGCAGGCGCTCGCGCGCGGCGGACTCGATGCGGTCGGTGAGCATGTCGGCGGCGCGGCGCACCTTCTCTTCGGGCACGAGGTCGCCGACGCGGCCGATGGGTCTCACCAAAAGTTTCTCGACCTGCGAGGCGAGGATGGCGTTGATGGTGCGCGCCGTCTCTTCGCGCGCGAGCACGCCGAGCAGGCCGCGCGCGAGCAGGCGCTTGATATCTTCGGGCGAGTCGGGGCGCGCGTGTTCGAGGAGCGCGCGCAAGCTATGCGGCTTCAGACGTTCGAGCGCGTCGGTGAGGTAGGCCGAGACGGAGGTGGAGAGCTCGTCGCTCTGCGCGATGGAGAGGATGCGCTCGGCGATCTGGTCCTTGACCATTTCGAGACGGTCGGGGGCGACGTTGCCGATCAGCTCGTTGACGGGGCGCGCGAGCAGGCTGTCGATGGAGGCGTTGATGAACTCCTCGGCCTGCCGCTCGAACGCCTCGCCCGCGAGGAACTCGCCGACGCGGCGCGGCAGCGTCTTGTTGACGAGGTCGTCAACCTCGCCGTGAATCTGCTCGCGCGAGACGAATATCTTCTTAAAAAAACTGAGTTGCTTGTAGTAGTCGTCAACCTCGCGCTTGATGAGCGCGCCGATCTGTTTGCGCGTGTCGCGGCTGGTGGCGAGTTCCGTGAGGTGCTGGACGACGGGCGGCACCTGGCTGTCGATGCGCTCCTTGATGACGGCGACCGTCTCGGGCGTGAACATCTCGGCGAGCGTCGCGCCGCTCTGCGCCAGCTCGTCCACGCGCGACGAGACGAACTCGCGCACCTTCGACTCGAAGCCGCGCTCGCCGACGACGCCGCGAAAGCGGTTCTCGACGAACCCGAGCACCTGCTCGAACGCCTCGGGGCTCACGGCCTCCGACAGGCGTTGAGAGAGCAGTTCGTCAACGCGCCGGTCAACGAAGCGCGTCAAGGCCTCGGTCGTCTCTTCGCTTCTGAGCGAGCCGGCGATGTGCTCGGCGATGCGGAGTTGGAGCGCGGCGATGGCGTCGAGCACGGCCGGGCGCGCGGACTTCGGGATGGCGTCGAGGAAGGTCGTGTAGTTCTTCTCTAAAATCTCTTCGGTGTAGGTGTTGACGAGCGACTCGACCTTGCGTCGGAAGAAGCCCGTCTCGAAGAGCGCGTGGACGACCGTCTCCTGCGAGACCAGCTCGTTGCCGACGGCGTGGCCGATGGTCTCTGCAAGGCGCTCGCGGTGGCGCGGGATCATGCCCTGCGGCCAGACCGTGAGGCCGAAGACCTTCACGGGGTTGTGCGGGCGGAAGAGCATCCGCACGGCGAGCCACGCGGCGCCGTAGCCGTGGAAGGTGGCGACGAAGACGATCAGGAACAGTTCGAACCACTTGCTGTGGATGACGGCGTTAACCCAATCGATGACGAGCACCCCACCTGCGCGCGGCGAATTTTACGGGGAACGCCTTCGATGCTAAACGGATATGACGGAGGGCGTCAAACGAATTCACTCACCCGCGCCCGACCGGCGCCGTCCGCGCGGGGGCGATGGCCGGCCGGCGTTCGACTTCCGCCTTCGGCCGAACGTCTTGGACCTCGACCTCTTCAACCTCTCTTTGCGTCAACAGGTCGGCCAACGCGCTCTCAAGGTTCGTGTAGAGAAACTTGAAGTGCTCTTCGACTAAACGCTCGGGGATGCAGCGGCGTCCTTCGAGCGCGAGCGCGGGCTCTGTTCTCAAGACGAAGGCGCCGAGGCGGACGAGCCACGCGGGCACGCGCGGGCTCCAGGGGCGTTTGAGGGCGCAGCGCAGCTCGCACATGAACTCGGCGTTGGTGACGGGGCACGGGCCGATCGCGTTGTAGACGCCTTGTGCGTTGGTGTTCTCAACAGACCACAGGACGAGGCGACAGAAGTCTCGTAGGTGAAGCCAGCTTATGTACTGATGGCCCTCGCCGACGGTGCCACCGAGGTAGAGGCGCGCGAGGCGCGCGAGCGTGGGGAGCGCGCCGCCGTCGCGGCCGAGCACGAAGCCTATGCGCAGTAGAACCTTCCGCGTCGCGGGCAGCTCCAAAGAGTTAAAGACCCGCTCCCACTGTAAACAGACCTCGACGGGGAAGCCTTGCCCTGCGGGCGCGTCCTCGCAGCAGACGCGGCGGCCCGCGTCGCCGTAGACGGCTAATGAGGCGGCCTGAATCAAGACCTTCGGCGGCAACGCGCACGCGGCAATCGCGCGGCCGAGCACCTCGACAGAACGCACGCGCGACTCCAGAATCTCGCGCCTGTGCTCCGCTGTGTGGCGACAATCGACGCTGCGCCCGGCGAGGTTGACGACCGCCGCCGCGCCCTCAAGCTCGCGCGCCCACGCGCCCAACGCGCGCCCGTCCCACTCGACCTGCCGCACGCGCGAACGCGTCTTCTTCACCTTACGAGTGAGCACGACCGGCTCGTAGCCCGCGCGCGCGAACGCCTCCGCCAACGCGCGACCCAGAAACCCGCTCCCGCCCGCCAACACCACACGACCCTTCGACACACGCGCTTCAGACATGGACTCCGAACCTCCTCGCCGCGCGACCAACGCGCCTTCGCGAAAGAGTTCTTCAATCACCATGCCGGACGCACGGAGCGACGTTATGCCATGATTTTTGAGGAAAGAGACACGCCCGCCTTGCAAAAGGCGAGCGGGAGGTTTGGGGTTAGCAGTTTGCGAAGAGCAGTAGGCAGTAGGCAGTTAAGACAAGACCTCTTCAACTGCCTACTGCCATCTGCCTACTGCCTACTCTTCTAGATGGCGGCGGCCGGTTTTTCGACGGGGTAGCCGGCGGCGACCCAGGCGCCGGTGCCGCCCTCGACGTTGTAGAGGCGGCGGAAGCCGAGCGGGCGGAGCATGCTCGTCGCGGCGCTCGAACGGTAGCCGCCGGCGCAGATGACGGCGAGCGGGCGCTCCGCGTCGAGCCGCGCGATCTCGTCGCGCAGCCGAGGGCCGAGGGGCTCGTTCGACGCGCGCGGCGCGTGCCCGGCGTTGAACTCGGCCGGGCGGCGCACGTCGAGCAGTTGCAGCTCGCCCTGCTCTTCGAGCATGCGGCGCAGCTCCGTCACGGACACCTGCTCGACCGTGGAGACCTCAAAGCCCGCGTCGCGCCACGCGTCCATCCCGCCGCGCAGGTAGCCCCGCACCGTGTCGTGGCCGACGCGCGCAAGACGCGTCACGGCCTCGTCCACCTGCGCCTCGTCCTCGGCCACGACGATGAGCGGCGTGCCCAAAGGCAGCAGCGCGCCGGCCCAACTCGCGAACTGCCCGCCGAGACCGATGTTGAGTGCGCCGGGGACGTGGCCCGCGCCGAACTCGGCGGCCGTGCGCACGTCGAGCACGGCGTAGCCGAGGTTGGCGTAGGCGACCGTCTGTTGCGGGAGCAGGGCCGAAGGGCGATGCACCTCCGCGAGCGGCGGCGCGCCCTCGCGGTTGATGAGCGAGTCGGCGTTGAAGTAGGCGGGCGCCTCGGGCAGGTCGGTCGTTAAGAGTTTGACGAACTCGTCGCGTTCCATCGGCGCGAGCGCGTAGTTAAAGCGGCGCTGCTGGCCGATGGTCGAGGATGTCTCCTTCGAGATGTTGCGGCCGCACATCGAGCCCGCCCCGTGCGCGGGCCAGACCTCGACCTCGTCATCAAGTTTGAGGAGCTTGCCGTGCAGGCTCTCGTACATCATCCCGGCCATCTGCTGCGGCGTGAAGCCGCGCGCGCCCGCGAGGTCGGGCCGTCCAACGTCGCCGACGAAGAGCGTGTCGCCCGTCAGCACCTTCCGCGGCTCGGGCGAAACTTCGGTGTCGATGACGACGAGCGAGATGGACTCGGGCGTGTGGCCGGGAGTTTCAAGAACACGGATGATGACACGCCCGACGCGCAGCTCGTCGCCGTCTTCGACCGCGCGGTGCGGGAACCGTGCTCCGGCGCGCGCGCCGATGACGATCTCGGCGCCGGTGCGCGCGGCCAGCTCGCGGTGACCGCTGACGAAGTCGGCGTGCAGGTGCGTCTCGACGACGTACTTAATCTTTAAGCCTTGCGCGGCGGCCTCCGCGACGTACTGGTCAACGTCGCGTTGCGGGTCCACGATCGCGGCCTCGCCTTCGGAGCCGACGAGGTAAGAGGCGTGCGCCAGACAGCCGAGGTAGAACTGCTTGAAGTACATGAACGAGACTCCCGTCAAACTCTTTATCTTCGGTTAAGAGGGCGGATAAAATTAGGGACGCGGGGCATAAATTTTCCGCGCCGGGATGTTACAATGGCGGCGGCCAAACCCCAAATTAGAAGGACCAACCGGAGGGACCGAAGAGTGATGTTCAAGGTGAGTCCGCGTCTCAGGTTCGCGCTGCTCGCGCCCGCGCTGCTGTCGTTTACCGCAGTCCTCGCGAGTGCTCAGACGACGCAGCAGCCACAACAACAGCCGACGCCAGACCCGCAGAGTCAGAGCCGGCCCGCGCCGCTCACCGGCGGCGAGAAGGTCAAGCGCGCGTTTCGCGGCGCCTTCCTGAGCCCCGTGCCCTACGCGACCGCCGCCTTCAACGCGGGCATCACGCAACTGAACGAAGACTACCCGCCCCACAAGAATACGGACGACAAACTGGCCGACTGGGGCTCGCGCACGGCGCGCGTCTTCGCCACCGGCACCACGTACAGGGTCTTCGGCAACGGCTTCTACCCGGCGCTCTTCAAGCAGGACCCGCGCTACGAGCGTTCGCGGAAGAAGGGCATCGGCCGCCGCCTCGGGCACGCCGTCAGCCGCCTCTTCGTGACGCGCGACGACGACTGGAACCTCGAACCGAACTACTCGCGCTTCGCGGGCGCGGCCACGTCGAGCGCGCTCGCCAACGTCTGGGAGCGCAGTACGCCCAACCACGACCGCATCGGCGCCGACGCCACCCTCAAGCGATTCGGCAACACCTTCATCTCCGGCGCCATCGGCAACATCTTCCGCGAGTTCATCGCACGATAAAGCACGTGTTGGGTGTTAGGTAGGAACTGACTTTTCCTAACACCCAACACCCAACACTAACAACTAACACCTATTCAGTTGACGAGCGCGCGCTGGCGCAGCGCGTGACGGAAGAGTTGTGCCTCGCGCCCCTGCGTATTGGGCGACCAGGTGGCGCGCAGCGCGTGCGTGCCGTTCGTGTCGGGGGCGAGGTGGAGGCTGTAGGTCTCGCGGGCGAGCGGCTCGTAGACGACGTAGCGGCGGCCTTCCTGCGCGCCGTCCGAAGGGCGCGAGCCCTCGCAGATAATCTCGTCGTGGCCGTCGCCGTCGAGGTCCGCCACCTCTTCGGTCCAGCCCGCGCCACGGAAGCCTTCAACGTCGAGGGGCACGCTCTTCGTCACCACGTAGCCCGCGCGCCCGGCCGCGCGCTCGATGACGAGCAGCGTCGCCATCCCGTCCGAAGGGTCCGCGGCGATGGCCGCGACGACCTGCCCGGCGCCCGCGCCGACGAGACGCACGTCCCAGACTCGCCCGCGCGCGACCGACGCGGCCACGCGCCACGCGCCGTCGCGCGTCAGTTGCGCCGGCTCCGCGCGCCTCGGCTTACGCGACCCGCGCGACGTGAGCGCCGAAGTCACCGCCGCCGGGTTGCGCGCGGCCTCCGCGAGCGCGCCCTCACGCGCGGTGCGCGAGGTCCAGGCGACGGCCACCGTGACCAACATCGCGAAGAGCGCGAAGAGCGTGACGACGCGCGTGAACGTGTAGCGGCCGGAGTCGAGCGCGCCGATCGTGCCGGCGAACGGCTCGGCCTCGCCGCCGAGTGGAACGTTGATGCGGCGTGCGCGCTCGACGCTCTGCTCAAGCAGTCGGCACGCCTCGGCTGCGGTCGCGGGCCTGTGCGCGGGGTTCTTCGCGAGCAGCGTATGAACGGCCTGCGCGAGCGCGCGCGGGAGGTCGGGTCTTAAAGAAAGGAGCGCGGGCGGCTGCGCCGTCGCCTGCTTGACGAGCACGACCGAGGAGAGTTGATCGACGAAGGGCGGGCGCCCCGAGAGCATCTCGTAGAGCAGCACGCCGACGCTGTAGAGGTCAGTCGCGGGCCCGACGCGATGACCGAGACACTGCTCGGGCGACATGTAGCGCGGCGTGCCGATGATGAGGCCCGACTCGGTCGTCGCGTGCGTGCGCGTCATCTCGGTCGAGTCCTGCAAGACTTTCGCGATGCCGAAGTCGAGCACGCAGACGCCGCGCTCGTTGAGGATGATGTTCGAGGGTTTGAGGTCGCGGTGAACGATGCCGAGGGCGTGCGCCTCGCTCAGCACGTCGCAGATTTCCGATGCGATGCGGACGGTGCGCTCGGGGTCGAACTGCCCCTCGCGGACGAGCGTCTCGGCGAGCGTCGAGCCCTCGACGTACTCCATGACGATGAAGGGGCGGCCGTCGGCGAGGTGCCCGGCGTCGAAGATCATCGCGCCGCGCGGGTGCTTGAGCCGCGCCATCGTCCGCGCCTCGCGCATGAAGCGGTCGGCGATTTCGGGATGCGCGGCAAACTCCTGCTTTAGGATTTTGATTGCGACGGGGCGTTCGAGCCCCAGGTGGGAGGCACGGTAGACCGTGCCCATGCCGCCCCGACCGATCTCGCACTCGACGCGAAACCGGCCCGCGATAATCTGGGGGGTGTCCATCTCCTGACCCTCTCGTTCGGGAAAGCAGGGTCGCTGCGGACGGCGCGCACTTTTCTCACTTCTCGACGCGGGGCAGCAGAGAGAAGAGGGGGCCGCGGCCGAGCGCCACGGGTGAAACTTAACTGGGACAGTTGTAGGGAGAAACGTTCGCCCGCCATCCGACGCGGGCGGGCGAGTGGAGAGTTTAGCACTTCTGCCGCGCGGCGCAAGAAATTTTCCGCGCCCGCGAGCCTTACGGCACCCTTAAGAGCTTTTAACCACGGAGACACGGCGGCACGGCCCGGGACACGGCTCAAGCCTTAAAGCCGTGCCGCCGTGTCTCCGTGGTCAACGACTCTTACTAGAACCAACCCTTCTTGTTCTGGACGTACGTCCTGACGAACTCCTCGTCGGACTTGGTGAGGTAGATGATCCCCTCGATGAGACCGACGATGCCGACCGCGATGGAGGCGATGCCGCAGGTCAGGAACATGCCGATGACCCACGCGGCGAGCATGATGATGCCCTCGGTGTTGTAGCCGAGGATGAACTTGTGGACGCCGAAGCCGCCGAGAAGGATGCCGCAGATGCCGGCGGCCATCTTCTTGTTCGCGCCCTGCGCCATCCAGTCGCCGGCCTGCTGCTGGTAGCCGGCCAGCGGGTCCTGCTGCGGCGTGTAGCTCGGGTAGCCCGAGGCGGGCGGCGGCGTCGAGTAGCCGCTCGACTGGTAGTCTTGGGTCTGCTGCTGTCCGAGGTCGCCGCTCTGGCGCCAGGATTCAGGCTGGGGGGAGGCCGGGAGCGTCGTGCCGCACTTCACGCAGAAGCGCGTGCCCTCGACGTTCTCGGCACCGCAGGAAGGACATGCGATCATCTCTCTCTCCTTATCACGACCCGGCGCGGCCGGGGCTCAACTTTCAGGGGTGGAATCTGTTCGCTTCAACCTCGACGAACGGCCACAAGTCTTTCTCACAAACGGGAGCAAAAGTAAAGAGGTGAATGGTGAATAGTAAATGGTGAATGGTGAAAGCCGCTCTTATCCATTCATCATGTCGGGCACCCAGAAGGTCTGGCCGGCGGACTCGACGCGGCGGAGGCCGCGCGAGGGCAGGTCTTCGGCGCGGAGGCCGAGGTAGGTGAAGTGGGGCAGGTCGCTCAAGACCGTCTGGAACCAGCCGTGGCGCGCGAGCACGGCCGAGACGCGCGGGTCCTGAAACTCCGTGATGTCGAAGGCGAGCATCGCGAGGTGCTGCGAGGCGCCGGGCGCGGCCACCGACTGGAGGATGCTCTTCTTGAAGTCCTTGCTGAAGTAGATGCCGCAGCGTTCGAGTTCAAGCACGGCCTGCGCCTGCTCGCGCAGGGGGAGCCCGCGCACGCGCTCGGCCTCCGCGCCATCGAGCCGCCCCTCGGCGCACCAGTAGTCGAGCGCCGGGTCGCAGCGCGAGCGCCAGAGCCGCAACGAGTCCGCGAAGCTGCGCCGCCCGGCCTCGCTCCCGCCGCGCGGCGTGACGCGCAGGCCCGTGTAGGCCGCCTCCTCGCGCGCGCCGAGGAGCGCCGTCATCGCCGCTGGCTGCAACTCCACGACCGTGTCGTCCAGAGCCTCCGCGCGCCAGCCCGCCTCGCGCTGGAAGCACTCGACCGCTTCCTCGTCCTCGAACACGCAGGTGTCGGGGAGCGCGACGCCCTCCGCGACGAACATCGCGCCGTACTCTTCGAGCACGCGCCGCGTCAACGTGTCGGACGCCGGGCAGAACGTCTCAAGGCTCAGCCCCCGCCGCACCAGCGCGCGCCCGAGCGCCGCGTGAAACGGCGAAGCCCCGGCGTCGAGCGCGCCCGCCGCGCAGGCGTCATCTCTCTTCCCAAACTCTTCGACGGACAAGTCCGTTGCGTCTCCTCTCGGCGCGCCCCGTGAGGCCGGGGCTTGTTCCCGCCGGCGTCGTGTGGTAACACGCAGAGTCGATTGTAAACGAACGGGGGCGGGCGCTGACAAATCGGGAACTTTAAAAGTATGAGCGGGCTCAAAAAATTTCAGGAGATACTGGCGCAGTACAGCAGGCACGGCTGGCGGCTCGCGCGCGTGCTCGCGCGACCCGAGTTGCTCGCGGAGATGGGCGGCGGAGGCGGAGCCGCGACCTTCGAGGGCGTGACGGCCTCAGAGTCGGACGTGGACGCGATGTGGTTCACGCGCCCCTCGGCGGAAGGGCGTGAGGCGTGGGAGTTGCGCCTCGTCGGCGACACGCCCTACGCCCTCTTCGAGCTGTTCGAGGCCGACGAGGATGAGGAGGACCGCGAAGACGTGCGCCGCGAGATGGAAGCGCGCCTGCGCGAGTACATCTCGCCGCGTGAAGAGACGGGGCATTGAGCGCGCGGCCACGTCCGCCTTCGCCCTACCGCTGCCGCCCCATCTTCACCTGAATCGTCACCATCTGCCCCTCGCGGAAGACGACGACCGGCACGGTGCTCAAAGGCTCGGCCGCGCCCGCGCGGTAGCGCAGGTCGCCCGCCGTGCGGATGGGCTTCCCGTCGAACTCGACGATGATGTCGTTCTTCTTCAACCCCGCGAGGTCGGCCGGGCCGTTGCGGCCGACGCCGTCCAACTCGATGCCGTAGATGTTCGTGCCCGGCACGCGCACGCGGTCGCGGTCGTCGAAGTCCACGTCGAGGACGCCGCGCCCGTTCGGGCGCAGCCTGACGGGCTCCATGCCACGGAAGCCTTCGGGGCCGTTCGGGATGATCTGGGTCTGCCTCGGCTCGTTGTCGCGGATGTAGGTGACGGGGACGGGCTGCCCCGGCTTCGCCTCGGCGAGCAGCCTCTCCAACGCGTCGGCGTCGCGGATGATTTTGCCGTTGACGTTGGTGATGATGTCGCCGCCGATGAGCCCCGCCGCTTCGAGCGAGGTGCCCGGCCCGGCCAGACCGGTCAGCATCGCGCCGCCGCCGTCGGCCGTGACGAAGTCGTCGGCCTCCTTGAGAATCGAGTTGACCACTCTGTCTCTTCCTCCCTCGCCCCCGCCGCGCCGCGACATCATCGCGAGCGGCAACATGCCGCCCACGATAAGGACGACGATGATGATCGTCACCCAGAGCCACACGCCGCGCACGGGGCGGCATATCTTCGCGAGCTTCGAGGTCGAGCCCTGCGGCTGCGCGCCGTCGAGCGTCGTGGTGGCGCCGAAGGGGCGGATGGGCTGCATGGGCGCGGCGCCCCACGTCTGGCGCGCTTGGAAGGGGTCGGTCGCGGGCGGCGGCGCCGCCGCCGTCGGCATCGAGGAGGCGTCGAAACGCTGCGTCGGCACGTACTCCTCGACGCCCTCGCCGAGGCGGTAGCCGCACATACGGCAGAAACGGAGCCCCGCGACCAGCGTCGCGCCGCAGCTAGGGCAGTTGACCATGTTCTCTGCTCGCATGAGTGTTCCCTTCCGTTCCCGCCACGTTTGAGATTTGTTCGGGGCCTGCCGGGGACTGCGGCCCGCCGCACGATTTCGGCCGGCGCCTGTGTTACCGATATACGCCTGTTGGAGCGCCACAGTTGCATCCCGCGCGTTCGGGACTTAGACTCATGCCCGCGTCCCAAACTATGCCGCGCGCGGGTATTTTGGCTCGCGGCGCGCCCGCGCGCAAGCGCCTCCGGCCGCCCGGCACGGCGCGTGCTCTGACGATGAGCAGTAAGCGGTGAGCAGTGAACAGTAATTGAGTTAGTACGAACGCCTCTTAATCTCTTTCAACTGCTCACCGCTCACCGCTTACTGCTCACTCTAAAGGGAGGTCGGAATAGGTGGAAGTAACCAAGGCACTGGCGGCGCTCCAGCCGCTCTACGGCAAGGACAACGTCGAGATCGTCACCGAGACGGGCGCGCGCGTCCGCGGCGTTGTCCGCAGCCTCAAGCAGACGCAGGCGCTCACACGCCCCAGCGTCAAGATCGAACGCCCCGACGGCGAAGTCGTCAAAATTCACTTCTCGGCCATCACCGAAATCATCGACCACAATCGTTGACGACCCGTGAACCGTAAACCGTGAACCGTGACAAGAGGAGGAGCGTGTCCTCTCTTGTCACGGTTCACGGTTTACGGTTCACGGCTTTTCAGTCCGTCTGTTATAGTATCGGCCGGTCGGCCGCCTCTAGGGGTCGCGGGAAGAGTTTTGAATGATGACGATTGAGGATTTCGGAGCGCGCGTGGCGAGCGTGTGGCAGGGCTTGCGGCCCTCGACGCGCAGCCTGGTCGAGCGCGCCCTCTCGACGCCGGCGCCCCCTCAGCAAGGCCCGGCCAACGGTCACACGACCTTACGCCGCGAAACAGTCTACGACGCGCGCTCCGAGTGGGAGTTGAGCCGACTGCTGGCCGCGCTCGACGAGCGCGCGGCGGAGGTCGGCGGCGACGCCCTCAGCGCCGAGCAGTCGCGCGACCTGCGCCACATGACCGAGACCTGCGCGGCCGTGCTCAACCGCGAGGCGCGCTCGTCCGAGGTCTTCGCGCAACTGCTCGAACGCGCGCTGCGCGTGAAGGACTATGCGCGCGTTGACGAGGTCGCCGACGTGATGACGGCGCGGCTCGCGCCGAGCGAGCTGTGCGAGACGGCGCGCCACGTCAACCCGGCCGTCCGCGCCGTCGCGCAGGAGGCGCTGCTGCAACTGCCGACCGCCATCCTCGTCGCGCTCCTCGGCGACCCCGTGGACGCCGAGACCGCCCGCGCCGCCCTCGAATCGCAGGCCGACGAGTACGAGTCCGAAGAGGCCCGCATCGTCGTCACCGCCCTCCAACAGGTCGAAGACGCCGAGGACGATTTTTAGTAGGCAGTAGGCAGTAGGCAGTTAAGACAAAAAGAGAGCTTGAAAGAGACGGAGGCGGCGAGCGTCACAACTCGCCGCCTCCGTCTTCTTTAGGACGTATGTAACAGGGAAGACTTCTTGCCTTTAACCGTCTACTGCCATCTGCCTACTGCTTACTGTCCTCACCTATCTCCTTCAAACGCGCGACGACCTGTTCAATGAGCCAGTTGGGGGTGGAGGCGCCGGCCGTGACGCCGACGCGTTCGGCGCCCGCGAGGTCTTCGGGGTTGATCTCTTCGGGCGTCTCGATGAGGAAGCTGCGCGCGCACTGCTCCTTGCAGACCGAGAGCAGCTTCAAGCTGTTCGAGGAGTGCTTGCCGCCGATGACGTAGAAGGCGTCCACCTCGCCCGCGAGCGCGCGCGCCGCGTCCTGCCGGTCGCGCGTGGCCGAGCAGATGGTGTTGACGATCTGCGGCTCCGCGTCCGACTTCGCCCGCACGGCCTCGGCCGCTTCGAGGAAGGTCGAGAGCTTCAAAGTCGTCTGCGAGACGACGAGCGGCGCGTGCAGCGGCGGCAACGCGGCCACCTCCGACGCGTCGCGCACGACGCGCGTGCGCTCGGGCGCGTAGCCGACGACGCCAATCATCTCCGGGTGGTCCGGGTTGCCGACGAGCACGACATCGCGCCCCTGCTCGGCGGCGCGCTCGGCGAGCTTCTGGACCTTCGTGACGAACGGGCAGGTGGCGTCGATGACGCGCTCGGCGCGGGCTTCGAGGTCGCGCTGCACCTGCGGCGTGACGCCGTGGGCGCGGATGACGGCCGTCTCGCCCTCGGACACGTCATCGGGCGCGTCGATGGTGCGCACGCCCCCGGCTTCGAGGCGGTGAATCTCCTGCGTGTTGTGGATGAGCGGCCCGAGCGTGCGCACGGTCGCGCCCTCGCTCAAGGCGCCCTCGACCATCTCGACGGCGCGCTCGACCCCGAAACAGAACCCGTACTCTTCGGCCAGCAGAACTTGCATAGTGGCTGTTAACTGTCAGCCGTTAGCTTTTAGCTTTAGGTCAACCGGCGGCCCGGCTGACGGCTAAGAGCTAAAAGCTAACAGCCTCCTTTCTATCCCACGCCTTCGGGCGGCGGGGTCTGTGTGATCGGCTCGGGGCCGGGCGTGGCGGCGCAGCGTGTGCGCCACTCCTCGCGCAGGCGTTCGGCCGCGGCGAGGCTGTCGTCAACCCAGCCGATGTTCTTCTCGGCGAACCAACGGACTCCGCCCCAGAAGTTTTTCTCGAACTCGCCCAGATGCCGCGCGGCGTCGGGCGGCAACACCGCGAACGACGCGTCGCACAGAAAGCGCACCGCGTCGCAGATGGGATTGCCGGTCTTGTACCTCGAATCGTTCGTGTCAGCCATTTCGTGGAGAACCTCCTTCCACATCCCATACGGCCGAAACGTCAAGCACGTTCCGCGCCAGACAATCTTAAAGAAGCGAAAGGCAAAGGGCAAAGGGCGAAAGTGTGAAAGAAGTGATGAGTGACCAGTGACGAGTGACGAGCAAGGCAGGTCTGACTCGTCACTCGTCACTTCCCTTTTGCTTTTTGCCTTTCGCTTTTGCCTTTTGCCTTTACTCGATCCTCCAGCCGAGCGCGTGCTTCACCGTCGGCCACATCTCGAAGGCCCAGAACTCGTAGCCCTCGTCCGAGGGGTGGAAGCCGTCCGGAGAGAAGAACTCGGGGTGCGTGGGGATGACTTCGGCGCTCTTTGTGTGAGAGTCGGCGAGGTGCATGCGGTGGCGCGCGGCCCCGTCGGCGATGCGTTCGTTGAAGAGCAGGAGGCGCCGCTGTGCCTCTTCACGCAGGAAGGCAGGGACGGCCGGCGCGTGCGAGATGTCCGGCAGGTTCGAGACGACGACCGGCGCCTCCGTCTGCTCGCGCAGGCGCGCGAGTATCTCCTCGAAGTTGTGCCCGAACTGTTCAGGCGTCGCTTGGCGCGTGAGGTCGTTGATGCCGATGCCGAGGGTGACGAGTGTCGGCCCCGCCCCGCCCACGCGCCCGACCTGCCCGCGCAGCACGTCGCCCGTCGTCGCGCCGCTCACGCACAAATTGACGAGGCGCGAGCCCGGCCGCACGCGCTCCACGCGCTCGAACAGACGCGCGACGTAACCGCCCCCGTTGCGCGCCCCGACGCCCACGCCCGTCGAATCCCCGAGCGCGACGTAGACGACCGGCTCACCTTTAATCTCTTCACTCATCACTCAGCATCCGATTCCAAAAGTTTAATTTCAAATTTCAAATCTATACGGCGGCCTCGGAGCGCACGGGCTCGCGCAGGACGGCCGACGCGGCCTGCGCGGCGACGCGGGCGGCCTCGGGGTGGGCCTCCGTCAGGTTTGAGACTTGCAGCAGCGATTCGCCCGTGCGCGAGAGCATGCGGAAGAGATCGCCCTCTTCGGCGCGCGTGCGGCGGACGAGCGTGGGCCAGTCCATCCCCGCCGCCCAGCGCGCGGCCGTGGCGGCGGCCGAGAAGTTGATCTCGGGCGCGGGCTCAAGGTCCTGCTGCCACTCGACGCTCGCCACGTCGTAGGCGATGCGGTCGAACTTGGCGAGCGCCGTGATGAGCCCGTCGTCCAACTCAAGCTCGCCGTAGTCGCGCTCGGCGTCGGCCGCGAGCGCGGCCATCAGCCCCGCCGCGCGCGGCGCGTATAATGAAGCAAAGAGGCCACGGCCGATGGCCTCTCCAACTAAGAGCGGACGGTCTAAACGCAAGTCCGCGAGCCAGCGCCCGCGCTCCGTGACGCGCTCGGCGAAGAAGTCTAAATAACCGAAGTGGTGGAGCGCACGCGCGCGGCGCTCGAAGGGCTGCCACGCCTCGCCGTGCACGGCTTCGAGCCTGCGCCCGAGGCGCTCAATCGATTCGGCCTCCTGAATGACCGACCACAGAGCCTCCTCGCAACGCGTGCGGTTGTCGCCGCCGCCCGCGAGCGATTCGATGAGGTCGTTGATGAGCGCGACGGCCTCTTCCGTCGAAGAACGCGCCTCGCGCAGTCGCGGCTCGCGTAAGGGCGTGGCGCGGTTCGTCTGCACAAGCTCAAACGCCGCGTCGCGCGCGGACTCGTTGAGTTGGTGCGTCTCCTCCCAGACGCGCCCGACGCGCTCCAACGCGAGCGTGACCCGCTTGCCGTTGTCGCGCACGCCCGCGAGGCCGTCGCCGCGCCGCTCCGTGACGAAGACGAGGCGGCGGCTGCCGCGTCCCACCGAGACGACGCGGCCCGGCACGACCTCCTTGTCGAGCCAGCGCAGGAAGGCGTCCGTGCGCGTCTGCGGCGCGTCTTCGAGCAGGCGCGAGCGCGCGCTCGACAGACGTTCGAGCCCGCGCGCGACCTCGGGCGGGAGGTCGCAGTCCGCGTCCGTCAGTTTCGTCCGCAAGCGGCGCTCGGCCTCCGCGCGCGCACGCTCGATGCGCGCGACCTCTTCGGCCACGTCGCGGCGCGCGTAGGAGCGTTCCGCGATCTCGCGCACCTGCGCGAACGTGCCGTAGGCGTCGAGCAGGTTGAGCAGCGTCGTGTAGGTCGCGCGGAACTGGCTCTCCAAAGGGTCGGGGTCGGCGTGTAAAAGTGAAGCGAGCTTCTGCGGATTCTGATGCAGGCCCGGCGCGGCGACGATGAAGCCGACGCGGTCGCGGCCCCTGCGTCCCGCGCGGCCGGTCATCTGTTGGAGTTGAGACGCGCTCAAAGTCTGCCAGCCCTGACCGCGACGAACGTCGATGTTCTCAAGCACCACGGTGCGCGCGGGGAAGTCCACGCCCGCCGCGACGGTCATCGTGGCGAAGATGGCGTCGAGCAGCCCCGCGCTCATCAGCTTCTCGATGGCGAGCTTCCACGCGGGCAGGTGTCCCGCGTGGTGCGAGGCCACGCCGCCGCGCAGCACCATGTCCCAGTGTCGATGCTTGCGCACTTCAGGGTACTGTTCGGTTAACTCTTCAAGTACACGACGCCTCGCCTCTCTTCTCTCAGGCCCGACGCCGCGACGCGGCGCGTAAGCGGCTTCGGCCGCGGCCTCGTCGCAGCGGCGGCGCGTCGGCAGGAAGATGATCGCGGGCAGCAGGTCGTAGGAGCCGAGCGCGGCGAGCAGGATTGACGGCGGCATCTCGGGCATCCCCGCGCGTCTTTGCGGCCCGCGTTGGAAGCGGCCCTGCGAGCCCTGCCGCTCGCTCTTCGAGGTCTGCATGAAACGCGCGATCTCGTTGTTGAAGTGACCGCGCTCGTCGAAGAGCGGCGTCAAGCCGCCGTCGGGAAAAAGGAAGGCCGCGCGCAGCGGGACGGGGCGCGCGCCCGGTCGAGGGATGACGCGGCAGGGGTGCCCGCGCACTTCGGCTATCCAGTCGGCGAACTCTTCGGCGCGCCCCACGGTCGCAGACAGCAGCAGCATCCGCACGCGCGGCGGCGTGAGGATGATGGCCTCCTCCCAGACGTGCCCGCGCTCCTCGTCGGCGAGGTAGTGCGCCTCGTCTAAGACAACTAAGTCGGCCTGCAACTGCTCGCCGCGACGCAGCGCGTCGAAGAGTTGGTTGCGGTAGACCTCTGTCGTCCCGACGATGAGCGGCGCGTCCGAACGTTCCTTGCGGTCGCCCGTCAGGATGCCGACCTTTTCCTCGCCGAACTCGGCCGTGAACTCGTGAAACTTCGAGTTGGTCAAAGCCTTTAAAGGGCTCGTGTACCACGCGCGCTTGCCTTCGGCCAGCAGCCGCCGTATCTCCTCGCGCGCGATCCACGTCTTGCCGCTGCCCGTCGGCGCCGTCACCAGCACGTCTTCGCGTTCGAGCGCGGCGAGTGCTTCCAGTTGAAATGGGTCGGGTTTGAAAGGGGTCGGGTCGGGCGTGCCGATGCCTTCGAGCAGTTGGCGCAAGGGGCGCGTGCGCGCCTGCCGCGTGGCGACGCGCGAGGCCGATTCGACTGCGGCGGCCGCCGCCGAGCGCGACGTGCCGCTTTGACCGTCGCGCCCGCGCCCGTCTGAATGTTGACGAGGATGTTGTTGACGAGAGTCTTGCTGTTCGTCGTCGCGCCCGTTCTTGCGGCCGGCGTGGGGGCCGGCACGGCGGCGCCCCTTGTCTCCTCTGCGCGAACGCGTCATAAGTTGAGATTCTACCGCAGGAACTTTGTGGAAAGCCCCCGCGTAATGCTAACTTTTGTGTGACTTTCGCAACTCCCGGGGCACATTAAGCGTCTAATCGTTCGTGTTTTGTGCACGCCTCGGTCGTGCGGAGTTTTCAAAAAGATGGGCGAGCTTTTCGACAGATTTGAGATCAACCGTGCGCCGCGCTGGCCGCTGATGTCGCGGCTCGTGGCGCTCTCCGTCGTGGCGCACGGGCTCTTCCTCGTCGCGGTCATCTACGTCCCGACGGTGCGGAGCATTCTCTACGTGGCGTCGAACGTCTCGGGCATCAAGTTAGTCAGCGAGGACTACGACCCGACGCTCATCGGGCAGCGCGCGACCATCGTCAAGTTCGAGCCGCACGAGCGGCTCTACTATCCGCCCGACTACTTCGGCGCGCCGCAGGTGGCCGAGACGACGCAGCTCGACGCGATGGTCGTGCAGACGGCGCCGCCGCCGCTGCCGCCCCCGCCGGTCTACAGGCCGCGCCGCGCGCGCGCGCCGCGCGTCGTCGCCACGCCCGAGCCGAGCCCGACGCCCGAGGTCGCGCAGGCCACGCCGCCGCCTTCGCCCGAGGCGCTGACCGAGGAGCAGAAGCAGGCCGAGGCGGAGATGGAGCGCATCGCCAAGGAGAACGGCATCGCGCGCCCGCCCGGCAACATCAACACCAAGCCCTTCGAGGACATCGCCGTCAAGGGCAAGGAGATGTTCGACCAGGGCAAGCTCAACCTCAACAGCGCCATCGACGTGACGGCCACCGGCGCGCTCAACGAGGACGGCACGCTCAAGCCCGAGACCGTCAAGATCGACTGGGGGGCCACGCCGCCCGCCGACCAGAACACCGCCGACCTCGCGCAGCAGTTGATCACGGCGATGAGCCAGAGCAAGGTGCTCGTCATTCTCAAGGGCGCGAAGGACGTGCGCATCTCGCTCAAGCTCGACCAGCAGACCGTCAAGATCGCGGTCGTGAGCGACCTGCCCTCCGAGTCGGAGGCGATGAACACGGCCATCGGGTGCCAGGCGCTCGTCGCCGTCGGCCGGAAGGTCAAGCAGGGGACGAACGAGGGTATACTCTACGAGAACCTCAAGTTCGAATCGAACGGCAAGCAGTTCGCGATGAACTTCGAGATGCCGAAGGACGCGGCCGGCAAGATGATCACGGACATGCTGGCGAAGAAGGCCAACAAGTCGTCGGGCGCCGCCGCGACGGCGACGCCGCAGGCCCGTAGCTGAGACGGCCGCACGCGCGGCGCGGAGACACGTCTTTGTCAAAAAGAGTTCCGGGGCCGACGCCTTCGACGCCAGCGCGCCGCCGCGCGTGGCTCTGGTTTGTGGTCGGCGCGGCGCTGCTCTCCGTCGTCTTCACGCAGGCGCAGGAGCGAAAGCCCGCGAGCACCGGCGACGAGACGAAGCCGCGTGAAGAGTCCAGGAGTTCCGCGACGGGCGTCCGAAGGCCGGGGGAGAACGTCAACGGCCTGCCCTTCGTCGAGCTGGCCGAGAAGAGCAGGATGTTGGTCGAGACCGGGCGGCTCGGCTTCGACACCGCGCTCGACATGTCCGCGACGGCCGAGTTGAACGAGGACGGCTCGTTCAAACCCGAGACCGTCAAGATCGACTGGCGGGCGGGAGACGACGAAGAGGTTCGGTCGCTCGCGCGGCACTTGCTGACGGCCATCAGCGAGAGCAAACTCCTGGCCGTGCTGGACGGCGCCGCGAAGGCCGTCCGCTTGACGGCGCGGCTCGACCGCGAGAACCTCGCGCTCGGGCTGGAGGCCGAGTTAGTCTCCGAGGCCGAGGCGTCGAAGTGGGCCACGGGCTATGGCACGTTGATGCTCATGGCGCGCAAGGCCAAAGAGGGGACGGACGAGGGGAGGCTGTACGAAGCCCTGAAGGTCGCCTCCGAAGGCAGAGTGGTCAAGGTGGCCTTCGAGATGCCGAAGGTGTTCGCGGCGAAGATGGTCGCGGAAATGTTGGACAAACGGGCGGCGCGGGGCGCGACGCCGAACCAGGATTGAGGTTTCGAGAAGGGCTTTGAGAACCAAAGAACGAACCATGAGGGAATTCTTCAGCACGATCTTCCACGCGCCCACGGGCGCGCAGGGTCGCGGCGAGGCCGCGCGCCTCTTCGCGCGCTTCGCCGTGCTCGGCGCCTTCGTCCTGGGCATCGCGCCGGGCGGCTGGGCGGCGCTCGCGCAGGCGCGCAAGACCGGCGTCTCGGCGACCGACGCGGGCGTCAAGAAGACCGCGAAGTCGGAGGCGCCGAAGGGCGCCGCCGCGAAGACAGAGGGGCCGAAGTCCGAAGGCGCGAAGGTCAACGTCAAACCCATCAAGTTGTTCCTCGCGCGCTCGAAGAAGCTGCACGAGGATGGCAAGCTCGACCTCTCGAAGCCGCAGTCGATCGTCGTCGTCGGAGAGCGCCAGACGGACGGCACGCTGACCAACGTCCAGATAACCGGCGAGTCCGCGTCCGACCCGACGCTGCGCGCCGTCGCGCAGGACTTCGTCTCGTCGGTCAACGACAGCCACGCGCTCGCGTTCCTCTCGGACGTGAGCCGGGTCTCGATGACGTTTACGCTCGACGGCGAGCGATTCAAGGCGCTGACGACCTCGGACGCGCCTTCGGAGGCGCGCGCCGAGGAGATGGCGCGCGGCTACCGCATGCTCCTCAACGTCGGCCGCCTCGCCAAGCGCGGCACCGACGAGGGGGCCATCATGAGCGGCATGAAGGTCTCCGCCAGCGGCAAGCAACTCCTCATGAACCTCGACATGCCCCGCGAGCAGATGGGCAACATCCTCCTGCGCCAGATCACACCCAACTAACGCCAGCCGGCGCGGAATGGTGGCGGTTAAATCTTCGACCGACACCATTCCTTGCGCCCCTCCGGTCGCTCACATACAATCGAACATCGGCCTAATGTCGCGGACTGCGGCGGGTTTTCACAGGGAGTTGGTTCTCTGCCCGTCTGAAGCCGCGACTCGGAGAGGGGGCGGCACCCCGGCGAGAGTAGAACAATGATTGATAAATTTCTGACCAAAGTTTTCGGCAGCAGCAACCAGCGTTACATCAAGACGCTGCTGCCCCTCATCCAGCAGGTCAACGACCTCGAACCGTCCGTGCAGAAGCTCAGCGACGACCAGATGCGCTCGCGCGTCATCGAGCTGCGCGAGCAGGTCATCGCGGAGGTCGGCGACACGACGCAGAAGGGCGAAGAGGCGCGCAAGGAGCGCAAGCGCCGCACGCGGGAGGCGCTCGACCGCATCCTGCCCGAGGTCTTCGCCCTCACGCGCGAGGCTTCGGTGCGCGCGACCGGCATGCGCCACTTCGACGTGCAGCTTATCGGCGGCATCGCGCTGCATCAGGGCCGCATCGCCGAGATGAGGACGGGCGAAGGCAAGACGCTCGTCGCGACGCTGCCCGCGACGCTGAACGCCTTGACCGGGCGCGGCGTCCACGTCGTCACCGTCAACGACTACCTCGCCACGCGCGACGCCGAATGGATGGGTCGCATCTACAAGTTTCTCGGCCTGACCGTCGGCGCCATCGTCAACGACCTCGACGACTGGGAGCGCAAGGACGCCTACGCCTCCGACATCACCTACGGCACCAACAACGAGTTCGGCTTCGACTACCTGCGCGACAACATGAAGTTCGACCTGGCGACCTGCGTCCAGCGCCAGCACTTCTACGCCATCGTGGACGAGGTGGACTCCATCCTCATCGACGAGGCGCGCACGCCGCTCATCATCTCGGGCGCGTCGGACGAGGCGACGGACAAGTACTATCAAGCCAACGCCATCTTCCCGCACCTCAAGAAGGCGGAGTTGAACGAAGAGGGCAAGCCCGGCCCCGGCGACTACGTTCTCGATGAGAAGCAGCACTCGGCCGTGTTGACGGAGGAGGGCGTGGACAAGGCCGAGCGCCTTCTGGGCGTCGGCAACCTCTACGACCCTTCGAACATGGAGATGCTCCACTGCGTCGAGAACGCGCTCAAGGCGCACACGCTCTACCGGCTCGACCACCACTACGTCAACCAGGAAGGCGCCATCATCATCGTGGACGAGTTCACGGGACGACTGATGCAGGGCCGCCGCTGGTCGGACGGTCTGCACCAGGCGGTCGAGGCGAAAGAGGGTGTCAAGATTGAGCGCGAGAACCAGACGCTCGCGACGATTACGCTCCAGAACTACTTCCGCCTCTACGACAAGCTCTCGGGCATGACCGGCACGGCCGAGACCGAGGCCGCCGAGTTCGACGCGACCTACAAGCTCGAAGTCGCCGTCGTCCCGACCAACCGGGCCATGATCCGCAAGGACAACTCGGACGTTATCTACCGCACGCTCCCCGAAAAGTGGGACGCCATCGTCGAGGAGATCGTCGAGCGCCATGAGACTGGACAGCCCGTCCTCGTCGGCACGGTCTCGGTCGAAAACTCCGAGTTGATCTCTCGTCGCCTGGCTAAGGCCGGCATTCGTCACCGCGACGAGACCGGCAACATTTTGATTGAGGGCGACGGCACGATTCCGAACTATCACCACGTCCTCAACGCCAAGCACCACGAGCGCGAGGCCGAAATCGTCGCGCAGGCCGGCCGCAAGGGCGCCATCACCATCGCGACCAACATGGCCGGCCGCGGCACGGACATCCTCTTGGGCGGCAACCCCGAGTTCCTCGCGCGCGAGCACCTCAAGCGTCAGGAGATTGACCCCGAAGAGGCGACCAAGGAGCAGTTCGAGGAGGCGCTCGCCTACATCAAGCCGTTCGTCGAGAAGGAGCACAAGGATGTCGTCGCCATCGGCGGCCTGCACATTCTCGGCACCGAGCGCCACGAGTCGCGCCGCATCGACAACCAGTTGCGCGGACGCGCCGGCCGCCAGGGCGACCCCGGCAGCAGTCGCTTCTTCCTCTCGCTCGAAGATGACCTGATGCGCATCTTCGCGGGCGACAAGGTCAAGGCGCTCATGCAGCGCCTCGGCATGGAGAAGGGCGTCGCCATCGAGTCGAAGATGGTCTCGAAGCGCATCGAGGCGGCGCAGAAGTCGGTCGAGGCGCGCAACTTCGAGACGCGCAAACACCTCCTCCAGTACGACGACGTGATGAACCGGCAGCGCGAGACCATCTACGGCCTGCGCCGCCAGTTGATGGAAGACCCCGACCAGCGCGACTACGTGCTCGGCGTCGCACAGGACCTGCTCGGCGACCTCGTCAAGCAGTACCTGCCCGAGACCGCCTCGCCCGACGACTGGGACGTGGAGAACCTGAAGATTCAACTCCAGGCGACCTACGCCTTCGACGCCGAAGCCGAGGGCATCGACTTCGACAACTCGACGCCGTCCTTCATCAACGAGGCGGTGTGGGAGAAGGCCAAGGCGTCCTACGAGACGAAGGAGGCGCAGGTCGGCGCCGAGGCGCTGCGCACCTACGAGCGCATCATCATGCTCAACATCATCGACGCGCAGTGGAAAGACCACCTGCTCGCGATTGATCACTTGAAGCAGGGCATCGGGCTCGTCGGCTACGGGCAGAAGGACCCGCTCGTCGAGTACAAGAAGGAGAGCTTCGACATGTTCCAGGCGATGCTCGACCGCATCGACACCGCGACCGTGCGCACGCTCTTCAACCTCCAGGTCGTCGCCGAGCAGGCGCCCGAGCAGTTGCAGCAGCGCCGCCAGCGCCGCCCCACGTCGATGACCTTCACCGGCCCGAACCAGGGCGCGACCGCCGCCGGCGAAGAGGCCGCGCGCACCAAGACCGTCACGCGCGACCAGCCCAAGGTCGGCCGCAACGAGCCCTGCACCTGCGGCTCGGGCAAGAAGTACAAGAAGTGCTGCGGCGCGAACGGCTGAGCGGGCGCGCGGCAGTCGCGTTGGTGCTATCATGGAGGCGGGGCCGACGGAGGGAGTCGCCCCGCCTCCCCCTTTTAAGAAATCGACACAAGGAGTCGCCCATGCCTCGCACGCTGACACTCCTCCTCGTCTTCGCGCTCCTCGCGGGCTGCGCCGCCGACGCGCGCGCGCAGTCAGGCGTCCGCCTTCAACAGCAGCAACCGCCCGCCGCGCCGCCACGGAACATCGACACGGCCGAGGCACAGCAGTCGTGCGAGCGCGGCCACGAACTCGTCAACGGCGACACGTCCGCCGCGCGTGAGACGCTCGGGCGCGGGCTCAAGCTCTACATCGACGCTTACATCAGGAACGCCCCGGCCGGACCCGGCCGCGCCGTGGCCACGGACTTCCGCGAGACGATGCGCGCGCGGCTCAAGGGCGCGCCGCCGTGCGTCGATGACTACCTGCGCGTCGGCGGCGCCGACGGCTTCGAGCGCGCGCAGCTCGAAGCGTTCCGCGCACACGCGCTGCTCTTCGCCGAGACCGACGAGTCGCGCGCGATCTACCTCAGCGCCGAGGTGGACGAGCGCGCGCACATCACGCGCAAGCCCGAGCCCGGTTTCCCCGCCGGGGCGCGCGGCAAACTCTCGCGGGGCACGGTCAGGCTCCGCGCCGTGCTCGCCGCCGACGGCACCGTCCAGCACCCCTTCGTGCTCAAGGGCGTCGCCTACGGCTTCTCCGAGCTGTGCGTCGCCGCCGCGCGCAAGATACAGTTCACGCCGTCCGTCAGGAACGGACGGCCCGTCTCGCAGTTCGTCACGCTCGAATACAACTTCAGCACCTACTGAAGTCCGTGCGCGGCGCCACACGTCTTAAGGCGATGACTCGAACGATGACTAACGACAAGTGCGCGACCACGGTCGCCGCCCTCGCGCTCGCCTTCACCTTCTCGCTCGCGCCCGCGCGGGCTCAGCAGGTTGACGACTTCGAGCGCGGCAAGCAACTACTCGCGCAGGGCGACGCGCGCGGCGCGGCCGCCGCGCTCAAACGCGCCGCCGAGCGCCGCAAGAACGACGGCGAGGTCTGGTATCAACTCGGCCTCGCCTTCAGCCGCGTGAACAAGCAGAAGGACGCGCGCAAGGCTTTCGAGAAAGCGGTCAAACTGCGCCCCGACTCGGCCGAGGCGCACGCGGGGCTCGCGGCCGCGCTGCTCATGCTCGACAAGAAGGACGCCGCCGAGCGCGAGGCTTCGCGCGCGCTCGCGCTCGACGCGAATGTGGCCGCGGCTCACTACGTCGTCGGCGCGACGCAGGGTCAAGCCTCCAACTACAGGCGCGCCGCGCAGGAGGCCGAGGAGGCGCTCAGGCTTCAGCCCAACTACCCGGACGCGGCGTGGCTCCTCGGCGACGCGCTGCTCAACCTCTACGTCGCCGAGACGACGTTCTTCAACGAGCAGTACCCGGTCCCCTCGGACGCCGACGAGGAGACGCGCAAGCCCATCCTTGAGAAGCGCGATGCCGCGCTCGAACCCTTCCGGGCGCGCATGCGCGCGGCGGCCGAGCGGCTTGAGGCTTTGGCCGGCTCGCGGCCGGGCGGCCTCACGCCCGAGCGTGCGCGCGAATTGGCCGAGACGCTCCGCGTCTACGGGAGCCCGCCGCTCGACAAGTCCAGGGGCGTCTTCCGCCAGGCCGATGTCTTGAGCAAGGCGACCATCACCTACAAGCCCGAGCCGGGCTTCACGGAGAAGGCGCGCGAGAAGAACATCAGCGGCGTCGTGCGCCTGCGCGCCGTGCTCGCCGCCGACGGCACCGTCAAGCACATCCTCGTCATCAAGGGGCTGCCCGAAGGGCTGACGCGGAAGGCCGTCGAGGCGGCGCGGCAGATCAGGTTCAAGCCCGCCACCAAGGACGGCCGCCCCGTCTCGCAGTTCGTCATTCTTGAGTACAACTTCAACGTCTACTGACGGCGGGACGGCGAGAAGCTTAACCGACATGACTCACGGCACGGCTCTACTTAACTTCAGACGCGCGGCACTGGCGGGCGCGGCGGCGCTCGCACTCGTCTTTACACTCCCGGCCGCCGCCGCGCAGGCCGACGACGACTTCGAGCGCGGCAAGCAGTTGCTCGCGCAGGGCGACGCGAAGGGCGCGACCGCCGCGCTCAAACGCGCCGCCGAACGTCGCAAGACGGACGCCGACGCGTGGTACGCCTACGGGCTGGCCCTCGGCCGCACGGGCAAGCAGAAGGACGCGCGCAAGGCTTTCGAGCGCGCCGTCAAGCTCCGCCCCGAATGGGCCACCGCGCGCGCGAGCCTCGCCTACACGCTCACCACCCTCAACAAGATGGACGACGCCGAGCGCGAGGCCAGACACGCGCTCGCGCTCGACCCGAAGTCGCCCGATGCGCACTACGTCGTCGCACACATCAACTACCTCGCCAACGACTTCAAGAGCGCGGCCGCCGAGGCCGAGGCGGCGCTGGCGCTGACGCCCGACTTCCCCGCCGCCGCGTTCCTCTACGGCGACGCGCTCATCAACATCTACATCGCCGAAGGCGAGCGGCAGGCGAACCGATACCCGCTGCCGCCCGGCGCGAACGAGGCCCAGCGCATGGCCGTCTTCGAGCGCAGGGACGCGGCCGTCGAACCCTTCAAGGCGCGCATGCGCGCGACGGCCGAACGGCTCGACGCCCTCGCGCGGACGCGCGCCGGGGCCGAGGCGCAGAGCTTGAGCGAGTTGGCCGACTCGCTCCGCATCTACGGCCGCGAGGGCGCCGAGAATCAGCGCATCTTCCGCGCGACCGAGGTCTCGCAGAGGGTCGTCATCCTCTCCAAGCCCGAGCCCGGCTACACGGAGGAGGCGCGCAAGAGTAACGTGAGCGGCACGGTCAGGCTCCGCGCCGTGCTCGCCGCCGACGGGCGCGTGCGCAACGTCGCCGTCATCAAGCGCCTGCCCGGCGGACTGACGGAGAAGTGCGTCGCGATGGCGCGGCAGATCAGGTTCACGCCCGCGATGGTTAACGGGACACCGGTCTCGCAGTACGTCGTGCTCGAATACAACTTCAACATCTACTGACGCGGGCCGCCCCGTACAATCGACCTCGCCAACTGATGAGCGCCAACACTACCTCGAACAACCCCGTCGTCCAGGCCGTGCTCTCGGGCTCCGCGCCGCAGCCGGCGCGCATGGCCGCCGCGCGCGGCATGCTGCCCGTGCCGCAGGACGTTCTGATCGAACTGCTCGTCGCGCTGCGCACAGACGCGGACGAGGCCGTGGCGCGCGCCGCCGAGGAGACGCTCACGACGCAGGAGCCCTCGACGCTGCTCGGCGTCGCCTCCGCGCGGGAGACGGCGCCGGCCGTGCTCTCCTACCTCGCCGAGCGCACGGGGCTCGCGCGCGAGGTGCAGGAGTCGCTCGCGCTCAACGCCTCGACGCCCGACGAGGCCGTCGCCGCGCTCGCGCGCGTGACCGCCGAAGGCGCGGTGCTCGAACTCATCTCCCTCAACCAGCAGCGCCTCATCCGCGCGCCCGCCATCATCGACGCCGTGCTCGCCAACCCCGCGCGCACCTCCGACTCCGACCGCCGCGTCCGCGAGACGCGCCGCGAGTTCTTCGAGAAGGAGCGCGGCGCGCGGCAGGTCGCCGACGAGATGCGCGCGCGCGGGATGGGCGCCGCGGCCGAGTTCGTCGAGTCGGCCGAGTCGTTCGACGTTGAGGGGGGCTTGAGTCTCGACGACGCGTGGCTCATCGCGCAGCACATCGAGGTCTCGGACGTTGACATAGACGACTCTTGGCTCCCGTCCGAGCGCTACGAGGATCTGCTGGACGAGACGTTCGAGCAGCGGCAGGCGGCGGCCGAGCGCCTGGTCGCGGAGGCCACGGCCGAGGGCGGCACCTCTGCCGCGCCCGAGCGCGTCTCGCTCATCCGCCGCGTGATGCTGATGAAGGTCAAGGACCGCATGAAGCTCGGGATGAAGGGCGACCGCGAGGCGCGCTCCATCCTCATCCGCGACTCGAACAGGGTCGTCGCGACGGCCGTCATCAACAACCCGCGCATCACCGACCAGGAGGTCGAGGCCATCGCCGCCATGCGCACCGTCTCCGACGAGGTGCTGCGCCTGATCGCGATGAACCGGGGCTGGGCGCGCCAATACCCGATCATCACCAACCTCGCGCGCAACCCGCGCACACCGCTTCCGACCGCGATGTCCATCCTCCCGCGCCTGCACGCCAGGGAACTCAAGTCCCTCGGCCAGAACCGCAACGTCTCCGAAGCTGTCCGCCGCCAGGCCCTCCGCCTCGCCGTCGCCCGTGGACAGTAAAAGGGCGTGAATGGTGAATAGTAAATCGTGAATAGTAAGACCCTGTCTTATCTATTCACGATTTACTATTCACCATTCACGCCTAAAAAATCTCCGAGCCCTTGCGCACGACCGACCAGGCCACGTCGGTGAGAGTGTGACTGGCCGCGCCCCACCAGAGACCCGCGAGCACGGCCGCGAGCACGCGCGGCCCCACGCCATAAGCACCGGCCGCCGCCTCGACGTACAGCCACACCTGCGCCACCTCGCGCCACCCAGGCGCCGCGTCCCCCGTCAGGAAGACCGCGCGCGCGTAGACGCACGCCCACGCGACGAGCGTCAACGCGGCCGTGAAGTAGACGACGCGGATGAGCGTCCCGAACACGATGCCGTGCGACCAGCGCGAGCGGTGGCGGAAGATCGCCTTGTACGGCCACCAAAGGAACCGCAGCGGCCCCCAACGCGTGTACTGCTTCGACTGTATGTCGAGGTCCGGCCCGAACATCAGCCCCCCGAACAGCATCGCCGCCGTCGCCGCCGCGCTCAGCCACACGCTCCCCGTCAGCCCCCACGCCGCCGCGAACGTCGGCGGGGCCAACACCAGCGTCACCATGTCGTGTGTCTTTCCAGAAGGCATAAGAGAAGGGAGTCAGAAGGTAAAGCTTTTATTCTGACTCCTGACTTCGGTTTATAGCATGTGGCGCGCGGCGGAGACCAGCCGTTTGCCCGCGCGTCGGGCGGACGTGTACACTGTCGAGCTTCGTCGAACGGTCATGGGTAAAAAGGGAAAGTCACAGGAGATTCTGGAGTACGTGGCCGCGCGGGTGCTGCTGTCGGGGCTCGGCACGCTGCCGAGGCCGGCGGCCGTCTCCGTAGGGCGCGCGCTCGGGCGCGCGGCGTACCGTGTAGCGGGGGGCCTGCGGCGCACGGGCCGGCGCAACCTTGAGCTGGCCTTCCCCGAGATGGGCGAGGCGGAGCGCGAGAGAATCCTGCGCGGCTCGTTCGAGAGCCTCGGGCGGCAGCTCGGCGAGGTCAGCCAGTTCCCGCGCGCCACGCCCGAGCGCCTGCGCAAGGTCGCCGAGTACGACAGCGAGGATGTCAAACTCCTCGACGTGGCGCGCGCGCGCGGCCGTGGCGTCATCTTCCTCACCTCGCACCTCGGCGCGTGGGAGATGCTCTGCTTCGCGCACTCCGCGCTCTACGAGCCCCTGAGCTTCCTCGTCCGCCCCCTGGACAATCCGCGCATCGACCGTCTGGTCGAATCCTTGCGCACGCGCTTCGGCAACCGCCCCATCGACAAGAGCGCCGCCGCGCGCACGGCGCTCCGACTCCTCAAGCAGGGCGGCACGCTCGGGGTGTTGGCCGACCTCAACACGCAGGAGCGCGAGGGCGTCTTCGTCCCCTTCTTCGGCCGCCTCGCCTGCACGACCGCGGGCGTCGCCACGTTGGCGCTGCGCACGGACGCCACGGTCATCCCCGTCTGCGCGCCCTGGGACGAAGAGCAGGGCAAGTACGTCTTTCGCGGCGGCCCCGTCATCGAACTCGTCCGCACGGGCGACGACAAACGCGATGTCGAAATCAACACGGCCAACTTCACGGCCGCCATCGAGCGACACGTCCGCATGTTCCCGGACCAGTGGCTCTGGATTCACAAGCGTTGGAAAACGCGCCCCAAGGGAGAGCCCGACCTCTACGCACGTTCGACACAAATTCCGGCCGAGAATGTCTCGGGGACGAATATTTCTTCTTCGACGCCAACCGAAAAGATTTACAAAGCTTAGTGCGCGAGTTTTCACAAATTACTTTAACCTTTGCAGGTCAAAGGTTTACGAGAATCTCCCGCGCTTGTCACAAATTTGTTGAGAACGTTGCATTTTCTTCTTGACAGTTGTCAGAAAATACGTATAATTCCTCACCAAGACGAAGCAGTCAGTAATTATAAATCAAAGCAGTGCTTCGAAGATGATTGACACGAGCGGCCGGGTTGGTTCATTCGACCTTACAGGCAGGAGCGGTTCTTATTTTTTGCTCCGGTAAGGTTGAGAAGTTTTCGAGCTATATATTTCGCCCGTCCAACACGACCGCCAAAACAGCCGGATCGCCCGTAGGTGACGATCTCCAGCAAAAGCCAAACGCCACCCTGAATCTCCGAGCCTGCCCGAAAAAAACGCCCCGTCGGTTTACCCTAGACCGACGGGGCGCTCTTCTTTTTGTCTCTAAAAATTCTTCTACATCGCTAAGCCGCCGTCGGCCTGTATGACCTGGCCGGTGATGTAGCGCGCGTCGTCGGAGAGGAGAAAGCAGGCGATGCGGGCGACCTCCGAGGGGTCCGCGAAGCGGCCCATGGGAATCTGCTCGCGCAGCTTCTGCTGGTACTCTTCGTTGAGCGCCTGCGACATGTCGGTGGCGACGAGGCCGAGGGCGAGCGCGTTGACCGAAACGTTGCGGCTGGCGACCTCCTTGGCGAGCGCCTTGGTCAGGCCGATCATGCCCGCCTTCGAGGCTGAGTAGTTCGATTGGCCGCCCATGCCGACGACGCCGCTGATGGAGGAGATGTTGAGGACGGAGCCGCCCCCCTCGTTCTTGAGCATGTGGCGGAGCGCGGCGCGCGAGAAGTTCCAGGCGCCCTTGAGGTTCGTGTCGATGACGGAGTCCCAGTCCTCCTCCTTCATGCGCAGGATGAGGTTGTCGCGCGTGATGCCGGCGTTGTTAACGAGGAGGTCAACGCGCCCGAGTTCGGCCTTCACCTGCTTGATCATCTCGGCCGCCGCCTCCGTGCTCGCCACGTCGCACTGCGTCGCGAGCGCGCGCACGCCTAAGCCCTCGATCTCCGTCTTCAAGCCTTCGGCCGCCTCCGCGCTCTGCGCGTAGTTGAAGGCCACGTCGGCGCCGCGCCGCGCGAGTTCCAGCGCGATGGCGCGGCCGATGCCGCGCGTCGCGCCCGTGACGACGGCCGCCCGCCCCGCGAATGGTTTCACTTCGGCACTCAAACTCTTCTTCCTCCGTTAACGTTGTGTTGGTGCGAACGGGCATCTTAACACACGCGGCGGGCGCAGGCGTTTGGCGGGCGGCGGGTTTTATTGTAAAGATTAACCGAAGCGAGCCACACAACAGGACTGAAGGGGGAGGGCATGAAGTTAATCGTACTCGCGGCCGGGTATGCGACGCGGCTGTACCCGCTGACGCTGAACCAGCCGAAGCCTTTACTCGACGTGGCCGGCAAGCCGATGCTGGAACACGTCCTCGACAACCTCGCGCCCGTCGAGGAGATAGACCACGTCTACGTCGTCACCAACGGCAAATTCGCCGGCCACTTCGAGCACTGGGCCGAGGGGCGACATACGAAAGTCGGCGGGCCGGAGATCACCGTCGTCAACGACCAATCGACCGACGACACGAACAAGCTCGGCGCCATCGGCGACCTGAATTTGGTGTTGACGGAGGCGGGGATTGACGACGACATCGCCGTCGTCGCGGGCGACAACCTCTTCAGCGAACGCCTGGGCGAGTTCGGCGCGTACTGCCGCGCGAAGGGGGCGCCGGTGCTCGCCGTCTACGACGTGGGCGACCTCGAAGCGATCAAGAAGTACAACTCCATCGTCGTTGACAACGACGGCCGCATCACCTTCTTCGAGGAGAAGCCCGCGAACCCGACGAGCACGCTGACAGGCATCGCGCTCTACTACTACCCGAAGTCTTCGCTGCCGCTCATCCGCCAGTACGTCGAGGAGGGCAACAACCCGGACCAGCCCGGCCGCCTCGTGCAGTGGATGTACGAGCGCACGCCCTTCTACACGTGGCGCGTGCCGGGCATCTGGTACGATGTCGGGTCGAAGGAGACTCTTGAGGAGGCCAACCAAATCTTCTCTCGTCCCGTTGCGGGCGAACAGAAGGGTGAGTAACGCATGCTTGATTTGAACTACGTCCGTGCGAACCTTGAGCGCGTGCGCGCGGCGCTCGAAGCGCGCGGCTTCCCCGTGGTGGCGCTCGACGACTTCGCCGCGCTCGACGCGGAGCGCCGCCGCGCCATCGCCGAGTCCGACGCACTGAACGCGCAACGCAACGCTTCGAGCCGCGAGATCGGCGCGCTGATGAAGGAGGGCCGGAAGGAAGAGGCCGAGTCGCGCCGTAAAGAAGTTGCCGAACTCAAGGAGCGCATGGCCGAGTTGGAGCGCGCGCGCGACGAGGCCGAGCGGCGGATGCAGGAGTTGCTCGCCACCGTCCCGAACGTGCCGCACGAGTCGGTGCCAATCGGCCGCGACGAGACGGCGAACGTGGAGGTCAGACAGTGGGGCGAGGCGCCGCGCTTCGACTTCGAGCCGCAGGACCACGTGGACATCGGCACGCGGCTCGGCATCCTCGACCTCGAACGCGCGGCGAAGATCGCCACCGCGCGCTTCGCCATCCTGAAAGGCGCGGGCGCGCGTCTGGAGCGCGCGCTCACCAACTTCATGCTCGACGTGCACACGCGCGAGCACGGCTACGAGGAGACGCTGCCGCCCTTCATCGTCAACGCCAACGCGCTCTTCGGCACGGGGCAGTTGCCGAAGTTCGAGTCGGACCTCTTCAAGTTGACGGACGAGCGCGGGCTCTACCTGATACCGACGGCCGAGGTGCCGATCACGAACATCCACCGCGAAGAGATTCTCGACGCGTCGGAGTTGCCGAAGAAGTTCGTCTCGTACACGCCCTGCTTCCGCTCCGAGGCCGGCTCCTACGGGCGCGACACGCGCGGCGTCATCCGCCAGCACCAGTTCGATAAGGTCGAGTTGGTGAAGCTCGCGCTCCCCGAAAACTCTTACGAAGAGTTGGAAGGGCTGACGCGCGACGCGGAGACGATTTTGCAGAAGCTCGGGCTGCACTACCGCGTCGTCGCGCTCTCGACGGGCGACATCAGCGGCGCGTCGGCGAAGACGTACGACCTTGAGGTGTGGCTGCCCTCGCAGAACACCTTCCGCGAAATCTCCTCCTGCTCGAACTTCGAGTCGTACCAGGCGCGGCGCGCGCAGATACGCTTCCGCCGCGCGGGCGGCGCGAAGCCCGAATACGTCCACACGCTCAACGGCTCCGGCCTCGCCGTCGGCCGCACGTGGCTCGCCGTCCTTGAGAACTACCAGCAGCCGGACGGCTCGGTCATCATCCCCGAAGCCCTCCGGCCTTACATGGGCACGGACAGGATTGAGGCGAGTAGTTAGTAGCCAGTAGTCATCCCGACTTGCAAATCAGAATAAGGCCGCGCACCGCCGGGAGCGCGGGCATCCCTACCCGCCATGAGCGCGTCAGCGCGAATACGACGAAGCGCCATACATCAATCTTGATGTATGGCGCTTCACGGTTAAGCGTGCTGAAGCACGCTTTGGCGGGCAGGGATGCCCGCGCTCCCGGCGCGGAGGGCGCCTTATTTCAGCTCGCAAGTCGGGATGACTACTGGCTACTCGATCTTCAACTCGAACGGCATGATGGCGAGCGTGCTGTTCTGCGGGAAGCGTTCGAACATGGCGGCGCGGCGCAGGACGGGGCGCATCTCGGCGGGCATCGAGTTGATGAAGGCCGCGCGTTGTTGTTGAGCCTTGATGCTGGCGGAGTCTTCGTCGCCGCCGCCGCCCAAGAGTTGTTGGAAGAAGGTGCGGGGCGCGGGATAGACGACGCGGCGGACGCCCTTGTCGGCGGGAATCTTCGCAAGTTCCTTCGCCACTTCGACGGCGCGGTCGAGGCCGCCGAACTCGTCAATAAGCTTCTGCTCCTTCGCCTGCGCGCCCGTCCACACGCGGCCGCGCGCGACCTCGTGGACGGCCTCGACGTTCTGGAACTTGCGCCCCTCGGCCACCTTCGGGAGGAACTGGTTCCAGTAGAAGTTGCGCATCGACGACTCGAACTTCTCGCGCTCCTCCTTCGTGAACTTCTCGGTCTCGCGGAACATGCCCGAATTCTTCCCGCGCAGCAGGTACTCGCTCGACACGCCGACCCAGTCGTAGAAACCCTTGACGACCGGCTTGTAGGCGTAGACGCCGATGGAGCCCGTCAGGGTCAGCGGCTCGGCCACGATGCGGTTCGCGCCCATCGAGATGTAGTAGCCGCCCGAGGCCGCGAGGTCGCCCATCGAGATGACGACCGGCTTCTTCTTCTTCGCCTCCTCGACCGCCTTCCAGATGAGGTCGGACGGGTAGGTGACGCCGCCGGGGCTGTCCACGCGCAGCACGATGGCCTTCACGTCCTTGTTGTCGCGCGCGTCGTTGAGCGCCTTGACGACCGTGTCGGAGCCGATGGTCTGGTCGCCGCCGAACGAGCCGTCGTTGGAGCGGCCCGGCTCGATGGGGCCGGCGGCGAAGATGACGGCGATGGCCTCGCCCTGGTTCAGCCCGAGCGAGTAGGGCGTTACGCGCCTGTACTCTGCCATCGAGACCTTGCGCAGCTTCTCGTCCTCCTTGTAGCCGAGCCGCTTCTTGAGTTCGTTCTCGACCTCCTCGCGGTAGAGCGCGCCGTCGATGAGTCCAGCCTCCAGCGCCGCGGGCGCGTTGTGTGGCGCGTTGTCGATGAGCGCCGTCACGTCTTCGATTGACTTGCGCCGCGCCTCGGCGATCTGCGCGCGGTAGCGGTTGTATATCTCGTCGAGCAGCGAGTTGAGTTGCTCGCGCTCGCCCTCCGACATGTCCTCGCGCGTGAAGGACTCGGGGCCGGTCTTGTACTTCTCGATCTGGTACGAGTCCCAGTAGATGCCGAGCTTGTCGAACGAGCCCTTGAAGTGCATCGACTCGGCGGCGAGCCCGTTGACGAAGAGGTCGCCGATGGGCGGCAAGTAGATGCGCTCGGCCGCGGTCGCGACGTAGTACTCCTTGTCGGAGCCGAACTCCATGTAGGCGTAGATGGGCTTGCCCGACTTGCGGAACTCCGCGATGGCGTCGCGCAACTCGTCGGCCTTGGCCCACCCGCCGCCGAGCATCCCGATGTCGAGGAGCACGGCGCCGACCCGCTTGTCGGCCTTCGCCTTGCGCAGTTGCAGCAGCAGGTTCGAGAGCGAGTTGGTCTCGCCGCCGAAGAGGCGCGCGGACATCTCGTCGGTGTTCGTATAGTCGGGCAGCGAGCCCTCGACGTTGAGGACGAGGACGCTGTTCGACGCCACCTCGGGCTCTTTGTCCAGAGACATCACGACGGCCACCACGATGAGCCCAATCAGCAACACGAACGCCGCCAGCAGCCCGACGATAACCAGAGCGATCTTGCTTCCACGCGTCATAACTTTAAGACCTTTATCGTTGATGAATTTGACCGCGCCGGAGCGGGAGAGCGGGGTCGGTTCTATTACGCTGCGAGGAGCGAAAAGGTTTTAGTGGCGTGAGCGGTGAGCCGTAAGCAGTGAGCAGCGGTTGAGTTAAGACTGGCGGCGCGACACTTCTTCAAACTGCTTACGGCTCACCGCTCACCCCCTCACAATCCACCCGCCGCCGATGACCTCTTCGCCGCGATAGAAGACGGTGGCCTGGCCCGGCGTGACGGCGCGCTGCGGCTCGTCGAAGCGGACGCGGGCGCGGCCCCCTTCGAGCGGGGTGATGGTGGCCGGCGCCTCCCGGTGGCGATAGCGGACGCGCACGTCTGCGCGCACAGGCTCCGTGGGCTCTCCGAAGGCGACCCAGTTGACGCCCGCGACGGTGAACTCGGAACTCAAAAGCTCTTCGTCGTGACCGACGACGACGCGATTCGACTCGGGCTCGACGCGCACGACGTAGAGCGGGAGCGGGCGCGAGACCCCTATCCCGCGCCGCTGTCCGACCGTGTAGCGGTGGACGCCCTCGTGTCGGCCGACGACGCTCCCTTCGGTGTCAACAATCTCGCCGCCCTCGGGCCGCTCCGCTTCCCTCCCCTCCGCTTCGAGGTAGCGGTCGATGAAGCCCGCGTAGTCGCCGTCGGGCACGAAGCAAATCTCCTGCGACTCGCGCTTCTCCGCGACGTACAGACCTTGACGCCGCGCGACCTCGCGCACCTCCTCCTTCGTCATCTCGCCCAAGGGAAAGAGCGAGCGCGACAACTGCTCCTGCGTCAACTCCCAGAGGAAGTAGGTCTGGTCCTTACGCGCGTCCCTCCCGCGCAGCAGTCTGTAACGACCCGTCGCCTCGTCGAACGAGACGCGCGCGTAGTGGCCGGTCGCGACCTTCTCGCAGCCGACGCTCAACGCCGTGCGGTCGAGCGAAGCGAACTTCAGACGGCTGTTGCACGCGACGCAGGGAATGGGCGTCTCGCCTTCGAGGTAGCTCTGCACGAACGGCGCGACCACGTCGCGCTCGAAGTCGCGCTCAAGGTTCAGGACGTAGAACGGGAAGCCCAAGTCCTCCGCCACGCGCCGCGCATCGTACACGTCGTCGAGCGAACAGCAACGACTCGGCAAAGGCTCGCCGTCCTCGCCCACGCTCAAGCCCCGCCGCTGGTTCCAGAGCTGCATCGTGAACCCGACCAGCTCGTTCCCCGCGTCCTTCAACAACACCGCCGCCGCCGAACTATCGACGCCGCCGCTCATGGCTACCGCTATCTTCATTACAACCTCAAACCCACTCAAAAACGTCGAATTTGCCGCGCATTTATGCAGATGTTAAGATGACATCCAGTCGCTTTCTACTGCTTTTTCAAGCACGGTACAGGATAACCGACATCCTGAAAAACGTCAGCCCGCCATCTGACGCCAAAGAACGGAAGGAGCGCGGACAGATGAGTGAAGAGAGCATACTTCGCCTCGAAAACGCGATGGCGACTCTGGCGGAAATCTCGGCACGGCACGACGAGAGGCTCACGCAGCATAACGAGCGACTCGCGATGATGGAGCAAACTGCTCAGACGCTGAGAGATTTGGCAGCCGCCCATCAGCAGTTGCTTGCTAACATGCAGCGGCGCGTCGTAGGTCTGGAAGAGTCTACCGCCACGTTGGTCGAACTGCTACAACGCCACCACGACGGGATAACCGAGATGAGGGCGGCGCAGGCCAACGCCGACGCTAAGATCGCCGCCCTCGCCGAGTCGCAGGCGCACAGCGACCGTAAGCTGGAAGCCTTAATTGACATCGTGCGGAGCAGCCGAAACGGCGAGTCAGACGGTTAACACACCATCCCTTAACAATGCCAGAGAGAGCAATCGAAGAGTACGTCGTCACGGACGAGCCGTTTTACCTCGCCGTGGGGCGCGAGGTGGAGTTGTTCGAGGCCGCGAAGGACGCGCGCCTGCCCGTCATGCTCAAAGGCCCGACGGGGTGCGGCAAGACGCGCTTCGTCGAGCACATGGCGTGGCGGCTGGGGCGCCCGCTCATCACCGTCGCCTGCCACGAAGACCTGTCGGCCACGGACCTCGTCGGCCGCTTCCTGCTCGAAGGCGAGGAGACGGTCTGGCACGACGGCCCCCTGACGGCGGCCGTGCGCGGCGGCGCGATATGTTATCTGGATGAGGTGGTCGAGGCGCGCAAGGACACGGTCGTCATCATCCATCCTTTGACCGACGACCGCCGCCGCCTCCCCATCGAGAAGCGCGGGACGATTCTCGACGCGCCCGACGACTTCATGCTCGTCGTCAGCTACAACCCCGGCTACCAGTCGATACTGAAAGACCTCAAGCAGTCCACGCGCCAACGCTTCGTCGCGCTTGAGTTCGACTACCCGCCGGCCGAGCTTGAGGCCGAGATCGTCGCGCGCGAGGGCGGCGTCTCGCTTGAGCAGGCGCGCGACCTCGTCCTCATCGGCCAGAAGGTCCGCAACCTGCGCGGCCACGGCCTCGAAGAGGGCGTCTCCACGCGCCTCCTCATCTACGCCGCACAGCTCACCGCCCGCGGCATCCCCGCCACGGCCGCCGCCGAAGTCGCCCTCTGCTCCCCCATCACCGACGACCGCGACCTCCAACGCAGCATCCGCGAGATCGTGACGACCGTTATATGAGATTCGGCTTCGGCGGCTAACGGCAATGCCCCTTCCTCACTTTGAGAAGACAGGAGACCTGGCGGCGGGCTTACACACGGCGACGTTAGAAGAAGTGCTCACGCGGTTCGGCACCGGCTCGGGCCAGAGACAAGCCGTAGCGTCGCGACTGTTGCGCATCTACCGCGCGGCCCATGGGACGGGCAGGCTTGAGAGGTTCATCATCTTCGGGAGCTTCGTCACGACAAAGCCTGACCCGAACGACGTTGACATAATACTCGTCATGCGTGACGATTTCGTCCTGAACGATTGTGTGGGTGTGGCGCGGAAACTCTTCGAGCACGTAGAGGCGGAGCAGGAGTTCGGGGCAAGTATCTTCTGGATGCGCCCGTCCTTACTGCTTCTGGAAACTCTGGATGAGTTTCTTTCTCACTGGCAGTTAAAGCGTGACCATACACGTCGCGGCATCGTGGAGGTGATTGAATGATTCACGACGACCAGGAACTGGCGGCCACGCAGGAGCGCATCGCGTACTTCTACCGTCTGCTCGCGCAGTTGCGCGTGACCGCAAGCCCGGCGGAGTTCTCGGCGGTTGCGAGCGGTTACCACGCCGAGATAGCTCGCATGCAGGACGAGGCGCTTGAGTATTTGACCCGGCACGCCAGCGAACCCACGCCCGCCGAAGCTGCTTAGACATATCACTCCACCAAGACGTTTTAAGCATGCCTGAGAAGTACATTTTCGATTCCGAAGAAGAGAAGAAGGATGAGCCGCGACCGCTGGGGCGGGAGTTGCGGGAGCGTCTGCGCGCGGTGCGGGACGTGGGGGAGCGACGGACAATCGCGGGGTTGGCGAGGGAGGTTGGGAAGCTGCCGGTGGACGTGGCGCGGGCGGCGTTGGAGGTGGGGGCGGGGTTGGCGGCGTTGAGTCTGCGGGCGGGCGTTGATTTCTTAAAAGAGGTGCCGGAGGCGGCGCGGGTGCTCGACGCGGAGGAGTTGCGTGCGTGGGGCGAGTTGGGTCAGCGCCTGGTGAAGGCCGATGTGGAGACGGGCGCGGCGTTCATCACGGCGGGTGTCGGCGGTCTGTCGGAAGTGCCGCGCGGCGCGAGGCTGCTGCTGTTGCAGGTGTGCGGGCGGCAGTTGTCGCTCTCGACCTCTTTCGCGTTGGAGACGTACAGGCGCGGGCCGGAGGTGGCGCGCGCGGTGGGCGACGTGGAGTTGTTGAGACGCGTCTTCGAGGTCGCGTTGGAAGTCGCGCGGCGGTCGGCGCGGCACAGTTCGGACTTCATCTCGGCGACGCCCGCGACGGCGGCGGCGCTCTCCGCGTTCGAGAAAGAGGTTGATGAGAGTGACGCGGTCGAAAATCGCTCCGGAGTTGTGTGGACGGCGGCCCTCGGTTTGGCGGAGTCGTTCGCGCAGCGCGTGGGAGGGATCGCGGCCGACATGTGGGCGGCTCTGCCCGGTGCGATTGAGAACTTGAGTGAGGATGACGCGCTGCGTCTGTTCGGTCAGGCCGAAGGCTTTCTCGACAGGGGCGGGGCGGCGGCTCTGCACGTGATGTCTTCGGGCGGCGAGGTGTTGCGGCTCGTGCCCGGGGCGTTCGAGGCTTGGGGCGCGTTGCTGCGGACGGTGGCGTCGCACAACAACGCGTGCCTGGTCGCGCTGGCGCGGACGGGGCCGTCGGCGTTGCGGTCGCTGGCGGAGCATCAGGTTAAGCAGGAGCGTTTGACGGAGGTGGTGTTGACCGTCGTCGGGGCGACGCACGAGGTTGCGCGCGTGGACGCGGAGGCGGCCATCTCCTGCTTCCGCGCGGCGCCGCGTGCGTTGCGTTCGGCGACGCTCGAACAGTTCAGGGAGTGGGCGCGCGAAGGGCTGCTGGCCGAGAATTTGAGCGCGCGGGCGCGGCGCAGTTACTTCGCGCTTGAGACGCGCGGGAGCAACGAGCGTTTGCAGAGCGGCGGGCGCGACGGGCTCGGGCTCGAAGAGGTCGCGCAGACGTTGCGGCTCTACGTCGAGGGTTTGACGGGCCGCGCCGTCGAGGTCGCGCCGCTCGCGGCCATCCCGGAGGAGCAGCGCATCGGCGACGGCCGCACGATACACCTGCCGTCGGTCGTCTCGGAGTTCGGCGAGCGCGAGTTGGACTTCCGGCTCTATAAAGTTTTAGCCGCGCACGCGGCGGGGCAGATAGAGTTCGGCACGCACGAGCGCGAATCTTCGGGGCTGCGCGCGGCCTACGCTTCGCTGGCGGAGTTGTATGCGCCGGAGAACGTTGACGCGCTCGACGCCTTCGCGCTCGACGGCTACATCAACGACCCTTCGAAGTCAGAGCGCGCGCTCGCGCCTGAAGAAGAAGCGAGACGCGCGGCGGCGCGCAGGCGCGTGCTGCCGGAGGGCGGCGACTACCGCGCGGTGCTCGCGCTCTTCCCACAGCGTGGGCTCGCCGCGCGCGTCTTCGGGACGCTTGAGAACGGGCGCATCGACCGCCGTTTGCGTCATGCATATCGCGGACTCGGGCGCGACCTCGATTTAGTTCGCGAGCATTTGCGACGCAACCGCCCGCGCATCGTCAGCCTCCCCATCACGCTCGTCCCCTTCGAGCTGTTGTTTCAGATCACGCTCTGCGGCGGCGCGCTCGAAGACGCGCGCGCGGTCTACGGCCAGATTGTTTCCGAGTTGGAGACCATCGTCGTCGATTACCTGACGGCCGCCGACGCCGTGGTCGCGGACACGTTGATGGCGACCGCGCGCGTCTACACGCTCTTCCAGTCGGTCGTGCCCGAGATGACCGAGCGGCAGACCGAGACGGAAGAGGAGGGCGGCGAGGACAAGCAGCACGGCGCGCAGTCGAACCTCGACGCCGAAGGCGAGGACGACGACGACGAGAACACCGACGAGGAGCGACGCCGCGAGCAGCGACGCCGCGACGCGCGCGAACTCTTCAACGCCTGGGCCGCGAGCGAGGCCGAGTCGGACGGCGAGGAGACTCTGACCGGCGCCGAGCGTTGGATGGCGGGCGAGTCGGCCGAGCAGGAGTTGGAGGCGGGCGAGGAGGCTTTCGAGTACGACGAGTGGGACAGGGAGTTGTCCGACACGCGCGTCGGCTGGTGCCGCGTCGTCGAGAAGCGGGTCAAGCGCGGCGACCGTTCGTTCGTCGAACTGACGCGCTCGCGTTATCGCGGCGTCATCTCTTCGATAAGGCATCAGTTCCAGTTGATGCGGCCGGAGAGTCTGAAGCGCGTGGCAAACGAGTTGGACGGCGACGACTACGACCTCAACGCACTCATCGACTACGTCATCGACCGCCGCGCAGACGGCCAGCAGTCCGAGCGCGTCTACACAAAGCGTCTGCGGCGCGAGCGCGACGTGGCCGTCTCGTTCCTGCTCGACCAGTCTTCGTCCACGGCGCGCACCATCGGCCGTCACCCGCTACAGCCTTATACACATCCGGGCCGCCGCATCATCGAGGTCGAGAAGGAAGGCTTGGTCCTGATGAGCGAGGCGCTCGAAGCCGTCGGCGACCCTTATTCAATTTACGGCTTCACGTCCGAGGGCCGGCGCAACGTGAAGTTTTACGTCGTCAAAGACTTCGGAGAGCCCTACGCGGGCGAGGTCGAGCAGCGCATCGGCGGCATCAACTACCAGAACAACACCAGGTTGGGCGCCGCCGTCCGCCACGCCGCCGCGAAACTCCGTCGGCAGGAGGCGCGCACGCGCCTGCTCATCGTCCTCTCCGATGGCCGCCCCTACGACCACGACTACGGCGACGCACGCTACGCACGCGAAGACACACGCGAGGCTTTAAGACAGGCGCGTCTCGACGGCATCACCCCCTTCTGCATCACCATCGACCGCGACAGCGAGTCCGAACTCCGCGACCTCTACGGCGAGGTCGGCTACACCATCATCGACGACGTGCTCTCCCTCCCCGAACGCATGCCCGCGATTTACAGACGTTTGACGACTTGAGGCGGGCTCCTCTTTTTTCACGTGTAGTCTCGAAAAAAAGTGCTTGACCCTGACGTAACGTCAGGCTCCAGGATGCGTGCGTGTGAGGAAGTGAGGGATGAGTAAGTGACACGAAGAGGCCGCGTGCGCGCTCGACAGACGCACGCGGCCCTCGGCCCTGGCGTGGATCGACGGGGCGGCGGCACGGCCCTCCCTTCGGGCGTGCCAGCATTAAGTGACAAGAATGCCCATGTGATAATCTCCTTTGCGTTCAGTCTTTGAAATAAGGCAACGGGTCGGATGCGAAGCGAAAGCTCACCCTCAACCGAGTGATGAGCATCGCCGTTGAGCATGAGAGGTCTCTACTCACGGCGAATCGGTTACGCAGACGCATCCTACTATCAGTTGATAGTAAAAGCAAGGGCCGAATACTGTCAGGAGGTAACTCCTGATGGCGCGGCGCCCGGCACCGAAGCGTTTGGGGGAGAAACTCCTCCAAATCAGGATGGCTTTAGAGTTGAGTCAGACTGGGATTGTTGAGGGACTCGACTATCAGGAGTCTCCGCTCTACGCCGCGCAGATTTCTAACTTCGAGCAGGGTAAGCGCGAGCCGCCGTTACAGTTGCTTTTGGCTTACGCGAGACTGGCGAACATACCGCTTGAGATTTTGGCCGACGACAAACTAGACCTACCTGACGAACTACCCGCCAAGCGCACGCGGCGTTAATCCTTGAAGAAAAAATAGGGCCGTCCCCCGCCGGGAGCGCGGGCATCCCTGCCCGCGCTCCCGGCGGGGGACGGCCTTATTCATCTTTCACGGTTCACTACTTACAGTGCCGACTTGATGACGGCGGCGAGTTCGTCGGTTTCGCGTTGGACGCAGTGGCGTGTGTCTTCGCCGGGGCGGGGGGCGGGGTGGCGCGCGGGGTGGAAGATGACCTCGACGCGGCCGGTGCGCGGGAGGCGCTGGCCGCGCGGCCAGATGCGTTGGCCGCCGCGAATGGTGACGGGGAGGACGGGGACGCCCGCTTCGAGCGCGAGGCGGACGGCGCCGGCCTTGAAGCGCGAGAACTCGCCGTCGGCGTAGGCGCGCTGGCCTTCGGGGAAGATCATGATGGCGCCGCCCGCGCGCAGCCATTGCAGGGAGCGGCGGTGCGCCGTCGGGTTGCCACGGTCGAGGACGATGGGCCACGCGCCGAGCCACTCCAAAGCCTTGCCCACGAGCGGCCAACTGAACGCCTCGCTCCAGGCGAGGTAACGGACGGGGCGGTTGACGCGCGAGCCGACCCAGAAGGGATCGACGTAGGTCTGGTGGTTGGCGGCGATGACGAGCCCGCCGTCGGCGGGGACGTTTTCGAGCCCGCGATACGCGATGCGCCACACGGCGCGCGAGAACACGCGGATGATTGGCCGCATGGCGTCGAGGAGCCACTGCGGCGCGGGGCGCGGCTCCGGCGCTTCGGCCCTCTTGCGTCCACCCTCGCCGCCCGTGTCCGCCGCGCTGCTCAAAACTTGTCCCCGCCCTCCCCTTCTTTGTCCTCGAACTCCGCCGACCCGCCCGACAACTCCTCCCACCACTCGGGGATGTCGCGCTCCGTGAGCGCGTCCTCGTTCCATCGCTCGCAACGCGCGCACTCGAAGCCCGTGTAGTCGCGCGCCTCCGCCTTCGTCAAAGAGAGGCGCGTCCGCGCGTTGCACGTGTGGTCGCCGCACCAACGCTCGACCTCTACGAGCAACAACTCACGCGGGATGACGATTCGCTTCATAAGTCTAAAGCAGTGATGAGTGATAAGAAAAAGAAGACGCGACCTGTCCTCCTCTTATCACTCATCACACATCACACGTCACTATTCAATTCCTTCCAGCGGCCACTGCCGGTCGATGAATTCGAGATGGAGGCGGGGGATGCCGTCGGGGCCTGTGCGGGCGGCGCGCACGGCGGCGACGATGGCGAGCCCCGTCTCGGTGCTCGTCAGGCGCACGAAGCGCCCGCGCTCGACCTGGAGCGTCGTCCAGACGGCCGCGCCGCGCCGGCTGATGTTCTCCGTCACCGTCTGCTCGCTCGCCGTCACGCGCCCCTCCGCGTCGAAGACCTCAAGGCGCACGTTCAAGGCCATCTGGAGCCGCGTCAGCTCGGAGCGCTGCGAGGCCGTCTTCGGCTCGACCTCCTTCAGGAGCCACATGTTCTCGCCCGTCATCGCGATTGCCTCGTAGAGCGTCGAAGGGTCTTTCACGTAACTGGCCGGCGGGTGCTTGCCCGTGAAGGCCACGCCGACCTCGTAGCGTATCTCGCCCGCGAACTCCGGCCGCGCCGAGAGGTGACAGACCAGCGCCCAGACGCGGTACTGGTCTTCGATGTGGTCGAAGCAGCGGAGCTGGCGCGGCATCGGCAGCGTCAGGTGCAGGAGACGGCCGCGCTCGGTCGGGCGCGGCAGCGGAAAGCGCGCGCCGAAGGGCGTCACGTCAACCAGGCGCGACATCTCCGTCCACTCGTGCGCGGCCGACTCGCGGCAGTGCACGCGGACGGGGAGCGCGAGCTTGATGCGCTCGCGGACGCGCTTGGATTTATCAAAGCGGTCGGTCACTTTGGGACGATTTTCCGGCGGGTTCGGAGCCCCGAAATAGTGCGCCCGGACGGCCGTCGCGGAGAGCCCCGTCGAAGGGGTAAAATCGTTGATTTTACAGGGTTTTAAGCCCGTCGGGCGGGTTGCCAAAACGCCCCTTTCGGGCTACAATATGTCGTACTTTCCGAACGTCTTATCCGCACAGGAAAGTGCCGCCCTGACAGTTAAGAAAACGGCCCTCGCGGGGCTACCCTCGCGCCCGTTTCGAGGGCGACGTTCAGGCTCTCACTTTAGCAGAAAGGCGCGCCGGACGAGCGCGCGGCAGATTGTACCGGAAAGGTTTATTAGATGGAAACTTTTGATCGCAACTACGTCAACATTGAAGACGAGATGCGCCGCTCGTATCTCGACTATGCCATGTCGGTCATCATCGGGCGCGCGCTGCCGGACGTGCGCGACGGGTTCAAGCCCGTCCACCGGCGCGTGCTCTGGGCGATGCACGAACTCGGCAACCAGCACAACAAGCCTTATAAGAAATCGGCCCGCATCGTCGGCGACGTGATCGGTAAGTACCACCCGCACGGCGACTCGGCTGTCTACGACACCATCGTCCGCCTCGCGCAGGATTTTTCGATGCGCTACCCGTTGGTTGACGGGCAGGGCAACTTCGGCTCGGTGGACGGCGACTCGGCCGCCGCGATGCGCTACACCGAGGCGCGCATGTCGAAGATCGCCGGTGAGATTCTCGCCGACATCGAGAAGGAGACCGTCACCTTCAACCCCAACTACGACGAGTCTCTGAGCGAGCCCTCGGTCATGCCTTCGCGCGTGCCGAACCTTCTGCTGAGCGGCTCGGAAGGCATCGCCGTCGGCATGGCGACGAAGATTCCGCCGCACAACCTCTCGGAGGTTGTCGATGCCACCATCGCGCTCATCAAGAAGCCGCACATGAAGGAGGCGGAGCTGCTCTCGCTCGTCCCCGGCCCTGACTTTCCGACCGGCGGCTTCATCTACGGCCGCGAAGGCATTCGTTCGGCCTACACGACGGGGCGCGGCATCATCCAGATGCGCGCGCGCGCCGGCATCGACCGCATCGGTCGCGGCACGACCGAGCGCGACGCCATCATCATCACAGAGATTCCCTACCAGGTGAACAAGGCGCGCCTCATCGAGCGCATCGCGGAACTGGTCAACGAGAAGAAGATCGACGGCATCGCCGACCTGCGCGACGAGTCCTCGCGCGACGGCATGCGCGTCGTCGTCGAGCTGAAGCGCGACGCCGTCCCGCAGATAGTTCTGAACAAGCTCTACAAGCTGACGCCGATGCAATCGACGTTCGGCGTCATCAACCTCGCCATCGTGCAGGGGCAGCCGCGCGTGCTCACCTTGAGGCAGATGCTCGACCACTTCATCGAGTTTCGCCGCGAGGTGGTGCGCCGCCGCACCGAGTACGACCTCCGCAAGGCGCGCGCGCGCGCGCACATCTTGGAGGGATTGAACAAGGCGATTGACGCGCTCGACTACATCATCGTGCTCATCCGCAACGCCGGCTCGGTGGACGAGGCGCGCGCGTGGCTCACGGGCAACATCGACTCGATAACGATGGCGCGGGTCGGCAAGTGGAAGGGTATCCCGTCCGCCCTGGGCGGCCAGCCGGACGAGCGCATCCTGAAAGAGGTGCAGAAGGTCATCCGCCGTCTGGCGTTCTCCGAGGCGCAGGCGCAGGCCATCCTCGACCTACAGTTGCGCAGGCTCTCCGCGCTCGAACGGCAGAAGATTATCGACGAGTACGAGCAGATCATTAAGCTCATCGCCGAACTCGAAGACATCCTCTCCAACGAGGCGTCGCTCCGCCGCGTCATCGTCAACGAACTCGAAGACGTGCGGAAGAACTTCGGCGACGCGCGCCGCACGCAGATCATCGACGAGGGCGTCGAGCTTTCAATCGAGGACATGATTGCCGACGAGGACGTGGCGATTACGGTCACGAAGAACGGCTACGTCAAGCGCACGGCCGTCTCGACTTATCAAAGACAGGGACGCGGCGGCAAGGGCCGCTCGGGCGCGGGCACGGGCAAGAACGAGGACTGGGTCGAACACCTCTTCATCGCCTCGACCCACTCGTACCTGATGATCTTCACAGACGACGGGCAGGTCTTCAAGCTGAAGGTGCACGAGATACCGGACGCGCTCCCCTCGGCGCGCGGCAAGGCCGTCGTCAACCTCATCAACATCCCTTCGGTGAGGAAACTCGCCGGGGTCATCCCCGTGCGCGAGTTCGTCGAGGGCAAGTACGTGGTGATGGTCACGCGCGCGGGCGTCATCAAGAAGACGGAGCTGTCCGAGTTCCGCAACATCCGCTCGAACGGCATCAACGCCGTCAACGTGGACGACGGCGACGAACTGCTCGACGTGGTTCTGACCGACGGCACGAAGCGCATCTTCATCGCCACGCACGACGGATTAGCCATCCGCTTCGACGAGTCGGACGTGCGGCCCATGGGCCGGACGGCGCGCGGCGTGCGCGGGATTGATTTGCGCAAGGGCGACTACGTCGTCTCGGTCGCGGCCGTCTCGGCGGAGGATAACGAGAAGATGCTCTCCATCTCGGAGTGCGGGTTCGGCAAGCAGACGCCGATCACGACCTACCGCTTGCAGTCGCGCGGCGGCAAGGGCGTCATCAACATGAAGACGACCGAGAAGACCGGCAAGGTCGTCGCCGTCTTCCCCGCGGACGAGGAGTCCGAGATGATGATCATCACCAAGCAGGGCAAGCTCATCCGCATCGAGGCCGGCGACATCCGCAAGACCGGCCGCTCCGCGCAGGGCGTGCGCCTCATCAAGACCGACGGCGGCGACAAGGTCACCTCCGCCTCGCTGCTCGACGCAGAGACGCAGGCCGAGGTGGTCGAGGCTTAAGCCCAGGCGTTCCGACGCCCGCGTAAGCAGAAGGCCGTGGGCCGAAGTTGAACTTCGGCCCACGGCCTTTTGACTTTCAGACGAGCGGCGCGCTCAGTCGTCCGAGGCGGCGATGATGAGGGCGATGAGGAGCGTGATGCCCGCGCCGATGCCGATGCCGATGGCGATCTTGGCGCCGGTCGAGAGGTTGTTGCCTTTGGCCTTGACCACTTGCGGGTAGGCGACGGTCGTCGCGACGCCCGCCTTGTTCACGACGACGAAGCTCTCCGGGCCTGCTTCACTGATGTAGCCTTCGAGCTTCGTCTTGTCGCGCAGCTCCACACGGACGCGCGTGTCGGAGCCGGTGCCGAGCTTGCTCAGCTTAGCGCGGACCGTCTCGACGCGTTTCGATTCCTTCTCCGCGGCCGACTTGGCGAGGGCGGGCGCGGCGGTCACCTGTAGGAGCAGCGCGACCAGCGCCACGGAACAGATTTTCTTCAGCATGGTTCTTCTCCTGCGGGGTATTTACGTCTTGCGAAGGTTGGGCGACCCATCCGAGCAAGCGCGGCGCGCGCCTAGTCCTGGCTGGCGATGTAGAGGAAGATGATGAGGAGCGTGACGCCCGCGCCGATGCCGATGCCGATGGCGATCTTGGCGCCGGTCGAGAGGTTGTTGCCGCGCGCCTTGCTGACCTGACCGTACTCGACGGTGGTCGTCTTGCCCGCGCCGTCGGTGACGGCGAAGGTCGAGGCGCCGGCCTCGCTGACGAAGCCTTCGAGCTTCGTCTTGTCGCGCAGGATGAGTTTAATGCGCGCGTCGGAGCCGGTGCCGAGTTTGGCGAGTTGCGTGCGCACCTTCTCGGCGCGCTTGGCCTCCTTTTCGGCGCTGGGCGCGGCGAAGGCGGGGATGGCCGCGGCCTGCAAGAGCAGCGCGGAGAGAACGACGGAACAGAGCTTCTTAAACATGATTCTTACAATTCTCCTGTGTGAACCGACGGTGTGACTCGTGCCCGGGGTCTTGAACCCTTGGGGCGGCATGCCCTCCCCTCTGCAACGACGGTGCCGTGGAATTGCGGAGGGCTTAAGCGGCAGTCTGCCCCGCGCCCGCCTCTTCACGCGCAGGAAGAATGCGGCAGGTGTCGGCCGGAGGTTGCGGCCGGGAGCTCCCGGCGGAAGCTCCCGGCGGAAGCCGTTTACGGCTTCGGCAGTTCGATGGGCTTGCCGGTCATGAGCGTGGGCGCGCCCGTGCGGCGGAGCGCGTCGTTGAGTTGGGGCACGGCGTCGTTGAGGAACGTGTTGACCTCGCCGAGCTTCTCGTTGAACTCCTTCTGCAACTCGGCGTAGAGTTCGCGCGCGGCGGGCGTCGGCGCGGCGTTCGTGCCGTCGAGCGTGAAGAAGAGGCTGCCGATGCGGTCAACGAGTTGCGCGCTGCCCGCGAAGCCTAACCCGCCTTCGGGCTGCGCGAGTTTGTTCTGCAACTCCTCGACGCGCTTCTTCTGCGCGGCGAGCCGGTCGGTCAAATCCTTCGGCACGTCGGCGGCGCCGAGCCTGTCCTTCACAGTTCTTTCGACGAACTCGATCTGCGACTTGATGCTGTCGAGCGTGCGCAGCGCGGTGTTGGTCGCCGTCTGCATGTCGCGCAGGCGCAGAGACATGTCGAGCGCCTCTTTGAGGTCGGCCGCCGGCACGTTGACCGTCGGGTCGAGCCGCACCTCCACCTTCCGCTCGTAAGACTTGTCGCCGACCAGGAGCCGCACGGTGTACGTGCCCGGCAAGACCTGCGGGCCGCGCGGGCCGCCGGTGAACTGCGTCTCCTCGTCGGTCGGCGGACGCCGCACCTGCGGGCCGCCGTAGCGCAGGTTCCAGTTGACGCGGTTGAGACCCTGCTCCTTCGCCACGTTCTCTATCTCGGAAATCATCTTGCCCGCCGCGTCGAGTATCTGGAACTTGACCTTCGTCTTCTCGTCCGGCTTCGTCTTCAGGTAGTAACTGAGCAGCGCGCCGTAGGGCGGATTCTGTCCGGCGAACGCCTTGTCGGCGACGCCGTAGCGCGTCATGCGCGTCGTGTAGCGCAGCGCCGGGCGCGGCTCGAAGAGATAAGCGTCGGCGCGCGCGACCTCCGCCGTCATCTGTTGAATCGGCGCCGCGTCGTCGAGGACGTAGATGCTGCGGCCGTGCGTGGCGAGGATGATGTCGTTGTCGCGCGGGTGGATGATGATGTCGTGGACGGCGACCTTCGGCAGGTTCTTGAGCGCGAGGCTCGTCCAGTTGCCGCCGCCGTTGTAAGAGGCGTAGAGCCCCAACTCCGTCCCCGCGTAAATCAAACGCGGGTTCTTCGGGTCTTCCTTGACGACCCAGACGTAGGCGCCCGAGGGCAGGTTGCCGGTGATGTTCTGGAAGGTGCGGCCGCCGTCCGTCGTCTTGTAGACGTAGGGCCGGCGGTCGTCGAGTTGATGACGGTCGAACGAGACGTAGACGCGGTCGGCCTCGACGCGCGAGGGTTCGACGTGCGAGACGGAGGAGAAGGCGCCCAAGGCGGGCACGTTCTTCGTCACGTTGCGCCAGTTCTTCCCGCCGTCGGTCGTGACCTGTAGGTTGCCGTCGTCGGTGCCGGCCCAGATGATGCCGGCGCGCATGGGCGATTCGGCGATGCTGATGACGGTCGTGTGGTACTCGGCGCCCGTGTTCTCGAAGGCGACGGGGCCGCCCGCAGACTTCTGCTTCGCCTTGTCGTTGGTGGTGAGGTCCGGACTGATGGCCGTCCAAGACTTGCCGAAGTCCGCAGTTTTAAAGACGACGTTGCCGCCGAGGTAGACGGTGTTCTTGTCGTGCGGGCTCGGGACGATGGGCGAGTTCCAGTTGAAGCGATACCTGGCGAACTCGGCCGGGCCGCCGTCGTCGCCCATGTAGGGCACGACCAACTGCTGCTCGCGCGTCCGCATGTCGGTGCGGACGACGTTGCCGCCCTGCGACTCCGAAAGATAAAGCTCCGGGTCGTCCGCGTGGTTCAAGACGTAGAAGCCGTCGCCGAAACTTATCATCCGCCAGTCGTCATTCTGTATGCCGACGGGCTCGCGTGTGCGGCTCGGCCCCGTCCACGTGCCGTTATCCTGTAGGCCGCCCATCACGTAGTAGAAGGGCAGACGGTTGTCGGCGTGAATCTGGTAGAACTGCCCCCACGCCGCGTTGTTGACGTACTCCCAAGCCTCGCCGCCGTCGTAGGTGACGGCGACGCCGCCGTCCTGTCCGGCCCAGATGCGGCGCGGCTGCCGCTCGTCGATCCAGAGGGCGTGGAAGTCTATGTGCTGGCGGCCGGTGATGTTGCGGAAGGTGCGCCCGCCGTCCACCGACATGAAGAGCGTCGAGGCGACGGCGTAGACGCGGTTCTCGTTGGTCGGGTCAACGCGGACGTGCGTGTAGTAGAAGCCGCGCGAGACGATGGAGGTCTGCTTCGAGACGTTGCGCCACGTCTCGCCGCGATCGTCCGAGCGCCACATCGTCCCCTCCTTCGCCTCCGTGATGGCGTAGACGACGTTCGGGTTCGACTGCGCGACCGCGACGCCGATGCGCCCGACGGTCTTCGGCAACCCGCCCTCCAACTTCTTCCACGTTCGCCCGCCATCGATGGAGCGGAAGAGTCCGCCGCGCTCATCGCCCGACGTGTGCGTCCAGGGCGTGCGGCGGAACTTCCACATGACGGCGTAGACGACGTTCGGGTTCAAAGGGTCGATGTCCATGTCGGCGACGCCGTGCTCGGGTCCGAGGTAGAGAGTCTTCTGCCACGTCTTCCCGCCGTCGGTCGTCATGAAGACGCCGCGCTCCTCGTTCGGGCCGTAGGCGTGCCCCTGCGCGCCGACGTAGACCACGTCCGGGTTACGCGGGTGGATGAGAATCTTCGAGATGTGCAGCGAGTCGCGCAGCCCCATGTGCTGCCAAGTCTTGCCGCCGTCGGTGGACTTGTAGACGCCGTCGCCGTAAGAGACGGAGTTGCGCACGGCCGACTCGCCCGCGCCGAGCCAGATGACCTCGGGGTTGCCGGGTTCGAGCGCGATGTCGCCGATGGAGAGCGTGCCCTGCCGCTCAAACAACGGAGTCCAGCGGACGCCGCCGTTCGTCGTCTTGAAGAGCCCGCCCGAGGCCGTCGCAACGTAGACGACGTTCGGGTTGCCGGCGACGCCCTCGATGTCCGCGACGCGCCCGCCCATGTTGGCCGGGCCGATCGAGCGCCACTCAAGACGCTCGAAGGACTTCGTCTCGGTCGAAGCGTCCTCCGGGTGCTCGGGCGTCGGGCTCGGGCTCGACTGCGGCGTCGCCTGCTGCGCCTGTCTCGCCCGCGCCCCGAGCGCGAGGCACAAAAGCAAGAGGCACGCGAGCGCCGCGCGCGTGGGAAGGCTCTTCTTCTCTGGCATGAGTTACGGCTCCGGGTAAGTGCTGTTCAAGACGTGTCCCGTGAGGATAAACCACGACGCCCACGGCCGTCTATTAACATTTGCGCGGGCGCGTTTGACATGAGACGTGCGCGCCGTGAAAACTCGTCGGCGGCCTACGACGACCCGGACGACCGCGACACATAACGACCTTGAGAAAGACTTCCGAACGAACACGCACGACGTTTGTCCTTATCGTTGGACTGCTGTGCCTGCTGCTGAACGCCTGCGCGACGCCGGAGCCCGCGAAGACGCCCGTCGGCTGGCGCGCGCGCGTGACGACGATGGCGGGCGACGGCTCGCCGGGGACGCAGAACGGCGCGGCTCTTCAAGCTCAATTTCAAGACCCGTTCGGCGTCGCGGTCGGCGCGGACGGCGCCGTCTACGTCGCGGACGCGGGCGAGTCGAACTCGATTCGCAAGGTCACGCCCGAGGGACAGGTCTCGACGCTCGCGCATGGAGAGTTCGACACGCCTTCCGGTGTCGCGCTCGACGGCGATGGGAATCTCTACGTCGCGGACACGGGCAGGAACCGCGTGCGGAAGATAACGAAGGAGGGCGCCGTCACGACGCTCGCGGGCGAGGGCGAGTTCAACGGCCCCGTCGGCGTCGCGGTCGATAAGGACGGCAACGTCTACGTCGCCGACACTTATCACGACCGCGTCATCGTCATCAACAAGGACGGGCAGCTCAGGACCATCGCGGGCGCGGGCGGCCCCGGCTACGCCGACGGCGGCGCGCTCGAAGCACTCCTCGACACGCCGTGTGCCGTCGCGGTTGATAAGGACGGCAACGTCTACGTCGCCGATACGGGCAACGACCGACTGCGGAAGATAACGAAGGACGGACAGGTCTCCACGCTCAACCTCTTCGACCCGACGGCCACCGCCGAGCCGAATACGCAGGGCACGACGCAGACGGCGACCGGAGCCACGCCCGGCGCGCCGCCGCCACCGCCGGCCGCGCCCTTCGAGCTGTCGAACCCGGCGGGGCTCGCCGTCACGCGCGACGGTTTTTTGTACGTGACTGAGTTGGACCGTGGCCGCGTCGTGCAGGTCGCGCCCGACGGCGCGGCGCGCGTCATCGCGGGGCGCGGCGGCCCCGGCTTCGCCGACGGCGAAGGGCTCGCGGAGGCGCGCTTCAACCAACCCGCCGGCCTCGCCCTCGCGCCCGACGGCTCGCTCGTCGTCGCCGACGGCGCGAACTACCTTCTGCGCCGCGTCAGCCCTTTTGAATTAAAGAAGGATGTTGAGAAGAAGGAAGGGGTCGTCGTCGCCGCCCAACCCGAAACATCGCAGACGGACGTGCTCCCGCGCATCAACGTCGAAAGTCTCGGCGCGCCGTTCCCGTGGCCGCTCGACCCTCAGAACGGTCTGCACGAGTTGACGGCCACGATGGGCGAGGCGCGCGGCTCTTACGACACAGACGACAGCCGCCATCACCTGCACAGCGGCGTCGATGTCTTCGGCGTCTACGGCCAGACCGTGCGCGCCGTGCGCGAGGAGAAGGTCACGAGCCCGCTCGCCAACTGGGGCTTCGGCACGCTCAACGAAGGCTTCCGCGCGGGCCTGATGACCTACGTCCACCTACGCGTCGGCCGCGACGAGCGCGACGCGACGCTCGACCCGAACACCTTCATCCCCGTCCGCGACGCCGACGGCAAGGTCGCGCGCATGCGCATCCGTCGCGGCACGCGCCTACGCGTCGGACAGGCGCTCGGCACCATCAACCGCATGTACCACGTCCACATGAATCTCGGCCCGCCCGGCGCCGAGCTGAACCCGCTCGCGCTCCCCTTCAACGGCTACGGCGACCACTTCGCGCCGAGGATAAATCGCGACGGCATCCAACTCTTCGACGAGGCGGGCGCGCTCATCAAAGAGAAGCGCGCCGGGCGCCTCGTCGTGCGCGGCCGCGTCCGCGTCGTCGTGGACGCCTTCGACCAGGTGGACGGCAACCAGCCGCGCCGCCGGCTCGGCCTCTACAGACTCGGCTATCAACTTCTCTTGCCCGACGGGACGCCCGCGCCCGGCTTCGAGCAGCCGCGCATACAGATTGAGTTCGACCGCCTCCCGCCCGGCCGCGAGGCGCCCAAGATCGCCTACGCCGACGAGAGCGGCATCACCGTCTACGGGAGCAAGGAGACGCGCTTCCTCTACGAAGTGACGAACACCGTCCGCCACGGCCGCGCCGAACGCGGCACATGGGACACGACCGCGCTCCCGCCCGGCGACTACACCCTCCGCATCCACGCCGCCGACCTCGCCGGCAACGAGGCCGCCGACAACCGCGACGTTCCGGTCACGATAGAACGGTAACCGGAAGGCGAAAGACGAAAGCAGTTGGCAGTTGGCAGTTGGCAGTTGAAAGGCAGGAAGGCGCGCGGGGTTGAGCCCCTCCGGGGCTCCTGAAATTTATTAACGTCGTAACCGGGGGCTCGTTTCGACGCTTCGCTTGACGGCTGGCGTCTCGAACTCACCCCCGGCTAATTTCCCGAGCCCCTCCGGGGCTCACAGGTCGCCGCCTTACGACTGCCTGCTGCCGTCTGCCTGCTATCCCGTGCTGCCGAAGCCGCCCGCGCCGCGTTCGGTCTCGGTGAGGTCTTCGGCCCAGGCGGGGTTGGGGGTGGCGATGGCTTCGAGGATGAGTTGCGCGACGCGGGCGCCGGGCTCGATGTCGAATGGGTCGCGGCCGTGGTTGACGAGCGCGCAGAGAATCTCGCCGCGATAGTCCGAGTCGATGACGCCGGCCAGCACGTCTATGCCGTGGCGGACGGCGAGGCCGGAGCGCGGCGCGACGCGGCCGTAGAAGCCTTGCGGCACGGCCACGGCGAGCCCGGTGCGGACGGCCGCGCGCCCGCCCGGCTCGATGGTCAGGCGCTCGACCGAATAGAGGTCGAGACCGGCCGCGCCCGCGCTCCCGCGCGTCGGTAGCGTCGCGTCCGGGTGGAGTCGTTTGAAGTGTAGACGCTCGAACATGAGAGTCGTCGGGAACGAACGTCAGTGGTGCGCACGGCCGGGGCCGCGCCCCTGGATGATGTTGCGCAGCCTCCCGCCGACGAACTGCCCGAGGAAGAAGGCGCCGACGATGACGGGGAAGCTTATCAGCTTAAAGCCGAGCCCCGAGTAGATTCTCAAAGCGATGACCAGGGGCACCGGCAGGTGCACGGCCAGAAACCATTGCCGCGACATCTTGCGCACGCTCGCGCGCCAGTAGCCGAACGGCAGGTTGATGAGAAAGACGAGGAGTGCGACCGTCCAAAGGCTCATGCGTGTTCCGACTCGATCCCCTCTGTAGATTCTTTCGGCGCAAACTCGCCTTCAACCCAGACTTCGCCGTCCTCGAAGAACTCTTTCTTCCAAATGGGGACGGTGCGTTTGAGTTCGCGGATGGCCCACTCGCATGCCTCGAAGGCGGCGCGGCGGTGCGGGGCGCTGACACAGATGACGACGGAGGTCTCGCCGATGTCTGTGCGGCCCGTGCGATGGACAATGCCGACGTGCGCGATGTCGAAACGTCGGTGCGCTTCGTCCCCTAAGCGGCGCATCTCGGCGAGCGCCATTGGGGCGTAGGCTTCGTAGACTAAGTGAAGAGTGCGGCGTCCCTTCGTCCACTCGCGCGCGTAGCCGTCGAGCGTGACGGTCGCGCCGCAGCGGCGGGGGACGACGCGGCGCGCGACGGCGCCGACATCGATGGGTTCGGTCGTGAGTTCGAAGAAGTCTTCGGCGTCGTCCGCCTCCGGTGGGTCGCCGTCGCCGCCGCTCACCGGCGGGAAGAGGGCGAGTTCGTCGCCGTCCTCCAGTTCAACGTCGAGCTCGCGCGCGTACTCCTGGTTGACGGCGACGAGCAGCGAGGAGCGGAAGCGGACGAGGTCTGGATACTCTTCGAGCACGCGCGCGAAGGCCGAGCGCGCAGTCGCGCCCGGCGCGAGCGTCAAGACGGCCTCGTCGGCCGCGGCCTCGCGCGCCGCGCCGAAGAAGAGGACGCGCACGCGCACCTCGCGCGGCTCCCCGGCGCCGTCCTGTAGGTCTGTTTCCAGCGTCATTCCTCGAAGTCGATCTTCTTGCCGGCGTGGCCGTTGCCGCGCGCCAGTTCGTGCGTGCGCGCGCGCTCCTCGTAGGAGGTGACGGCCTGCGTGAGCATCGTGTGGAGGCGGCGCAGGCGTTCGGAGGTCGAGCGCGTTTCGAGTAGACGCTGCTTGGCCTCGGCGTCCATCTCGACAACGGCCGCGACGAGGAAGGAGAGGCGCTCGGGGTCGTCCCGTGGCAGTTCGGGCAGCGCCCCGCGCTCCTGGCTGGCCGTCCGCATCGCGCGCGCGATGCGCATGAACATCTCGGAGACCTCCTCCGCGCGGCGCCCGACGACGGCCGCGTCCTCCTCCTCGTCCTCGAAGAACTCGACGCGCGCGACGAGGTAAGGGTCGCCGCGCTCGACGTACTCGACGAGTCGATAACGCGCGACGCCGAGCGTCAGGATGTTCGAGCGGCCGTCGGGGAGCGGCTGCGCCTCGACGACCTCGGTCGCGCAGCCGACGTGGCCCTCGGGCGGGCGGTCTTCATGTTCGGCGTCGGGGACGAAGTAGGAGAGGCCGAAGAGGTTGTTCGACGCGCGCACGTCGGCCAGCATGCGCCGGTAACGCTCCTCGAAGATGTGGAGCGGCAGCGGCACGCCGGGAAAGAGCACGAGCGGCAACGGGAAGATCGGCAACTCCCGCACGCCGCGCACCTTGTCGAGGGCTTCAGACATTGAAAGACGTGACGAGTGATAAGTGATGAGTTGAAGACAAGCTGTTACTTGTCACTCATCACTTATCACTCGTCATTGCTGTTGTCGCACTGCGTTCGAGCGCGCCGAGGGCCGCCGGGGAGGGGGCCGCGGGCTCCTTCTCTTCGGGCCGCGCGCGCGGCTCGACCTTCTGTTCGATAAGTTCGAGTATGGCCTCGGGCGGCTCGTCGCCGAGCGCGCGGCGCTTGGCTTCGAGGACGAGTTCGGCCATCTCGCGCGCGCGGTCGCGGAAGCGATTGTCGCGCGCGATGAGGTCTTCGACGATGCGTCGCTCGCGGTGCGCGCGCGAGGTGTCGGCGTCGAGACCGGCGGCGACGGCGTACTCGACGGGCACGCTCTGGTTCTTGAGCATGACGTGGAGCGCGCCCGTGTGCGCCTGCGCCTCCTCGCGCATCTTGCGCATGTCGAGCAGAGAGTTCTTGAAGCCGAGGTGGCCGCGCAAATTGATCTCGATGATGGGGGCGGGTCCGTCCGACTCGGGGTCGTGCGGAGTCACCTCGTTCCTGACCTTCTCCATCAAGCGTTGGTGGACTTCGTTCTGATCCTCGGCGCCGGAGACATCGACGGTCAGTCTGTCGAACGGGCGCTGCACGTAGTCGTTGACGAAGGTCGCTCGGACCGCGCGCTCGTCATCAACTTCGACGAGGTAGAGGCCGCGCTCCTCGCGGTACTCGTCGATGGAGCAGGCTTCGAGCGAGCCCGGGTTGAAGGCCCAGTTATCAATCTCAAACTTTTTGTGCGTGTGGCCGAGCGCGACGTAATCGACGAGCGTGCGCAACTCCTTCAGCTTCTCGACGGAGAGCGCGGGGATGGGGCGGTTGAGCTGACCCTCAACGTCCGTGTGCAGCAGCAGGATGTGAAAGAGCCCCTCGCCGCGCGCGGCGCGCAGAGACTCAGCCAGCATCGGCATCGCGGCGTTGGCCGAAGTGCCGTACCAGTGCGTGCCGAAGATGCGCGCGCCCTTGATGTCCACGTAAGAACCCGTGTGCGTCTCCTCGTCCCACGGCACCATCCGCCACGGCAGCGCGTTCTCGTCGGTCTCCTCGGCGCGCGCGGGCTCCAAGAGAATGAAGAAGCCCGCCTGCGAGAACGAGCGCATCCAACTGTAGTCGGAGACGGCGTCGCGGCGGTCGTGGTTGCCCTCGATGGCGACGACGGGGATGCGGTTGTCCTTTAAGAGTTGGAGCCCCGCGAGCGCGTGGTTCATCGTCTGCGGGTCGATGTTGCGGCGGTCGAAGAAGTCGCCCGCGATGAGGACGAAGTCAACTTCGTTGGGTATCGCGTGGTTGTTAATCACGTCGTACCAGCTCCGAAAGAAGTCCTTCGTCCGCTCTTCGAGGTTGTACCGCCGGCACCCGAGGTGCACGTCCGACATGTGTAAAAACTTAATCATCCTATACGACTCTGGCCTAACTCTTTACCGATAAGGGCGGCTCTTAAACGTCTCTGTTGTAAGGGACATTATACGACAAAGCGGACGACGGGGCATCAGGCCCGACCGACCTCCGTGGCGCCGGCGCCGGCCTCGGAGACGAGGATGGCGGGGGGCTGGCCCGTCTCGCGCTCGTAGCCTTCGGAGAGGGCGCGCTCGAAGTCTTGCAGGGCGTCGCGGCGGACGAGGCTGACGGTTGAGCCGCCAAAGCCGCCGCCGGTCATGCGCGCGCCGAGCACGCCCGGCAAGGCCCGCGCCAGTTCGACCAGCACGTCCAGCTCCGGACTGCTCACCTCGTAGTCGTCGCGCAGAGAGTAGTGCGACTCGTACATGAGGCGCCCCATCTCCGCGAGGTCGCCCGAGCGCAGCGCGCGCGCGGCGGCGAGCGTGCGCTCGTTCTCGGTGACGATGTGGCGGCAGCGGCGGAGGATTGGGTCGGGGAGTATGTCGGCGTGTTGATGAAAGTCGTCGGGACTCACGTCGCGCAGTTGTTGAATGTCGGGCAGACGTTCGCGCAGCAGTTCGACGCCACGGGCGCACTCGGCGCGACGGACGTTGTATTCGGAGGAGGAGAGTTCGTGCTTGACGCGCGTGTCGGCGATGACGAAGGCGGCCTCCGTCGTGTCGAGCGGGACGGGCTCGGCCTCCAGACTTCGGCAGTCGATGAGGAGCGCGTGCCGCTCGCGCGCGAGCGCGGCGACGAACTGGTCCATGATGCCGCAGAGCGTCCCGACGTATGTATGCTCCGCCTGCTGCCCCGCGAGCGCGAGCGTCACGCCGTCCAACTCTTGCCCGGAAACCTTTACGAGCGCGAGCCCGACCGATATCTCAAGCGCCGCCGAAGAGGAGAGGCCCGCGCCCGCCGGCACGTCCGAGTCGATGAGCAGGTCGGCGCCCGAGAGTTTGACGCCGCGCGATTCGAGCGCCCGCGCCACGCCCTCCACGTAGTCGAGCCAGACGCCGCGTTGGGGCGGATGTGGATGATCAAGGTCGAAACTTAGTTCTTCGTTAAGTCCGACTGAATAGGCGCGCACGTTGCGGTCGTCGCGCGGCGCGGCGGCGACGATTGTCTCGCGCTCGATGGCCATCGGGAGCACGAAGCCGCCGTTGTAGTCCGTGTGCTCGCCGATGAGGTTGACGCGCCCGGGGGCGCGGAAGAGGCGCGCCGCGCGCCCATAACGCTCTCGGAAGGCCCCGCCAACCGCCTCGCGCTCCATCATCTGCTCTCGTCCTTTGTGTTCGATTAGGGTGTCGCCCCGCGCGGGATTCTACCACGCCGTCGTGAATGCGAAGTCGGGCGCGGTTCTATTTGCGGTCGCGGCGATAAAAGATTAGAGTCCCTTAAAAATTCTCCGGCGGGTCAGGGTTGAAGTGAGAGGCGTCGGCGCACGCCCGCGCGGGGCTTTGGAGTTAACGGGGGAGCTAACGGGATGATTCTTGATTCATTCAGGCTGGACGGTAAGACGGCGCTCGTGACGGGCGCGTCGGCGGGCTTAGGCGCGGCGGTGGCGACGGCCCTCGCCGAAGCGGGCGCGGACGTGGCCTGCCACGGCAACTCGCGCAGCCCCGAGGCGACGTGCGCGAGCGTAGAGCGCGTTGGTAAACGTGCGCTGCCCGTGGTCGGAGACCTTTCAGACAAGGACGTGCCGCGTCGTCTCGTCGAAGAGACCTTGAACGAGTTCGGGCGTTTAGACATTCTCGTCAACAACGCCGGCATCATCCGCCGCTCGCCCACGGTCGATTACTCCGAAGAGGACTGGGCCGCCGTCATCGAGGTCAATCTCAACGCCGTCTTCCGCCTCTCGCAACTCGCCGGCCGCCACATGGTCGAGCGCGGCTCGGGCAAGATCGTCAACGTCGCTTCCCTTCTCTCCTTTCAGGGCGGAGTCACCGTGCCGGCCTACGCGGCGTCGAAGGGCGGCGTGGCGCAACTGACCAAGGCGCTCGCCAACGAGTGGGCGTCCAAAGGCGTCAACGTCAACGCCATCGCGCCCGGCTACATGCGCACCGACAACACGGCCGCGTTGCAGAAAGACGAGACGCGCAACCGCCAGATTCTCGAACGCATCCCCGCCGCCCGCTGGGGCGAAGCCTCGGACCTTGCGGGCGCGGCCGTCTTCCTCGCCTCGCCCGCGAGCGACTACGTCAACGGCCACGTCTTAGTCGTTGACGGTGGCTGGATGGGCAGGTGATGACGCTGACGCAGAGACTCTTTCTCCTTGAGCCGCAGTACCGCGAGCGCGTGTGGGGCGGGCAGCGGTTGAAGGCCGCCGAGCCGCCGGTGGGCGAGGCGTGGGTGGCGTTCGAGGAGAGTCGCGTCCGCGAAGGCGAGTGCGCGGGTCGGACTGTCGCGGAGTTGTCTGCCGAGTACGGCGCACGGTTTCTCGGCCGCAAGGTCTTCGAGGCTTACGGGACGCGGTTCCCTCTGCTCGTTAAGCTGCTCGACTGTGCAGACTGGCTGTCGGTGCAGGTCCATCCGAACGACGAGCAGGCCGAGCGCCTGGTCGGTAAGGGAGAGTTCGGCAAGTCGGAGGCGTGGCACTTCATCGAGGCCGCGCCGGGCGCGATTATCTACGCGGGCATCCGTACGGGGACGAGTCAGGAAGAGTTGGAAGAAGCGATACGCGGCGGGCGCGTGCTCGAAGTGGCGGAGCGTTTGGAAGTGAAGGCGGGCGAGACGGTCTACATCCCTGCGGGCACGCTGCACGCGTTGGGGCCGGGGCTGTTGCTGTATGAAGTGCAGCAGTCGAGCGACACGACCTATCGCGTTTACGACTGGGACCGTCCGGCCTCCGCCGGAAGGAAGTTGCACGTCGAAGAGTCGGTCGCCGTCACAGACCCGCGCAGGCGCACCGCCGTCCGCCCGGCGCCGGAGTTGAAGGATACGGCCGCCGTCGCGGCGCTCGTCTGCCCGTACTTCGAGCTTGATGTTGTTCGCGTCGGCGCAGAGGTTTTGGATGAAGATACAAGGGATGAGACGTTCCACCTCCTGACGGTGACGGAGGGCGAGGTGGAAGTCTCTCGCGACGGCGAGGCCGTCCGTCTGACGAAGTACGAGACGGCGCTCGTCGCGGGCGGCGCGGGCGCTTATCGTGTGCGCGCCGCGTGCGACGGGGGCGCGCGGCTGCTGCGCTCTTCCGTCCCCGCCGTTTAAAAGCACCGCCCATCTCTCCGCGCGCCAAAGCACTGCCAATCCCCCCGCGCGGCTGTATAATCGTCGCGCACCCTCTTGCTCTAACATTCCCCGGCCTCGGCTCGAACAAGTGAAGACGATGATCACAACCTTCCAGCAGCACGTCCTGCACGAGCAGAAGCGTTTCCCCGGTGCGACGACCGAGTTTTCGTGGCTCGTCTCCGGCATCACGCTCGCCACGAAGATGATCGAGTCGCAGGTGCGGCGCGCGGGTCTCACCAACATCCTCGGCTCGCACGGCGAGGTCAACGTGCAGGGCGAGGTGCAGCAGAAGCTCGACGTTTACGCCAACGAGGCGCTCATCCACTGCCTAAGCTTGCGCGAGAGCATCGGCATCATCGCCAGCGAAGAGAACGAGGAGCCGCTCGTCCTGCGTCACGACTCGCCCGCGGCCAAGTACGCCATCGTCTTCGACCCCCTGGACGGCTCGTCGAACATCGACGTGGCCGTCACCATCGGGACGACCTTCGCGGTCTTCCGCCGCCCCGACGAGGACAAGGCCGGCGACCCTCTGGCGTGGGTGCTGCAACCGGGCCGCAAGCAGGTCGCCGCCGGCTACGTCGTCTACGGCTCGTCCACGGTGCTCGTCTACAGCGCGGGCAACGGCGTCCACACCTTCACGCTCGACCCGCTCGTCGGCTCATACATTTTGACGAAAGAGCACCTGCGCATCCCCGAGCGCGGCAGCTACTACTCGATCAACGAGTCCTACTGCGACCGCTGGCCCTCGGTCTACGCGAGGTATCTGAACCGTCTGAAGTCGGGCGAGATGGGGCGCCGTTACTCTTCACGCTTCGTCGGCTCGATGGTGGCCGACTTCCACCGGACCCTGCTGCGCGGCGGCGTCTTCATCTATCCGCCGAACACGGACCACCCGGAGGGTAAGCTGCGACTCTTGTACGAGGCGAACCCCGTCGCCTTTCTCGCGGAGCAGGCCGGCGGGTCGGCCAGCGACGGCCGGCAGAAAATTCTCGACATACAGCCGCGCGACGTTCATCAACGCACGCCGCTCGTCGTCGGCGGCGCCGCCGAGATGGAAGAGTTCGAGCGTTGCCTCGCAGAAGGCTGACGAGAAGTTGAAATTTCAAACCTGAAATTTCAGATCATTAGACACGATGACACTAAATCCTTCGACGCACGACCCGCGCTGGTTGCTCGGACCCATCCGGCGTTTGCACGAGCAGATACGCGCGGCCGTGGTGGACGCGTGCGAGCGTTCGGCCGTGGAGTCTCTGGCCGAGGTCGAACGCGAGGAGGAGGGCGACACCATCTACGCCGTTGACCGCGTGAGCGAGGAACTCATCGTCGAGTTCTTCGAGCGCGAGGTGGCGCACCTCGCCCCGGTCGTCCTCGTCGCCGAAGGGCTCCCACACGGCGGGCAGGTCGTCCTGCCGCACGGCGCGCTCGAAGCCGACGCCGTCTGGCGCGTCGTCGTTGACCCCATCGACGGCACGCGCGGGTTGATGTATCAGAAGCGCAGCGGTTGGATTCTGACCGGCGTCGCACCGAACCGAGGCGCGGAGACCTCGCTCGCGGAGATCGAGCTGGCCGTGCAGACGGAGATTCCGCTCGTCAAGCAGCACCTCTCGGACGTGGCCTGGGCAATCAAAGGAGAGGGCGCGCACGCCGAACGCTTCAACCGCCTGACGGGCGAGAGCACGACTATCAAGTTAAGACCTTCGCAGTCGCCGACCATCGCGCACGGCTACGCGCAGGTCGCGCGTTTCTTTCCCGGCGCGCGCGAGGAGTTGGCGGCGATTGATGAAGAGGTCGTCATCGGCGCGCTCGGGCCGGTGCAGCCGGGCAAGGCTCACTGTTTTGAAGACCAGTACACGTCGAGCGGCGGGCAGCTTTATGAGTTGGCTTCGGGGCACGACCGCTTCACGGCCGATTTGCGGCCGTTGATGGAAGAGTCTCTGAAGGCCCGAGGGCGCGCGCTCGGCATCTGCTGCCACCCGTATGACCTCTGCACGGAACTCGTCGCGCGCGAGGCGGGCGTCGTCGTCACGGGTCTCGACGGCCGACCCTTGCGCGCGCCGCTCGCGGTCGAGCCGGACGTGGCGTGGGCCGGTTACGCGAACGAACAGATACGCGAACAGATAGAGCCGCTGCTGCGCGCGGCGCTCGAACGGCGCGGCCTGCTGCGAGGGGAAGGGGCGGGCGATGTCTGAGCGCGCCGCGCGGCCGACGCTTGTGAAGTCGTCGCTCTGCCTGCTGTTGCTGCTCGCGGCGCACGGCGCGGCGCGCGCGCAGGGGCAGCCCGTGGAGGAGCCGCCGCGACTCAAGCGCGACTTCGGGTCGAGCCTCGAACGGCTCAGGTGGGACGCGGAGCGGAAGCGTGCGGTCGAGGTCGCGCCCGAAGGTTCGGGGCGGGGCGGGGGCGTTGAGGGCGATGACGATGAAGTTGTTCGGGTCGAGACTGCGCTCGTCGTCTGCGACGTGCTGGTGCTCGACGCAAAGGGGCGCGCGGTTCGTGGGCTGAAGCGCGAGGACTTTCTCATCACGGAGGACGGCAGGCCGCAGGAGGTCGGCACGTTCGCGCCTGGCGACAGCGCGAACGTGCCGCGCTCCATCGTCCTCGTCATCGACTACAGCGGCAGCATGCTCCCCTTCATCGAGAACAGCGTCGAGGCGGCCAAGACGCTCGTTGATAAGATGGCCCCGCGCGACCGGATGGCCCTCGTCACGGACGACGTGGAGTTGCTCGCCGACTTCACGCGCGACAAGGCCGTGCTCAAGGCGAAGCTCGAAGGGCTGAAGCGGAAGGCGACTTCAAAGGGCGGCTCCCCGTTCACGCGCTTCGGCCGCAGCCGGCAGTACAGCGCGCTGATGGCGACGCTGCGCGAGATGTTCGACGAGGAGGACACGCGCCCCATCGTCATCTTCCAGACCGACGGCGACGAACTGGCGTCGTTGCGCGACTCGTCCGTGCCGATCTTCGAGCCGCCCAAGCCGCCCCGCCTCTCGGACGAGGAGTGGCAGGCCATCCGCGCGGGGGCGTGGGCGAACCGTAGACAGTTCAGCCTCGCCGACGTGCTCAGGACGGCCGAGGCGTCGCGCGCGACCGTCTACACGGTCATCCCCGGCGTCCGGCTCATCGGACTCGCGCCCGGCGAAGAGCCCGAGAAGGCGAAGGCGCTGCGCGCCGCGTTGGAGAAGTCGATGCGCCCGTCGGGGATTAAAGGGGCGGACGAGTTCCGCAAAGTCTCCATCGAATACACGCTCCGACATACGCCGCCGCAACAGCTCGCGCTCTTCGGGCTGTCGAAGCTGACGGGCGGCTGGACAGACTTTATCGAGGAGCCCGCGCAGGCCGCCGACGTTTACGCGCGCATCCTCTCGGACATCAACCAACGCTACGTCGTCGGCTTCTACCCGACGAACAAGGAGCGCGACGGCAAGCAGCGCCGCCGCGTACAGATAGAGGTGAGCGGCCACCCGGAGTACACGGTCTGGGGGCGCAAGTCCTACTACGCGCCGAAGCCTTGAAGACGGCGCGGACGACGAGGACGCGGGCGCGGATGGAGAGCATCGAACAGGGCTCGACGAGTGGACTGGCGGACACGGACGACTTCGTCCGCATGGTCGGAAGACTGCTCGCGGGCGAGTCGCGCTCGATGAGCGTGCTCTTCGAGGGCGGCGGCCCGGTCTACGTCACGCGCGCGCCCGGCAGGCTCGACCTGATGGGCGGCATCGCGGACTACTCGGGCTCGCTCGTCCTCGAACTCCCCATCGCCGCCGCCACGCACGCCGCGTTGCAACTCAGGCCGGAGAGGAGGCTCGTCGTCGTCAGCCTGCCGCCCAACGACGCGGGGCACGCGCGCATGTTCGAGATGCCGCTCGACGAGTTGTACGACGGCGCGGGCAAGCCGCTCGGATACGCGGAGGCCGCGCGCTACTTCAAGCGCGGCGGGCGCGACTGGGCCGCGTACGTCGCGGGCGCCTTCCACGTCCTCGCGCGCGAGCGCGGAATCGTCTTCGAGCAGGGCGCGCACATCCTCCTCCGCTCAGAGGTGCCCGAGGGCAAAGGCGTCAGCTCTTCGGCCGCGCTCGAAGTGGCGACGATGCAGGCCGTCCGCGCGGCTTACCAACTCGACCTTGACCCGAGGGAGTTGGCCTTCCTCTGCCAGAAGGTCGAGAACCTCGTCGCCTGCGCGCCGTGCGGCGTGATGGACCAGATGACCTCGGCGTGCGGCGAAGCCGACAAGCTGCTCGCCCTTCTGTGTCAGCCCGGCGAGTTGAAGGGCACGGTCGCGCTGCCGGAAGAGTTTGAGGTGTGGGGCGTCGATTCCGGCATCAGGCATTCGGTCGGCGGCGCCGACTACGGCACCGTCAGGACGGCGGCCTTCATGGGCTACCGCATGATCGCGGAGATGGCCGGCCTGCGCGTGAGTGAAGGCGAAGGGCACGGGCACGTCCACGTTGAAGACCCACGGTGGCACGGCTACCTCGCCAACATCACGCCCGCCGAGTTCGAGGCGCGCTACGCCTCAAGTCTTCCGGCGCGGATGTCGGGCGCGGAATTTCTTGAGCGGTACTGGGGCATCACGGACCCAGTGACGACCGTTGACCCCGCGCGCCACTACCACGTTCGGCAGGCGACGCAGCACCCCGTCTTCGAGCACGCGCGCGTCACGCGCTTCGCCGAGATACTCTCCGGCCCCGACGCCGCCGCGCGCGGCGCGGAGCTGGGCGAACTGATGTACAAGTCGCACAAGAGCTATTCGGCCTGCTGCCTCGGCTCGCCGGGCACGGACGAGTTGGTCAGGCTCGTGCGCGAGGCGGGGGCCGAGTCGGGGCTCTGCGGCGCGAAGATCACGGGCGGCGGCAGCGGCGGCACCGTCGCCGTCCTCGGCCGCAAGGGCGCGCGCCCGAGCGTGGAGGCCGTGGCGCGGGAGTACGAGCGCCGCACCGGCCACGCCCCGCTCATCATCTCCGGCTCCTCGCCGGGCGCGGCCGTCTTCGGACATCTGGTGATAAAGTAAGCGTTCAGCCAAATCTTCGTGACCTCCGTGCAGACCTCCGTGACCTTTGTGGTTAAGTTCGACGTGCTTAACCACAAAGGTCACGAAGGTCTGCACGAAGGTCACAAAGGTAAAGACGAAGCATATGAAGCTACTCGGGATTGACGTTGGGACGGGCGGGAGCCGCGCCCTCGTGGTTGACGAAGGGGGGCGCGTGGCGGCTGCCGCGACCGTGGAGCACGAGCCGTTCGCCTCGCCGCGGACGGGTTGGGCCGAGCAGGACGCGCGCGACTGGTGGCGCGCGTGTGAGGCCGCCATACGCCAGGTGCTTAACGCCGAAGGCGTGCGCGCGGAGGATGTCGCGTGCGTCGGGCTGACGGGGCAGATGCACGGCGCCGTGCTGCTTGATGAAACGGACGAGCCGCTTCGTCCCTCAATCATCTGGTGCGACGTGCGCACGCACGAGCAGTGTCGCGCGTTGACGGAACAGGTGGGCGCGGAGCGTTTGATTCAACTCGTGTCGAACCCCGCGCTCGAAGGCTTCACGCTGCCGAAGATGCTCTGGGTGCGCGAGCACGAGCCGGAGGTCTGGGGGCGCGTGCGGACGGTGCTGCTGCCGAAGGACTACGTGCGCCTGCGCCTGACGGGCGAGAAGGCGACCGACGTGGCCGACGCCTCGGGCATGCTCCTCTTCGACGTGACACACCGCAAGTGGTCGGACGAGATGCTCGAACTCACGGGGCTAGACCGCGCTCTGCTCCCGCGCGTGTACGAGTCGCAAGAGGTGACGGGGCGCGTCTCGGCCGAAGGGGCCAAGGCGACGGGGTTGCGCGAGGGGACGCCGGTCGTCGCGGGCGCGGGCGATCAGGCGGCGGGCGCGGTCGGCATGGGCATCGTGAGGCCGGGCGCGGTCAGCGCGACCATCGGCACCTCGGGCGTCGTCTTCGCCGCGACCGACCGGCCGGCGCTCGACCCTCAAGGGAGAGTCCACACCTTCTGTCACGCGGTCCCCGAACGCTGGCACGTCATGGGCGTGACGCAGGGCGCGGGGTTATCTCTGCGCTGGTTCCGCGACCAGTTCGGCGCGGGCACGGACGACGGGCGCGACCCTTATGAACGTCTGAGTGAAGAAGCGGCGAAGGCGCCGCCGGGTTCGGACGGTGTCTTGTGGGCGCCGTACCTGATGGGCGAGAGGACGCCGCACCTCGACCCGCACGCGCGCGCGGCGCTCGTGGGCCTGAACGCGAGCCACAAGCGCGCGCACGTCGTCCGCGCCATCCTCGAAGGCGTCGCGTTCAGTCTGCGCGACACCTTCACCATCTTCGAGGAGATGGGCGTGCCCGTCGAGTCGATCAGGCTCGGCGGCGGCGGCGCGCGTTCGCGCGTGTGGCGGCGGATACAGGCGGACGTGTACGGGCGCGAGGTTGAGTTGGTCGAGGCGGACGAGGGCGCCGCCTACGGCGCGGCGCTGCTGGCGGGCGTGGGCGGCGGCGCGTGGGCGACCGTTGACGAGGCGTGCGCCGCCACGGTGCGTGTCCGCGAGCGCACGCCGCCCGACGCCGAAGGGAAGCGCATCATGGACGAGCGTTATAGAATCTTTCGTGCGATCTACCCGGCGCTGCGCCGCATCGCCGAGGCATCGGCCGGAGACTGACAAGGAGAAAGGGAGATCAAGACAATGGCAGAAGACAAGTACGAGCCGAAGCCGGAGCACAAGTTCACCTTCGGCCTCTGGACGGTCGGCAACCGTGGCCGCGACCCGTTCGGCGATGCCGTGCGTCCTAGCTTACCGCCCAACGACGCGGCGAAACTCCTGGGCGAGGTCGGGGCATGGGGCGTCAACTTCCACGACAACGACCTGGTGCCGATTGACGCGACGCCTTCCGAGCGCGACCGCATCGTGCGCGAGTTTCGCTCGGCCTGCGAGGAGGCCGGGTTGGTCGTCCCGATGGCGACCGTCAACCTCTTCTACGAGCCTGTCTTCCGCGACGGCGCGTTCACGGCCAACGACGCACGCGTCCGTTCTTACGCCTTGCAGAAGACGATGCGCGCGATGGACTTGGGCGCGGAGTTCGGCGCGAAGATATTCGTGCTCTGGGGCGGGCGCGAGGGCGTCGAGACCGATGCCTGCCGCCGCGCGGACGAGGGCGTGAAGAGGTTGAGGGAGGCGCTGAACTACCTGTGCGAGTACTCGATTGAACAGGGCTACGACTACCGTTTCGCGTTGGAGGCGAAGCCGAACGAGCCGCGCGCCGACATCTACATGCCGACGACGGGCGCCTACCTCGCGCTCATCTCCACGCTCGAACGTCCTGAGTTGGTGGGCGTTAACCCCGAAGTCGCGCACGAACACATGGCGGGCTTGAACATGACGCACGCCGTCGCGCAGGCGTGGGAGGCGGGCAAGCTCTTTCACATCGACCTCAACGACCAGGTGCCCGGAAGGTACGACCAGGATTTACGCTTCGGCAGCGCCAACCCGAAGACCGCGTTCTTCCTCGTCAAGTTCTTAGAGGACGTGGGCTACGACGGGCCGCGCGCCTTCGACGCGCACGCGTACCGCACCGAAGACTACGAGGGCGTCAAGGACTTCGCGCGCGGCTGCATGCGCACCTACCTGATACTCAAAGCGAAGGGCGAGCAGTGGAACCGCGACCCCGAGATCAAGCAGATACTGGCCGAGATCGCCGCGTCCGACGGTAACGGCGGCGCGACCAAATTCGAGAAGGGCAAGGCCGCCGAGTTGTTAGCGCAGGACTTCGACCGCGCGGAATTGTCATCGGCCGGTCTGAAGTACGAGCGGCTCGACCAGTTGACCATCGACATCCTGCTCGGCGTCCGCTGAACAGAACGGAGAGCTGCGACCGAATGATTCCCAGACTTGAGATACTGAGGCGCATCATCGAAGCGGGCCTCGTCGCCGTCGTGCGCGCGGAGTCGGGCGAGCAGGCGCGGCGCGTCGCCGACGCCGTGCTCGCGGGGGGCTGCCCCGCCGTCGAGATGACCTTCACCGTGCCCGGCGCGCACCGCGTCATCGAAGAGATGGCTAAAGCCTACAAGCCGTCAGAGTTGATACTCGGCGCCGGCACCGTGCTCGACCCGGAGACGGCGCGCATCGCCATTCTCTCGGGCGCGAGTTACGTCGTCTCGCCGTCGCTCAACCCGGAGACGGTGCGGCTCTGCAATCGTTATCAAGTCCCGGTCATGCCGGGCGCGATGTCAATCAGGGACGTGATTGAGGCGATGGAGTTGGGCGCCGACGTTATAAAGCTCTTCCCCGGCGAGGCGTTCGGGCCAGGGATAATCAAGGCCATCAAGGGGCCGCTGCCGCAGGCGCCTCTGATGCCGACGGGCGGCGTGGACCTCTCGAACGTCGCCGAGTGGATTAAGGCGGGCGCCGTGGCCGTGGGCGCGGGCGGGAGTTTGACGGGCGGCGCCAAGACGGGCGACTTCCAGTCCATCACGGAGACGGCGCGCTCCTTCATCGAGAAGATCAGGGAGGCGCGCGCGAAGTGAGCGGGCTTAAGTAACGGACCAATACAAGAACAAAGAGGCGGCGCCTGAAGGGGATCAGGCGCCGCCTCTTTGTTCTCGTGAGGAGGGGGACGGAAAGTTGCGACTTTCCGGGGTAAAATAAAGCCCCCGCGACTCTGGGCAGTCTTATTTGGAGACGGGGGCTTTAGCGACCGCACAAGGCAGAAGGGATGCCTTAACGCGCGATCGCCGTCACGGCCACTCGATGTTGGGGTAGGCGAGGGCCGAATTCTCTAAAACTCAAAGAGCATTAGAACTTCGCGAGGCAGGGCTATGAAGTATGCCCTCGCTTTGCCAACGGCGGCCGTGGTCAACCGCCTGCCGGGGTGAAACTCATGTCCCGTCTGTTCAGGCCGCCGCCAGCCGATGTGCGACGGCGGTGCGGCGGACGGTGGCGACGAGGCGCTCAACGTCGAGCGGCTTGTCGAAGAACCCGTCGGCGCCACGGCGGACGCATTCGCGCCGCATCTCGCCCGAGGGGTCGGAGCTAGCCACGAAGACCTTCGACGCGGGGAGGTGGCTCTTCACGTAGTCGAGGATGCGGAGCCCGGTGTCAGGCGCGTCGAGGGTTGGCGGCAAGTGAAGGTCAAGGATGGCAACGTCCGGCTCGTAGATGGTTGCGCGGCGAATGGCTGACGAGAGGTTGTTCGCCGTCATCACCTCGAACTCATCGCACAGCGTCCAGAAGAGCTGCTGCGTGATCGCAACGTCGTCATCAACAATGAGTACCTTCGGCTTCGTCATCATCTTCTTCCCCGTCATTCACCAAAATGGCTCCGGCGATGTCTTCACCCATCATCTACTTCCATCACCTTTCCGGCGGATGCCAGGTTTAAAGCCCTCACCTGCGCGTCCCTATTGCAAGGACGGTGCCAACGCCCCCGCCAAACGGAAAACGCGAATTTCCCGCCAAAAACGCATACGGGGCGGTTGGCAAAAGATTTGGATGTACACACCAGTAGACAGGCGTCTACCCCACTGTGTGCACAAGTGAGAACAGGGGATGGGAACTCAGAAGTAGGAACGCTGAACGATGAACTGAAAACGTCTGGTCTTCAGTTCATCGTTCAGCGTTCCTACTTCATCGTTTTTCAGACTCCCGTGATGGCGAGTTCGCTGATGAGGCGGTGGAGATAGGAGCGGCTGATGCCGAGGCGGCGGGCGGCGGCGACGCGGTTGCCGCCTTCGGCCTGGAGCGCGGAGATGACCATGCGGCGACGCAGCGCGAGCGTCGCGCCTTCGAGCGTCGTCTCGTCGGCGACGGCCACGCCCGGGGGCGTGTGCGCGGCCGGGGCCGAGCGCAGCATCTTCTCGGGCAGGAACTCGACGCCGAGCTGCGAGCCCTTCGTCAGCACGACGAGCCGCTCGACCATGTTCTCAAGCTCGCGGACGTTGCCGGGCCAGTCGTACTCCTGCAAGGCTTCGAGGAGCGCCGGGTCGAGGTCGGGCAGCGGGCGGTCGTGCTTCTCGGAAGCCTTGGCGGCGAAGTGCGCGGCCAGCATCGGCACGTCCTCGCGCCGCTCCCTGAGCGCGGGCATGTGGAGCGGCACGACGTTGAGGCGGTAGAAGAGGTCTTCGCGGAAGCGGCTCGAAGAGACCTCCTGTTCGAGGTCGCGGTTGGTCGCGGCGATGAGCCGCACGTCCACGTTGACGGGGCGGTTGCTGCCGACCTTCTCGAAGGTGCGCTCCTGCAAGACGCGTAGCAGTTTCACCTGCACGGAGGGTTGCAGCTCGCCGATCTCGTCGAGGAAGAGCGTGCCGCCGTTGGCGAGTTCGAAGCGGCCGACGCGGTCGGCCTTGGCGTCGGTAAAGGCGCCGCGAACGTGGCCGAACAGTTCCGACTCGATGAGCGATTCGGGGAGCGCCGCGCAACTGACGGCGACGAAGGGGCGGTCGCGCCGTCCGCTCTCCTCGTGGATGGCGCGCGCGAGCACTTCCTTGCCCGTGCCGTTCTCGCCGGTGATGAGCACCGTGGCCGAGGTGTCGGCGACGGCGCGCGCCTGCTTGAGCGTGCGTTCGAGCGCGGCGCTCGTCCCGACGAAGCGGCCGAAGCCGCGATGCATCTTCAGCTCCGAGCGGAGCTTCAGCACTTCGGTCTCAAGGCAGCGGACGCGCGCCGCCTGCGTGACGATGTGCGAGACCTCCTCCTCGTCGAAGGGCTTCTCGAAGAAGCCGTAGGCGCCGCGCCGCACGGCTTCGAGCGCGGCCTGCTTGTTGTCGCTCCCCGTGATGACGACGACGGGCACCGACGGGCGCTCGCTGCGCGCGGCCTCGACGACGGCGAGTCCTTCTTCGATGCCGTCGAGGTCGGGCGGCAGGTGGAGGTCGCAGATGACCACGTCCACGCGCTCGCGCTGGAGGAGTTCGACGGCGTCGGCGCGCGTCTCGGCTTCGAGAACGCGGTGGCGCTCGACGAGCGCCCAGTGGAGCTGCCGGCGCAGCAGGCGGTCGTCGTCCACGACCAGCACCGTCGTCTTATGTTCCGCTTGTTCGGTCATGACTAGGGGAATTCGGATGTATAGGGCAGCATCCCTGCCGGGAGCGCGGGCATCCCTGCCCGCCGAAGCGTGTCGCAAGCACGCTTCCGACCATTCCCTTCTTCTCAACCCTGAGACTTAAAGTCTCCGCGTCTTCGCGCGGCCGTGCTCATGGCGGGCAGGGACGCCCGCGCGCCCGGGGCCGCATCATTCTTAAGTTATCTGCCGGGAAAAGCTGAAGGGGTTATCCGGACGAGTTGGGCAACGCGCTCTCCGTTGTTGTTGCGGCCGCCGCCTTCCACGGCCGCTCGCGCCTCTCGCCGGATTGAAACAGGCGGGATGGTAGCACGACGCGGAAGCGCGTGCCAGCGCCGGGGCTCGACTCGACCTCCAACTTGCCGCCGTGCGCCTCGACCACCTCCTTGACGGTGAAGAGCCCGAGCCCGATGCCCTTGTTCTTCGTCGTCGAGAAGGGGCGGTAGAGGCGCGTCTTGATGAACTCCTTCGTCATCCCGACGCCCGTGTCCGCGACGCTGAAGAAGACGTAGTCGCCGTCGAGCTTGCCGGCCTCGACCGTCAGGCGCCCGCCCTTCGCGCCCATCGCTTCGAGCGCGTTGATGACGAGGTTTTCGATGACGTTCTCGACGCGCTCGGGCTCGACCGTCACGACGAGTTTGTCGGGGAGCCGCGCCTCGATGTCGTTCAAGGGGCGCGTCGGCTCGGCGTTGGTGGCGAGCACGCGGCGCATGATGGGGACGAGGTCGGTCGGCCGCGAGGCGATGCGATACTCGCCGCTCAAAGACTTCGCCGGCTCCGAGAGGCGCGCGACCGTGCGCTTCAACTTCTCGGTCGCCTCGCGCAGGCTGTCGATGGCGTCGGCGCGGAACTCCTCGCGGTGGAATTGCTTCTCCATGTTAGAGACGAGCATCGACAACCCCGCGATGGCGTTCTTCAAGTCGTGCGAGACCATCGCCGAGATGCGCATGAACGAGGCGAACTGGCGCGACTCGGCCTCGCGCGCGATCAGCTCGCGCAGCCGCTCGGTCATGGCGTTGAAGTTCTCTGCCAGCTCGCGCGTCTCGCCGCTGTGGCTGACCTCGATGCGCTGTTCGAGGTCGCCCGCGGCGACGGCCGAAGCTCTACGCGCGACGAGGTTGATGCCGCGCGTCTCGCGCGCCGCGATGAGGCTGAACAGCACCGCGCCCGCCGCCGCCGCGAGCAGCGCCAACGCCCCGCCCCACAACGCCGCGCGCCGCACCGGCGCCAGCGCACCCGCGTAGTCCTCCGACGCCGCCACGGAGAGGCCCAACCCCTCGACCTGCCGGAACGAGGCGAGCTGCGTCCCGCCCTCGGCCGTCTCGTAGAAGCCGGAGCCCGACCCGCCGGCCTTCATCCGCGCCGCGACCTCCGCGAAGTACGGCATCGCGCCCGCCGTCTGGTGCCTGAGCGCCTCGTTCGTGTGATAGACGACGTTGTCGGTCGCGTTATCGAGCGCGAGGATGCTGCGCCGCGCGGGCGGCCCCGCGGCCGACTCGGCGCCGTCGGCGTCTCGCAGCAGGCCGCTCAGTCTGAACTCCGCGACGACGGCCCCCGCCGGGTAGTTGTCGAAAGTGAGCGGCTTGGGGTCGCCGACGGGCGCGGTGATGCGCAGCGAAGCGCCGTACGATTCCTGGATGATGCCGGAGCGCAGCGCCTCCGCCGAGCGTCTCTCCCAGACGCTCGGGTCGCAACGCACCTCGTTGGTCATGAAGTCCGAAGTCTGGAAGACGAGGCCGCCGCCCTCCGAAGCCTTCACGCGGAGCGCGGGCGTGCCCGGGCGGTCGAGGTACGTGACGGCCTGCAAGTAGTCGCGCCCGGCGGCGGCGAAGTATGCGTTGAAGCGGTCGCGCACCGCCTGCGGCACGTCCGCGCCCGAGTCCTGCGTTGCGGCGCTCGCACTCGGCGTGTTCGACGCGGCCGACGCGGGCGCCCGTCGTTGCGCGTAAGCGCGCAGCGGCTCCGACTGCGCGAGTTCGGTCAGGCGCCGCTGCTGCGCCGAGAGGATGTGCTCGACGCCGCCCGCGACGCGGTCCGCGCGGTCGGCCGAGCGCTCGCGCAAAAGCGACTCGACGGCGCCCGCGCCCGCGCGGTATTGAAGCAGGCAGACGACCGCCAGCGGCAGGAGCGCGAGCGCGGCGAAGACGATGATCAGTTTTGTTCTGAGGTTCACGGGTGCCACCACATGCGTAGGCTTTAAAGGTGAGACGAGCGGCGGCCCGGGGCCGGACGCCCGCTCGCGGGGCGGCCAGTATAAAAGGGGAAGGTGGAAGGGGTAAAGGGGAAGGGTTGTCGTCTTCCTTTCCCCTTCCCCTTTACCACGGAGACACGGCTTTAAGTTCAAGCCGTGTCTCCGTGTCTCCGTGGTGAAATTCTCTTTACCTTACTCCGCGAGCTTCGCGTCCAGAGTGATCTCGGCGTTGAAGAGGCGCGAGACGGGGCAGCCGGCCTTGGCGTTGTTGGCGGCCGTCTCGAAGGCGGCGGCGTCTGCGCCGGGGACGCGCGCCGTCACGTCGAGGTGGACCTTGGTGATGCTGAAACCGGCGTCGGTCTTCTCCAGACGCACGGCCGCGGTCGTGTTGATGGAGTCGGCCGTGAAGCCCGCGTCGTTCAACTGCTTCGAGAGCGCCATCGAGAAGCAGCCGGCGTGCGCCGCCGCGAGCAACTCTTCGGGGTTCGTCCCCTTCCCGTCTTCAAAGCGCGTGCTGAAAGAGTACTGCGCGCCGTCGAGCACGCCGCTCTCGGTCGAGACCGTGCCCTTGCCATCCTTGATGCCACCCTGCCACACGGCGGAACCTGTTCGCTTCATTCTCTTCTCCTTCTTCCGTTTTGAATTTAAGACTGATGTAACTCACGCGGGCACGCGCCCCCACTCTTCGAGCAGAGGTTGGAGCCGCCCGATGACCTTGTCGTGCGCCGCGCCGTTCGAGGCGACGAGCCCGTTGCGGTTGAGCACGTCGGGCGTGTTGTAGCGGAGCGGTTCGCCGAACACGTCCGTCATGCGCCCGCCCGCCTCCACGAGCACGGCCTCGGGCGCGCACGTGTCCCACTGCTTCGTCTTCGGCGAGAGATGTATGTAAAGGTCGGCCTGTTTCTCAACTAAGAGCCCGACCTTGATGCCGACCGAATGGCTGCGCACCTCCGCGCGGACGCCGAGCGCGCCGACGACCGACTCCATTCGCGGCCCGCGATGCGAGCGGCTCTCGGCGATGCGCATGCGTCCCAACTCCGTCTCTTCGGTGACGCTCAAACGTTCCGCCTTCGCGCTCGCGTCCGCCTCCGACGTGGGGCGCAGCACCCACGCGCCGTGGCCGCGCGCGGCCCAGTAGAGCACGTCGGTCGCGGGCGCGTAGAGGATGCCGAGCGCGGCGCGGCCCTCGACGGCCAACCCGATCTGCACGCAGAAGTCGCCCGTGCCCGCGATGAAGCCCTTCGTGCCGTCGATGGGGTCGATCATCCACACGCGCGCGCGCCCGATGCGCCGGTCCGTATCGACCGACTCTTCCGCGAGGACGCCGTCGTCGGGGAACTGCTCGCGTAGCGCGCGCACGATCAACTCGTTGACGGCGCGGTCGGCCTGCGTCACCGGCTCGTCGAACTCCTCCTTGTGCTCGACGCGCAGAGGCTTCCCGTAATAGACGAGCGCCGCCTCGCCCGCACGCCGCGCCAACTCGACCCCCGCGCGCAACTCCCGCTCGAACTCACCCCTTGTTACTTCCATAAAAAGATTTGAAATTGCTTTAGCCTTCAAGTTCGCGCGCCGCGCGGCGGATGACTTCGAGAGTTAAATCAATGTCACCATGTGTCGTGCGATAGTTCGTGACGGAGGCGCGCAACGCGAAGCGTCCGCGCAGGACGGCGTTGGAGACGTAAGCCTCGCCTCCGCGCTGGACGCGTTGCATGACGCGCTCGTTCAAGTTATCGAGCCGCGCGTTGGTCTCGTCCCTGGTCTCTTCATCCTCAAGCCCGCGCCGCGCGCCCGCGTTCACGTAGCGGAAGCAGCAGATGCCGAGCGTGACCGGCGCCAGCAACTCGAAGTCATCGGCGTCGCGGACGCGCTCGGCCATGTAAGCGGCCGTCGCGCAGTCCTCTTCGATGGCCGCGCCGACGCGGTGCGCGCCGTAGTACGAAAGCGTCGCCCAGACCTTGAGCGCGCGGAAGGGGCGCGACAGCTCCGTGCCGTAGTCCCAGAAAGCGAACGCCTCCGACTCCTCGCGCTCGAAGACCTTGATGTAGCCCTCCTCCGTCCCCGCGAACGCGGCGCGCGCGCGCTCCGGCTCGCGCAACAGCAGGCAGCCACAGCCTAAAGGCGTGTAGAGCCACTTGTGCGGGTCGAGCGAGACCGAGTCGGCCGCTTCGATTCCTTTGAAGAGCGCGCGCTTTGCCTTCGTGCTCGCGGCGAGCGCGCCGTAAGCGCCGTCAACGTGGAACCAGAGCGTGTGCTCCCGTGCGACCTTCGCCACTTCATTCAAAGCATCGACCGCGCCCGTCGAGACCGTGCCCGCGCTCGCCACGACGCAGAAGGGGCGCAGGCCCGCGCGCGCGTCCGCCTCGATGCGCTCGCGCAAGGCGCGCACGTCGATGCGGAAGCCTTCGTCCGAAGGCACGACGCGCACCTGCTCGCGGCCGAGGCCGAGGATGTCCGCCGCCTTCGGGATGGAGAGGTGCACCTGGTCCGACGCATACACGGTCGCCGGCGCGCTCTCGCCCCAGAGCCCTCTGCGTGAAGCGTCTTGTGCCTGAGCGCGGTGCGCGACGAAGAGCGCGTTGAGGTTCGCCATTGAGCCGCCGCTCGTCAGGAGCCCGCCGCAAGTCTCGTTCAACCCCTCGCCCTTGAACCCAATCAACTCCGCGAGCCAGCGGACGGCCGTCCGCTCGACCTCCGTCGGCCCCGGCGCCGAGCGCCACGACGTGACGTTCGAGTTGAGCGCCGCCGCCGCCAGCGACGCCCACGCTCCGACCGGCGTCGCGGGCGAAGCGACGTAACCGAACATGCGCGGGTGCCCGTTCTGCCGGCTCTGTTTGAAGACCTCCGCGCACGCACTCGTTAACGCTTCCAACCCGACGCCTTCCGCCGGCAGCGCACCGCCGAAGAGGCCCGCCAGTCTCTCCGCCGAAGTGTCGGGGAAGACCGGCAACGCCTCGGGCGCGCCCAGATATTCGAGCGCCATCCGGCCGAACGCGCGGCCCAACTCCTCCAACTCTCGCGGCGGCAGATCGAGCGTGCTCGCGCGCGCGCCGCCGTCATGTCCGTCAGTGCTCATGGGTTGCGCCCAACCCTAACACACCGCGTCCCCGTAGTTGAAGCTGTGCTAAACTCGCCCGCGAACTTACACGAAAAGACGAGGGGGATTCGAGGGCTATGACTCTGCCGGGCCACGCCACGACCGAGGGCACCGACCGCTATCGCCAACGCTTCCGCGAGACGGCCGCCGACGAGCACTTCCGCTTCGAGCAGAACCTCTGGCTCTCCTCCGTCGGCGTCGGCACTTATCTTGGTAACGCGGACGAAGAGACCGACCGCGCTTACGCCGAAGCCATCACGCGCGCTGTCGAACTCGGCGTCAACGTCATCGACACCGCCGCCAACTATCGCTTCCAACGCAGCGAGCGATCCATCGGCGAGGCGTTAAAGAGTTTGACGGCCGCCGGGTTCGGGCGTGAAGAGATGGTCGTCTGCACGAAGGGCGGCTACCTGCCCTTTGACACGCACCCGCCCGCCGGGCAGGCCGGCGTGCGCGCATACGTCGAAGAGACTTTCGTCAAACCCGGTGTCATCACTCTCAACGACATCGCCGCCGGGAGCCACTGCATGACGCCCGGCTACCTCGCGCACCAGGTCGCGCAGTCGCTCCGCAACATGGACCTTGAGACGATTGACGTTTACTACGTCCACAACCCGGAGACGCAGTTACAAGTGGTCGCGCGCGAAGAGTTCGACGCGCGCCTGCGCGCGGCCTTCGAGCAGTTGGAGCGCGAGCGCGCCGAAGGGCGAATACGTTTCTACGGCGTGGCGACGTGGAACGGCTTCCGCGCGAAGGCCGGCACGCCCGGCCACCACTCGCTCGAACGCATCTGGGAGCTTGCGCGCGCGGCGGGCGGAGACGAGCACGGCTTCCGCTTCATCCAACTCCCCTTCAACCTCGCCATGCCCGAGGCGCTCGTCAACGAGAACCACATGCACCGTGGCGAGCGCGTCTCTCTGCTCGAAGCGGCGAAGTCGCTCGGCGTGACGGTCGTCGCCAGCGCCTCCATCATGCAGGGCAAGGTGGCGCGCGACCTCCCCGCGCGCATCCGCGAGCCGCTCGGCTCGCTCTCGACCGACGCGCAGACGGCCATCCAGTTCACGCGCTCCACGCCCGGCGTCACCACGGCGCTCGTCGGCATGAGCCGCCGCGAACACGTCGAAGAGAACCTGCAACTCGCGCGCGTCGCGCCCGCCTCGCCGGAAGACTACAGCCGCCTGTTCCGTCAGGTAGACGAATGAGGTGTTGACATGGCCGAGAGTGAGATGAAGACGTTCGCGGAGTTCTGGCCCTACTACGTGCGCGAACACAGCCGGCCCGGCACGCGCGCGCTGCATTTGGCGGGGACGCTGACGGGGACGGCGCTGCTCGTCGGACTGGCGGCGACGGGTCGTTGGCGCTGGCTGCCGCTCGCGTTCGTGCCCGGCTACGCCGCCGCGTGGGTCGGCCACTTCTTCGTCGAGCACAACCGCCCGGCCACCTTCAAGCACCCGCTCTGGTCGCTCGCGGGCGACTACAAGATGGTCGCGCTCATGCTCGCCGGCCGCATGGACGCGGAGGTCGAGCGCGCCCACGCCGTTGGGGCGCAGCCGGCCGCCGAGTGAAGCGCCGTCACCTCAACTCGGCGCTCAGCTCGTAGTCCGCGCGCCCGCCCTTCGCGTAGACGCGTATCAGGTACTTGCCCGCCGAGGGCAGGAGGTATTGCTCGTCGGACGCGCTCGTGAGGAGCGCGCGCGGCCCGCCCGCCTCCTGTGCGAGCAGGTCGAAGACCGCTTCAGTCTTCCCCTTCGCCTTGAGCCTGACGCTCAACCTCTGGCCCGCGAGCGCGTCGAACTCGTAGACGAAGGCGACGCGGTCGGAGACCTCGCCGGACTCCGCGTAGACCTTGCCCGGCTCGAAGGCCAGACGCTTCGGCGTCGTCCTGAACAACTCGACGAGAAAGCCTTCGCCCGACTTCGACTCGCCGTTCGTCGGGACGGGGCGCGCCATCGACTTGTAGATGTTGACGATGTCGTCGGCGCGTTCGCGCGCCTCCGCGTCTTCGGGGCGGAAGCGCAGGACGTGTCGGTAGTCGCCGAGCGCGTACTTGTAGAAGGCGGGCATGCCCGCGCTCCAGAAGAACTCCGCGCGCTCGGCGAGCGCCGCCGCCGCGCGCCGCTCGGCCTCGCCCGCGCCGCGCGCGTTGGCCTTCGACACCGCCTCCCTTACCTTCTCGTCAAAGCCCGAGAGGTCCCAACCGACGACCTCGACGTGCGTGAACTCGCGCGACGGCGGCGCCTCCTGCGTCCGCGCGAAGGCCGTGAGCGCGGCGGCGAGTGTCAGGACGAGCGACAGGAACTTAGTCAAGATTCTTCCTTCCTCATTCACGCGAGCACCGCTTCGAGACTCTGTTCCAGAGACGAGACCGCATCCTCTTCAAGCACGCGGCGCTCACCCCGTGGCCTCGCTCGGGTCGGGCGCGGGCGGTGCTTCCTCTTCTACCGCCTCCGAGGCCGCGCGCTGCTGACTCTTCTGGTAGAGGTAGGAGACGGCGAGCAGGATCGCGCCGAGCACGATGAAGGAGACGATGCGGTAGGCGCGGTCGAGCGCCGAGAGGTCGAGGAAGAAGACCTTGAGCGTCGTCAGTCCCAACAGCGCGAGCGCCATCAGGCGCAGCAGACGCGAACGCCGCACGCGACCCACCAACAGCAGACCCGCGCCGTAGACCGCCCACACGACCGACAAAGACAACTGCTTCGCCAACTCAACGTCGCGCAGCGCCGTGGCGT